>NZ_JBIDAD010000006.1:0-556753 GCF_043202315.1 Streptomyces sp. NPDC048211
CAGCGGTCGCATCATCGGTCCACACCGCCGGAAACCCCCCGGTCAGCGACGGATGCCCCACCGCCACCGCCGGCAGCCCGATCGACTCCAGCGCCACAACCCTCGGATCGTCCTCGTGGAAGTCGACCAGAATCGCCCCCGCGATCGTCTGACTGCGCCACCAGGACCTGTACAGCTCGCTCTCCTCGTCGAGATCCCGCACCAGCCGCAGAAGCAACGAGTACGACCGCTCGGCCAGCACACTCTCGATACCCGAGATGAAGTCCATGTAGAACGGCTCCAGCCCCAGCAGCCGGGCCGGACGGCACAGAGCCAGACCGATGATGTCCACCCGCTGACTCGACAGACTGCGCGCGGTCAGATTCGGCGCCCAGCCCAACTCCTTCGCCACCCCGAAGATCCGCTCCCGGGTGGCATCCGAAACACCGGGCTTGTTGTTGAACGCCAACGACACCGCACCCTTGGACACACCGGCCCGGGCAGCGACGTCCTTGATGGTGATACGCGCCGGACCGTTCACTCCGTATCCGCGCAGACGTGCACAGCTCGCGCCCTCTTCGCGTCCGCGCAACCGCGGCCGGTCACGCGGAACCGGGCCTGCTCGCCGGGCGGCAGCGTCCGCAGCCCCTCATCGGCCGCGACGTGCGAGCCGAGGCGGTGGGCTCGAAGGAGGGGGTTACTCAGCAGAGTGCGCGCGCTTGCCACGACGCCGACTGTATCGCCCCTGCTCGCCCATGCCCGCGGCCTGCCCGCCCCTGCTCAATGTCCGCGATCGGGTGATCGGGCCGGCCGTGCGGGGGCCCATCGGGCGGTGGGTAGCCTCGGGCGGACCCGTACGGCCGTTCCCCGCGCCCGCACGGGCCGAGAAGGCAGCCACTCGAAGAGAGCGACAGCACTGTGCACCAGTACGAGAAGGACGGACCGGCCATCTATCGCCAGTCCTTCGCCACCATCCGGGCAGAGGCCGATCTCACGGGCCTGCCGGCGGATGTGAGCCAGGTCGCGGTCCGGATGATCCACGCCTGCGGCATGGTCGACCTGGTGCGCGATCTCGCCTTCAGTCCGGACGTGGTCGGCCGCGCCCGTGCGGCGCTGCGGGGCGGTGCGCCGATCCTGTGCGACGTGGCCATGGTGGCCAGCGGTATCACCCGGCGGCGGCTGCCCGCGGACAACGAGGTGGTGTGCACCCTCTCCGACCCGGCGGTGCCCGGTCTCGCGGCGGAGCTCGGGACGACACGCAGCGCCGCCGCCCTGGAGCTGTGGCGCGACCGGCTGGACGGTGCGGTCGTCGCCGTCGGGAACGCGCCCACCGCGCTGTTCCGGCTGCTCGAACTGATCGAGGAGGGGGCGCCGCGTCCCGCCGCCGTCATCGGTGTGCCGGTCGGGTTCGTGGGCGCCGCCGAGTCCAAGGAGGCCCTGGCCGCGCACCCGTCGGGACTCGACCACCTGATCGTGCGGGGCCGGCGGGGCGGCAGCGCGATGGCGGCCTCGGCCGTCAACGCGATCGCCAGCGAGGAGGAGTGATCCGCCGGCCGTTCAGGATGCGTGGCCGAGGTGGTCGCGCAGCCAGGTGACGGCCTCCTCCGGAGTGCCGGCCACCGCCGTGCCCTCCGGGACCGGTGGCCGGCGCACCACGATCACCGGGATCCGCGCCTCGCGGGCCGCGCCGAGCTTGGGGGCGGTGGCCGCGCCGCCGCTGTCCTTCGTGACGAGGACGTCGATGCGGTGGCGGCGAATCAGCTCGTGCTCCCCGTCGAGGGTGAACGGCCCCCTGTCCAGCAGCGTCTCCATCCGCACGGGGTGCGGCGGTACGGGTGCGTCCACGGACCGCGCCAGGAACCACAGGCCGTCCAGTGCCGCGAAGGCCGCGAGGCCCAGGCGCCCCGTCGTGAGGAACACGCGCCGGCCCAGGGCGGGGAGTGCCGCCGCGGCCTCCTCCAGGGAGGCGGCCGGGTGCCAGTCGTCGCCCGCGCCGGGCACCCAGCCGGGGCGGCGCAGAGCGAGCAGGGGAACATGGGCGGCAGCGGCACCGGCGGCCGCGTGGAAACTGATCGTCCCGGCGAAAGGATGGGTGGCGTCGATGAGCGCATCCACCCTGTGCGTACGCAGCCAAGCGGCCAGGCCCTCGGCTCCGCCGAAACCGCCGATGCGCACCTCACCGGGCGGCAGCCTCGGCCCGGTCACGCGGCCTGCCAGCGAACTCGTCACCCGGGCGCCCGCGGGCAGTTCCTCGGCCAGCAGCTCGGCCAGCCGACGGGCTTCCGTCGTGCCGCCGAGTACGAGGACGTGCATCGGATCCCTCCATGGGTGAGGCGACGGGCGGCCGCGGCGCCCAACTCAAGCACACCGGTCTGCGCCCCGGCTGGACCACCGGCGCCTGCGCGACCGCCGCCGCCACGGCCGCGTACACCGCCCTGCTGACCGGCGACTTCCCCGATCCGGTGACCATCACCCTGCCCGGCGGCCAGACTCCCGCCTTCGCTCTCGCGGTGGAGGAGGTGCGTGACGGGCGGGCCACGGCCGGCATCGTCAAGGACGCGGGCGACGACCCCGACGTGACCCATGGAGCGCTCGTCAGGGCCACCGTGCGGGTACTGCCGGCCGGCTCGGGTGTCGTCTTCAGGGCCGGGCCGGGCGTGGGAACGGTCACGCTGCCCGGCCTGCCGCTCGACGTCGGTGAGCCCGCCGTCAACCCGGTGCCGCGCCGGATGATGCGTGAGCACATCGGTAGGGTCGCGGCAGCGCACGGGGGCGCGGGAGACGTGGAGATCACGCTCTCCGTGGACGACGGCGAGGAGATCGCGCGCTCCACCTGGAACGCGCGTCTGGGCATCCTGGGCGGCCTGTCCATCCTCGGCACGACCGGCGTGGTGGTGCCGTACTCCTGCTCGGCGTGGATCGATTCGATCCGCCGCGGTGTGGACGTGGCGCTGGCCGACGGGCAGACGCATGTGGCGGGCTGTACCGGTTCCACCTCGGAGAAGACCGTCGTGGCCGAGTACGGCCTGCCGGAGATCGCCCTGCTGGACATGGGGGACTTCGCGGGCGCGGTGCTCAAGTACGTACGCCGCCATCCGGTGGAACGGCTCACCGTCTGCGGGGGGTTCGCCAAGCTGTCGAAGCTCGCCGCCGGCCATCTCGACCTGCACTCGGGGCGTTCCCAGGTCGATCCGTCGTTCCTGGCCGGGCTGGCCCGGCGGGGCGGGGCGGACGAGGACCTGGCCGCCGAGGTGGCCGCGGCCAACACGGGGCTCGCGGCTCTCCGGTCGTGCCTGGCGCGCGGGGTCCCGCTCGGGGATCTGGTGGCGTCGGCGGCGCGGGACGAGGCGCTGTCGGTCCTGCGGGGAGCGCCGGTCGCCGTCGACGTCATCTGCATCGACCGGGCGGGCGTGGTGGTCGGGCGCAGCAGCGTGCGCTGAGGCGTTGCCCGGGGTTGGCCCGTCGTTCTTCTGCCCGGCACGGCCCTCGCACCGCAACCTGTGAAGTGATGAGCAGGTCGTCGTAAAACCTTTGTTTCAGGGCGAGTTACAGGTTTATCTACGCGCGGAGCTACGGGTACCGAACGATCATTCGGGCATATCCGGCGCGTTCCCGCACGGCTATTACCGACCGGTACCGGAAGCTGCTACAACAGGTGACGCCTCATCAACCCCCCACCCACCCCCCACACTTCGGAGGGCTGACAGCTATGTCAGTACGGAGATTCTGGGCGTCCGCATCCACTCTGCTCCTCGCCGCCGCGGCCGCTCTCGGCGTGGCCCAGCCGGCCTCGGCCGCCGCCGGCGGGTACGTCGCCCTGGGCGACTCGTACTCGTCCGGCGTCGGAGCCGGGAGCTACCTGTCCGACAGCGGTGACTGCCGCCGCAGCACCAATGCCTATCCCTACCTCTGGGCGGCGGCGAACTCCCCTTCGTCGTTCGCCTTCGTCGCCTGTTCCGGCGCCACCACGAGCTCCGTGGCGAGCGGCCAGCTCGGCTCGCTGAGCTCGTCGACCTCGCTGGTCAGTGTCACCGCGGGCGGCAACGACGTCGGGTTCGCCGACGTCATGCAGGACTGCGTGCTGTCCGGCGAGGCCGCCTGTCTCACCAGCGTGAACACGGCCGTCGGACAGATGAACAGCACGCTGCCGTCCCGGCTGGGTTCGCTCTACGCCTCGATCCACTCCAAGGCCCCGCAGGCACATGTCGTGGTGCTGGGCTACCCGCGCTTCTACAAGATCGGCGGCAATTGCATCGCCGGTCTCACGGAGGCGGAACGCACCGCGATCAACAACGCGTCCGACGTGCTGAACGGCGTCATCGCCAAGCAGGCGGCGAACGCCGGATTCACGTTCTCCAGCGTCGTCGACGAGTTCACCGGGCACGAGCTGTGCTCCGGTGACGCATGGCTCCACAGCGTCTCGATCCCGGTGTACAACTCGTACCACCCCAAGGCCGCAGGGCAGTCGGGCGGTTATCTGCCCGCCTTCCGCTCGGCCGCCTAGGGACAGCCCTCAGGGTCCGCACCCAGGCAAGGCGTGGCGTCGCGCGGAGTTCCCGGCTCCGGAGCGATGCCGCGCCTCCGTCATGCCCGGGTGGGCCGAATCCGGCGCGTGCGTGGATGTCCGCGCCCCGCGGTGGCCGGCGGACCCGGGGGCCTATACCGGTACCGCCCGGCCGAGGGCCTAAGGCGTCGCGCCGCGAGCGCCTCTCGGGTCAGTACCGCTCGACGAGGTGCTCCCGGCCTGCCGGGGGCTCGTACGGTTCGGGCCAGAAGTCGGTGACCTCGCTGATCAGCCCCTGTACGTCGAACGTGAAGAAGTGGACGGCGTGCGACTCCTTCCCGCCGTCCGTGAACAGCGTGCGGACGGCGACCTGCCGCCCGTCCCGGTCGGCCACGATCCGCTCGACGCGCACCCGCCAGTCCCCCGGGTACTCCCGGTTGAACGCCAGATACCGCTCCTTGCCGCGAATGCGCTCGCGGGTCTGCGGAAGGTCGTACACCACCTCGTCGGCGAGGGTCGCCGCGAAGGCGTCCCAGTCACGGAGGTCGGCCGCGGTCCAGTAACGCTCGGCCGCGGCACACGGATCGGCGGTCGGATCAACGGCCGGGTCGGCCGTCGAGTGACCGGTCAGGTCGGCCGTCGAGTCAGCGGTCGGATCAGCGCTCGTCGTCATGGTTCGAGTCTGGACCCTGCCACTGACAATCGGCCCGACCTGGGCGAACGGCCCCCGCCGACGGCTCCGCCGCGCTATCGGCTTCTGCCCGGATCCTCCGGACGGGTCGCCTTGATCGAGTACATCAGGGGAATCCGCGGCCGCTCCGCCGGGAAGCGGTAGAAGCCGTCCGAACGGCGTTCCAGCACCGGGAAGCGGGCGAAGAGCGAGGCATCGTGCTCATGCAGGAACTCGATCCGCAGACCAGCAGCGGCCAGTGCGGAGACCACACTGCCCACCGGGTGCTGCCACTCGACGCTGCGGTTGTGGACGGTCGGCGCGTCGAAGTCCGCGTACGTGCCCGGCGTCTCGTCCACCCACGCGTCGCGGCTGAAGTAGTCGTGCACGATCGTCGAACCGGTCTCGTCGTCGAGGCAGTCGGTGAGCGGGTGGAACTCCGCCAGGTAGAGGAATCCACCGGGTGCGACGAGCGAGGCGGCCGTCTCGGCCCAGCGGTCGATGTCAGGCAGCCAGTTCAGCGCACCGATGCCCGTGTAGACGATGTCGTACGAGGAATCCGGCACCGCCTCGGCCGCGTCGTGGACGTCCGCGGCGACGAAAGCCGCCCGGTCCGGGCCCAGGCCCAGCTCCTGGGCCAGCGCGCGGGCGGTCTCGACCGCCGGTTCCGAGAAGTCGAGGCCGACGACCTGCGCGGCGCCGTGCCGGGCCCAGGAGAGGGTGTCGACACCGATGTGGCACTGCAGGTGCAGCAGCGTCCGGCCGGTCACGTCCCCGACCTCCGCCAGCTCGAAGTCCCGAAGGGCCTCCTTGCCCGCACGGAAGGAGTCGAGGTCGTAGAAGTCGCTTTCGGCGTGGATGGGCACACGCTCATCCCACATCGCGCGGTTGGCCTCGCGCCAGTCGGCAGGTATCGGAACAGGCATGCCGGCGAGGTTATCCACAGGCTGCGGACGACGCGAACGGATTGTCGTCCGTCCGGCGCAGAATGGGGGGCATGACTGAGACCACTGGTTCGACGAGCGATTCCATCCCTGCGTGGGAGCAGCGTTTCCGGGCCCCCCGGGTGTCGCTGCCCGATTGGGCGGAGCACGCGCCGGACCGCGCGCTGTTCGTCTCCAACGCGACGGGGACGTACGAGCTCTACGCGTGGGACCGGTCGACGGGCGAGCAGCGCCAGGTGACGGACCGGCCGAACGGGACGACGGACGGGGTGCTGACTCCGGACGGCGAGGCGGTGTGGTGGTTCAGCGACACCGACGGGGACGAGTTCGGGGTGTGGATGCGCCAGCCGTTCCGGGCCGGCGGTGAAGGCGCACAGGACGAGCCGGCGGCTCCCGGTCTCGGGCCCTCCTATCCGGCCGGACTCGCGATCGGACGCGACGGGACGGCCGTGATCGGCCGTTCGACGGACGAGGACGGCACGACGGTCCATGTCGTACGGCCCGGAGCGGCGCCGGTGGAGGTCTACCGCCACCGTGAGTCTGCGGGGGTCGGCGACCTGTCGCGCGACGGCTCGCTGATCGCGCTGGAGCACACCGAGCACGGCGACGCGATGCACTCCGCGCTGCGCGTGGTCCGCCCGGACGGGACCACGGTCGCGGAGCTGGACGACACCGACGGGGGCACGAAGGAGCTCGGCCTCACGGTCCTCGGCTTCGCACCGGTCGCCGGGGACACCCGGCTGCTGGTCGGGCACCAGCGGCGCGGCCGCTGGGAGCCGATGATCTGGGACCCGGTGGCGGGCACGGAGACGGACCTGGCCATCGACCTGCCGGGCGACGTGGGCGCCGAGTGGTATCCCGACGGCTCCGCGCTGCTCGTCGAGCACGGCTTCGAGGCCCGCAGCGAGCTGTGGCGGTACGAACCCGTCGCCGCGGACGGCGCCCTGGTGCGGGTGGAGACGCCCGCCGGTTCGGTCTCGGGTGCCACCGCCCGGCCGGACGGCACGGTGGAGTACCTGTGGTCGTCAGCCGCCGAGCCGCCGGTCGTCCGCTCCACGAGCGGTGCGGTGGTGCTCGATCCCCCGGGTGCGAAGGCCCCGGTGTCCGTGCCGGTCGAGGACGTGTGGGTGGACGGGCCGGGGGGCCGCATCCATGCGCTCGTCCAGCGCCCCGCCACTGTGGCCGACGGCCCGTTCCCGACCGTCTTCGAGATCCACGGCGGACCGACCTGGCACGACAGCGACGCCTTCGCGGCCGGGCCCGCCGCCTGGGTGGACCACGGCTATGCGGTCGTGCGCGTCAACTACCGCGGCTCGACGGGCTACGGGCGGGCGTGGACGGACGCGCTCAAGCACCGGGTCGGCCTGATCGAGCTGGAGGACATCGCGGCGGTGCGGGAGTGGGCGGTGAAGTCCGGCCTCGCGGACCCGGCGAAGCTGGTGCTGGCCGGGGGCTCCTGGGGCGGCTATCTGACCCTGCTCGGCCTCGGCACGCAGCCCGGCGACTGGGCCGTGGGCCTGGCCGCGGTCCCGGTCGCGGACTACGTCACGGCGTACCACGACGAGATGGAGGCCCTGAAGGCGATGGACCGCACCCTGCTGGGCGGGACTCCGGAGGAGGTGCCCGAGCGGTTCGAGGCCTCGTCGCCCCTCACCTACGTCGACGCCGTGCGGGCTCCCCTGTACATCTCGGCGGGCGTCAACGACCCGCGCTGCCCGATCCGCCAGGTGGAGAACTACGTCGACCGGCTGAAGGACCGCGGCGCCGTGCACGAGGTCTACCGGTACGACGCGGGTCACGGCTCGCTCGTCGTGGAGGAGCGGATCAAGCAGGTGCGCCTGGAACTCGACTTCGCCCGGCGCCACCTGGGCGACCCGGCCGAGGAGGCATGACGGTGGCGCAGGTGGCGCAGACGGAGACGTAGGGGCCGGATAAAAGGCAGTGCAGGAGGTGCCCCCGCTCCGGGGAGCCGGAGCGGGGACCGTACCGTGGAGGGGTGTACCGGTTCCTGCTGACCCCGCGATGGTGGGGGATCAACCTCTTCGTCGTGCTGGCCATCCCGTTCTGCGTGTTCATGGGCACCTGGCAGCTCGGCCGCTTCGAGGACCGCGTGCAGACGCACGAGGCCGCCGAGAAGCAGCCCGCTCCGGGCACGATGGCCGCCGAGCCGCTCGACGAGCTGCTGCCCGTCGACACGGTGACCTCCGGCCGCCCCGCCACCGCGAGCGGCCGGTACGCCGATCAGTTCCTGGTGCCCGGCCGGCAGCTGGACGACCGCAGCGGCTTCTACGTGCTGGACATGCTGCGCACCGACAGCGGCAAGGCCCTGCCGGTGGTACGCGGCTGGCTGCCCGGGAAGGCCGGAACGACCCCGGTGCCGGCCGCGCCGACCGGCCGGGTCACCGTGACAGGCGACCTCCAGGCCTCGGAGAACGCGGGCACCGAGGGAGTCGACGCGAAGGGCGGGCTGCCCGAGGGCCAGGTCGGCATGATCAGCGCCGCGTCCCTGGTCAACCTCGTGCCGTACGACGTCTACGACGCCTGGGTGACGCTCCAGGTGACCGACGCCCGCACGGGTGCGTCCGGAACCGACGCGTCCGGGACCGCCGACGCCGCCCTTACCGACGCCCCGGGCAAGGGAGACGGTGAGCTGCGTCCCGTACCGGCCGCCGCCCCGGAGGGTGGCGGGCTGGACCTGAAGGCGTTCCAGAACCTCGGCTACACAGGTGAGTGGTTCGTCTTCGCCGCGTTCGTCGTCTTCATGTGGTTCCGGCTGCTGCGACGTGAGGCCGAAGCGGCCCGGGACCTGAAGCTCGGCCTGATCGCCGACGAGGACATGCCCGAGAAGACGGCCGAGGGCGCCCCCGCGAGCTGACCGCCCGCGGTCCGGAGGTTATGCGGCGGCCTGACGGCCCGTCGGCGCGTCGCCGCTCCGGGCGGGGCCCTGCTCGCCCCGCTCGCACGGGTCCGCCCAGCTCACGCCGAGCCCCGCTCGCACGGGTCCGCCCAGCTCACGCCGAGCCCCACCCGCACGAGGCCGCCCAGCTCACACCGAGCCCCGCTCACGCCTCGCCCGCCCCACTACGCCGCGGGTTCCAGCACGCCCACTCCCGCCCCCACTACGCCGCAGGCTCCAGCACAGCCGTACCCCCTACGACGTGGATTCGAGCACGCCCGTGCGGTAGATCGTGCCCGCGCAGGCGTTGGCGATCGTCGTCTCGGCCACCGGCGCTCCCGGTTCCGGGGTGTGCTGCACCGACACGGCTCCCGGTGTCGTGCCGTCGCCCTCTTCGCTGCCGAACTGCGTCTCCGTGCCCGACTCGCTGTCCGCGGTCCCGCTGCCCGTCGTCGACCCGGCGGCGACCCCCGTACTGCCGGCCGCGCCGTCCGTGGGTGTCGGGGACGGCGAGCCGCCCGTGGTCGGACAGGTGTCCTGGGGCACCCAGGCGAACTGCACCTCGTAGGCCATGGCCGGCTTCAGGAGCACCGTCGCCTCCTCCTGCGCAGGATCGGGCAGTCCGGACGCCGCATCCCCCTGGGTGTGCCGGACGACCACGATCCTGGCCGGGTCGGCCGCCCCGGTCGCGGCGAAGCCCACGGTGCCGCTGCTGCTCACCGAGCAGTCCGTGCCCGACACGTTGGCGATGCGGAAGGTTCCGTACACCGTGCCGTCGGCTCCGGCCGTGCCGGTGCTCGCGGAGGCGACTCCGAGCTGATCGGGGGAGCAGGCCGGCATGGTGGCGGCCTCCGCACTGGCGGACGGGTCGTCCGAGGCTCCGCCGGTCACCTTCTCGTCCGTGCCCTGGCCGCTGCTGTCCGACGGACTGACCGTACTGTCCGGGACGCCGTGGGCACCGCTCTGGTGTCCGTCGCCGCCGGTACCGCCCCCGTTGCCGGATACCGCACCGGGTTCCTCGCCGTTGCCGCCCTGCGCCTGTTCACCGTGACCGGCGATGGCGGGGCTGGCGGTGGTCGAGCCCTCCGAGTTGGCGACATGGACGAAGGCGGGGACGGCGGTGCCGATGAGCAGCGCGGCAGCCGCCACCCCGACGAGCGCCTGCCGACGGCGCGCGCGCCGGGCGGGCACCGCGCGGAACAGGTGGTCGAGGGTGCCGTCGCGCGGTTCGAGGTCGCTGACGGCACCGTGCATCATCCGGCGCAGTGCGGCCTCGTCGAGCGGGTCACCGCCGAGGTGCCCCCGGTCGAAGAGCCCGGAAACGCCACCGGACGAGCCGGCGCCGCCGGAGGAGTCAGCACGGCCGGAGGCGTCGGCGTCGCCCGTGCCGGGGTGCGCGCTCTCCTCCGCATCGCGATCCGTGTGCGGGGTGTTCTCCGGCCCGAGGTTCACAATTCCGTTTCCAGTCCGGTCATGTCGATGTCCGCGAGCAGGCGGACGCCGGTTTCCGCTCCCGCTCCGGTCACCGCGGTCGTCGTCGTGGGGCCGGCTCATGCCTGCGCCTCCATCACCACACGCAGCGCCGCGATACCGCGGGAGCCGTACGCCTTCACCGAACCCAGAGATATCCCCAGCGTCTCGGCGACCTGCGCCTCGGTCATGTCTGCGAAGTAGCGCAGCACCAGCACCTCCCGCTGGCGCCGTTGCAGCCCCCGCATCGCTTTGATCAGCGCGTCCCGCTCCAGCTGGTCGTACGCCCCCTCCTCCGCGCTCGCCATGTCCGGCATGGGCTTGGAGAGCAGTTTCAGCCCGAGGATGCGGCGCCGCAGCGCGGAGCGGGAGAGGTTGACGACGGTCTGGCGCAGATACGCGAGCGTCTTCTCCGGCTCGCGTACCCGGTTGCGCGCCGAGTGAACACGGATGAACGCCTCCTGCACGACGTCCTCACACGAGGCCGTGTCGTCCAGCAGCAGGGCGGCGAGGCCGAGCAGGGAACGGTAGTGGGCGCGGTAGGTCTCGGTGAGATGGTCGACGGTGGTTCCGGCTGCCACGCTCTCCTCAGCGCCCTCGCGCTGCGACGGCAGTCCCGCAGGCCGCGCTGCGGGCATGGGCGCGATCACCGGCATGCCGCCGGACGCGCGGGGCCGTCTGAGCGGTCGCACCGAAGCGCCGCGCAGGGGGCCCACCACTGTGATATCGAGAACCTCTGCCACGCCAGTTGGACACGTTTCCCCCCGTCAGGGTTGTACGCATACGGCACCGCGTTTGAGTCCATGCGATATGCCTTCATACGTACCCGATCTTCCCCAAATGCCCCGAATGTGCGCTCCGCCGCGCAGGAAGTGACCGCTGAGACGCATGCCACCCGGTCGGCGGTTGCGACGGGCCGAAAGGTCATCGTCGGCCACCGCTACACCCCAGCTCAAGAGGTTCAGACCAGCGAGTTGCTCACAGGGCGTTCACAGAGCGTACAAAACAGGTTCGATCAGGACCGGGGAAATTCGGCAGCGACCGCTTCGGCGATCTGCGCCACGTTCAGCGCCGCCCCTTTACGGAGGTTGTCGCCGCAGACGAAGAGTTCCAGCGCCCTGGGGTCGTCCAGCGAGCGACGCACCCGGCCGACCCAGGTCGGGTCGGTGCCCACCACATCGGACGGGGTGGGGTAGTCCCCTGCTCCGGGGCTGTCGTAGAGCACCACTCCCGGCGCGGTGGCCAGGATCTCGTGGGCCCGGTCGACCGCGACCTCGTTCTCGAAGCGGGCGTGCACGGACATCGAGTGCGTGGCGATCACGGGTACGTACACACAGGTCGCCGAAACCCTCAGAGCGGGCAGATCGAGGATCTTGCGGCACTCGTCGCGGATCGCCAGCTCCTCGGACGACCAGCCGTCGCCCGCGTCCGTACCGGCCCACGGCACGACGTTGAGGGCCACGGGCGCGGCGAACGGGCCGCCGTCGGTGTCGCCCACGACCCGGCGCACGTCGCCCGGCTTCGTACCGAGTTCGGTACCGGCCACCATCGACAGCTGCTCACGCAGTACGGCGACGCCGTCGCGGCCGGCACCGCTCACCGCCTGGTAGGAGGAGACGACGAGCTCCCGCAGCCCGAACTCGGCGTGCAGGGCCCCCACAGCGACGATCAGCGACAGCGTCGTGCAGTTCGGGCTCGCGACGATGCCGCGCGGTCTGATCCGGGCGGCATGGGAGTTGATCTCGGGGACGACCAGCGGCACGTCGCCCTCCTTGCGGAAGGCGGCGGAGTCGTCGATGACGACGGCGCCCTTGGACGCGGCGAGCGGCGCCCAGCGCGCGGACACCTCGTCGGGCACCAGGAACAGCGCCACGTCGACGTCGTCGAAGACGTCCTCGGTGAGGGGGAGGACCTCGCTCTCCTCACCGCGCACGACCAGCTTGCGGCCGGCCGAACGCGGTGAGGCGACGAGTCTCACCTCGCCCCAGACATCCGCGTGCTGCGAAAGGATCTGGAGCATGACGCCGCCGATCACCCCGGTCGCGCCGACGACCGCGAGCGAAGGGCGGCGTGCGGTCATCGGCCGGTGCCCCCGTACACGACTGCCTCGTCGGAGTCGCTGTCGAGGCCGAAGGCGGTGTGCACGGCGCGCACGGCCTCGTTGACGTCGTCGGCGCGGGTGACCACCGAGATGCGGATCTCGGACGTCGAGATCAGCTCGATGTTCACACCGACGTCGGACAGCGCCTCGAAGAAGCCGGCGGTGACGCCCGGGTTGGTCTTCATACCCGCGCCGACCAGGGAGATCTTGGCGATCTGGTCGTCGTAGCGCAGCGACTCGAAGCCGATGCCGGCCCGGCTGCGCTCCAGGGCGTCGATGGCCTTGCGGCCCTCCGCCTTGGGGAGCGTGAAGGTGATGTCGGTCAGACCGGTCGACGCGGCGGAGACGTTCTGCACCACCATGTCCATGTTGATCTCGGCGTCCGCGATGGCGCGGAAGATCGCTGCGGCCTCGCCCGGCTTGTCGGGCACGCCGACGACCGTGACCTTGGCCTCGGAGACGTCGTGGGCGACTCCGGAGATGATGGCGTGCTCCACCTGCTGGTCCCCTTGCGGCTCGTTGCTGACCCAGGTTCCGCGCAGCCCCGAGAAGGACGAACGGACGTGGATCGGAATGTTGTAGCGGCGTGCGTACTCCACACAGCGGTGCAGCAGCACCTTGGAACCGGACGCGGCCAGTTCCAGCATGTCCTCGAAGGAGATCCAGTCGATCTTCCGGGCCTTCTTCACGACCCGAGGGTCGGCGGTGAAGACACCGTCCACGTCGGTGTAGATCTCACAGACCTCGGCGTCCAGCGCCGCCGCGAGCGCCACCGCGGTGGTGTCGGACCCGCCGCGGCCGAGGGTCGTGATGTTCTTGCCCTCCTGGCTGACGCCCTGGAACCCGGCGACGATGGCGATGTTGCCCTCGTCGATCGAGGTCCGGATGCGGCCCGGCGTGACATCGATGATGCGCGCTTTGTTGTGGACCGAGTCGGTGATGACACCGGCCTGGCTGCCCGTGAACGACTGGGCCTCGTGGCCCAGGTTTTTGATCGCCATCGCCAACAGGGCCATGGAGATCCGCTCTCCGGCGGTCAGCAGCATGTCGAACTCACGCCCAGCCGGCATCGGAGATACCTGCTCGGCGAGATCGATCAACTCGTCCGTCGTGTCGCCCATCGCTGACACCACGACAACCACCTGGTTGCCGTTCTTCTTGGCATCGACGACTCGCTTGGCAACCCGCTTGATGCCTTCGGCATCGGCTACGGAGGAGCCTCCGTACTTCTGCACGACAAGGCCCACGTGCGCTCCTCGCTCAATCCATTTATCGCGGTCGGCTCAGTTTAACGAGCAGTCCGGAAACGACCCGTTACTACCACATGCTGAGATGTCCCGCTCACCACGTGATCATCGGCGTGTCGCCCCGAACTGCTCGTACGGGGCTGCTGCCCGCCGATCATCCGGCCACTCCCTGATGTGGCCCAGCCCACACGGGGAGGGCTGGGCCACACGGGGGCGTGATCAGCAGGTGAGGCAGGGCTCGCCGCCGAAACCGAGCTGGCTGATGGAGGTCGCGCTCAGCGCCCCGGAGAAGGCCTGCACCTCGTCCACCGATCCGTGCAGGTACTCACCCCAGCCGTCGGCGGTGCGGCCGCGTCCCACCTGAAGACCGCCGGTGCTCGTCCATGCGGAACGGAAGGCGGCGTCGGCGGTCGCCAAGCCGTTCACGTACAGGGTGATCCGGTCCAGGCCCCGGTCATGCACGACCGCGAGGTGGGATTCCCGCCCTCCTGCCCAGTCCGGTTCTCCGGTGTGTACGGCCACCGTCTCATCCGCGTCCGGCGCGTCCGCGTGGCTCATCACCAGCTCGAACGTCTGCGTCGACGGAACGTACCTCACCTTGAACGCGTCACCGTGTTCCCCGCCCTGCGAGAGAACGGTCATGGGGTGTGCGGGCTCCTCGTCCGCCAGGTTGACCACCGCAGCGACGGTGAAGCTGTCGCCGGTGTCGACGACCGGGCCGGCCGTGGCCGCGTAACCGCTGGTCCCGTCAAGATCCAGGTGCCCGAAGCCGACGAGCGGATAGGGGAGCAGCGAGGGTTCACAGTCCGGATCGGCCTCCGGGTCGCACGGCTGGTCGGCGTAGTTGTAGGCCGAGGCGCCCCCTGCGAACTTCAGAGCCTGACCACCGTGAAGCTCCGGGCTGAGACCCTGGGGTGCGGTCTCCAAGGCCCAGTGGCCCCGCTCCTGCGGGGTGCGGCGGCCCAGATCCGCGGCCTCAGCGGGCACGACGACCCGGTCGTACGTCCGGACGTCGCCGATCTCGCCCTGCCAGCGGTCCCGGTAACCCGCCTTACCGCGTGCGCGGCCGATCTGGAAGTCACCGGTGACCGTCGAGGGTGCGGCCTCGGTGGCGGTGCCCGCCTCCTGGCCGTTCACGTACAGACGCGTCAGGCCCGTCTCGGCGTCGTACAGCCCGAGCACGTGCGCCCACTCACCGGTCTCCGGACGGCCACCGCTGACGCGCGTACCGCCGATGCCGAACGACCAGACCGGCTCACCGTCACCGGTACGTGCTCCGAGCGTGAAGCCGGGCGCCGTACCAGCGTCCTGGCTGGCGAGCGTCATGTCGTGGTCCAGCGCCGCAGGCCGTACCCACCCGCCGACCGCGAAGGTCTTTCCGGTGTCGACGACCTGCGTGCCGGGCGACAGGAAACCGTGCCCCGTCCCGTCGAGCGTGGCCGTGGACGTCAGCGGGGTGCCCTGGGGCACCGGGCCACCGAAGGCGACACCCGCTCCGGCGCGGGCGTCGGGCCCTGCGGTGGGTGCGGCGGACTTGGAGCCCGCAGGATCGGACAGCGCCCACTGCGCGACCGGGGAGCGGCCCGAGTTCACGAAGAAGTAGTAAGTGGTGGGCGGACTGAGACGGCCCGCGCGGTCGTCCGCCTGCACCTGCAGAAAGCCCGTCCCCGCCGACGTCGGCATGTAGCGGATCTCCGCCCCGCCGCCCAGCCCGTCTGCCTGCACCGTCCGGAGCGGACCTCCCCCGAAGCTGTACGTGTAGCTGACGACATCATCGGACGGCGAGTCGAAACGGAATGTCCCGTAAACCCCGACACCATCCGACCAGTGCACCTCCTCCGGATACTCGGCCGAGGTGACGGTGGGCTTCTCCGGGCTCACGTTGTCATACATGAACTCACAACCGGAGCCACTGGCATCAGCCGCACTCCACGGCGAGACGGCATCGCCGTCATCGGCCCGCACCCGCCACGAGATGACCGTCCACGGTGGCAGGCCCGAGGGGAGCTGCCACTCCGCAGCGGAACCGGAGGACACCCCTCCCAGGGAGTGGTAGCTCCGGCGCTGCTCGACGCCGTCCGCGTCCGTCCACCACGCCTCGAACTCCGCGGTGACGAAGTTGCCCTCCGCGGGGCGGTCGTCCTCCACCGGGTCGTTCAGCACGGCCGTCACCCGGGGGGCCGCTCTCACGTACGGCCGGTCGTCCCCCGCGGCACACACCTTGCCACCGGTCGTGAGATCTGCGGCGACCGGCTGGAGCGGCGGCAGATTGTCCGCGGCCACGGCCGCGTTCGGCGCCGCCAGCACGACGGCCACACCGACCGACAGCACTCCGAGCCACCGGGCTCTCCCACGTCTTATCCCGCTTGTCATGCTTTCGAGTCCCCTCCCCTGTGCAGCCCGTGATGATCACGGGCTGGGGAGGCTAGCAGCGGGCACCGACAACAACCCCGGCATTTTTCACACGCCGGGCGAGGTCCGTCGCCGGGCCGCGCCTCGCGCCTACCGTGGCCCCGGACCGGACCCCGCGATCTTCTTCCTCCCGGAGGCCCCACCCATGCGCAAGACGCCGCTCCGCGCGCTCCCGCTGCTGTTCCTGGCCGTGTCCGCCGTCCCCCTGGCCGCGTCCCCCGCGCACGCGGGCGGCACCTGCTTCGCGACGCACGCAGACGCCCCCATCTACGGGGGCGACAACCCCTGGACCGACATCGTCGGCTACCTGGACCCGGGCATCCCGGTGAACGGAACCCGGCCGGGCGCGGACGCGCTCTGGCAGGTGTCGCGCACGGACAACGGTGCGCCGCTGGGCTTCATGCGCCCGCAGGACCTGCGCTGCGACGGCGGCTGAGCGCCCGCCCTCACCTGCCCGGCCCCGCAGGGCGCCCGGCTGCCGCCCGCAGCTCCGCCACCATGGCAGCGACGTCCGTACGCTTCCGGGGGCGGGCCAGGAACGTGTCCGGGACATCGCCCGTCGCCCCGTTCGCCTCGTCCCGGTCGATGTCCGCCCGGCAGTCCGGGCAGACCCCGTCCACGAGCGTGGTGGTGCTCTCGTCCTCGTCGCAGAACGCGCACATCTCCAGCGCCCCCACGATCTCTTCGCGGATCTCGCTCTTCCTCGGCTGCGGTACGGGCGGCATCTTGTTCTCCAGTCGGGTACGGAGGAAGGCTCCGGCGGAATGCACGGAAGCCGGCAGTCCTGACACCAGCGCCTGGCTGACCTGTTCGCAGCCCAAGCCACGCACCAGCCACTCCTTCACCAGCTCTTCCAGCGCCACGCATTCGCCCTCGGAGAGCTGGAGCCTCGGCTCCCTCCTCCCGAGGCCGGCCAGCACGGTGTACGCCTCCGAGCGCGGGGCCGGGACGCCCGGCTCGGGCTCGCCGGGCCGCACCTCGTCCGGCGGGGCGGGCTGCCCGGGCGCGTCCACACCCCGGATGAACCGGATGTACTGCCGCCACCAGGCCGCGTCACGGGCGGTGCGGGAGAAGAACGTCCGCGTCACCCAGCGCAGCCCGCTCCCCTCCACGGCGATCTGCACCCTGATCCGGCGCAGGTGCCCTTCCCTGGTCAGCCGGTCCAGGGCACTGCGGCACGCCTGCTGCCCGTAGTCCGCCAGCTCCTCGGCCAGCACCTTGTAGCCGATCGCGGCGCCCTCGGGCAGCCGGTCGACGTACGCGGCGATCGCCGCTTCCCGCGTGGGCAGATGGGCGAAGTCGGCCGCGCCGCGCGGGGCTTCGTCGGGGGCGTGGCGCTTGCCGAAGCCGGCTTTGGCCATGCGGTGGGCGGGCGCGCGCAGGGCAGCACTAATGTGGGGAGAAGTCATGTGGATCGAACCTCTGATTTCGATCTGTCAGGACGAGATCCCGGTTGGTGTTGGCGCACCGCCGGGATCGTCCTTTTCAAGGACTGTTGTGCCGAACCTAGAGCGTGCACACGCTGTGACGCAAGCCGGTCACCGAAAGTCATCCGCGCAGGTGTGCGCGGGACTTGGGAGGGTGGGTGGGTTCAACCTCACCACCCATTCCTACAGAAAGAGGCTCGGACTCCGAGGCTCGCGGCTCGGGGCTTGAGCCTCGGGCGGACCTGCGGAAATCAGTGGTCGGCGGAACCCATGGCGTACGTGAGGAAGTCCGCCCAAGGCTCTGCGGGGAAGGCCAGTTCAGGGCTGCGGGAGGACAGCTTCGAGTCACGTACGTGCATCGCGGTGGGGCAGCGGGCGACCTGCACGCAGTTACCGCCCTCGGAGTTGCTGTAACTCGACTTGAACCAATGCAATGTGTCGCTCATAGCCCGTCCGCCATCCGCTCGATGAAGTCGGCCGACTCCCGCACCCCAAGAGCCTCCATGCGGATCATGCTAAGTCGCTCACTCGTGACACTGACCATGTCCGGGTCGGAGCTCAACCGGCTGTCGAACTGTCCCTCGTCAAAGGCGAGTCGCTCATGGTCCCGGGACTCCAACAACACCACTGGTCCGAGAAGTGCAGCGGGAACGGCGCGCTCAAAGGGCAGCACCTGCACAGAGACATTGCGCAGCCGCCCAAGCTTCACCAGCTGCAGGAGCTGCCCCTTGTCGATGTGGGGGCCGCGCAGTACGGCCTCGTACACGACAAAGCTCAGGGCAACGAGTGGCTTCCTGTACAGGATCTGCTGACGCTCCATCCTGGCGGACACGCGCGCCTCGACGGTCTCTTCATCGAGCAGCGGCGAATGGTTGCCGATCAGCCTGCGGGCGTAAGTCTCCGTCTGCAGCAGCCCGGGCACGAGAACCGTTTCGTATGACCAGTGAGTGCGGGCCTCGCTCTCCCGCGCCATGAAGTCCTGCGCCCGCGCCGGAAACCGCTCCCGCCGCACATACTGCTTCGCCGCGCTCAGCAGCCCCTCCGCCCGGAACAACTCATCCGCCGCGTCGAGCAGTTGCGGCGTCGGCATCCGCACACCCTGCTCCATGGACTTGACGGTGTCCGGGGCGTACTTCGCCGCCGCGCCCAGCTCCTCCCGGCTGACGCCCGCCCGGGTGCGCCAGCGTTTCAGCTGGTCACCGCAGTAGCGCCAGGCCGCGGGGGACGGGTCCTGAACCGACACAGCAGCCACCTCCAACGGATACACCTCTCCGTGTATCACCCCGGTCACTACCGAGCGTAGCCAACCGGCGGCCACTGTGTAGCCATGACGCAAGCAATTCACCGCCCCGACTGGGTACCCGCCTCCGGGCACCAACTCCGCATGAGCGGGGTGCACTTCGATGCCCTGCGTGTCCAGGGCATCCGCGGCGAGGAGGTCGCGGCACGGCTGGGGCGGCTCACGGGTGACGATGCCGGGCCGGTCGTGTGGCAGGGGACCGGGCCGCGGTGGATGTACTTCCTGCTGCCGCCACGAACCGCAGGCGACCGCGCCTGGCCGCTCGACGTCGAGCGGTACGGGACCCGGTTCCAGGTCGGCTTCGTGGGCGTACCGGCCCTGAACGGGCACACCTGGCCCCTGATGTGGCAGTCCCGGCCCACGCCGACAGCGCCCTTCGTCGACGCGGACCGGCTTTACGAAGCGCTGGGCGCCGGAAGAGCCGCTACTTGACCGGACGCAGCCCCAGCGGGCCCGCGATCTCCTCGACCATGACGCGGCCCGCCTCCTCGGCCAGGTCGTCGTCACCGGCGTCCTGGTCGGTGTCCAGGCCGTCGAGCTCCTGGAGGGGCTGGTTCAGCCGGATGTGGGCGATCAGGGACTGGAGCGCGCGCAGGGCGGCGGACGCCGTGGAGCCCCAGTTGGAGAAGTAGGAGAACTGCCACCACCACAGGGCCTCAGTGGTGCGGCCCTCCTCGTAGTGGGCCAGGCCGTGGCGCAGGTCCGTGACGAGGTCGGCGAGGTCGTCGGAGATACGGGCGGCGACCGGGGCCTTGCGGGGCTCGTACGGGTCGAAGACCTCGGAGTAGACGTCGATCGGCTCCAGCAGGGCCGCGAACCGCTCGCGCAGCCCGTCCGCGTCCGGCTCGGCGCCCAGGTCCGGCTCGTAGCGCTCGTCGGGAAGGATGTCCTCGTACGCGCCCAGCCGGCCACCGGCCAGCAGGAGCTGGGAGACCTGGAGGAGCAGGACCGGGACGGCTTCCTCGGGCTCCTCGACCATCGACACCTCGGTGACCGCGACGATGAACGTCTTGATCTGGTCGGCGATCTGGACGGCGAAGTCGTCAGGGTCCTGGGTGACAGTGTTCAGCGTGGCGTCAGACATCGAGGAGACCTCCCGTGGGCACGGTCGCAGACGGTGAGTAGAAGATAGCGGCGCTGAACGTAAAGCCGCCGTGAGACCGCCGGCCGACGGCCGGAAGGCGATCAGACATCGAGCAGGCGCCTCCCCTCGAAGGCGCGGCCGAGGGTGACCTCGTCCGCGTACTCCAGGTCGCCGCCCACCGGAAGGCCACTGGCCAGCCGGGTGACGCGCAGACCCATCGGCTTGACCATCCGCGCCAGGTACGTCGCGGTGGCCTCGCCCTCCAGGTTGGGGTCGGTCGCCAGGATCAGTTCGGTGATGGAGCCGTCGGCGAGACGGGCCAGCAGCTCGCGGATGCGCAGATCGTCCGGCCCGACGCCCTCGATGGGGCTGATCGCCCCGCCCAGGACGTGGTAGCGGCCCCGGAACTCCCGGGTCCGCTCGATCGCCACGACGTCCTTCGGCTCCTCGACCACGCAGATGACCGTCCGGTCGCGGCGCGGGTCGCGGCAGATCCCGCACTCCTCCTGCTGGGCCACGTTGCCGCAGACCGCGCAGAAGCGGACCTTGTCCTTGACTTCCAGCAGCGCGTGGGCGAGACGGCGCACATCCGTGGGCTCGGCCTGGAGGATGTGGAAGGCGATCCGCTGCGCGCTCTTGGGACCGACGCCGGGCAGCCTGCCCAACTCGTCGATGAGGTCCTGAACCACGCCTTCGTACAACGGATCGCCTTTCGGGCCGGGTCGGCTGCTGGGTCGTGGTACGTACCGTAGGGGGTACGCACCGGCTTGGATATGTCCGTGCTCAGAAGGGAAGGCCGGGCATGCCGCCCAGGCCCTGGGCCAGCGGGCCCAGCTTCTGCTGCTGGAGCTGCTGGGCGTTCTCGTTCGCCGCCTGGACCGCCGCCACGACGAGGTCCGCGAGCGTCTCGGTGTCCTCCGGGTCCACCGCCTTCGGGTCGATCACCAGGCCGCGCAGCTCGCCGGAGCCGGTGACCGTCGCCTTCACCAGGCCGCCGCCGGCCTGACCGTCGACCTCGGTCCTGGCCAGTTCCTCCTGCGCCTCGGCAAGGTCCTGCTGCATCTTCTGGGCCTGCTGCAGCAACTGCTGCATGTTGGGCTGACCACCACCGGGAATCACGGTCACTCCAGGCATTTCGACGACAAATGTTTCGGTAAGCCGAGCCTACGTGGTCCCCGGGCAGCGCGCCCCACCCGCTGGCGAGCAACTCTTTCGAGTGAGTTCGGGTGAGCGGTGGCACGACTCCTATACCTGACCAGAGGCCCTGTGCACCCGGGAATACCTCGATTTCGACCCCACGGCCCACCATTCGGCGGTAGGAAGGGGTGGCGTCCCGGTACGCGCATGCGCATCTCCCGTCACGCAAGGTTACGCACGAGGGACTGCGGGTCGCACCGGGGCCGGTGAGCAGCGAGTGCACAGAGAACAGAGATCCGCCCATCGTCGAGTACGCGGTCGAGAACACGCGCCGCCATGCAGCATGCAGAGGAGTACCCCGGTGAGTCAGCCGGAGATGCAGCCCGAAGGGCCGCCCCGCAACGAATCCGGTGTGCCCGGTCCGGCCACTTCCTCCGGTGCGGGCTCCGGCGCTCGGAGCCGCGAGGCGCAGGGCAGGGACCTGGCCGGGACGCCGTTCCCGCTCGGCGACTGGGGCGAACCCGCCCAGCGGCTGGACGAGCTGTACCGATGGGTCGAGGCCGATGCGCTGCGCACCGCCGGCTGGTATCTGGGCGACCGGGTGTGGAAGCGGCGCGGCGCCAGGGCGCTGCGGCTGGGGACCGCGGCCGGGGCGGTGGCGGGTGCCGCGCTGCCGCTGCTCGACCTGACGGGCGCGCTGCACGGCGCGGCCGGCTGGGGGTACCTGTCGCTGCTGCTGGGCGCCGCGTGCATGGCGTGCGACCGGTATTTCGGGCTGACCTCGGGCTGGATAAGGAATCTCGCCACGGCACAGGCCGTGCAGCGACGGCTCCAGGTGCTCCAGTTCGACTGGGCGTCGGAGTGCGTGCGCGAGGTGCTCGGCCCGGCCGAGGGGACGGCGAGCGAGGCGGCCGAGCGGTGTCTGGGGGTGCTGCGGCGCTTCTCGGAGGACATCACGGAGCTCGTACGGTCGGAGACCGCGGACTGGATGGTCGAGTTCCGGGCAGGTCCCGCGCCGATGGGCATGCAGACGCTGGTCTCCGGCGGAGCGGGCGGCGGACGCACGGAGCCGGGGGCGCAGCCGGGAAGGTTTCCGCTGCAGTCGATGGGCCGCCCGAACATGCCGCGGCAGCGGCCGCCGGAGTCCCCGCGGTGACCGGTCACCGGTGAGCACCGCGGGGAGCGGCGGATTCCGTACAGGGCGGCCCCGGGCCCTCAGCTGAAAATGATCATCGAGCCCTGGGCGAGGCTGCGGGTGACCGCCGCGTGCAGGCCGAGCCAGACGTGGCGTTCCCGGGCGAAGGGGTTGTCGTCGTACGGGATCGGCAGCGCCGGTTCCTCCAGCGCGGTGGGCGCGGCGGGCGGCAGCGGGGCGGGCGGCGGGTTGGCCGGATCGATGCCGATGGACGGGGCGACGAACTGCAGCTCCCGCAGCAGCCCGTGCGCCGAGCCGAGCGGACCGCCGCCCTCCAGCAGTGCGTCGGTGGACAGCGGCACGGCGAAGTCCACGGGGACGTAGGCGCCCGCGTGGTCGTAGTGCCACACCAGGTGCGACTGCTGAGCGGTCGGCTCGAACATCTCCAGCAACTGCTCGTAGTCCCCGCCCAGTTCGTCGACGGGGGTGACGGCGAGACCGCTGAGCTGGAGGAGGTACGCGCGGCGCAGGAAGTGCAGCGCGTCGTAGTCGAAGCCCGCGACCGGGGCCACGTCACCGGTCAGTCCGGGCATGTACGCGTAGACGGGCACGGGCGGCAGCCCTGCCTCACCGAGCGCTCTGTCGTAGACGGCTATCTCTTCTGCGAAGGGGTTGTCGGGGCTGTGGCACAGCACATCGACGAGGGGGACCAGCCACAGGTCACAGGCCACGAAGTCTCGCTCTCATGCGGGGATGCGTGCAGGGATGCATGCACGTGTGGGTGCGGGGATGCATGCACGTATGCGTGCGGGTGCGCGTATGCGTGCGGGTATCGGTGCGGGTATGCATGCGGGTGTGCGCGCGGGTTGTCTGTGCGGTGGTGCGATGGTCGGGACAGCGTAATGCGGTCGGGACGTCGCGGACAGTGGTCCCTCACGACCTGTTCGGCCCCGCCCCGCTCCGCCCTGTCCGCCTCGCCCGTCCCGCCGGACCGGTCAACTTCGCGGAGGTCCCCCGGCCGCGGGCCCGTCCGGCCCGTCCGGCAGCGGTGCGGGTCCCGGATCGGCCGGATCTCCTGCCGCCAGCCGGTCCGCCCAGCTCAGGGCGTGTTCGTTGTAGTCCTCGACGGCCCTGCGCAGCGCCTCGCGGTCGCGCTGGGTGATCGCGGCGACGAGTTCGGGGTGCCCGTTCCAGAGCCAGTCCCGCACATCGGCGTCGCCGCGCAGGTACGGCACGGCGAACACCCAGGCCTGGACCCGCAGCCGGTGGAGGAAGTCGGTGATGTAGCTGTTGCCGACGAGCGCGCCCAGCTCGCGCCAGAAGCGCAGGTCGTAGCCGATGAGGATGTCCAGGTCGCCGCCGCGCGCCGCGCGGGAGGCCTCCTCGGCCCGGCGGCGTACGGAGACGAGCGCGTCCCGGTAGGCGGTCTGCTTCGCCGGCGAGGGGAGCGCCCCCGTGAAGACGTCCCGGATGACCGCGTCCATGACCAGGGTGCGGGCCTCCACCATCGCGCGGTAGTCCGCGACGGTGAACTCGTGGACCCGGAACCCCCGGTGCTGGTCGGATTCGAGCAGACCCTGCGCGGAGAGGTCGAAGAGCGCCTCGCGGACGGGCGTCGCGGAGACGCCGTACTGCTCGGCGATCTGCTTGACGGTGAACTCCCGTCCCGGCTGCAAACGCCCGGCGAGCACCTCGTCACGCAGCGCGTCCGCGATCTGCTGCCGCAGCGTACTGCGGGTGACCGCTCCGCTCGCGCGCATGGCGCCCCTCCCCTGTTTCGGCCTCGGGTCACCTTAAACGAGGGGGGCGGGGAGGGGCGCGGCAGCGTTACGCGGTGTGCTCGTCGGCCACGGACAGCGCCGCGTCGAGAGCGACCAGGCCCTCCTTGGCCTCGGCCTCGGTGACGTTGCAGGCAGGAACGGCGTGGGTGCGGTTCATGTTGATGAAGGGCCACAGGCCGTTCTTCTTCGCCGCCGCGCCGAAGGCCGCCATCGGCGCGTTGGCCTCGCCCGTCGCGTTGTACGGGACCAGCGGCTCGCGGGTCTCCTTGTTGCGGACCAGCTCCAACGCCCAGAACGCGCCGAGGCCGCGGACCTCGCCGACCGAGGGGTGGTTCTCGGCCAGCTCGCGCAGACCGGGGCCGAGGACGTTCTCGCCGATGTGGGCGGCGTTCTCGACGACCTTCTCGTCCTCCATCACCTGGATGGTGGCGACGGCTGCGGCGCAGGCCAGCGGGTGGCCGGAGTACGTGAGGCCGCCGGGGTAGGGGCGGGTCTCGAAGGTGGCGGCGATCTCGGCGGAGATGGCGACGCCGCCGAGCGGCACGTACCCGGAGTTGACGCCCTTGGCGAAGGTCATCAGGTCGGGCGTGACGTCGAAGTGGTCGGCGGCGAACCATTTGCCGGTGCGTCCGAAGCCGGCCATGACCTCGTCGAGGACGAAGACGATGCCGTACCGGTCGCAGATCTCGCGGACGCCGGCGAGGTAGCCGGGCGGCGGCGTCATGATCCCGGCCGTGCCCGGGATGGTCTCCAGGATGATCGCGGCGATGGTCGACGGGCCCTCGTAGGCGAGGGTGTCCTCCAGGTGCTGGAGCGCGCGGGCGCACTCCTCCTCCTCGGTCTGCGCGTAGAACGGCGAGCGGTAGAGGAACGGCGCCCAGAACCGTACGACGCCCGCGGAGCCGTTGTCGGACGCCCAGCGGCGCGGGTCGCCGGTCAGGTTGATCGCGGTGGAGGTGGCGCCGTGGTACGAGCGGTAGGCGGACAGCACCTTCGTACGGCCGGTGTGCAGCCGGGCCATCCGGACGGCGTTCTCCACGGCCTCGGCGCCGCCGTTGGTGAAGAAGATCTTGTCCAGGTCACCGGGGGTGCGCTCGGCGATGAGGCGTGCGGCCTCGGAGCGCGCCTCGACCGCGAAGGCGGGCGCGAAGGTCGTCATCTTCCCCGCCTGCTCCTGGATCGCGGCGACGACGGTGGGGTGCTGGTACCCGATGTTGGTGAAGACGAGGCCGCTGGTGAAGTCCAGGTAGCGGTTGCCGTCGTAGTCCCAGAAGTACGACCCCTCGGCGCCGGCGACGGCGAGCGGGTCGATCAGGCCCTGGGCGGACCAGGAGTGGAACACGTGCGCGCGGTCGGCGGCCTTGACGGCCGCGCCGGCGGCGGAGTCGACAGGGGGATGAGGGGTCATGCGACGAGCGTAGGCGGCGGCGGGACGCGTCCGGTATGGCCACCTTGTATGGCGTGGGCCGCCTGGTTCGGCAGGGTGTCGGGTCGCCGAGGACCCGCCGTCCTGCTGTGCCGGGGCGCCGCGGACCGCCGTCCTGCCGTGCCGGGCCCGTCCTGCCGTGGCGGGCCGCCGCGGACCCGCCGCATCATTGACAGCATGTTGTCGAAGTGACAGCATGTTGTCATCAACGTTCTTCCGCCGAGGAGGCCGCCATGACCCACAGGACGAAGACCGCGCACCTGGCCGTGTACGACACCTACGCCGACTGGGAGACCGGGCACACGACCGCCCACCTCGCCCAGAACGGCTTCACCGTCCGGACGGTCGGCCCCACCACCGCTCCCGTCACCAGCATGGGCGGGCTGAGCGTCCGGCCCGATCTCGCGCTCGCGGAGCTGAGTCCCGAGGACAGCGCGCTGCTGATCCTGCCCGGAGCGGCGCTGTGGGACGCCGGCGACGCGCTCGCCCCCTTCGCCCGCACCGCGCGCACCTTCCTGGACGCGGGCGTGCCGGTCGCCGCGATCTGCGGGGCGACGGCGGGCCTGGCCCGCGAGGGCCTGCTCGACGCACGCGCGCACACGAGCGCCGTCTCCTTCTATCTGGCGGCCACCGGCTACGCGGGCGGCGCGCACTACGTCGACGCCGACGCCGTCACCGACGGCGACCTGATCACCGCCGGACCGACCGAACCGGTCGCCTTCGCCCGTGAGGTCTTCGCCCGCCTCGGGGTGTACGACGAGAAGAAGCTCGACGCCTGGTACCGGCTGTTCCACGACTCGGACCCGAGCGCGTACGAGGTGCTGCAGGGATGAGTCACGCGGACCAGGACCGGCTGAGCCGGACCGCCCTCGGGATCTTCCACCTCAACGGCCGTTTCCTCTCCCTGGCGGAGAAGCTGGCCGCCCCGGCCGGGCTGACCGCCGCGTGGTGGCAGGTGCTGGGCGCGGTGATCGACGAGCCGTTGCCGGTCTCCGGGATCGCCCGCTCGATGGGCATCACCCGGCAGGCCGTGCAGCGCATCGCCGATCTGCTGGTGGCCAAGGGCCTCGCGGAGTACCTGCCCAACCCGGCCCACCGCCGCGCGAAGCTGCTCCGGCCGACCCCGGAGGGGCGTACCGCGATGTCCCGGATCAACCCGGGCCACGCGGAGTTCGCGGCGCGCCTGGCGCGGGAGCTGGGGGACGAGGGCTTCACGGAGACGGTACGGGTCCTGGAGCGCCTGACCCGGGCCATGCACACGCTGACCGGCCCCGAGGCCCCAGGCGCATCCGACTCCATTGGCCCTGCGGGAGGTTGAGGACGCGGCACCCGCCCGGCCCGGCCTCCGCCCCGTCCCGGCCCGGTCGCGGGCCCCGGCAGCGCAACCTCTGCGCGGCCCGGTCGCGGCCCCGGCAGCACTACCTTTGCGCGGCCGGTCGCGGAGCCCGGCACCGCAGCCCCGTCACCGCACGACCGCGCCGCTATTCTCGACCCCGTCCGGCGTGTCGCCGTACGGGGGAGGACTGCACACCATGGAGAAGCTCGGGGCCACCGATCCGCAACGCATCGGCGCCTACCGCCTGCTGGGCCGGCTCGGCGCGGGCGGCATGGGCCAGGTGTACCTGGCCCGCTCGGACCGCGGACGCGTGGTCGCGATCAAACTGGTCCGCGAGGAACTCGCCGAACAGCAGGAGTTCCGCGACCGGTTCCGCAAGGAGGTGCAGGCCGCCCGCCGGGTCGGCTCCACCTGGACCGCACCCGTACTGGACGCCGACACCGAGGCCGCCGTGCCGTGGGTCGCCACCGGCTACGTCGCCGGACCCTCCCTCCAGGCCACCGTCTCGGGCCGCGCGAGCACCTCGGCGGGCCCGGCCCCCGGGGCGTACGGCCCCCTGCCCGAACGCTCCGTCCACATCCTGGGCGCCGGTCTCGCCCATGCTCTGCGCGCCATCCACACCGCGGGCCTCATCCACCGCGACCTCAAGCCGTCCAACATCCTGCTGACGATCGACGGCCCGCGCGTCATCGACTTCGGTATAGCCCGCGCCCTCGACACCGTCACCGACGGCGGCCTCACCCGCACCGGCGCCCTGGTCGGCTCGCCGGGCTTCATGTCGCCCGAGCAGGTGCGCGGCGAGCGCGTGACCATGGCGTGCGACGTGTTCTGCCTGGGGTCGGTGCTGGCGTACGCGTCGACCGGGCGGCTTCCGTTCGGCGCGGCGGCCAGCGGGGTGCACGCGCTGCTGTTCCGGATCGCGCAGGGGGAGCCGGACCTGACCGGGGTGCCGGCCGACCTCGTGGGGCTCATCCAGGAATGCCTCCGCAAGGACCCCGGGGCCCGTCCGTCCACGGACGAGATCCTGGCGCGACTGGACGAGAGCGCCGGCGCGGAACCCTGGCTGCCGGGCGCGCTCATCGCCCAACTCGGCCGCCACGCGGTGGGGCTGCTGGACTCGGAGGACCCGGCCGACGCGGTCCCGGACGATGCGGACCCCGCCGGCACCGCACCCACCCGCACCCTCCCGCAGGACACCGCCCGCAACGACGCGAGCCCGGACACCGCGATTCCGGGCAGCGGGAGCCCGCACGGCGCGGCCCCGGACGACACGCCCCCGCAGGGCGCGGCCCCGGACGGCGCGGGCCTCGACGCCGCCCGTCCCGGAAGCGCGCCGCAGCCTCCCGCGCCCGGCAGCGCCCCGTGGCTTCCCACCGCGGTCGGAACCCCCACGCCCGCCACCACGCCCGCCACTGTGCCGACCCAGCCGCCACCGGCCTCGACACCCGCCCCCGCCTACGGCCATCCGCCCCAGCAGCCCCCCACCGACCAGGGCTACGGCAATGCGGCTCCGCAGACGCCCGGCCAGGGCTACGGCTATCCGGCTCCGCAGACACCCGGTCAGGGCTACGGCTATCCGCAGCAGCAGGCCCCCAACCAGGGCTACTCGTACGGCTATCCGCAGCAGCCGGGGTTCGGTCCCACGCCCCCGTACGGCCCGCCCCACCCGTCCGGAGTCCAGCCGTCCGTACCCGGGCCCGCACGCCGGAGCGCCGGCTCGACGGTCGCCCTCGTCGCGATAGCGGTGCTCGTCGCCATCGGGGCCGGCGGATCCGTCTACGCGCTCATGAGCGACCGCGGCTCCCCCACCGCGGGCCCTGCCGACCCCTCCCCGTCGGACAGCCCCTCGCACTCGCCCTCCGACTCGCCCTCCTCCGACGGCCCCCAGGACCCTTCCCCCAGCGACGACGCGCAGAACGGCGACGACGAGGGAGCCGTCCCGGAGGCGTATCTGGGCACCTGGTCCGGCAGCATCGACAACGCCGCCGGCCACTCCACCCGCGAACTGGTCATCCGCCAGGGCCAGGTGGGCGAGGCCGTCCTGACCCTCACGGCGGAGGGACCACTGGACAGCGGCGGCACCTACCGCTGCGTCTTCGAGGCGGACCTGGCGACCGAGCCGTCCGAAGGCGAGCCGGTCAGCGTCGGCCCGTCCGCGGTGACGGAGGGCGAACCGATGACGTCCTGCACCCCGGGCAGCTCCACCACCCTCACCCTGCTCCCGGACGGCAGCCTGAGCCGGGTGAACACCGACTCCGGCGAGAAGCTCACGTACACGAAGTCGGGCTGATCCGGACCGGACCGCGCGCCACGCGACCGACGGCTGCGGGCAGGCCCGCGGGCCGGGGCAGGCACGTCACCCGGCCGCCACTCGCACGTCACCGCAGGTCCGGCGGCGCCGGAACAGGACACCGGCGTGGAATACGTGCACACGATGTAAAGCTCATGTCATACCCTGCGACTCCGGGCCGGACCCCGTTCTCGTAGCCGGGTGCCACACGGCCCACCTTTACCGTGGGGGTAGACGTCATCATCATGCGTACGCGAAGAATCTCCACCGCGACCTCGCTCGCGGTCCTCTTCAGTTCAGTAGTGCTGGTCGGCGGTGCGGCCAATCCTGCCGCCGCCGACTCCAGCAAGGTTCTTCCTGCCACGTCCGTCGGCGACATCGTCACCGACGGCGTGCACAAGCGCGTCTTCATCAGCGACCCGACCGGCGGTCAGGTCATCGTCGCCGACTACGACGGTGCGGTTCTCGCAACGGTCCCGTCGCTTCCCGGAGTGACCGGGCTCGACCTGTCCGCCGACTCCGGCACGCTCTACGCCGCGGTACCGGGCGCCGACGCCATCGTCACGATCGACACCGCGGCGCTCACGGAGTCCGCCCGCTACGACACCGGCAGCGGCACGGGCCCGAAGTACCCGGCGCTCGCGGGCGGCAAGCTCTGGTTCGGTTACGGCTCGGCCGGCGCGGGCCAGATCGGTTCGCTCGACCTGACCGGCGCCGAGCCGGTCGTGAACCTGGGCCAGGAGACGGACGGCACCTGGTACGCGGCGCCTACCCTGGCCTCCACTCCGGGCGCACCCGGCGTGCTGGCGGCCGGTATCGAGGGCCGGAGCCCGGTGGAACTGGCGACGTACGACGTGGCCTCGGGCACGGCCACCCGCACCGCTTCCACCCGCACCGACGGCAGCAACCTGGGCGACCTCGCGCTCACCCCGGACGGCACGCAGGTCGTCGTGGCCAGCGGCGCCCCGTACAAGCACCAGGCGTACCGGACCTCGGACCTCACGCCCGCCGACGCGTACACGTCCAACGCGTACCCCAACGCCGTCGACATCGCACCGGACGGGACGGTCGCCGCCGGCATCTTCGGCTGGTACGACCCCGACGTCTACGTGTACAAGCAGGGTGCCACCACCACCACGCCCGTGCGGACGTACGAGTTCCCCAACACCGGGGACAACAGCGGCTCGGACACCCTGGACCCGGCCGGCCTGGCCTGGGCGCCGGACACCAGCAGGCTGTTCGCCGTCACCGTGAACAGCCGCGGTGTCCACTCACTGCGGGTGCTCACCGACCCCAACCGGTCCGTCACCACCGTCACGGTCAGCGCCCCGCCGAAGGCGACGCGCGGCAAGAAGGTCATGGTCACCGGCAAGGCGGTGTCCAACGTCCCGTTCGCCGCGGGCGCCACGGCCACCGTGACGCGGATCGACCTCGAGTCGCCCACGGGCAAGGTCCTGCCTCCCGTGGAGCTGAAGCCGGACGGCGCGTTCCACTTCGTCGACACGCCGCCCGCGGGCAGCACGGTCACGTACAAGGTGTCGTACGCGGGTGACGCCGCCCACTCCCCCGGATCGGGCAGCGGCAAGGTCACCGTCTCCCGCGCGGCCACCTCGCTGACCCTGAACCGCAACAAGGGGCTGTACGCGTACGGCACCGACGTGTCGTTCACCGCGCACCTCGGCACGACGTACAAGAACCGCGCCGTCGAACTGTGGGTGGATCCGTTCGGCGCGGACAAGCCCAAGAAGCTGGTGAAGACCGGCACGGTCGACTCCAAGGGCAATCTGTCCACCACGGTCGACATGACGCGGGACACCACCGTCACCGCGGTCTTCAAGGGTGACGGCCGCTACGCGCCCAGGACGGTCACGTCCACGGCGTACGCCAAGGTGTCGGTCTCGACGTCCATCTCCAAGCAGTACAAGAACGTCAAGATCGGCTCCACCACGTACGCGTACTTCCACAAGACGACCAACCCGGTCTTCACGACGAAGATGACGTACTACAAGGGCCGCAGCCACCTGCTCTCCCTTGAGCTCTACTACGCGGGCAAGTGGTACGACGCGGGCTCGCAGTACTTCGGGCTCGGCCCCGCAGGCTCGATCGTGACGCTGGAAGGCGAGCACGAGACGGGTTACCGGATGCGTGTCCGCGCCTCGTACGTGAACGACGCGTCGGGCGACAACGTGAACTCGACGACCCACGGCGCCTGGAAGTACTTCTACTTCACCAAGTAACGCGACAGGCACGCTGGATGGCTGCGGGGCCGGAGTCCTCACTCCGGCCCCGCAGTCGTGTCATCGGCCCGTCTCCGGGTAGGCCGTGGGCCCCGGCCCGCAGTCGTGGTCGTCCGGGCGGGCGGGCAGGCAGGCAGGCGGAAAGCGCCCTACATCAGCGGCTTGACCGACATGAGCAGGTGCTGGTGGGCCGGCTCCTCCGGGCCCGCCGCCGCCTCCCGGTCCGCGTGCCCGGTGACCATGGCGCGCTGTCCGGGGCCCATCAGCTGGAACCGGACGACCGGGGTGTCGAACGTGGACAGCGCGTCCATCAGGTACGAGGGGTTGAACGCGACCGTCAGCTCGTGCGCTCCCGCCAGTTCGGCGGGCAGCCGCTGGGAGGCCACATCGTCCTCGTAACCGGCCTGGAGAAGCACCGAATCACCGGCGAAGGCGAACTGGAGCGGGCTGTCCCCGTCCGCCACCACCGAGACCCGCTTCACGGCCTCCACCAGGGGCTCGCGCTCGGTCACCGCCGTGACCGGGTCCGCCAGCGTGAACAGCTTGTCGTGGCGCGGCAGCCGGCCGTCCAGGAGCCGGACCGTCGTCCGCATCCCGCCCAGCTCGAAGCCGGCCGAACCGCTGTCCAGCGCCAGGCTGACCATGCCCGCCCGGCCGAAGGAGCGGGCGATCTCGGAGAGCCTGCGGGCCGAGACGACGACATCGGCCGAGACGTCCGCCGCCGTGGGCTTCCACGCCAGCCTGCGGACCGCGAAGCGGTACCGGTCGGTGGCCGCCAGGGTCATCCGGTCCCCGTCGAGCCCCAGCCGGATCCCGGTGAGCGTCGGCAGGGTGTCGTCCCGGCCCGCCGCCACCGACACATCGGCCACGGCATCCGCGAACTCCTGTCCGTCCACCGCCCCGAGCACCCCGGGCAGCGGCGGCAGGGCCGGATAGTCGTCGAGCGGCAGCACCGACAGACCGAACCCGGCACCGCTGCCCGTCACCGTGAACCGGGATCCCTCGACCGCGCACTCCACGGCCCCTTCGGGCAGCACCCGGCACACGTCGAGCAGCCGACGGCCCATCACCAGGACCTTGCCGGGCCGCACGGTCTCGGCCGGCACCTCGATGCGGGCGGACGCCTCGTAGTCGAGGCCGGAGATGCAGAGCGTGCCGTCCGCCGCCTCCAGCAGCAGACCGCCCAGCACGGGAACGGGTGACCTCGTCGGCAGCACCCGGGCCGCCCAGGCCACCGCGTCCGCGAACTCGCCGCGTTCGATCCGGAACTCCATGATGGTGACCTCTCCTCGTGCGCCGACCGTCTCCGGTCTCCGACGCTAAGGGTCACCACTGACAACGGGGCGCCGAGGCGGTTGCGGCCGACGACAGCGGCCACCCCCGTGAGCCGCTGCCGTCGTTCCCCCGTGCCTCTCCCCCGAAAGGCCCGCAACCGCGTTCGGACTCTAGGACGCGGGGCAGGCGAGGGGAAGAAACAGTTCGCACGGTGTGGTCGAGCAGAGGTATCAGTTCGCACAGCCGAACCGGTACGCTGCACTCCGGTTTTTGGCGGGACCAGGGGACGGGGGCGAGGCGAACGTGCACGCGCCGAGGCGGGCGGACGACGTCATACGCATGCACGGCCTGGCCCGGTCGGGCGGCTCGCAGGAGCTGCTGCGCTGGCTGTCGGGGCGGGCCGACGGCTGGGCCGGGCTGCTCGGCGGCGACGGGACCGTCCTGCACGGTGTGGCCCGGGTCCCCGATCCGGCGAGCGCCGGATCGGCCGCCCTCGCGACCGAGTCCGCCAAGGAGCTGACCGCACTCGGAGCCCGCTCCTTCTCCCTCGACAAGGGGGCGCACACCGCGATGCTGTTCACGCTGGACGCGCCGTCCGACGTCCCCGCGCCCGTGCTCGCCGTGGTCGGCAGGCGCCCGCTGCCCGAAGGACTGCCCACGCTCCTCGCCGACGCGGCCCTGCCGCTGGCCATGTGCTGGGCGGCCGAGGCCGTCGAGCGCAAACGCCGTCGCGTCGACCTGGCGGAGTCCCGCGGCCGGGAAGCGGTGCTGCATCTGCTGATGACCGGTCAGCTGTCGATCGCGCACCAGGTCGCGGGCGCCCTGAAGCCCACCCTGCCGGACCCGGTCCGGGTCTGTGTCGTCGAGTGCCGGGGCCGCGACCGGGACGAGGTGGCCCGCATCTGCGCGGACCTCTCCGGCGGGCGGTCCTGGATCGTGCGGTGCCCCGTGTACGCGAGCCACCTGATCCTCATCGTGCCCGCGCAAGCAGGACAGGCGGACGGGCGGCTCGGCCCGCAGGTCGCCTCGGTGGTGGACGACTGCGTCGTCGGCGTCAGCGAGGACGTGCCGCTGGCCGACACGGCGACCGCGTACCGCCAGGCGTTCCACGCACTCGCCGTCGCCCGCGGGCTTCCGGACCGGCACGCCCGCTTCGGCTCCGCTCCCGAACTCGCCCTGGTCGCCGGTGCCGAAGGCGCCCGGTGGGCGGACGCGCTGCTGGCTCCGCTGCTCGCCCATCTGCCGCGACGCGGCCAGGACCCGGGCAGTCAGGAACTGGCGGCGACGCTCGCCTCCTGGCTCGCGTTCTCGTCGCACGCGACCGACCACCTGAAGATCCACCGCAACACCCTGGCCGCGCGGCTGCGGCTGATCGGCGAACTGCTGGATCTGGACCTGGACAAGGTCGCCGACCAGTCCGCCCTCGACCTCGCCCTGCGCATCCGGGCCACGCCCGCCCTGCCGAGGCCCGCACCCCGGCAGGGCAGAGAAACCGTGCCCCGGCAGGGGGAAGCAACCGCACCTCGGCAGCCCGGAGGAACCGTGCCGGAGTCCGTGGCCTCGCTGGACGAGGTCCTGTGCCTGCCGGCGGTCCGTTCCTGGGCGACGCAGCAGCTGCGGCCGCTCGGTGACCCGGGGGCGGCCGGCGGCCCCGCGGATCCGTACACCACGCTCCGCACCTGGCTGGCGCACGAGGCCCAGCTCGGCCCGGCCGCGGCGGCGCTCGGCATCTCCGTGCCCGGGGCGCGCAAACGGCTGACCCGGCTGGAGACCGTGCTCCAGCGCTCGCTCCTGCGGACGCCCAGCGCCCGCTACGACCTGTGGCTTGCGTTCCGGGCGCTGGACCGCGCGGCGGACCGCGGATAGCGGGAACGGGGGGGTGCGTACGGCCCCGGAGGCCGTGCGCACCCCCCGTTCTCCGAGGGCGTTCAGCCGGTCAGCAGCTGAGGTTCGATCCGGCCGTGGTGCCGAGAATCTGCACGAAGGCCTGGTACTTGTCGATCCGGCTCTGGACCTGGGCGGGGTTGCCGCCGTTGCACTCCAGGGAGCCGTTGATGGAACGGATCGTCTCGCCGAATCCGGCGCCGTTCACCATGGCGTTGTGGGCCGTCATGGTGCCGGGTCCGTTCTGGGTGTTCCAGTACCAGAGGCCGGTCTTCCAGGCCACGGAGGCGTTCTGCTCGACCAGGTAGGGGTTGCCCAGCAGGTCGATGCCGAGCGCGTCACCGGCCGCCTTGTAGTTGAAGTTCCAGCTGAGCTGGATCGGTCCACGGCCGTAGTACGCGGCCGTGCCGGCCGGACAGCCGTAGGACTGGCTCGTGTCGCAGTAGTGGGGGTAGTTGGCCGTGTTCTGCTCGACCACGTACACCAGGCCGCCCGTCTCGTGGCTGACGTTGGCGAGAAAGGCCGCGGCCTCCTGCTTCTTCACCGTGTCGCTGCCGGTGTTGGCGAAGCCCGGGTAGGCGCTGAGGGCGGCGGTCAGACCGCTGTACGTGTAGAAGGAGTTGCGGCCCGGGAACATCTGGTTGAACTGCGCCTCGCTGACGACGAAGCCGTCGGACGAGCCCGGGTCGCCCGGATCCGTACCGCCGCCTCCGCAGCTGCCCTGGTCGGCCCAGACGTCGGAGCTGCCCGGGGTCTCGTTCTGGGTCCACCACTTGGCGGTCCAGTTGTGCCCGTTGTACGAGGCGGCGCCACCGCCCGTGTAGACGGAGGAGGAGTTCCAGGGGGACGCGCACTCGGCCGCCGAGGCGGTGGTGGCGGGAAGGACGACGACCATCGCGACGACCGCGCCCAGCGCGGCGAGCAGGCCCATGATGCGTTTGATCATGTGAGCACTCCTTCGGCGCGGCGCACCGAGCTCATCGGTGCGCCGCCATGGGGGGTGCCGACACTCAAGCGCTGCTGGTCTGAACCTGTCAAGGTCTAGACCAACATGAGGAATCCTTCCCGTCACGGACTCCCCAACGGGCGCCCCCGTGAGCCCGTTGGCGCACACCGTCTCCCAACAGGCGTGATACACACGGAAGTCCATGCCGATCGAAGCGTTTTCCGGCGCCGGGCCCGAAGGCAAATACCTTCGGTCCCGTCCAGCATGCGGAACGCGGACTGTTCGGCTGTTCAGTCCGCACGAACCCCCGGTCCGGCCTCAACAGGTCAGACGCGAACCGGGGTCCGTACCGATGATCCCGGTGATCCGCTCGTACCTGGCGACCCGCGCCCGCACGGAGGCGGGGTTGCCCCCGTCGCACTCCAGAGCCCCGTTGAGCGAACGGATCGTCTCGCCGAAGCCCGCACCGCCGACCATGGCATCGTGCGAGGTCATGGTCCCGGGACCGTTCTGGGTGTTCCAGTACCAGAGCGCGGTCTGCCAGGCGACCGACGGATCCCGCTCGACCAGCCACGGGTCGTTCAGCAGATCGAGTCCCAGCGCGTCGCCGGCCGCCTTGTAGTTGAAGTTCCAGCTGAACATGATCGGGCCGCGCCCGTAGTACGCGGACTGCCCGGCCGGGCAGCCGAACGGCTGGCTGTAGTCGCACTTGATCCAGTAGTTGGCCTCGTTGATCTCCTTCACGTACTGCAGGCCGACCGACTCGAAGTCGGCGTGCGTGAGGAAGGCGGCGGCCTCCCGGCTCCGCATCGCCTCGGTCCCGGTGTTCGCGAAGCGCGGGTAGGCGTGCAGGGCGTCGATCAGGCCCTGGTACGTGTAGAAGGGGGCGCGGTCCGGGAAGATCTCGTCGAACTCCGCCTCACTGATGACGAAGTCGGACACCCCTCCCGTACAGGCGCCACGGTCGGACCAGACGGTGGTGGCGCCCGGATTCTCGTTCCGCGTCCACCACTTCGCCGTCCAGTTGCGGCCGTGATGCGCGACGGTGCCGCCGGCCGCGTAGGCGGTCGAAGAGCTCCAGAGAGGCGCGCACGCGGCGGGGGCGGGGGATTCGGCGGCGTGCGCGGGGGCGGGTAACCCGGCGGCGCGCACGAGGACGGGGGATTCGGCGGCGTGCGCGGGGGCGGGGAGGAAGACCGCCGTCGCGACGACGGTGCCCAGTGCGGTCAGAAGGCTCTTGATGCGGTTCAGCGCTGCTCACTCCTTCGGCAGGCGCCCGGACAGGCTCCGGCGTACCGTCCGGGCATCCCGACACCCAATCCCGATTGGTCTGGACCTGTCAAGGTCTGGACCAATTGCTGCCCGTCCGCCTACCGCCCGCCCCCTGTCCGAACGGCGGGCGAACACCTGGCGACGGAAGGCGGTACTGACCCGCGCCCGCCCCCGGCGCTGCATACGGTGACCCGCACTCGTACAGACGTCCGGCAGCCGAGGGGGAACGGGCCGTGGAGTGGTTCAGCGCCGAGAACATCGTGGCCGTATTCACCGCCGTGCTGGGCGTCCTCGCCTCCGTGGGCGTGCTCTGGTACGAGCGCCGTGTCCCCCGCCGCAAACGCATCGGCTACCGGGTGCAGATGGACACCCCGATCGGCAGCGAGGTCAGCCAGGCGCGGGCCAACGTACGGCTCGGCCTGTTCGACGAGACCCCAGACATGGCGGACGCCACCCTCGTCCTGCTCCGCATCGAGAACGACGGCTCGCAGTCCATCGACCGCGGCGACTACACCGGACCGGACGGGCAACTCCACGGGCTGGTAGTCGAATTCACCGAACGCCGGGTGCGGGGCATCGCCGTCACCCACTCCCCGGGCGCCGACCACCTCATGGACCACTTCACCCCGTCCGAGGGACTCCGGGGCAGCGGGTCCCTGATCCGGCTGCCGCGCGTCCCGCTCAACCGGGGCGAGCACTTCAAACTCCTGGTCCTGCTCACCGGTTCACGCGTCGGCAGCCCCGTCCGGATCACCGGCGGCATCCGGGACGGCGAGGTGCGGCCGAACACGGCGGCCCGCCCGGACGAGAAGCCCCCGCTGTTCGGCCGGGCCGCCCGGTTCATCACCGTGGCCCTCACGGTCTGCGTCGTCACCCTGGCCTCCATCATCCTGGTCCGGGACGACACCCCGCCCCCGATCGGCTGCGCCCGCGGCGAGCTGACCGTGACCGGCTCCACCGCCTTCGAGCCGGTCCTGGACGAACTGGCGGAGAAGTACGGCAAGGCGTGCGAGGGCGCCACGATCACCGTGGACCCGCACGGCAGTACCGCCGGGATAAGAGAACTGGCCGAACGGGGCGCCCGGGCCGGGAAGTCCGGCTCGCCCGCCCTCGTGGCCCTCTCCGACGGCCCCAAGCCCAGCGGCTTCCCGCAACTGCGCGAGAACCGTGTCGCCGTCTCGCTCTTCCGCCTGGTCGTCAACGACAGGGTTCCGCTGAAGAACCTCAGCCGCGAGGCGATCCGCTCGGTCTACCGCGGCGACATCCGCAACTGGAAACAGCTCGACGGCCCCGACCTGCCCGTCCTCCTGGTCAGCCGGGACGCCAACTCCGGTACCCGCGAGGTGTTCCAGCGCCGCGTCCTGGGCCGCAACGAACCCGCACAGTCCTCCCGCGACTGCACCACGAAGGACGATCCCGAGGCCCAGGTCATCCGCTGCGAACTCGACTCCACCGACCAGGTCCTGACCGAGGTCGGCCGGCTCGACGGCGCGATCGGCTACAGCGAACTGCGTACGGGGACCAAACCGGCCGGGGCGCACCAGATCGCCATCGACGGCGCCGCCCCCTCCGTCGACACGATCGGCACGAGCACCTACCCGTACCGGGAGATCGAATACGCGTACACGTACGGCAGTCCGCCCGCCGACTCGCTGGCCTCCAGCTTCCTCTCCTACCTCAGCCGGGGCAGCGGGCAGGACGTCATCCGCACCCACGGCCACCTGCCGTGCGCGACTCCGGAGGGGCTGAGGATCTGCGGGGAGGACTGAGGCGGGCCATCGCGAAGGCAGGGAGCGGGAGGGCCGGGAGCGGGAGGGCCGGGAGCGGGAGGACGGTTGAGCAGGAGGGCCGGGCTCCGGGGGCGGGTGGACAGAAGGGCCAAGGTCCGAGGGCGGGCAAACAGAAGGGCCGGTGCGCTTTCGCGTCCCGGCCCTCCTCCGCTCCCGTATGCCTACAGGAACGAGTTGATCTCGATGGTCTCGGTGCGGCCGGGGCCGACACCGATCGCGGAGATCGGGGCGCCGGACATCTCCTCCAGCGCCTTCACGTACGCCTGGGCGTTCTTCGGCAGGTCGCCGAAGGTCTTCGCCTTGGTGATGTCCTCGGACCAGCCCGGCAGCATCTCGTAGATCGGCTTCGCGTGGTGGAAGTCGGTCTGGTTGTACGGGAGCTCCTCGACGCGCTTGCCGTCGATCTCGTACGCCACGCACACCGGGATCTGCTCCCAGCCGGTCAGCACGTCCAGCTTGGTGAGGAAGAAGTCGGTCAGGCCGTTGACCCGGGTCGCGTACCGCGCGATCGGGGCGTCGAACCAGCCGCAGCGGCGGTCACGGCCGGTGGTGACACCGCGCTCGCCACCGATCCTGCGCAGCGCCTCGCCGTCCTCGTCGAGCAGCTCCGTCGGGAACGGACCGGCGCCGACACGGGTGGTGTACGCCTTGAGGATGCCGATGACCCGGCTGATCTTCGTCGGGCCCACGCCGGAACCGGTGCAGGCGCCGCCCGCAGTCGGGTTCGACGAGGTGACGAAGGGGTACGTGCCGTGGTCGACGTCGAGCAGCGTGCCCTGGCCGCCCTCGAAGAGGACGACCTTGCCCTCGTCGATGGCGTTGTTCAGGATCAGCGTCGTGTCGGCGACGTAGGGCTTGATCTGCTCCGCGTACTGGAGCATGTCCTCGACGACCTTGCCGGCCTCGATGGCGCGCCGGTTGAAGACCTTGGCCAGAAGCTGGTTCTTCTGCTCCAGGGCCGCCTCGACCTTCTGCTCCAGGATCGACTCGTCGTAGAGGTCCTGGACGCGGATGCCGACCCGGTTGATCTTGTCCGCGTACGTCGGGCCGATGCCGCGCCCGGTCGTACCGATCTTGCGCTTGCCGAGGAACCGTTCCGTCACCTTGTCGACCGTGACGTTGTACGGGGTGATCAAATGAGCGTTACCGCTGATCAGCAGCTTGGACGTGTCCACGCCGCGGTCGTTCAGCCCACTCAGCTCGGAGAGCAGGACCGCAGGGTCGACGACGACACCGTTACCGATGACCGGGGTACACCCCGGTGACAGGATTCCGGAGGGGAGGAGATGAAGTGCGTACTTCTGGTCACCGACGACCACCGTGTGGCCGGCATTGTTGCCGCCTTGGTAGCGCACCACATAGTCCACGGATCCACCGAGGAGGTCGGTGGCCTTTCCCTTGCCCTCGTCACCCCACTGAGCACCGAGCAGCACAAGTGCGGGCACAGGCGTACACCCCTTCCGGGCGGGGCATGTCCAAGGTCAGGGGGCGTACGTAAACGCCGTACATGCCGTACGACGTTGTACGACAAGGCCTGAACCGTCGAACCGGGTGCCCCGGAATAGACGAAGCCCCTGGCGCAATAGCGCAAGGGGCTCTTGCACCAAGATGCTACCCGAGGAAGGACCGAGGTGTCGGCTGCCCAGCCCCCCGGTAACGGTGCGCCCCATCTGCTGGTGGTGATCGATCCGGTCGCCCGCCGGACGGACGGCGAGTCCGTCCGGATCGCAAAAGACGTGTTGAGCGCCGGTTCGCAGCTCAAGATCTGTCTCCCCGACGGACCCGAGGAGTTCGCCCGGGCCCTGTCCCGCCGGGGTACCCGAAGGCCGGTGGTCATAGGCGACGACCGGGCGCTGCGGCGCGCGGTGACCCTGCTCCACCGGGAGCGAGAACCAGCCATGAGCGCCATGTCGCTCATCCCGGTCGGTGCCGCGGCGGCGCTGGAACTCGCGCATTCACTCGGCGTGCCGAAGGGCGCGGTGGCGGCGGCGCGTACGGCTCTGGACGGCGCGGTGCGCCGGCTGGACCTGCTGGTCGACGACAGCGACGGCGTCGTCCTGGGCGCGCTGCGCATTCCGCCCCTGAGCCGCGCCCCGGGCACGCAGTCGGACCGCACGGGTGTCACCGCGGTCTGGGACACCTGCCGCTCCCTGGTCCGCACCCTGGTGCACCCCGCGCCCTCGGAGCCGGCGGCCCCACCGGCCACGCACCGGCTGCGCGTCGAGGTGGACGGCGTCGTGCTGAACGATCTGGACCGCCCGGTCGAATCGGTGACGGTAACCTCGGGCAGCGGCGACGACGGCCTCGCCGAGGTGACGATCCACGCGCCGGACGGCGCTCCGGTGACCACGGAGGCCAAGGCCGTCACGGTGTCCGGCGCGGACTTCCGCTACCGGGCGGACATACAGGTCGGCGGCCCGGTGCGGACCCGGACGTGGACGGTGCGGGCGGGGGCGTGGGGGCTGATGCTGCCGGTGGCGGAGGGCTGAGCGGGGCCTTGGAGGCCGATGCCGGCAGGGGCGGAGGACCGAGCGTGGGCCTGGTCGAGGCGATGGGCCGGGCGCGAACCGGGAGGCCGACGCTGCCCGACGGCGGAGGACCAGGGACGGGGGCGGCCGAAGCACCTGAACGGCGCACCCCTCGGTCCGCCGTTCAGGCGTCCGATGCGTCGTCGGCCGGCGGCAGGTCGAGGGTTTTCCGGTGGGCCTCCCAGCGGTCCATCATCGCGCCCAGCTCCGACTGCATGAACTCGAAGAAGGCCGCCGTCTCGGCGATCCGGGCGCCGGCCGGTGTGTGCTCCCCCAGCGTCCGCGCGCCGTCCCTGAGGGTCTGTTCCCAGCGGGTGAGCACCCGGTCGCGACTGGCGAAGGTGGTGTACCAGATCTCGTTGTGCAGCCGGTAGCGATCGCGGCGTGAGCCCGGTTCGCGTTCGCGGCCGACCATGCTGACCTGGGTGAGGTAGCTGACCGCACCGGACACGGCGGCCGGGCTGATCTGCAGGGCCAGGGCGAGCTCGGCCGAGGTCATGGAGGCGTCGTCGTCGGCGAGGAGGGCGGCGAAGACGCGGGACGCCATCCGCTGCATTCCCGCCTCGGTCATCTCGGACGCGAAGCGCTCGACGAACCGCGAGACCGCCTCCGGGTCACGCCCGTCCCGTACCTCGCGCCTCCGGGCCACGTCCTGCGGTTCTCGTGCGCCCTCTGCGGATTCGCTGACCACCCGTGCCTCGTCCCTTCCGCGCCCCGGCTCCTGTCACTCGCCCGAGTCACTCATCCGAGTTTATACGCTTCCTTAACTTCACAAATTTGTGAACGTAGCGTACGTTCAAAATCATGACGAAGGCAATCACCGTGGCCGGACTGCACAAGTCCTTCGGCCGGACACATGCGCTGGACGGGCTCGACCTGACCGTCGAGTCCGGTGAGGTCCACGGTTTCCTCGGGCCCAACGGATCGGGGAAGTCCACCACCATCCGGGTCCTGCTGGGCCTGCTGAGGGCCGACTCCGGTGCGGCCCAGCTGCTCGGCCGGGACCCGTGGCGCGACGCGGTGGAACTGCACCGGCGAGTGGCGTACGTCCCCGGTGACGTCACCCTGTGGCGCAACCTCTCGGGCGGCGAGGTGATCGATCTGTACGGGCGGCTGCGCGGCGGTCTCGACGACGCCCGGCGCGCCGATCTCGTCGACCGGTTCGAGCTCGACCCCACCAAGAAGGGCCGGACGTACTCGAAGGGCAACCGGCAGAAAGTGGCCCTGGTCGCCGCGTTCGCCTCCGATGTGGACCTGCTGATCCTGGACGAACCGACCAGCGGTCTCGACCCGTTGATGGAGGAGGTCTTCCAGAGCTGCGTCGCCGAGGAGCGCGACCGCGGGCGGACGGTCCTGCTCTCCAGCCACATCCTCAGCGAGGTCGAGTCGCTCTGCGACCGGGTCAGCATCATCCGGCAGGGACGGACGGTGGAGACCGGCTCACTGGCCGGCATGCGCCACCTGACGCGGACGAACATCACCGCCGAGCTGGCCACCGAACCCGAGGGGCTGGCGGGGCTGCCCGGGGTGCACGCCCTCGACGTCCAGGGGCGTCAGGTCACGCTCCAGGTCGACACGGACCGGCTGGACGCCGTCCTCAAGTCGCTCTCCGCTTCCGGCGTCCGGTCCCTGACCAGCACGCCGCCCACCCTGGAGGAGCTCTTCCTGCGGCACTACACGGCGGACGCGGAACAGGACGCCGGACAGGGTGCGGGACACGGCGCGGGGGTGGCCGCGCGATGACTGCCGCGACCATGGCCGTGACGACCGGGACCGGGCGCCGGGCCGGAACGGGGCAGCTCGCCGGGACCTGGACCCTGCTGAGGCTCGCCCTGAGGCGCGACCGGATCATCATGCCGCTCTGGGTGATCGTGCTCGGCGGATCGTTCTCCTCCGTCGGGACGTCCATCTCCTCGCTCTACGACACGGCCGGGCGCCGTGCCGAGCTCGCCGCCTCGATGAACGGCAACAGCTCGGTGCGCGCGATGTACGGGCCCGTGTTCGGCGACTCCGTGGGCGGGCTCGTCAGCTGGCGCATGATCGCCTTCGGGTCCGCGCTGGCCGCGGTGATGAGCCTGGTCGTCGTCGTGCGCCACACCCGGGAGGAAGAGGAGACCGGCCGTCAGGAGATGCTCTCCTCCGCCATGGTGGGCCGCCGGGCGCCGCTCACCGCGGCGCTGCTCGCCGCGCTGGTCGCCAATGCCGCGCTGGCCCTGATGATCGTGGCAGGCATGGCCGGGTCCGGGGCGGGCGGAGCCGGAGCGGTGGCGCTCGCGCTGTCCGTCGCCGGGGTCGGAGCGCTGTTTGCCTGCACCGCGGCGATCGCCGCGCAGTTCACCGAGAGCGCGCGGCTCGCGAAGGGGCTGACCGCCGCCGTGATCGGTGCCGCGTTCGTTCTGAAGGCGGCGGGCGACTCCGCGACGGACGACGGCTCGTCCGTCCTCACCTGGCTCTCCCCTCTCGGCTGGGCGGAGAACACCCGGCCGTACGCGGACGAGCGGTGGTGGGTGCTCCTCGTGATGGCCGGCGCCGTGGCCACGCAGTGCGCCGTCGCGTACGCGCTGACCGGGCGCCGCGACGTCGGCATGAGCTTCCTCGCCACACGGCCCGGTCCGGCCCGGGGCCGGATCTCCAGCGCCGCCGGCCTGGCGGTGCGCCTCCAGCGCGGTGCGCTCCTGGGGTGGACGCTGTCGTTCGCCGCGGTCGGCGTCGTCTTCGGCGGGCTGACCGGCGGCGCCGCCGATCTCGTCGGGGACAACGAGAAGACCAAGGAGATCTTCGAGCGGATGGGCGGACAGTCAGGTCTGACCGACGCCTTCCTCGCCTCCATGGTCTCCGTGCTCGGCACGGTGGCCGCGCTGTACATCGTCTCCTCGGTGCTGCGGCTGCACGGCGAGGAGACCGCCGGGCGCGCGGAACCGGTGCTCGCGGGCGGGGTCGGCCGGATCGGCTGGGCGGCCGGCCATCTGCTCATCGCCTTCGGCGGCGCGGCCCTGATCATGACGGTCGGCGGCCTCGGCCTGGCGGCGGGTTACGGACACGAACTCCCTGCCGTGCTCGGTGCTTCGCTGGTGCAGCTGCCCGCCGTCTGGCTGCTGGGCGGAGTGTCGGTCCTGCTGTACGGGGCGCTGCCGAAGGCCGCCGCTGCGGGCTGGGGACTGGTGGGGCTCTGCCTCGCGCTGGGCTGGATCGGCCCCGCCCTGGACCTGCCGCAGCCGGTGATGGACATATCGCCGTTCACGCACCTGCCGAAGCTTCCGGGGGCGGCGGGCATGGAATGGGGGCCGGTGGTGCTGCTCACCGCGGTCGCGGCGGCACTGGTCGCGGGCGGCCTGGCGGCACTGCGGCGACGCGACATGCTGAGCGGCTGAGGCGCCGGACCGGGAAAGGGTTGCCGGACCACAGAGGCCACCCGGGAAAGGCGGGGCGGGGCCGCAGGCCGCCCGGACGGGGGAAAAGGCCGGGCCGGGGCCGCAGACGCCGCCCCGGCACCTCCCCGTCAGAGCTCGACGCGCAGTTCCTTCACGCCCCTGATCACATAGCCCGGGTTCCACTCCGGTTCGGAGATCAGCCGCATGCCCGGCGCCCTGCGCAGCAGTTCACCGAAGGAGGCAGCCAGTTCCGCCCGGGCCAGCGGCGCTCCGAGACAGAAGTGGATGCCCGCGCCGAAGGTGATGTGCGGGTTCTCCTGCCGGGCGAGGTCCAGGGTGTCCGGGTCGGCGAAGCGGGCGGGGTCGCGGTTGGCCGAGCCGAAGAGCAGGGCCACCTCCGAGCCGCGCGGGATGACCGTGCCGTCGATCTCGATGTCGTCGAGCACCCAGCGCTCGAACATCTGCAACGGGGTGTCGTACCGCATCAGCTCCTCCACCGCGGTGGGCAGCAGCCCGTGGTCCGCCCGCAGCGCGGCCAGCTGCTCCGGGTGGCGCAGGAGCGTCCACCAGCCGTTCACGGTGGTGTTGACGGTCGCCTCGTGTCCCGCGTTCAGCAGCAGGACGCACGTGGAGACCATCTCCTGCTCGGTCAGTCGCTCGCCCTCGTCATGGGCGGCGATGAGCGCGGAGATGAGATCCGTACCCGGGTTGCCTCGCCGCTCGGCGATCAGCTCGCGCAGGTACGCGGAGAAGTCGAGGGAGGCGCGGACGGCCGCGCGGGCGGTCTCCTCGGACGGGTTGAGTTCGAACATTCCGCAGATCGCCGCCGACCAGGGCCGCAGCGGAGCACGGTCGGACTCCGGGATGCCCAGCATTTCGGCGATCACGGCGACCGGCAGCGGTTCCGCGACCGCCGTCAGCAGATCGCCCCCGCCCTGGGCGACGAAGTCGTCGACAAGTCCGTTGGCCAGGCGCTGGACGGTCGGAAGGAGCTGTTCGACGGTGCGCGGGGTGAACGCTTTGGAGACGAGCCGGCGGATCCGTGTGTGGTCCGGCGCCTCAAGGTCCAGCAGCCCCTGCCCGTTGAGCGTCTCGAACGGCTCGTGCGCGGCGGGCGGCGGCGTCCGGCCGAATTCCTCGTGCGTGAACCGGTGCAGATAGGTCCGGCCCAGCCGCCGGTCTCGGAGCAGTCCCGACACATCGGCGTAGTGCGGGACGAGCCACTGTCGGGTCGGCTCGAACCAGTGCGCCCGGCCGGTGGCGCGCAGCTCGGCATAGGCGGGGTACGGGTCGGCGACGAACGCCGCCGACCAGGGGTCGAACGGGGCGTCGGGGCCGGGGGCGGAGGGAGTGGGCTGGTCCATGGACCGACGCTAACCGGCCACCCGCGCCCGGGCCAGCCCTGCCCCCGGCACGGGTCCCCTCGCCCGGCGCGGCCCGCTTCTCACTGACCTGCCGCCCGCTCCCCGCCCCTGCCGCTCGCCTCACGTACCCGCCGCCGGCTTCACGTCCTGGCTGCTCACCTCACGTCCCCGCTGCCCCGCACACGTGCGCGGGCCCACCTCGCGCCGACGCAGGCCGCCTCCCCACCGTGCCGGACCTCGTCCCAACGGCACAGCCCGCGCCGCCGGCGCCACCCGCCCCACCGTGCCGGACCGCCTCAGGACGGCGTGACCAGCCGGGCCTCGTAGGCGAAGACGGCCGCCTGGGTGCGGTCGCGCAGGCCCAGCTTCACCAGGATGCGGCTCACATGCGTCTTGATCGTCGACTCCGCGACCACCAGGTGCGAGGCGATCTCCGCGTTCGACAGCCCCTGGGCGATCAGGACGAGCACCTCCGTCTCGCGCTCGGTGAGATCACCGATCTGAGCGAGGGCCGGTGGCCGCGGCGCCGCCGCGAGCTTGGAGAACTCGGTGATCAGCCGCCGGGTGACCGTGGGGGCCAGCAGCGCCTCGCCGGAGGCCACCACCCTCACACCGTCCGCGAGTTGCCGGGCGGAGGCGTCCTTGAGGAGGAAGCCGGACGCACCGGCGCGCAGCGCCTGGTAGACGTACTCGTCGAGGTCGAAGGTCGTGAGCACCAGCACCTTCGCGTCCGCGTCGGCGGCGACGATCTCGCGGGTGGCCTCGATGCCGTTGAGTTCCGGCATCCGGATGTCCATCAGCACCACGTCGGGCCGGAGCGCCGCGACCTGGGCGACGGCCTGGCGCCCGTTGACCGCCTCGCCCACGACCTCGATGCCCGGCATCGCGTTGAGGAGGACCGAGAAGCCCTCGCGGACCATCATCTGGTCGTCGACGATCAGCACCCGGATCGGCGCGGCGGCGGGGGCCGTCATGACTGCTCCTTGTGGGCGCCGGAGGGCGCGTCGGAGGGGGCGGTCTGCACGGGGATGAAGGCGGTGACCTCGTAACCGCCTTCCGCGGTCGCCTCGGCCGTCATCTCGCCGTTCAGCATCGCCACCCTCTCCCGCATGCCCGTGATCCCGTGCCCGGCGCCGGGCGAGGGCTTCACCGGACCGGTCGGCGGACCGTTGACGACGCGCAGCCCGAGCCCGCCCAGCACGTAGCCGATCTCGACCTTGGCGGTGGCGCCCGGTGCGTGCCGCAGGCTGTTGCTGAGGGCTTCCTGAATGATCCGGTACGCCGACAGTTCCACGCCCTGCGGCAGCTCGCGCACCGCACCGGTCACGGTCTTCTCCGCCGGCAGCCCGGCCTCGCCGACATTGGCGAGGAGCCCGTCCAGCTCGGCCAGGGTGGGCTGCGGGGCGTCCGGCGCCTCGTAGTCCTCGGCCCGTACGACGCCCAGGACACGGCGCAGTTCGGTGAGGGCCGCGACGGCGTTCTCCCGGATGGTGACGAAGGCCTGTTCCAGCTCCGGCGGCGGGTTCTGGACCCGGTAGGGGGCGGCCTCGGCCTGGATCGCGACGACCGACATGTGGTGGGCGACCACGTCGTGGAGCTCACGGGCGATGGTGGTGCGCTCCTCCAGCAGCGTGCGCCGGTCGCGCTCGACGGCGGTGACGGTGCGCTGCACGGTGACCTCGCGCTCCGCCTCCCGGCGGACCTGCACCACGGTGACCACCAGCAGCGCGAACGCGGAGACCACCGCCATGGCCGCGGTGGACGGCGCGGAGTCCCATCCTGCGGCGTTCTCCAGGAGCGTGCCGAACAGCACGGTCAGGCCCCACATCCAGGCCGCGGTGCGCGGCCTGGTCCTCGCCGCGACGACGGCCAGCACCACCAGGTGCGCGAAGAAGGAGCTCGGCCCCCACGGCCCGTCGCCGCCACCGACGACCATGGTCACCGGGACGAGCGCCATCGACATCCAGAACGCCCCGACCGGCCTGACCAGCGTCATCGCGACGCAGACGGCGGGCAGCAGCCCCGACACGAGGACTCCGGCGTTGCCCGTGAGGGAGAACCCCATCATGAAGGCGAGCAGCGCGGCCGCCAGGACCACCGCGTGCGGCGTCCACTCGGCACGCGCCCGGAGCCGCTCCGGCAGCCTCCGGGTCAGCACCCCGTCGGTCCGCATCGGCGGCAGCGGACGGTAGGCGAACGCGTCGTGGATGAGGTCCTGGCGCAGGCCGCCTATCGCCCCTGCGGCCACCCGGAGCTCCGGGCTTCTGGTCTTGGTGTTGGTCACGCTTCCACGGTAGGGGGCGCGGCGTCCGGGGTCGTCAGCACCGATACGGATCCTGAACCGTCCGTCGCAAGTACTACCCGGGTCCCCCGTCCACGTGGTCTCACCAGGCCAGCTGGGCGATCTCCTCGGCGACGACGGCGCACGCGTCGGCCGCCGGGTCGATCAGCGGGAAGTGTCCGACGTCCGGCAGCAGCGTCAGCCCCACCGTCTCGCCCTCCTTCGCCGCCGCGTCGACGAACGCCTCCGAGACGGCCTGCGGAACGGTGAGGTCGGTGGTGCCCTGCACGACGGCGGTCGCGATGCCGGTGGGCAGCAGCAGGGCCGGGTCGGCGTGCGCACCGCGTTCGGCGAAGTCCTCCTCGCGCCCCAGGAACTGCCCGATCGCCCCCGAGCACACGTCCAGGGCGACGGCCGCGGTGAAGTCCGCGATCGGGGCGAGCGCGACCACGCCGCGCAGCGCGGGCGGGCGCGGCAGCCGCCACGGGGAGCCCTCCGGGAGGACGTGGCGGGCGGCGGCCCACAGGGCCAGCTGCCCGCCCGCGGAGTGCCCGGTGACGACGATCCGGCGGGCGTCCGCCGCGGGAAGGTGCCGCGCCAGGAGTTCCGGCAGCGCGTCCATCGCCGCGGCGACGTCGTCGAAGGTCTCCGGCCAGCGGCCCGCGACGGGGCCGGTACCCCGCTGCTGCGGGAGCTCGCTGCCGCGCCGGTACTCGACGCTGGCGACGGCGAAGCCGCGCCGGGCCAGGAAGTCCGCGAACGGCGACACATGGAGCCGGTCGTACGGTGCACGCCATGCCCCGCCGTGCAGAACGACCACGACGGGTGCGCCGACGCGCTCGTCGCGCGGGGCGTAGAAGTCGATCACCTGGTCCGGGTGGCTGCCGTAGGCGGCGGAGACATCGGGGGCGACCACCGGATGCGAGAACGCCGACTCGGTCTCGGCTGCGTCCTGATCACGCGCGGCAGAATCCGACATGCTGCTCCAACCGTCCCTGTGACATGCCCAACTGGCTTGACCTGCGGGGACGGTATCAGTACGGAGGCGCCCTCCTCCCCGCGGCAGGTGATCCGGCGTCAGACCCGGCCGGGCCGGGAGTAGTACCTGCCGTACAGCCCGTCCCGGAAGTCGCCGAAGAAGTAGACCCAGAGGCTCTCCCTGGACTCCTCCTCGGAGAAGGCCACCGGGTCGACGCGGGCGAACTCGGCCTGGATCCCGTCGGCGAAGCGGGCGAGTTCGGCATACGGCGTGCTCCGGTCGGCGGGCGGCGTGCTCCGGTCGCCACCGGTCCGCTCGCGGTCCACCTTCAGCGCCCGTCGGTGCAGCAGTTCCAGCAGGTGCCGGAGCGAGGAGAGGTCGGTGTGGACCGGGCGCAGGTCCCCGTCGAAGAGCTCCCTCGCGTCGGGGACTGCGTGCACCGTGCCGTCGCCGAGGTGGAGGAAGAGGTACCAGCCCTGGACCGCTCCGAAGAGGAGCAGTACGCCGGACTCCTCCTCGATCATCTCCACTTCGTCCCCGAGGTCCACCACGGGGCGGCCGCCCTCGACCGCACAGCCGTCCGCGGTGAGGACCGGGGCCAGCCGGAACGGGCGCTGCGGGAAGCCGATGTCGCACAGCGCGCGAAGGTCCTCGGGGCGGTGCACCACATCGGCGAGGACCTCGCGAGAGGCCCGGACGTACCCGGCGAGGCCGCCCGGGTCCTCACCATCGGCGTCGATGCCGCCACCGGAGTTGATGTCGGCGTCGGTGTCGGTGTCGGTGTCGGTGTCGGTGTCGGTGTCGGTGTCGAAGAGCATCCGGTGCCACCCCCTGGACGTCGACCGCCGTCGCGGCCACGGTGCTGCTGGTCCGGCGACCGGGGCGAGCCGGTCGCCGGACTGATCCGGCAGCCTACGCCGCCGGAGCGGCCGTACCGGCCAACACGTCCGCGAGCACGCGCGCCGCACGTTCCGCGTCGGCGAACCCCACGTACAACGGGGTGAAGCCGAACCGCAGCACATCCGGCCGCCGCAGGTCCCCGACGACGCCGCGCGCGATGAGTGCGCCCATCACGGGTTCGGCATCGTCGCAGCTCAGCGCGACCTGGCTGCCGCGTTCCGCGTGGGAGGCCGGGGTGACGGAGGTGACCCGGCCCCCGGGGGCGTACGCGTCGACGCACTCCAGGAAGAAGTCCGTCAGTGCCAGGGACTTGGCCCGGACCTCGTCGATCCCGACCCCGTCCCAGACGTCGAGGGACGCCTCCAGCGCCAGCATGGACAGGATGTCGGGGGTCCCGACCCTGCCCCGTACGGCGCCGTCCGCGGGTGTGTATCCGGGGGTCATCGCGAACGGGTCGGCGTGCGACGTCCACCCCGGCAGGGGCGAGTCGAAGGCCGTCTGATGGCGCTCGGCGACGTACAGGTACGCGGGCGAACCGGGGCCGCCGTTGAGGTACTTGTACGTGCAGCCGACCGCCAGGTCCACCCCGTGCTCGTCCAGTCCGACGGGCAGCGCGCCCGCACTGTGGCACAGGTCCCAGACGGCGACCGCGCCCGCGGCGTGCACGGCCGCGGTGAGGCCGGGCAGGTCGTGGAGCCGGCCCGAGCGGTAGTCGACGTGGTTGAGCAGGACCGCGGCGGTACGCGGGCCGAGCGCGCCCGGCACGTCGGCGGGGGCGACCGGGACGATCCGGTGGCCGGTCATCCGGGCCGCCGAGGTGGCGATGTACCCGTCGGTGGGGAACGTAGAGGCGTCGACCAGGATCTCGTCGCGGCCCCCGGGCGCCAGCCGGGTCGCGGCGACGACGGCCTTGAAGACGTTCACGCTCGTCGAGTCGCCGACGACGATCTGGCCGCCGGCCGCCCCGACGATCGGCGCGATGCGGTCGCCGATCCGCTCGGGCGCGGTCCACCAGCCGCTCTCGTCCCAGGACCGGATGCGCAGCTCGCCCCACTCGCGGGTGAGGACCTCCTGCAGCCGGGCCGGCACGTGGCGGGGCAGCGCGCCGAGCGAGTTGCCGTCGAGGTAGACGGTGTCGTCGAGAGTGAACAGCTTGCGCAGCGGAGCCAGTTCGTCCGCGGTGTCGAGCGCCTGTGCGCGCTCCTGGAGGTCAGACATGGCTGCGGGCCGTCCAGAGCTCGGGGAACACGTTCTTCGTGGCGCGCTTCTCCAGCCAGGCGACCCCGGCGGAACCACCCGTCCCGGTCTTGGAACCCATGGCCCGCCGGGTCGCGACGAGGTGGTCGTTGCGCCAGCGCCACACGAGCTCGCCGACGTCGGTGAGCGCCTCGCCGAGGCGGACCAGCTCGTCGTGCTGGTCCGGGTTGGCGTATATCTCCGCCCAGACGGCCTCGACCTCGGGCGACGGCTCGTACTTCTGCGTGAGGTCGCGGCCGAGCACGGCCTCGGGCACGGCGTGGCCGCGCCGTGCGAGGAGGGCGAGCGTCTCGTCGTACAGACCCGGCTCCGCCAGGGCCTTCTCCAGTTCGGCATGGACGCGGGGCGCACCCCGGTGCGGCACGAGCATGGACGCGGACTTGTCGCCGAGCAGGAACTCCATCCGCCGGTACATCGCCGACTGGAAGCCGGAGCCCTCGCCGAGCGCGGACCGGTAGGAGTTGAACTGGGCGGGGGTGAGCTGGGCGAGCGGCGTCCATGAGGCGTTCAGCGCCTCCAGCTCCCGCACGGACCGCTTCAGCGCGTCGCGTGCGACGTCCAGCCGGTCCTGGCGCAGGGCGTGCGCGGCGGTCTCCCACTCATGGACGATGACGGTGAACCACAGCTCCATGACCTGGGTGGTGACCAGGAAGACCATCTCGCCGGGGTCGTCCGAGCGGAGGTGCTGGAGGTGGGTCAGGACATCCGCCTGGACATAGTCCTCGTACGGAGTCGTTCCCGCGAAGTCGAGGTGCGGGGTCTGCGCACCGGTGGCTTCGGGGTCGGGGTGAATCGTCGACATCGCTGTCTCCTCGACACGAGCTTCCGGGTAGCGGTCCGCCCCCACCGTGAGGTGGTGGAGCTCCGGTCCCCTGCCGGCATCCTAACGACCTCTCCCGCGAACGGCAGCGGCCCCGTGGACGGTGATCGTCCACGGGGCCGGCATGATCCGGACGAGAGACCTAAGGGCTGTCCCGCAATTCCTGGTGGATCAGCGCGCGGCGTCAGATGCGGTGCATCGCAAGGCGGAGGGGCGCCCGCATACTGGATGTATTCGGGCGTTCCGACGACGGAGGGGGTCCCCCCGTGCCGTTGAGGCTACGGGGGAGAGGTGCCGTAGCTGTCGTCGTGCGCCCGCCAGGAATCGCGGGACAGCCCTTAGCCGAGAGTCTCGGCGGCGGTCGGCGAGGAGTCGCGGAGGAACGTCGAGCAGCGCTCGTACTCCTCCTGCTCCCCGATCGACTGCGCGGCGCGCGCGAGGGCGTGCAGGGCGCGCAGGAAGCCGCGGTTCGGCTCGTGCTCGAACGGCACGGGACCGTGGCCCTTCCAGCCGGCCCGGCGCAGGGCGTCGAGCCCGCGGTGGTAGCCGGTGCGCGCGTAGGCGTACGACTCGATGACCCGGCCGCCCTCGAACGCCTCGTCGGCGAGCTGCGCCCAGGCCAGCGAGGAGGTCGGGTACTTCGCCGCGACGTCGGCGGGCGCGGTGCCGGCGGCCAGCATCTCGCGCGGTTCCGGGTCGTCGGGCAGGTGGGTCGGGGCGGGGCCCCCGAGCAGGTTCTCGTGGATCGACATGGTGCAAGTGTGCCTGGCACCGGGGCCGCCCGGGCACACGGTGCGCACAATGGCCGTGAACGCGCCGGGGCTGAGGGCTGTCCCGTAATCCCTGGCGGATCAGCGCGCGGCGTCAGATGCGGTGCATCGCAAGGCGGAGGGGCGCCCGCATACTGGATGCATTCGGGCGTTCCGACAACGGAGGGGGTCCCCCCGTGCCGTTGAGGCTACGGGGGAGAGGTGCCGTAGCTGTCGTCGTGCGCCCGCCAGGGATTACGGGACAGCCCTTAGCGACCGGTTTCCGGTGCGGGTTCGAGTGGGGGGCTCGTGACGCCGCAGTTCACCGTGCACTCCGGCTGCACGGTCTCCTGCACGGATGCCGGCGGTGTGCGCACGGTCGCCCAGGCGATGAGGGAGCCGAGCACCAGCAGCCCGGCACACATCGGCATGGCCCGCCGGAAGGTCGCGGCGAACTCCCCGGCGTCCCGGTAGGCCTCCGGCCCCATCCCGGCGAGCAGGGGCAGGGCGGCCACCGCGATCAGCCCGGCGGCGCGGGCCGCCGCGTTGTTGATTCCGCTGGCGAGACCGGCCCGGGTGGTGTCCACGGAGGCCAGGACGGTCGCGGTGAGGGGCGCCACGAGGGTGACCAGGCCGACGCCGAGGACGGCGACGGCGGGGAGTACGTCGGTCAGGTATCCGGTCACGGTGTCGGACCCCGGCCCGACGCGCAGCATCAGCAGCATCCCGGCGGCGGCGATCAGCGGACCGGCGGTGAGCGGGATACGGGGGCCGATGCGCCGGCCCAGCTCGCCGGACCGGGCGGAGAACAGCAGCATCAGGACGGTGGTCGGCAGCAGTGCGGTGCCGGCGCCGAGCGCGGAATACCCCGCCACGACCTGGAGCTGGATGGCCGAGAGGAAGAAGAAGCCGCCCAGCGCCGCGTAGACGCAGAGCGTGACGAGGTTGACGGCGGTGAACTGCCGGGACGCGAACACCGACGGCGGCAGCATGGGATCCGGCCGCCGCCGCTCGACCTGGACGAACGCGGCGCCGAGCAGCACCCCGCCCACCGCTGACCCGATCACCGCCGGGGACGCGCCCTGCCCCGGCGCCTCGATCAGCGCGTACGTCACCAGCGCGAGCGCGACGGCCCCGAGAGCCGCACCCAGGACATCGAAGCGGCCGTGCTGGTACGGGTCCCGGGACTCCGGTACGTGGCGCAGGGCGACGGGTACGCAGATCGCGGCGAGCGGCAGGTTGAGCAGGAACACCCACCGCCAGCCCGGCCCGTCGACGAGCCACCCGCCGACGAAGGGGCCGACGGCGGCGCCGACCCCGCCGAGCCCCGACCACAGCCCGACCGCGCGGGCCCGGTCGTCCGGGTGGAAACTCGCCTGGATCAGAGCGAGCGACCCGGGGGTGAGCAGGGCACCGCCGACGCCCTGGAGGGCGCGGGCGGCGATGAGCACGTCGGCGTTCGGCGCGACACCGCAGAGCAGCGAGGCGGCGGCGAACCACACGACGCCGATGACGAAGACCCGCCGTCGCCCGTACCGGTCACCGAGCGCACCCCCGAGGAGGATCAGCCCGGCCAGGGTCAGCATGTAGGCGTTGACGGTCCACTGGAGAGCGGCCAGGCCGGTGCCGAGGTCCTCGCCGATGCGGGGCAGGGCGACGTTGATGACGGTGGAGTCGAGCATGGCCATGCTCGACCCGAGCACGGTCGTGAGGACGACCCAGCGGCCGGTGGGGGAGGCGACACGAATGCCGGTGGGACCTGCTGAGCTCTCCGCCATGGCCTCAGCATCGCAAACTCAAGCCCGTCCAGCCCGTTCAAGCCGCGCATCGCCTCGCCCTCCCGGGCCCCCGGACAGCCCTTAGGGCGCCCGTACCGCCTCCACCCCGCGGATCAGCGCCGCGATCCCCGCCTCCACCTTGCTCCGCGCGCACCCCACGTTCAGCCGTACGAAGCCCTCCGCCCCGTACACGCTCCCCGGCATCACCGCGACGCGTTCCCGCTCGACCAGCACGCGCTGGAGCGCCTCGTCGTCCTGTACACCCGCCCGCCGCAGATCGATCCAGGCCAGGTATCCGGCCTGCGGCGGCTCCCACTCCAGACCCGGGAACGCCGCGTTCAGCCGTTCGGCGACCAGTGCCAGGTTCCCGGCGACATACGCGCGCGCGGCATCCAGCCAGGCCGCGCCGTCCCGGTAGGCGGCGATGTGCGCGGTCAGCGAGAGGACCGCCGGCGAGGCGAGGCCCTCCGCGGTCTCCATCCGGCGCAGATACTCCGTCCGGTCCTCCGCTCGGCCGATGAGTCCGTACGAACCGGTCAGTGCCGGGAAGTTGAACGCCTTCGAGGCCGAGGTGATGAGCGCCCAGCGCCCGTCACCCCCCACCCGCGTCCACGGCACGTGCGGGCGCCCGTCGTGCACGAAGTCCGCGTGGATCTCGTCGCTGATCACGGCGACCCCGTGCCGTGCCGCGAGGGAGGCCATCTCGACGAGCTCCGCCTCCGTCCACACCCGCCCCGACGGGTTGTGCGGCGAACAGACCACGAGGACCTTGCTGTCCTCCCGCGCGAGCTCCCGCTCCAGCGCGGCCGTGTCCCCCAGACCCACGCCCCGCAGTTCACGACCGAGCCCGGTGACCGCCTTGCGGAAGCCGTCGTACGTCGGGGTGTGGACGACCACGCCGTCGCCCTCGGCCGTCCACATCTGGAGCAGCTGCGACAACTGGCTGAGCACGGACGGCCCGTACACCAGCCGCTCGGTGTCGATCGTGGTGTCGTACCGCGTCGCGTACCAGTGGGCGATCGCCGGACGGAAGTCGCCCAGCCGCCAGTCCGTGTAGCCGAACACGCCGTGGCCGAGCCGGTCACGCAGGGCGGCCAACACCTCGGGGGCCGTCTCGAAGTCCATGTCCGAGATCGTGAACGGCAGCAGTCCGTCCACACCGAACCGGTCCGCGACGCCGTCCCACTGCACACTCCAGGTGCCGCGCCGGTCGATGACGGTGTCGAAGTCGTAGGACGTGCTCACAGCTGTTTCCTCACATCGTTCCTGCCGGGCACGGACATGGCGTGGGCCCGGCACCCCAAGGGGATACCGGGCCCACGCAGACATCCGTACGGACGGACTTACTTCAGCTTGGTGCCGGTGGACCGCAGGTTGGCGCAGGCCTCCGTGACGCGCTTGGCCATGCCGCCCTCGGCGGACTTGCCCCAGCTGCGCGGGTCGTAGACCTTCTTGTTGCCGACCTCGCCGTCGACCTTCAGGACGCCGTCGTAGTTGCGGAACACGTGGTCCACGATCGGGCGGGTGAAGGCGTACTGGGTGTCGGTGTCGAGGTTCATCTTCACGACGCCGTTCTCCAGCGCGGTGGCGATCTCCTCGGCGGTGGAGCCGGAGCCGCCGTGGAAGACGAAGTCGAACGGGGACGCCTTGCCGTACTTGGCGGCGACGCCCTCCTGGAGGTCCTTGAGGAGCTCCGGACGCAGGACGACGTTGCCCGGCTTGTAGACGCCGTGCACGTTGCCGAAGGACGCGGCCAGCAGGTAGCGGCCCTTCTCGCCCAGACCGAGCGCCTCGGCGGTGCGCAGCGCGTCGTCGACGGTCGTGTAGAGCTCGTCGTTGATCTCGTGGGTGACGCCGTCCTCCTCGCCACCGGTCGGGGTGATCTCGACCTCAAGGATGATCTTGGCGGCGGCCGCCTTGGCCAGCAGCTCCTGGCCGATGGCCAGGTTGTCGGCCAGCGTCTCGGCCGAGCCGTCCCACATGTGGGACTGGAACAGCGGGTTCAGACCCTTGGCGACGCGCTCCGCGGAGACCTCGATCAGCGGACGGACATACGTGTCCAGCTTGTCCTTGGGGCAGTGGTCGGTGTGCAGCGCGACCGTGATGTCGTACTTGGCGGCGACGATGTGCGCGAACTCGGCGAGGGCGACAGCGCCCGTGACCATGTCCTTGTTGTACTGGCCGCCCAGGAACTCCGCCCCACCGGTGGAGATCTGAACGATGCCGTCGCTCTCGGCCTCAGCGAAACCGCGCAGCGCAGCGTGCAGGGTCTGCGTCGACGTCACATTGATGGCCGGGTAGGCGAACTTGCCTGCCTTCGCCCGGTCGAGCATCTCGGCGTAGACCTCGGGGGTTGCGATGGGCATCTGTCCGCTCCTTGGGATGTGCGGGTGTGCGTTGCTGGTTCCCTGACCTGGGGGCGACGTCATCGTCGCCCCCATCTTCCCAGACTCTGGCTTCGGCTCCACCCGGTGTACTCCCCCAGCGTTCGCGGGCTCCCGCTGCAGGGATACGACAAGGGGGGTCGGTTTCACGTGAAACCGACCCCCCTTGAGGGAAACCGCAGGTCAGAGCAGCGTCAGGACAGATCGAGGTCCGGAACCGAGTAGACGTGAACGTACGGAAGGCCCGCCTCGGCGATGGCCGGAGCCGCGCCCCGCTCCACGATCACGGCGACGGCGACGACCTCGCCGCCCGCCTCCCGCACGGCCTCGACGGCGGTCAGCGGCGAGCCACCGGTCGTCGAGGTGTCCTCGACGACCAGGCAGCGGCGGCCCTTCACGTCCGTGCCCTCGATCCGGCGCTGCATGCCGTGGGCCTTCTGCGCCTTGCGCACCACGAAGGCATCCAGCTCCTGCCCGCGAGCGGCGGAGGCGTGCAGCATCGACGTGGCGACCGGGTCGGCCCCCAGCGTCAGCCCGCCCACGCAGTCGTAGTCCAGCTCCGCGGTGGCGTCGAGCATGACCTGACCGACCATCGGAGCGGCCTTGCCGTCCAGCGTGATGCGGCGCAGATCGATGTACCAGTCGGCCTCGAGACCGGAGGAGAGCGTCACCTTGCCGTGAATCACGGCCTTGTCCTTGATCTGCTGCAACAGCTCAGCACGTACGTCAGTCATGGCTACGAGGATAAGGCGCCCGGTAGCGGTCCGTACGCGAGGCCCGTAGCGCCTCGCGCTCAGAGAGCGCGCCAGCTCCAGGTCGTCGCGATCTCCAGGGGCTCGATCGGGGTGACGTAGCGGGGCGCGGTGTTCAGTCCGTTCGGCGGGCCCGACTGCGGCTCCACACAGACCGCCTCGTCCTGCTCGTCGTAGACCACGACCCACTCGGTGCGGCTCTTCACCGTGAGCTCCAGCTGCTCCGGCCAGGTGAGGGTCACATCGACACCGTCGGGCATGCCGAAGCAGTCGTCCCACGGTCCGGCCAGGGGAGGGATCCGGCGCCCGGTCGGCAGATGGTTCTCGCCCCGCTCCTCCTGCCATGCGGCGTCGAAGTCGATCCGGACGTCCTCGCCGCTGCCGAGGTTGCGCCGGAACCACGGGTGCCAGCCGGCCTGTGCCGGGAACGAGTCCCCGTACGTCTCGACGCCGAACGCCAACGTCAGTGAGGACTCGGCCAGTTCGAAGGTCTGGGTCACCCGGCCCGGGTACGGCCAGGGGTCGGTCAGGTCGTAGTAGAACGCGGCTTCCGTTCCGCTCGCCCGCGCGGTGTGCCAGGCCGTGTCACGGCCTGTGCCGTGGATGGCGTGCGGCGGGGCGGTCAGCGGCAGCTGATGCGCCACACCGCCGTTGTGGAACTGCCCGTTCTCGGTGCGCCCGCACCACGGCACCATCGGGAAGCAGCCGTACCGCTCCCCCTGCCGCAGCAGTTCGGTACCACCGATCCGCAGGCTGCTGATACGGCAGCCGTTGGCGGGGTTCACGGTCAACTCTGCGTCGCCGACGGACAGCCGGACGTCCTTCTCGCTGCTGCTCACACGAAGACCCTACTGGCGCGGCTACCTCCGGCGCCGCAGCGCCCGGCCCACCACCACCGCGGAGGCGAGGGCGAGCGCGGCCGCAGGGGCCACCCAGCGCAGCGTGGCGCCCGCACCGGTCGCATCGGGCGACGGCACGGGGGCGTACCGGCCGCGCGGCGGAGCGTGGTCGACCTCCTCCGCACTGCGGCCGATCATGGTGCGCCGGGCATGCGCGGCCTCGGCCGGCGGCCCGTCCGGGACGGTGAACTCGATCCCGGCCACCGGGTCCAGCGACGACGGCGGCACCGGGGTGTCGAAGACGGAGGCATGGTCCGGGGACTGGTCCCCCGGCTCCTCGTCCGCGGCCGCCTCGTGGGGGTGCCCGGCCTCGGCGGAACCCGGGATGTCCGACTCCTCGGCCGCCTCCTCGATGGCCTGCTCCACCGCTTCCCCTACGGCCTGCTCCTCGGCGGCGACGGCCGCACCGGGCTCGTCCACGTCACCCGCATCCCCGCCGACGTCGCGCGCGGACCCGTCCGTGCCCGCGGCCCCGTCCGTCCCCGCGGCCCCGTCGGCCCCCGGCGTGTGCTCGGCAAGGGACTCCGTCACCAGCTGCTGCGCGAACCGGTCCAGCAGACGGTGGGCCGTCGACAGCGCGGCCGCCGGGTCCAGCTCCAGCAGGCGGCCGTCGCCGCTCACCGTGCCCTCGAAGGTGATCGCCGTACCGCCGTCGCGTTCGGTGAGGCGGACGGTCAGGGCCAGCTTCGCCGAACCGGTGCCCCGCGCCTCCGTCCCCTCGCCCGCCACGGACAGGGCGTACGCGGCCTCACCGGCCTCCCCGGCCGTCGGCAGGGTGAGCCGCAACGCGCCCCGATAGGTGATGGTGTGGCCGCCTGCGCGGACCTTGAGCCGGCCGGCCAGCGGGCCCGCGGACGTGTCGGCGTCCTGCTGAAGCCCCGGCACACAGCGCGCGACCCGGGCAGGATCGGCCAGCGTCCGCCGAAGGGCCGGGACCGGAACCGGAACGAACACCTCATGCTCCATGGAAACCGAGCCTACTCAGCCCCGGCCACCACGTCAGCGCTTCGGCCCCCTCGAAGACCGCCGCACGGGCCCGGCGCGCCCCGCTCACCGCTCCTCCCAGTACCGCGGGTGCACGAGCGTCGAGGGCGCCTGGTCCCACAGCCGCCCGGACTCCGCCCGCCGCCCCGCGTCCCGCAGCGCCGGGCCCGTGACGGACCGCAGCCGCGGCGCCCCCGGGTCCAGGCCGAGGGCCGGTGCCACGACGGGGCCGGCCAGCACGAACCCCCAGCCGTGCACCTGCGCCGTCCGGTCCGTCGCCCGGTCGGGGCCGGGCGCGAATCCGACGTACCGCCCGCTGATCCGATAGGGGCGGGTGTGCAGCCCCGCCGCGCGCACCGACGCCTCGACCGTCCAGTACGTGCGCGGCCGGGTCACGGCCGGCCCCGCGTGCACCACCAGCCGGCCGTCCGGAGCGAGGGCCCGGGCGACCAAGCCGTAGAACTCCGCCGAGTAGAGCTTCGTACTGGCCGAGATCCCCGGGTCCGGCAGGTCCGCGATCACCACGTCGTAACGGTCGTGCGCCGTCCGCAGCCGGCTGAACGCGTCCCCGGTCACGGCGGTCAGCCGGGGGTCCCGGTAGGCGTGCCCGTTCAGCGCGGAGAGCGCACGGTCCGTACGGGCCAACCGGGTGACGGCGGGGTCCAGCTCCACCACGGTCACGCTCCGCACGTCCGGGTAGCGCAGCACCTCACGGGCCGCCAGACCGTCGCCGCCGCCCAGGATCAGCACCCGGGCGTGCGGCCCGTTCATCGCAGGATGGACCAGCGCCTCGTGGTAGCGGTACTCGTCGCGCGAGCTGACCCGCAGGCGCCCGTCCAGGTAGAGGTCGAGCGAGCCCCGGTCGGCGCCGGTCAGCACGACCTCCTGGACCTCGGTCTGCACCGCGACCCGCACCTGGTCGCCGTAGACCGCCCGCCGCGCCGCCCGCTCGAAGTCGTCGGCCAGCAGGGCGGCCGACGCGAGCACCACGATCACCGCCACGTTGGCGGCGATCAGCAGCCACCGGGAGCGGGCCGTGAGATCCCGCCGGAACAGCCACAGGACCAGCGCACCGCCCGCCGCCGCGTTGACCGCCCCGGTGAACAGCGCGCCCGTGAGCTGCCCGAGCATCGGCAGCAGCAGGAACGGGAACGCGAGACCCCCGACCAGCGCGCCCACGTAGTCGGCGGCGAAGAGGTCGGCCACGGCCCCGCCCGCGTCCTGCCGGTCCACCCGCTGGATCAGCGTCATCAGCAGCGGGATCTCCGCACCGATCAGGACCCCGATCGCCAGCGAGAACCCGACCAGCGCGTACCGCGACTCCCCGATCCAGGCGAACGAGGCGTAGAGCACCAGCGCGGAGAAGCCGCCGACCAGGGCGAGGGCCGCCTCGATCAGGCCGAAGCCGACCGCGGCGTGGCTGCGTAAACGTTTCGCGAGCAGCGAGCCGATGCCCATGGCGAACACCATCACGGACAGCACGACGGACGCCTGGGTGACCGAGTCACCGATCAGGTAGGAGGCGAGTGCCACCAGTTCGAGCTCGTACACCAGCCCGCAGGCGGCGCAGATGAAGACGGTGGCCAGCACGAGATACCTGCCGGTCCTCGGCCGCACGGGAAGCCGCGCCGCGCCCCCTCGCAGCGGCACCTGCTGGTCGATCATGCCGCGAACGCTACGTCACGGAAACGTCGCCGCTTGTCACCCACAAGGGTGTAATCGGCGCACTGCCAACGGAGTTGGAGCCGGTCACAGCGCCGCCGTCGCCGGCATCCGCACGCCGACCCGGGTCCGCGTGACCACCAGCCGGCCCTCCTGCGGGTACGCGTGCCAGGTGCGCCACCGCACCTGGCCGTCGGTCCGCTGGGCGAACATGGCGGTGAAGGCGTGCGGGCTCCCCGGGAACGTCCCGGCCAGCCCGTGGGGATGGTCGGCGACGAGCGCCAGCAGCTCCTGCGCGCGTCCCGCGAAGGAGCCCGCACCGAGCGTCTCGACGTGCGCCGCGAACTCGTACTCCCAGTCCCCCAGCCGCTTGGAGACGCCTAAGGGCAGGGGGGTGCTGCTGCCGGGGATACAGGCGACGGTTTCGGAACAGCTGCCGCGTTCCTCCTCCAGAAGCACCTGGTGAGAGGCGCCGAGCAGGCGCAACTGCAGTTGCGCAGCCCCGAGCCGGAGGTCGAGGACGGCCAGCGCCGGGAGCGGTTCACGCCCCAGCGCCCAGGCCAGATCGGCGGCACAGGTGTCGGAATAGGCCGTATGAAGGGTCGTGAGCATGGGTCGGCTCCGCAAAACACACATGGACACGTGGACAGGGGGCGCCCCGAGGTGGTGCACGTGGGAGGTGGGAAGCGCCCGATCAGGTCCAACTGGGGTCCGAGGGCTGAATGTTCTCTCAACCGAGGGAATCACGAACTACGCCGCACTCGCAGCGTTTTTACCCAACTTGGCGTGGTTTCCATCCCCTCGGGGGCCTGCCGGTTCAGGTGTTCACCGGCAACGCGCCGCACAGCCCAACAAAAAGACGCCCGGCGGGACTTAGAGGGTCTCCCTCCTGTCCCGCCGGGCGTCCGGGCCGGCCGTGCCTGCCCGGCCGCGGACCAGCTGCCCCGTGTCAGCTGCCTCCGCCGCATCCGCCCCCGCCACCGCACGACGAACCGCCGCCGCACGACGAGCCCCCGCCACATGACGAACCCCCGCCACACGAATGGCCACCGGAGTGGCCGCCCGAATGGCCGCCGCTGCCGCCGCCGCAGGACGAGCCGCCGCCCCCGCCGGCCCACCAGCTGCCCCCGCCCGCCGCACCGGCCGTGCCGCGCCGCTTGCTCCGGCCCAGCGGCTTCCTGCGGCTTCCGGCGCTCGCCATCATCGCGACGAGGGACACCACCCCCACGACCAGCAGCACCCCGATGACCAGTCCCTTCACGGACCTCACGCCCTTCCGTTCCCCCGAAGCGAGGCCCCCCGCTCCGCACCGATTCCTGCGTGCAGGGGGAATTCCCCCGCCCCCGGACGGCCAAAGCAGACTTGAGCAACTCCAGAGCTTCCGCGCAGGATGGCGCTCATGACACAGGGACGACCGCTGCTCAACCGCCGCCTCGCCGAGTTCGGCACGACGATCTTCGCGGAGATGTCCGCGCTGGCCGCCCGCACCGGGGCCATCAACCTCGGCCAGGGCTTCCCCGACACCGACGGCCCCGAGGAGGTCCGCGAGGCCGCGGTCCGTGCCCTGCGCGCCGGGCACGGCAACCAGTACCCACCGGGGCCGGGCGTCCCCGAGCTGCGCACCGCGATCGCGGACCACCAGCAGCACCGCTACGCCCTGACCTACGACCCCGACACCGAGGTCCTCGTCACCGCGGGCGCCACCGAGGCCATCGCGGCCTCCCTGCTGGCGCTCCTGGAGCCCGGCGACGAGGTCATCGCGCTGGAGCCGTACTACGACTCGTACGCCGCCTGCATCGCCATGGCGGGCGCCACCCGCGTCCCCGTCACCCTGCATCCCGAGCCCGCCACCGGCACCTACCGGCTGGACCTCGACGAACTGCGCGCCGCCGTCACCCCGCGCACCCGGCTGCTGCTGGTCAACACCCCGCACAACCCCACGGGCACCGTCCTGACCCGCGAGGAACTCGGCGCGATCGCCGAGCTGGCGTGCGAACGCGATCTCCTCGTGGTCACCGACGAGGTCTACGAGCACCTGGTCTTCGAGGGCGAGCACCTGCCACTGGCCGGCTTCCCCGGCATGCGCGAGCGGACGGTGACCATCGGTTCGGCCGGCAAGACCCTGTCCTTCACCGGCTGGAAGGTCGGCTGGGTCACCGCGAGCCCCGGGCTGGTGACGGCGGTGCGCTCGGCGAAGCAGTTCCTGACCTACGTCTCCGCGGGGCCGTTCCAGTACGCGGTCGCCGAGGCGCTGCGGCTGCCCGACAGCTACTTCGACACGCTGCGCGCGGATCTGCGGGCCAAGCGGGACCTGCTGAGCGGCGGGCTCGCCGAGGCCGGTTTCCAGGTCTACCGCCCGGCCGGCACGTACTTCGTCACCACCGACATCCGCCCGCTGGACAGCAGCGGCGACGGCTTCGCGTTCTGCCGCTCGCTGCCGGAACGGTGCGGGGTGGTGGCCGTCCCGAACGCGGTCTTCTACGACCACCGCGAGCAGGGCGCACCGTTCGTGCGCTTCGCGTTCTGCAAGCGTACGGAGGTGCTGGAGGAGGCCGTTTCACGGCTCAAGGGCCTGTGACACGACAGCGGCGCGGGGGCGGTCCGATGAGGGACCGCCCCCCCGCCGCCGGCGTCGCGTACGGAGGGCTCAGGCCTCGGGAGCGTCCTGCTCCACGCCTTCCGCCTTCTCCTCGGCCGGTGCCAGGCCGAGGCGCTCCAGGAGCCACTTGTCGAACTCGATGGAGGCGCGCACCCAGCTGACCGTCGAGGAGACGAAGTGCTCCAGGGAGACGCCGGTGCCGATGAGCATCTGCGCCTCACCGATCAGCCGCACCGAGGTGGCGGTGTCGTCGGCGCCTTCCTCGGGCTCGTGGGTGTGCGTGTAGACCTTGGGCCACAGGGTGCGGCGGTTCCAGTCGTCGATCGCGTCGAGCAGGACCGGGCGCTGGTCCGTGTCGTGCGGGCGGTCGTAGAACGTGCGGACCGAGAAGACCTGCTGCTCGCCCTCGCCACGGAACATGAAGTACGTGCGGAAGTCTTCCCACGGCGCCGCGAGGTCGCCCTCGTCGTCGACGACGTACTTCAGCTCCATCTGCTCCAGGAGCTGCTTGACGAGGTCCTGGTCAGGGACGACGGGGCCCTCCGGTCCTGCCGCCTGCGGTTCGGGCTGGCCCCCGAAGTTAGGAATCGAGGACGGATCGATGCTCACCGTAATTTCCCTTCGTGCGGTTGGCTGCCATCCTCTCCCATGGCGGGCGGGGCATGGCAAGCCCGGACGGCCCCGATCCGCCACAAGCTGATATCCAGCCGGTGGGGACCGGGGCCGCCGGTTACGCCACATGTGCTCCGGTCAGCTCGCCGGGCCGACGGTCAGGCCGTCGCCCTCCCGGTCGACGCGGACCGTCGCGCCGTCCGTGATCTCGCCCGCGATGATCTTCTTCGCGAGCCGGTCGCCGATCGCCGTCTGGATGAGGCGGCGCAGCGGCCGGGCACCGTAGGCCGGGTCGTTGCCCTCCTCGGCCAGCCAGGCCAGGGCGGCCGGGGTGACGTCGAGGGTGAGCTGCCGGTCGGCGAGCCGCTTGGCGAGCCGGTCGATCTGGAGCCCCGCGATGTGGGCGAGCTCGTCGCCGGACAGGGCGGAGAAGACGACCAGGTCGTCGAGCCGGTTGAGGAACTCCGGCTTGAAGGACGCCCGCACGACCTCCAGGACCTGCCGCTTCTTCTCCTCGGGCTTGGTCAGGGGGTCGGTCAGGTACTGGCTGCCGAGGTTGGACGTCAGGATCAGGATGGTGTTCCGGAAGTCCACCGTCCGGCCCTGTCCGTCGGTGAGCCGGCCGTCGTCGAGGACCTGGAGCAGGATGTCGAAGACCTCGGGGTGCGCCTTCTCCACCTCGTCCAGCAGGACGACGCTGTACGGGCGGCGGCGGACCGCCTCCGTGAGCTGGCCGCCCTCCTCGTAGCCGACGTACCCGGGCGGGGCGCCGACCAGCCGGGCCACGCTGTGCTTCTCGCTGTACTCGCTCATGTCGATGCGGACCATGGCCCGCTCGTCGTCGAAGAGGAAGTCCGCGAGGGCCTTCGCCAGCTCGGTCTTGCCAACGCCGGTGGGTCCGAGGAAGAGGAACGATCCGGTGGGCCGGTCGGGGTCGGCGATCCCGGCCCGGGTGCGGCGTACCGCGTCCGAGACGGCCTGCACGGCCTCGGTCTGCCCGATGAGGCGCCGGCCCAGCTCCTCCTCCATGCGCAGCAGCTTCTGGGTCTCGCCCTCCAGGAGCCGTCCGGCCGGGATACCGGTCCAGGCACCGACCACGTCGGCGATGTCGTCCGGGCCGACCTCTTCCTTGACCAGGGTCTCCTTGGGCTCCTTCGCGGCCTCCTCCTCGGCCTCGGCGGCCTCGGCCAGCTCCCGCTCCAGGCCCGGGATCTCCCCGTAGAGCAGCTTGGACGCGGTGTCGAAGTCGCCGTCGCGCTGGGCTCGTTCGGCCTGTCCGCGCAGCTCGTCGAGGCGTTCCTTGAGCTCACCGACGCGGTTGAGGCCCTGCTTCTCCTTCTCCCAGCGGGCGTTGAGACCGCGCAGCTCCTCCTCCTTGTCGGCGAGGTCGCGGCGCAGCTTCTCCAGCCGCTGCTTGGAGGCGGTGTCCGACTCGTTCTTGAGAGCCAGCTCCTCCATGTGCAACCGGTCGACCGAGCGCTGGAGTTCGTCGATCTCCACGGGAGAGGAGTCGATCTCCATGCGCAGCCGCGAGGCCGCCTCGTCGACGAGGTCGATGGCCTTGTCCGGCAGGAAGCGGGAGGTGATGTAGCGGTCGGAGAGGGTCGCGGCGGCGACCAGCGAGGAGTCCGCGATCTGCACCTTGTGGTGGGCCTCGTAGCGGCCCTTGAGCCCGCGCAGGATCGCGATGGTGTCCTCTACGGACGGCTCCGCCACCAGCACCTGCTGGAAGCGGCGCTCCAGGGCCGGGTCCTTCTCGATCCGCTCGCGGTACTCGTCGAGCGTGGTGGCACCGACCATCCGCAGCTCGCCGCGGGCCAGCATGGGCTTGAGCATGTTGCCCGCGTCCATGGCGGAGTCGCCCCCGGCGCCGGCGCCGACGACGGTGTGGAGCTCGTCGATGAACGTGATGATCTGGCCGTCGCTCTCCTTGATCTCGGAGAGGACGGTCTTCAGGCGCTCCTCGAACTCGCCGCGGTACTTCGCGCCCGCGACCATGGCGCCCAGGTCCAGCGAGACGAGCCGCTTGTTCTTCAGGGACTCGGGGACGTCGCCCTTGACGATGCGCTGGGCGAGCCCCTCCACGACGGCGGTCTTGCCGACGCCGGGCTCACCGATGAGCACCGGGTTGTTCTTGGTGCGGCGCGAGAGCACCTGGACGACGCGGCGGATCTCCTGGTCGCGCCCGATGACCGGGTCGAGCTTGCCCTCGCGCGCGGCCGCGGTGAAGTCCGTACCGAATTTCTCCAGGGCCTTGTACTGGCCCTCCGGGTCCGGTGTGGTCACCCGGCGCCCTCCCCTGCTCTTCTCGAACGCGTCCAGCAGCTTCTTCGCACTGGCTCCCTGCCCGTCGAGGATCTCACCGGCGCGGCCGCCCTTCGCCGCGATGCCGATGAGCAGGTGCTCGGTGGAGATGAAGTCGTCGCCGAGCTCCTTCGCCCGCCGGGCGGCGTCGTCGATGACGGCGAGCAGTTCACGGTTGGGCTGGGGCGGGGCGACGGTCGAGCCGGTCACGCTGGGCAGGGCGCCCAGGAGCCGCTCGGTCTCGCTGCGTACGGCGATCTGGTCCGCCTCGACTGCGGCTAGCAGATCGACGAGATTCTCGTTGTCCTCACCCGCGAGCAGCGCGAGCAGCAGATGCCCGGGGGTCAGATCGGGGTGCCCGTCCTTCACGGCCCTGCTGGTGGCCGCGTTGATGGCGTCCCGGCTCCTGTTGGTCAGCTCGGCGTCCACGTGCGCTCTCTCCTCCTTGCGGTGACTGGCCCATCCTCATTACTGACACGATCAACGTGCACAAAGTTGAGTCTATTCCACTCAAGGCCAGAAGGTCACCCGTTCCCGGCTCCTCGTTCCGTTCCGAGTGAACCGGCCGCCCCGCCCGCCCGCCACCGCGCGGCACCTCCGGACTGCCTAGGCTGATCCCATGGCAGTCGACGTACGCAATCCCGGCCCGGAGTACCTGGCGTTCTGGCGCGAGTCCCACCTGTGCACCCTCACCACGCCCCGCCCCGACGGGACCCCGCACGTGGTGCCGGTGTGCGTGACGTACGACCCCGAGGCCGGCCTCGCCCGCATCATCACGAACAAGAACAGCCGCAAGGTCGCCAACATCCTGGCCGCGGGCCCGGACGGTGCCCGCGTCGCCGCCTGCCAGGTCCACCGGGCACGCTGGGCGACCCTGGAGGGCGTCGCGAGGGTACGCACGGAGCAGGACAGGGTCGATACGGCCGTACGCCTCCACACGGAGCGCTACGCACGCACGCCGTCGCCCAATCCGGACCGGGTCGTCATCGAGATCAGCCTGGACCGGGCACTCGGCCGGGGATGACCCGCAGGGGCCACCGGGCACTCAGCCGGGGATGACCCGCAGCGGCCACCTGGGATCACCCGCAGGGGCCGCCGGGCGCTCCGCCCGGGGCGCCCGGGCGGCCGCCGACCCCCTCGCGTGCCGTCAGCCGCCGCCGTCCGCTGTCACCCCCGTCCGCGTGCCGTCAGCTGCCGCCCCCCGACCACGGCCGGCGGGGCGGCACGGGCGGCGGGGCCATCGGCGTGGGCGCCTGCGCCTGGGCCGGGAGGGGAACCGCGATCTCCTCCTCGATCTCCGGGAGACCGTGCGGGAAGGCCACGTCGGGAGCGACCTCGCGGCCGTCGACGGCGACGTACAGCCCTTCCCGCGCGGCGGCGTGCAGCGCCTCCCGCAGGGCGCGCGGCGCCTCGGTCCGCATGACGGCCCTCTCCTCGTCAGCGGGGCCGAAGCCCTTGACGAAGTCGGAGAAGAACTGTCCGACGAGTTCGGTGCCCCGCCGCTCGCGCCACATCACCCAGCCCAGATAGAGGCCGGTGCCGTAGGCGAACACCGAGAGGTGCGCGACGTAACTCCCGTCCCGGAGCGCCATCCGGTGGGTCACCCGGGGGTGCTCACCCCCGGCCCGGATGCGGCGGAACACCGGCACGACCGGCAGCCGGCGCTCCTGCACGACCCTGGCGATCTCGGTGTACGCCGACGCGGCGTGCGCCTCCCGGTCGGCCAGCAGGACCCGCCACTCGCCGACGGGCTCGGTGATCTTCGACGCCAGGAAGACGGCGACGAAAACGATCATGGCGATCTGCAGGCCGATCCCCATGATCCCGAGACCGCTCTGCGGATCACCGGCCAGGGCGACGAGCCCGGCGAAGCCGAAGAGGAGAAGCACGCCGAACGCCACGGCGGCGGCCCTCAGCCACACCGCCAGAAAGACCTTCCCGTTCACCGTGTCGTCGAAGGAGACCTCCACCTCGCGGTGGAGCAGCATCTTGTCGAGGTACGCGGCATCGCCGTCATGCCCGCGACGGCCCGGCAGTTCTTCGACCTCGTGTCCGCTCATGAATGCCCCTTGGGGTGGAAGGGCGGAGCGTGGAGGACCGTGGCCCCACCCACACAGGCGGCGCGCTTTGACACCTTCTGCGCTGCTCCGACCGGAATGTCTCCGGGAGAAGCACAACGGCGCCACCGTGTTCAGGTCACGGTGGCGCCGTTGTGTGGGGGAGTGTCTGAGCGACGTGGAACGACGGGGGATCGCTCAGGCACTGCGGGGGGTGGCGGAGATGGCTTCGGTTTCGAACAGCTGGTGGTCACGCTGTGCGAGGTTCACAAAGATCATGTCGTACCGAATGGCGCAGCGCACGGGCTGCGGTGCTCCGCGCGGCTTGCGGAGGCAGCGGTAGGCACGCAGTTCCCCGTCGTCCTCACGGGCGACGACGACCGGGTCGCCGAACAGAGTGACCATCAACGAATCACCACGGTGGGGAAGTGCCGTGACGAGGTCGATGAAATGCCACCCTGAGCGGTAGGCGGTTGCCATCTCACGCCGGAAGGTCCGGTCGTCCGGCGGCGTGGTCACACCTCTGCCCGGTTCACCACGGAATTGCCCCACCCGACATCGGACTGGTGCAGGTCGGCGGGGGCGGCCTGCACGTTGCCCCACCCGACGTCCGGCGGAGAGACTTGTGCCACGAGCAGCAGTGCAGCAGCCGCAACCACAGCGCCAAGCACTGAGCGAAGCATTCTCTTGTACATAGTCGGCTTCGTCCTCACTTGATGAATTCCTCTCCCCCGCTCCACAAGAGACGATGGCTCATTCGGACATGTCAAAGCCACAGGAGCGATGCATCATGTTCCTGAATGTTCAGGACCCTGGGGGGTGGAGTTTTGCCTATAACAGATACGAAACCGACACATACTCACACGGTCACGAACCTATGCACCGAGGGAGTCAGGCTGTACGCGGCTGCCCTGAGCGTCGGACGCATCGCCCGTGCCGAGGTGGAACCCGCACCCTGCCTCGTCGAGTTCGGCCTCCTGTTGCCCGACCCGGACGACGCCTCGTGGCTCCGTCCGGTTCCGCCCTCCGCAGCCCTGGCACAGCGGCTTCACCCACTGGAGCGTGAGATCCAGGACCGCAGACGAACGTCCCTGGAGCTGGCCGACGCGTTCGAACCGTTCATGGCCATCAGCGCCCAGAGCCCTGCGCCGACCCATGCCATCACGGTGCTGGAAGGCATCGACCGGATCAACGCGGCCCTCGACCTGGCCATCGCCGAGAGCCGGACCGAGGTGCTGACCGTCCAGCCCGGAGGCCGGCGCAGCGAGGAAATCCTGGGGGAAGCCCTGACCCGCAGCAAACCTCTCATAGATTCCGGGATCAGCGTCCGCACTCTGTACCAGCACACGGTCAGGCACAGCCAGCGCACCTTCGCCTACGTCGACCTGATGGCCGGCGCCCGCATGGAGATCCGCACGCTCGAGGAACTCATCGAACGCCTCATCATCTGCGACGACACCGTGGCCTTCATCCCGGCCCGGGACGACCCGCCCATCGCACTCGAACTGAGGCACCCGGGGCTGGTCACGTACCTGACGAAGGTGTTCGAGCAACTGTGGCGCAGGGCCGTCCCCTTGAACGAGGCGGCGCCGTACGATCCGGCCCGCGACGGCATCACCGGCGTCCAGCGTGCCATCGCCACCCTGCTGGTGGAGGGTCATGTCGATGAGGCGATAGCCCGGCGGCTCGGCATGAACGTCCGCACCTGCCGGGCCCACGTCGCCAAACTGTCCGCCGTACTGGGAAGCACCAGCCGAGCCCAACTCGGCTATTTGATCGCCCAGTCAGGAATCCTCAATGAGGATTCCTGACCGGGCCGGCCCCAAAAAGTCCCCCACCCCCGGGCCGGTCGGACGCCGCCATGCAACGGGGGAGAGCACGGCCACGCCCTGTAATCAACCGAGGGAGTTCCCGGCTCCCCCGACACGCCCAGACTCTCCCGAGGGCTACGCTTCCACCACCGTCATCTTGCTGCACTGCCGAAAGTGGGGGGTCACGAATGGGCAGGGATGAGGACACACCGGCCCACCCGCACGGGGGGCGCGAGCTGTGCGACGCGGCGGTCAGGATCTACACCGAGGCACTGAGCGCGGGACGGATACCCCGGGCCGCGATCGAACCCGCTCCCTGCCTGGTGGAGTTGGCCCTGGTACATCCCGATCCCCAGGACCCCGAGTGGATACGTCCGGTACCTCCGTCCGCAGCCCTCACCCACCTGCTGCAGCCCGTCGTACGCGAGATCCACGAGCGCATCAGACTCTCCGCCGCGCTGGCCGACTCACTGGCTCCCCTCGCCTCCGTCGCCAGCACCGACCCCAACCTCGCGATCACCGTCCTCGAAGGCATCCCGCTGATCGAGGCGACCGTCCAGAACGCCCTGGACGGCGCGCAGGAGGAGATCCTGACGCTGCAGCCGGGAAGCAGCCGCCCGGCGGAACAGCTCAAGAAGGCGCTGGCACTCGCCCTGTCCACGGTCGAGCGCGGCGTCACCATGCGGCACATCTACCAGCACCCGGCCCGGTACAGCCCGACCATCAAGGCGTATCTGTACGAAGTGCCGCCCGGCCACATCCAGGTCCGCACCATCGAGCAGACCGTCGAGCGGCTGTTCATCTTCGACCGCACCGTGGCCTTCATCCCCGCGAACGCCAAGCGTGACGTGGCCCTGGAGATCCGCCACCCCGCACTCGTCCGCTATCTGGTCCAGGTGTACGAGGTCCTGTGGGCCCAGGCCACCCCCCTCGCCGAAGCGCTGAAGGCACCCCCTCCGAGCGCCTCCGTCACCGCCGTCCAGCAGAGCATCGCCCGCCTCCTCGTCGAAGGACACGTGGACCAGGTGGTGGCCCGCAAACTCGGTATCAGCGTCCGCACCTGCCGCACCCACATCGCCAAGCTCATGCAGATCCTGGGTGCCACCAGCCGCACCCAACTGGGCGTCCTCCTCGTCCGGTCCGGCATCGCCGACCACGCGAAGAGCTGACGGTGCCGTCCATGCACGAGCACAGCGACCGCCCGGTGTGCGACGCGGCGGTCAGCCTCTACTCCGAAGCGCTGGCCGCAGGCCGCATCGCCCGGTCCGCCGCCGAACCCCTGCCCTGCCTCATCGAGGGCGCGCTGCTCGAACCCGACCCGCTGGACAGCCTGTGGCTGCGCCCGGTACCGCCGTCCGCCGCCCTCGCGCACCTGTTGCACCCCATCGCCCAGGGGCTCCTGGACCAGGTACGCGCCTCCGACCTCCTGGCCAGGTCGCTGGTCCCCCTCACCTTCCTCAGCCATGGCCTCCCCCATCTCGCCATCACCGTGCTCAGCGGACGCTCGACGATCCAGGCGTCCATCAACGATTCCGCGCGGGAGACGGCCGAAGAGATCCTCACGCTGCAACCCGGCAGTACCCGGCCGCGCGAGGACCTCCAGACGGCCCTGTCAGGAACGCTGCCCACCGCGGAACGGGGCGTTCAGGTGCGGCACATCTACCAGCACTCGGCGCGCTACAGCCCCGCCCTCAAGGCGTACCTGGGCCAACTGAGCGGCGGACTCCTCCAGGTCCGCACCATGGAGCAGGCCGTCGACCGCCTCCTCATCTTCGACCGCAAGGTCGCCTACCTCCCCGCCAACCCCGACCGCAGCGCCGCCCTGGAGATCCGCCACCCCGCACTCGTCGGCTTCCTCGCCGGGATCTACGAAACCCTGTGGGCCCAGGCCACCCCCTTCACCCAGCAACTCCCCACCACCCTGCCCGGCACCCCCGTCACCGCCGTCCAGCACAGCATCGCCCGCCTCCTCGCCGAAGGAAACCAGGACGAAGCCGTCGCCCGCACACTCGGCATCAGCGTCCGCACCTGCCGCGCCCACATCTCCAAACTCATGCAAACCCTCGGCGCCACCAGCCGCACCCACCTCGGCGCCCTCCTCGTCCACGCCGGCATCGCCGAGCCCGGACCGCCGGACACGACGGAGAAGCCCGCCACCCCTGACGTTCCGGGGTGACGGGCTTCTCCGTCGCGGGGATCGGATCCCCTCAGTCCTTCGGCCTCTTCGGCCGCCAGACCACCAAGGCACTGGTCTGCTGCACATCCTGATACGGCACCAGGTCGCGCCGGTACGACGCGTGCACCTGCGCCTCGCGCTGCTGCATGGCCACCGCCGCCCCGTCCACGGCCGCCGAGAGCTCGGCGACGCGCTGCTGGAGGGCCGCGACCTGATTCTCCAGTTCGATGATGCGCTTGATGCCGGCCAGATTGATGCCCTCGTCCTGCGACAGCTGCTGCACGGTGCGCAGCAGCTCGATGTCGCGGGCCGAGTAGCGCCGTCCGCGTCCGGCCGTACGGTCGGGCGAGACCAGGCCGAGGCGGTCGTACTGGCGCAGCGTCTGCGGATGGAGGCCCGAGAGCTGGGCCGCGATCGAGATCACGTACACCGGTGATTCATCGGTGAGTTCGTACGGATTGCGTCGTCGGCCGTCCACCTCAAGCTCCCTTCGCTGCCTGGAACAGCTCCGCCCGCGGGTCCTGGTCCGCGGTCGCCTTTCGGTAGGTCTCCAGGGCGTCCCGGGCCTCGGGGCCCAGGTCCGTGGGGACCGTCACCTCGACGGTGACCAGCAGGTCGCCACGGGTGCCGTCCTTGCGGACCGCGCCCTTGCCCCTGGCCCGCATGGTGCGCCCGTTGGGCGTGCCGGCCGGAAGCTTCAGGGTGACCGGCGGTCCGCCGAGCGTGGGGACCTTCACCTCGCCGCCGAGCGCCGCCTCCGTGAAGGTGACGGGCACGGTGACGGTGAGGTTGTCGCCCTTGCGGCCGAAGACCGGGTGGGCGTCGACGTGGACGACGACATAGAGGTCGCCGGCCGGTCCGCCGCGCTCGCCCGGGGCGCCCTTGCCGCGCAGCCGGATCCGCTGGCTGTCGAGGACACCCGCCGGAATCCTGACCTGCATGGTGCGGGACGACTTCGCCCGGCCGCTGCCCTTGCAGACCTCGCAGGGGTCCTGGGCGATGAGGCCCCGGCCCTTGCAGTCCACGCAGGGATCGGTGAGCGAGAACCCGCCGCCGGTGCCGCGCGAGACCTGGCCGGTGCCGACGCAGGTCGGGCAGACCCTGGGGGTGCCGTTCTTGTCGCCGGTACCGGAGCACGCCTTGCAGGGCGCCTGGCTGGACATCCGCAGCGGGACCGTGGCCCCGTCGACCGCCTCGGTGAAGCTGAGCGTCACCTCGGACTCGATGTCCTGGCCGCGGCGCGGCTGCACGCGTGTGCCGGTGCCGCCGCCGCCGCGGTTGAAGAGGCCGCCGAAGACATCTCCCAGACCGCCGCCGCCGCCGAAGCCGCCGGCACCGCCCTGGCCCCCGCCCGGGGCACCTCCGAAGAGGTCCCCCAGGTCGAAGTTGAAGTTGCCCTGCGCTCCGCCGGGTCCGGCGCGGAAGCCGCCGTTGCCGAAGAGGGCGCGTGCCTCGTCGTACTCCTTGCGCTTCTTGGTGTCACCGAGGATGTCGTTCGCCTCGGAGATCTCCTTGAAGCGCTCCTCCGCCTTGTCGTCGCCCTTGTTGGCGTCCGGGTGGAACTCGCGGGCGAGCTTCCGGTACGCCTTCTTGATCTCGGCGTCGGTGGCGTCCTTCGGGACGCCGAGAACCTTGTAGTAGTCCTTCTCGACGAAGTCCTTCGTACTCATCGACGTCCCTCCTTCCGGACGACCGGCCCCTTGGCCGGACGGGTGGGCGGGCGGTGTGCCGCCAGGTGGTCGGACGGAATGTCAGACCTCCTCGCCGCCACCGCTCTCCTCGTCGTCAGTCTTCTTCTCTTCCTTGGCAGCCGCGGGCGTGGCCCCCGGCTGGGGTTCGGCCACCGCCACCCGCGCGGGGCGGATGGTGCGCTCGCCGATCCGGTACCCAGGCTGCAGGATCGCCACGCAGGTCGTCTCGGTGACGTCCGGCGCGTAGCTGTGCATCAGGGCTTCGTGGATCGTCGGGTCGAAGGGCTCGCCCTCCTTGCCGAACTGCTGCAGTCCGAGCTTGGCGACGACCGTCTCCAGCGATTCGGCCACCGACTTGAACCCGCCCACGAGCTCACCGTGCTCGCGGGCCCGGCCGACGTCGTCGAGCACGGGCAGGAGCTCGGACAGAAGACCCGCGACTGCGATCTCCTTGACCGTGACCCGGTCCCGCTCCACGCGGCGGCGGTAGTTCTGGTACTCGGCCTGGAGCCGCTGGAGGTCGCCCGTGCGCTCGGAGAGCGCGGTGCGGACCTGGTCCAGCTGTGCGGTCAGTGCCGTCGTCTGGTTCGCGTCCCCGGCCGGGGCCGCCTCCTCCTCCGAAGAGGGGGTGGCGGCCTTCGGCTCGGCGTCGTCAGGGGTGGCGCCGGAGGGGACGTCGGGCTTCTCCTCGAAGCCCGGAGTCTCCTCGGTCACGCCGCACCGCCCTTGGAGTCCTTCTCGTCGTCGACGATCTCGGCGTCGACCACGTCGTCCTGGGCGTCGCCGTGGGCCTGCTCGGCACCGGGCTGCGCGTCGGCCTGCGGACCACCCTCGGCCTGGGCGTTGGCGTACATCGCCTGGCCCAGCTTCTGGGAGACGGCCGCGACCTTCTCGGTGGCCGTGCGGATCTCGGCGGTGTCCTCGCCCTTGAGCTTCTCCTTCAGCTCGGTGAGCGCGGTCTCCACCTCCGTCTTCACGTCACCGGGGACCTTGTCCTCGTTGTCCTTGAGGAACTTCTCCGTCTGGTAGACGAGCTGCTCGCCCTGGTTGCGGGACTCGGCGGCCTCGCGACGGCGGTGGTCCTCGTCCGCGTACTGCTCGGCCTCTTCGCGCATCCGGTTGACCTCGTCCTTCGGCAGCGAGGAGCCACCGGTGACGGTCATCTTCTGCTCCTTGCCGGTGCCGAGGTCCTTGGCAGCGACGTGCATGATGCCGTTGGCGTCGATGTCGAACGCGACCTCGATCTGCGGCACACCGCGCGGGGCCGGCGGCAGACCGGTCAGCTCGAACATTCCGAGCTTCTTGTTGTACGCCGCGATCTCGCGCTCACCCTGGTACACCTGGATCTGCACGGACGGCTGGTTGTCCTCGGCCGTCGTGAAGATCTCCGAGCGCTTGGTCGGGATCGTGGTGTTGCGCTCGATGAGCTTGGTCATGATCCCTCCCTTGGTCTCGATACCGAGGGACAGCGGGGTGACGTCCAGGAGCAGGACGTCCTTGACCTCGCCCTTGAGGACACCGGCCTGGAGCGAGGCGCCGATGGCGACGACCTCGTCCGGGTTCACACCCTTGTTGGCGTCCTGACCGCCCGTGAGCTCCTTGACGAGCTCGGCGACGGCCGGCATACGGGTCGAGCCACCGACGAGAACGACGTGGTCGATCTCGGAGAGCTGGATGCCCGCGTCCTTGATGACGTTCTGGAACGGGTTCTTGCAGCGGTCCAGGAGGTCGGCGGTGAGCTGCTGGAACTGCGAGCGCGTGAGCTTCTCGTCCAGGTGCAGCGGGCCCTCGGCCGACGCCGTGATGTACGGCAGGTTGATCGAGGTCTCCGTCGAGGACGACAGCTCGATCTTCGCCTTCTCCGCGGCCTCGCGGAGACGCTGGAGAGCCATCTTGTCCTTGGACAGGTCCACGCCGTGCCCGTTGGCGAACTGCTTCACCAGGTAGTCGACGACGCGCTGGTCCCAGTCGTCACCACCGAGGTGGTTGTCACCGTTGGTCGCCTTCACCTCGACGACGCCGTCGCCGATCTCCAGGAGGGACACGTCGAAGGTGCCGCCACCGAGGTCGAAGACGAGGATCGTCTGGTCGTCCTTGTCGAGCCCGTACGCCAGCGCGGCGGCCGTCGGCTCGTTGACGATACGCAGGACGTTCAGGCCCGCGATCTCGCCGGCCTCCTTCGTCGCCTGACGCTCGGAGTCGTTGAAGTACGCCGGGACGGTGATGACCGCGTCGGCCACCTTCTCGCCCAGGTACGCCTCGGCGTCGCGCTTGAGCTTCTGCAGGATGAAGGCGCTCATCTGCTGCGGGTTGAAGCCCTTGCCGTCGATCTCGATCTTCCAGTCAGTGCCCATGTGGCGCTTGACCGAACGGATCGTCCTGTCGACGTTCGTCACTGCCTGGCGCTTGGCGACCTCGCCGACCAGAACCTCGCCGTTCTTCGCGAAGGCGACGACGGACGGCGTGGTCCTGGCGCCTTCGGCGTTGGTGATGACGGTGGGCTCGCCGCCTTCGAGAACGCTGACGACGGAGTTAGTCGTGCCCAGGTCGATGCCGACCGCACGTGCCATTTCAATTCCTCCAACTGACTACTTGAGTGGATCTGGCTCAAGGATGCATGACACTCGTCCCAGTGTCAACAGACCTGAGTCGAGTGGACTCAACTATCGTGCACGCACCCCGCACCACCAGGGAAAAAGCGACAGTTCGTGGCGGCGGACACACGCCACATACAGGTGATCGGCGGCATATCGGGCCGCGTACGGGCGACACCTGCCCACCCCCACGGGTCACACACCCCCCTCCATCATCGCCTCGTGGGATCGTTCTGTCACAAAATGCCGTGAGACGCGCAAAACCGGCGAACGAGCCGCCGACTCCAGTCAGCCGACCCAGGCAGGTGCGAACGATGCAGACGCAGAGGCGAGGGCAGAGCCGCGGTCCGCGGCAGCGGCGGAGACCGGCGGGACGCACCTGGCGGCCCCCGCGGGCCTCGCGCCTCGCGGCGGCCCGCGCGGCCCTGAGGTCACTGGCGCAGACGGCCCCGCCCCGCCCCACCGCGAAGCGCACCCTGGACGTGCTCCTCGGCTCGGCCCTCCTGGTCCTGGCCGCCCCCCTGCTCGCCGCGGCCGCCCTGACCCTTGCCGCACAACGCGGCCCGGGGGGCGTACTGACCCGCTCGGACCGGGTGGGGATGGCCGGCAGACCCTTCGTCCTGCGGTCGCTGCGTACCCGGCGGCTGCGGCTGCACGTGATCTCCCGGCTGCCCCATGTCGTACGGGGCGAGCTCTCCCTCGTCGGCCCGGCCCCCCTGACACCGGGGCGCGTGCACGAGCGGCCGGCCGGTGCGCGAGACTGGCGGCGGGAACTGAAGCCCGGCCTGACCGGCCTGGCCCAGATCCGCCACCGCTCGGCGATGCCGTGGGACGAGCCGGAACTCCTCGACCAGCACTACGCCGAGCACCACAGGCTGGGCCTGGACCTGGCGATCCTCGCGGAGGCCGTCGGCACACCCCTGCGCGAGGCGGCCCGGGGTCTGGCACGGCGCGGCAAGGCAGACCTGAGCGACACAAATCACCGCCTGCCCGGCTACAGGACGGCGGAATAAGTGGATAGTGTCAGCACAGACTGATTAAGTTACCGCTTAGTAAGACTGTTCGGTACGCGCTCGGTACGACGCCGGGCGCGACTCCCGGGCACGACTGCCGAGCACGCAACATTCATCGCTGGATCCCACCCTCGCAGGCCCGAGGAGCCCCCAAATGCAACTCGCCGCGATCATCGTGTCGCTGGTGCTGACCGTCGTCGGCGTTGCGCTCATCGCCCGAGCGGTCGCGCAGATCTACCGGTTCGTCCGCCTCGGACAGCCGGTACCGGCAGGCAGCCGCACCGACGACCCCAAGCAGCGCACGATCACCCTGGTCAAGGAGTTCCTCGGCCACACCCGGATGAACCGGTGGGGCATCGTGGGCTTCGCGCACTGGTTCGTCGCCATCGGCTTCCTGACGCTGCCGCCGACGCTGATCCAGGCGTACGGACAGCTCTTCAAGGCCGACTGGGTGCTGCCGATCATCGGTGAATGGCTGCCGTTCGAGCTCTACATCGAGTTCATCGGCCTGATGACGACGGTCGGCATCCTCGTGCTGATCGCCATCCGGCTGCTGAACCTCCCCTCCCGGGCCGGCCGCAAGTCGCGGTTCGCGGGCTCGAAGGCCTGGCAGGCGTACTTCGTCGAGTACGTCATCCTCGTCATCGGCCTGGCGATCCTGACTCTGCGCGGTCTCGAGGGCGCGATCCACCACGTCGACGGCTACGAGGCCGCGTACTTCGTCTCGTACCCGCTGGTCCTCGCCTTCAAGGGACTCGCGCTCGGCACCCTGCAGAACCTCATCTACTTCACCGCGATGGTCAAGATCGGCGTCTCGCTGATCTGGATGATCACGGTCTCGCTCAACACCAACATGGGTGTCGCCTGGCACCGCTTCCTCGGCTTCCCGAACATCTGGTTCAAGCGGAACGCCGACGGCGAGGTCGCGCTGGGAGCACTCCAGCCGATGACCTCGGGCGGCGAGGAGATCGACTGGGAGGACCCGGCGGAGGACGCCGTCTTCGGCGTCTCGCAGGTCGAGCAGTTCTCCTGGAAGGGCATCCTCGACTTCTCCACGTGCACGGAGTGCGGCCGCTGCCAGTCGCAGTGCCCCGCCTGGAACACGGGCAAGCCCCTCTCCCCGAAGCTCCTGATCATGTCCCTGCGCGACCACGCGCACGCCAAGGCCCCGTATCTGCTGGCCGGCGGCGGCAAGGACATGGAGGGCAACGAGAAGGCTTCGGCCGAGGCCCTGAAGGACGTCCCCGCGGCCGCCCTCGCCGAGGCCGAGCGCCCGCTGATCGGCACGGTCGAGGAGAACGGCGTCATCGACCCGGACGTGCTGTGGTCCTGCACCACCTGCGGTGCGTGCGTGGAACAGTGCCCGGTCGACATCGAGCACATCGACCACATCGTCGACATGCGCCGCTACCAGGTGATGATCGAGTCCGCGTTCCCGTCCGAGGCGGGCACGATGCTCAAGAACCTGGAGAAGAAGGGCAACCCCTGGGGGCTCGCCAAGAAGCAGCGCGTCGAGTGGACCAAGGAGGTCGACTTCGAGGTCCCGATCGTCGGCAAGGACGTCGAGGACCTCACCGAGGTCGACTACCTCTACTGGGTCGGCTGCGCCGGCGCCCTGGAGGACCGGGCGAAGAAGACCACGAAGGCCTTCGCGGAACTCCTCCACATCGCGGGCGTCAAGTTCGCGATCATGGGCGGCGACGAGAAGTGCACGGGTGACTCGGCCCGCCGCCTCGGCAACGAGCCGCTGTTCCAGCAGCTCGGCCAGGAGAACGTCGCGATGCTGAACATGGCGTTCGGCGAGGACGACGAGGACGACTCGACCAAGAAGGCGAAGGCGACGAAGAAGATCGTCGCGACCTGCCCGCACTGCTTCAACACCATCGCGAACGAGTACCCGCAGCTCGGCGGCGAGTACGAGGTCATCCACCACACGCAGCTGCTCCAGCACCTGGTGGACGAGGGCAAGCTGATCCCGGTGACGCCGGTCGAGGGTCTGATCACGTACCACGACCCCTGCTACCTGGGCCGTCACAACAAGATCTACACGCCCCCGCGCGAGATCATCGCGAAGGTCCCGGGTCTGCGGAACGAGGAGATGCACCGCCACAAGGAGCGCGGCTTCTGCTGCGGCGCCGGTGGTGCCCGGATGTGGATGGAGGAGCGGATCGGCAAGCGCATCAACAACGAGCGCGTCGACGAGGCCCTCTCCCTCAACCCGGACATCGTCTCCACCGCCTGCCCGTTCTGTCTCGTCATGCTGACCGACTCGGTCAACGGCAAGAAGAACGACGGCAAGGCGAAGGAGTCGATCCAGGTGGTCGACGTGTCGCAGCTGCTGCTCGACTCCGTGAAGACCCCGGCCGACCCCGCGGGCGAGCCGGAACCGGCGGACGCACCGGAGCCGGAACCGGTGAAGTAACCGGAACCGCGCCAGCGCGTTGCAGAAGCGGCCGGACCTGCCTCGGGGGCAGGACCGGCCGCTTCTGCTTTGCCGTCCCGGTGGCGCATCATGTGGGACGGCCGCGACGAGAGGGACGGCCGGGACGACCACCACGTACGAGGTATCCCTGCGGGGGATACGCATTCGGAGGCATTCCGTGCGGATACGCATCGCAGGAGCGAGGGATTCCGTGCGGACAGGCACAGCGGGAACGGGAGACTCCACCCGGACACGCACCGCGGGAACGGAAGACTCCACCCGGACACGCACCGCGGAAACGGGAGGCCCCTCCCGGACACGCACCGCGGACACAGGAGGCTCCACCCGGACACGCACCTCGGAAACGGGAACGGGAACGGGCGCGGCAGCGCGAACCGGACGGACAACCGGCGCGGCCCGGGCCGCGGCGGCCGGCGGCCTCTGCGTGCTCCTGTTGACGGCCTGCGGCGGCTCGCCCGCCTCCCCGGCCCCCAAGAACGGCGACGCCCCTCCCACGGCCCTCTCCGGCCTGGCGGGCGCCGAGCGTCACGCCGTCCCGCACGGCACCGGCAGCCACACCCCCGACGACTTCAACGGCGACGGCCACCGCGACCTCGTCCTCGACGACCTGGTGAAGCCGGCGGCCGACAGCCTCGGCGACGACGCCGGGATCGGCATCGTGTACGGCTCCGCCACGCGCGGCCTCGACCCCTCGGTACGCCAGTTGCTCAGCGCGCACTCGAACGCCGCCAAGATCGGCGACACCCTCCCCTCGGCGTTCGACGCCGAGGCGTCGTGCGACCTGGACCGGGACGGCTTCACCGATCTGATCGTGGCCACCGACCCCCCGTACAACGGCATCGGCCGCCCGCCCGTGCCGCTGCAGATCCTGTTCGGCTCCCCTGCGGGTCTCACCGGCAAGGCGGTCACCCTGCGGATCCCGGACCGGGCGCGCTTCGGCAACGCCTGGCCGGACCACCCCGTCTGCGGCGACTTCGACGGCGACGGGAAGCCGGACCTGGCCGTGACGGCGAGCGCGGGCCGGTTCAGCTTCCTGCGCGGCCCCTTCACCCGCGACGGCCGCCCGCACGCCGCCGGCGGCACCGTCCCGGGCGCCGGCCCCGCCCTGTCCGCCCCCGAGCCCCGGACGGACACGAACGACGACGGGTACGACGACCTGGTGTACACCGCCCTCCCCCACGAGCCAGGCACCGCCGGCAAGGGCACGCTGCTGCTCGGCAGCCCCGACGGGCCGGGCCGCCCGGGCGGTACGTACCGCTACACGGCCCCGGCGGCGGCCCTCCCGACGGCGCCCCTGCGCAGGGCCGCGGGCAGCTCGGCCGCGCCCCGTACGGAAACGACCCTGCTCCAGCGGTACGCGGACTTCGACGGCGACGGGAAGCCGGACACGGTGGTCCGCACCCACCGGGGCGAAACGGCGGACCTGATCGCGCTGTACCCGGCGGCGACGCCGGACCGTCCGCTGATCACGTTCACCAGCGCCCTGTTCACCGCGGGCTGAGGACAGCCCCCCAGGGTTCCCCTAGGGGATGTCACAGGTAGGCCGCAAAGGCGGGCCAGTTCCCCCGCCCCTCCCACTCGACCCGTACGGACCAGGTACGTTCGATTAGTGGCTGGATTCAGGATCGGACGCGGCCGGGACAACCGCACCCCGCAGCAAGGGCAACAGCAACCGCGGCAACAGCCGTACGGCACGCAGGCACCACCGCCGTACGGACAGCAGCAATGGCCGCCGACGGGAGGCGGTGGAGCTCCGCACAACGCCGGATACAACAACGGCTACAACGGTGGCGGCTACCAGGGCGGCGGGGCCGACGAGCCCGAGTACTTCGGCGACCCGTACCCGCAGCCCCACCACCCCCAGCAACCCCACCAGGGCGACCCGTACGCGAACAGCCCCGGTCACACGCAGGCCTTCAGCATCAACGAGGACCCGTACGGCGACGGCAACACCTACCGCGCCGGCCAGGCCCCCGCCCAGCCCGCGGGCCCGCGCCTGCACTGGAAGCAGCTGCTGAGCGGCATCGTGGCGCGCCCCGCACCGACGTTCTGGCAGATGCGTGACTACCCCGTCTGGGGCCCCGCGCTCATCGTCACGTTCCTCTACGGCCTGCTGGCCCTGTTCGGCTTCGACCAGGCCCGCGACGACGCGATCAACGCACCGGTCGGCAACGCCATCCCCTTCGTCGTCATCACCGGGGTCGGCTTCGTGCTCGGCGGTCTGGTACTCGGCGCGGTCACGCACACCCTCGCCCGCCAGCTCGGCGGCGACGGCGCATGGCAGCCGACCGTGGGCCTCTCCATGCTGATCATGTCGATCACGGACGCCCCGCGCCTGATATTCGCGCTCTTCCTGGGCGGCGAGAACTCCCTGGTCCAGATCCTCGGCTGGATCACCTGGCTCGCCGCCGCGGCGCTGCTCACCTCGATGGTGAGCAAGTCCCACGACCTGCCGTGGCCGAAGGCACTGGGCGCGTCGGCGATCCAGCTGCTCGCGCTGGTCTCGATCCTCAAACTGGGCACGATCTGACAGAGAAGACCACGATCCGACGGACGACGCCGTTCCGGCAGAACGCAGGGAACCCCCGGTGCCACCCATGGCCCGGGGGTTCCTGTTCTTCCGCGCTCAGGAAAGCGGTCAGGCGTCGAGAACCTGCCCACTCCGCCGTACGACGGGCTTCTCCACACTCCACGGGAAGTTGATCCAGCGATCGGTCTTCTTCCACACGTATTCGCACTTCACGAGAGAATGCGACTTCTCGTAAATGACGGCGGAGCGCACCTCGGCGACATGGTCGACGCAGAAGTCGCGCACCAGTTTCAGCGTCTTCCCGGTATCGGCGACATCGTCGGCGATGAGGACCTTCTTCTCCGAGAAGTCGATGGCATTGGGCACGGGCGCCAGCATGACGGGCATCTCCAGCGTGGTGCCCACACCCGTGTAGAACTCCACGTTCACCAAGTGAATGTTCTTGCAGTCCAGCGCGTACGCCAGCCCGCCGGCGACGAAAACCCCGCCGCGCGCGATGCTCAGCACCACGTCCGGCTCGTACCCGTCGTCGGCCACGGCCTGCGCCAGCTCCCGGACGGCATGCCCGAAGCCGTCGTACGTCAGGTTCTCGCGTGCGTCATCACTCATCGGGCATCACACCTGGGTCCGGTGGAAATTCATGAACGAGCGCGACGCGGTCGGCCCGCGCTGTCCCTGGTAGCGCGACCCGTACCGCTCGGAGCCGTACGGGAACTCCGACGGCGAACTCAGCCGGAACATGCACAGCTGACCGATCTTCATCCCCGGCCACAGCTTGATCGGCAGCGTCGCGAGATTCGACAGCTCCAGGGTCACGTGCCCGGAGAACCCCGGGTCGATGAACCCGGCCGTCGAATGCGTCACCAGCCCGAGCCGGCCGAGCGAACTCTTGCCCTCCAGCCGCGACGCGAGATCGTCGGGCAGCGAGATGACCTCGTACGTCGAGGCGAGCACGAACTCACCGGGGTGCAGGATGAACGCCTCGTCCCCGTCCGGCTCGACGGTACGGGTCAGATCGGCCTGTTCGACGGCCGGATCGATATGCGGATAGCGGTGGTTCTCGAACACCCGGAAATAGCGGTCGAGCCTCACATCGATGCTCGACGGCTGCACCATCGACGCATCGAAAGGATCAATACGTACGCGTCCGGCGTCGATCTCGGCCCGGATGTCCTTGTCTGAGAGAAGCACCCACCGAGGATACGCAGAACGCGCGGGCCCACCCTCATCGGGCCGCCCGCGCGCCTGTCGCCTGCTCCCGCAGACCCCTGCCGCTCGCTCCTCTACCGCTCCTCGAACCCCACAGGCACGGCATGCCGCAACCGCGCACAACGAGGACAGCGGATCAGCCGCCCGGGACCGATCCGCCCGGGACCGAGCTGCTGCATCGGAAACGAGGCGGTAGCGAAAACGTGCCCTTCGGCACAGCGGACGACGGTGCGCTCCATGGAGTCCATCAAGTCCCTTCCCCATCAAGCCGTGGACGAGAAAGCCACATTAGGGGATGAACAGGACGCCGCCGCACGCGGCACTCCGACAACCCACGCTACGCCCCCAACTCCCGCCCGGCACACCCGCATCCACCCCAGACCCACCGACCCCCCACCACGCCTCACCTCCGGGCTCACGCCTCGGGGGGCCTGCGATGGGGTACAGTGTGTGACGATGCGTCGCTGATCAACCAGCGCGTTACGCGGGTGTAGTTTAATGGTAGAACATGAGCTTCCCAAGCTCAGAGCGCGAGTTCGATTCTCGTCACCCGCTCCATGCAAAAGCCCCGGGCCAGCGGCCCGGGGCTTTCGTGTTGCCCAGAATCTCCACGCGTATCCGAGGTGGAACAGACAGCGGCAGAGCCGTTGCCTAGAGCCGCCGCCGACTAGGGGATCCTGGTCGACCGGGCTCAGCCGCGCGGACGGCCGTTCCGGATCAGCCCTGTCGTTTGAGTTCTCGCACGGCCGCGGGCAGTGCGAGGCACAGGGCAAAGGAGGTCGCGAAGCCGCCTCCGCCTGCCAGAACAACATCAGCGGTCCCAACGCCTGACCGGAGTACCAAAAGGCTTACGACGAGGCCGACCACCATGGAGCAGGCAACGTACAGCGCCAGCCACAGTTGCCACGTACCTCCGGAACGGGCTGTCGATTCGGGCATGGACTCGATCCTTTCGAGGGTCACGGGCAACGCAAGGGCTGGAGAGGGCATCAGCGGCGGCAGGCCGTCACATTGGCTCGACCGACCCGTACAGCAGGTGTTCGGCGAGTTCCGTCCGCAACCGGCCAAGTGCCGAGACGTACGAGGCGCACGCATCGGCACGTTGGCCGAGCTCACCAAGAAGATCCACGCTCCGCCGCTGCGACCCGATCGATGGAAAGCGCACGGGGAGGTGTCCCAGAGCCGCAGAGCTCAGCGAGGGGGCTGCCGTGGCCGCGGCACGGTGGGACATCCACTCGCGCGCGTACCGGAGGCCGAGGTAAGCGTGTAGATACAGGGGGTCGATCCCGGCATCCGGGCGTACGCGCAGACGCATCACATTCGAGCTGAGCAACCATCCAGCCTGCAGGTCCGAGACGAGCGCGGGTCGTTGTTGGGCGCCCGTGCGCACGCAGACGATGTCGTTCGGAAGCAACTCGAACTTCTTGAAGCGCTCGGCAGTCTTCCACGGCACGCGGGCCCGGGCTTCGTCCGCGATCTTCCCTTCGCCGAGATCCTGCGGGAAGACGAGCGGAATGCCGGCGTCTGTCGTACGCGCCTCTGCTGGTAGGCGGGTGTAGGACGGACCGGCTTGGATCTCACACAGGTCCTTGAGCACTGCCTCGTTCCAGCCGGCAGGTCCCGAACCCGTGCGGTGACCGTTCACCGTTTCTCCCGCCCGCTGCTCCAGCAGGCGAAGCGTGTCCGCACGCTCCGCCGCCGCCTCGGCGGCTTCACGCAACTGGGCCGCGGCCGGAGCGGCACCGTACTTTCCGATCCCCAGGTAGTCAGCGGGGCGGAGTGACCACTCCTCGTCGGCGACGACTTCACGGGCCACGACGACAGCAGAGAAGCCCCGCTCGGCAGCACGCACCGCGTACTCGCTGTCCAGGCACTGTTCCCCGTCGAGCCACGGGCGGACCACCGCCGTGATCGCATCGCGATCCGTGTCCCGCAGCACGCGCCGCCGCCCGGCCTTCGCCCCCAATTCCTGAGCGTCGACGAACAGGATGCCCCTCATCGGACGCTCCGCTCGTCGCAGCACCCATAGAGAAACCGGCACGGGCGTCGCGGAGAACAGATGGGATGGCACCGTGATGACGCACTCCGCAGCCCACCCAAGTACAAGGGCGCGGCGGATCTCGCGCTCGGCGATATTCACCGAGTTGCCCGCCTTGACCGGCATGACCACCACTGCTCGACCGCCGGGTACCAGCGCGCCGAGGACGTACTGCACCCAGGCGAAATTGTCGTTGCCCTGTGGTGGTGATCCGTACGGCCAGTTTCCCGCCCGGCGCCCAGGGCCGGGTGCATCGCTCATGTTGAACGGAGGGTTCGTCAGCACCACGTCAACGCCATGTTCGCGGCTCGGTGGCCATCGGTCGGACCGGGTGCTGGTCAGCTTCGGTCGCACGCCGAGGTGAAGGAGGTACAGACTCGCGACCGCCTGCAGCCGGCCGTCGAGGGTCTCCCCGTGCACGGTCCCCTGCGCGCCTCCGATGTGCCGGTACGCAGCCGCCAGCATCTCTCCGCCCCTCATGTAGGGGTCGAGCACCGTCATCTTCTGCCCCGGGGTCAGTACGAGTGCCGCGGACAACGAGGCCAGGCCCATCGGGCTGCAGAACTCTGAGCTCTGCAGCCCTTCCCGTGCGCTGAACGCCTCCCACACCAACTGAAAGGCGCCCGTACCTGTGCTCGCCGCCGTCCGTACGGCCGTGGCGAGGTCGTCCCAGCTCCGTGGTTCCAGCTGCAGCAAGCTGCTGCGCATGTCGGTGCGGTCGCCGTGCCGGCGCAGCGTCTCCTGCGCCGTGTTGCCGAGGGAACGGAGCAGCGATTGCACATCCCGGGCCCCCTGACCTGCCGCCATGGCGTCCTCGATCCGACGCCACTGCTCCGGTTCCGCATGCCGTACGTACATCACGATGAGACAGAGATTCACGAAATCCGCCATCGTTGCCGGGCCCCGGACCCGGTCCGCGAGACGGCCCATCAACTGATCGACGGCCTTCTTGTCCTCGATCCCGAGACGCCGAGCGAGACTCCCCACCGCTTTCGCCTCCGCAGACGGTCGGTCACCGCTGGTCCGGCGGAATCGGTCGGCATAGGTGGTTCCCACCTGCTCCCCGTCGAACAGCTGCGATTGAGGAATGGTGCGGTTGGTGAACCACCGCGCGACCTCGGCCTCGTGGAAGAGCTCCGTATCACCGGAGCGCACAGGGGCGGGAAAGTCCTTGTGCCGCCGAGCCCAGTTCGACACCGCCGGGCGCCTCACCCCCGCACGCTCCGCGATCTGACTCCGGGTGACAAGACCGGTTTGTTCATCTTGCGACAACTGCATGGCGTCTCCAGCGAGTTGGGCCGGTTGAGCTTCCGATGCGAGGACAGTACGAGGAAGACGCCACACGCGACAAACGCGCATTCACAGTGCTCACTTCGCCCCACGGTGCGGCAGTAGACAAGCAACCCCGCCACGAACACAGCAGAGCCGAGTACCAGGGGGAAAATGGGCCCATTGAGGCGCCTGCGACGGGGCCATCACTCCAGGTTCATCGATTACCTGGGTTAACAGACCGATCATTACCTTGCGTCACCAATAATGCTTCTATTCATGATAGTATCTTGAATAGAAGCATCATGGCCTATGTCATGGAGGACTGCCGTGAACGGATTCATCGGACGCCGCACCGAACTCAGCCTTCTGGAGGACCTGTTGCGGCCAGTGATGACTGGCGGCCGCAGCGGACGCCCGGGGCGTGCCGTCCTGATCCGCGGGCGCCGCCGGGTAGGCAAGTCCCGCCTGGTGGAGGAGTTCCTGGAGCAGCACGGTCTGCCACATGTGTTCTTCACCGCCGTCGGTGGCTCCCGCGAGGAGGATCTGGCTGGCTTCGCCGCCGAGGTGGCCGCTTCCCGGCTTCCCGATGCGGCTCGGTTCAGTGACTTCGCCGCCCCGCTGAGCTGGGACGCCGCGCTGACCATGCTCGCCTCCGCGCTGCCCGCAGACTCCCCCAGCGTGGTGGTCCTCGATGAGATGCCCTGCCTCGTACGCGAGGACCCGAGCTTCGAAGGGACGCTGCAGAAGGCATTTGACCGGACATTGTCGAAACTGCCCGTTCTGCTCATCCTCGTCGGCTCCGACATCGCCATGATGGAACAGCTCAACACCTACGGGAGGCCCTTCTATCAGCGGGGCACCGAACTGGTGGTGCCGCCGTTGAATCCGGCAGAGGTCGCCGCGATGCTCGATCTGCCGCCCGCCGATGCCTTCGACGCCTACCTGATCTCCGGCGGTCTCCCGCTCATCCTGGAGGAATGGCCACAGGGCGCCGGGCTGTGGGACTACCTCGAACTGGCCCTGCGCAGGCCGACCTCTGCCCTCCTGGTCAGCGGCGAGCGGTCCCTGGCTGCCGAGTTTCCCGCCGAGGCGCAAGCCCGCACCGTCCTGGGCGCCATCGGTCACGGCGAACGCACCTTCACCCTGATCGGCAGAGGCGCCGGCGGCCTCAACCCCAGCTCGGTCTCCCGCTCGCTGGAGCTCCTCACCTCCCGCCGCATGGTCGCTGCGGAACTGCCCCTCTCCACCAAACCCAGCCGTGAGACCCGCTATCGCATCGACGACCCGTACCTGCGCTTCTGGCTCTCCTTCATCGGCCCCGGCATCCCCGCGATCGAACGCGGCCGGGGCGACCGCGTCCTCGACACCATCCGTGCCAGCTGGACGTCCTGGCGGGGCAGGGCCATCGAGCCCGTCATCCGCGAAGCCTTGTGGCGACTTGGCCCCGACGACGGGCAGCTACCTGCGGACACCGATGCGATCGGCGGCTACTGGACCCGCACCAACGACCCGGAGATCGACATCGTCGGCGCCGACCGCGCCCCCATCGCCAAGAAGATCACCCTCGTCGGTTCGGTCAAGTGGCTGGAGAAGAAGCCCTTCGACAACCGCGATCTCGCCCGTCTCATCACCCACCGCTCCCAGCTTCCCGGCGCCGACGACACCACCCCTTTGCTCGCCGTCACCCGCAGCGGCTGCACCGCCGACGTCCTCACCTTCACGCCGGAGGACCTCCTTGGCGCCTGGACCTGAATCTGTGGCAGGCCGTGCCACTACGTGCCAGTAGGAGGGGTATGGAGCGGTCAACACAGGTGCGAATACTGATGGTGACCACCCGGCGATCACCATTGGCCACACAGCCGGGCGGCGGCCGGTTAGGCCCGTCTCCTGCTCACAGGAGTGTTGCGTGCGGACCAAGCAGCTCACTGCCGGCTCTTCCCGGACAATCGAGCTGTGAACCAAAGCCGTTCCAGCGCCGGCATGCCCTGCGAGCCTGACTTGCCGCCGTACCAGGTAGTCCTCTCAGAGACTGATTGGGGTTCGCTCCAGACGGCATTCGGGGACGGTCAGGACCTCCCCAAGATCCTGACACGGCTGTTGGAACCCGATCCCAAGGTTCAGGTCTCCGCTTTGTCGGAGCTGGGTGAGATGGTCCACCACCAGAACAGTATCTATGAAGCCACTGCCCCCGTCGCCATGTATGTCGCCGGCATCCTCGCCCACCCGGCGGCCACAACCCCCCGGCCCTATCGCAACGTCCCCATCCGCGCGGCGCTGTTGAACTGGTTGGCTTCCACGGCCTACGACGCCTCCGACGAGATCGTGGGCCTCACGGAGCAGTACTCCCCTGGATTCCTCGCCCCCGGCACCATCGTGGCGTCCTTCCGAGACCGGCGCCCGATGCTCTATCGGGCGGTCTCGCCCTTCCTCCGAGACAGCCACGAGGACGTGCGCGCAGCCGCTGTCATCGCCGCGCTCATCCTCGCCGAGCACCCCACGCTTGCCGAGCACCGCGATCACCTCGCCGTGCACGCGCGCGCCATGCTGGACACCAGCGGCGATGCCCCCAATCGGCGTGTTGCCCGGAAGGCGCTCGAAGCGTGGGGCCACGAGGTCCCCGACCCTGAGCCTGTTGCGGAGGAGCCCTGGGACTGGGGGCCACACAGCGATGGCCGCAGTTATCTCGATCCGCCCTTCTGACCGATACGCGCATGGCCCGCGGGCTTGAACTCCCGGCGCCGGAAACCGCACCCTCCGGTCGCGAAACCTTGACCGGAACGATCGGTCCCGCAAACCCAAGCCCGGTCACGCATACTCCAGTATGCTTGACGTATGTCCTCAACGACTCGCATCACCGTCACGCTCCCCAGCGACCAGGTGGCGGAGCTCCGCAAGCTCACGGACAACGTCTCCGGCTATGTGGCGGAGGCCGTGGCCCGCCAGATCCGGCACCAGCTCCTGGGCGACGACCTCCGTCGGTACGAGGAAGAGCATGGAGGCTTCAGCGACGAGGAGCTCTCCGAGGCCCACGCGAAGATCTTCGGCGCCACCGGCTCCTCCAAGGACGCGGACGCCGCGTGAGCGAGCGCATCGAAACCGTCGTCCTGGACTCGGAAGGACTGTCCGCCTGGATCGCGCAGGACCGCAAGCTCCTCGCCATGCTGCAGGTCTTCCACGACATGGGAGCCGACCTGGTGATCGGGGCGAACACCATCGTGGAAGTAACCCACGCCCGCACCAACATGCCGCGCCTGAACTGGGCCCTGTCCCGCATCAAGGTGGAGCCGGTCACCGAGCAGGCGGCGAAAGCGGCGGCTGAGCTCCTCAAAGGCGCCGGACTGCACGGGCACAAGTACGCCATCGACGCCACGGTCGCCGAGGTCGCACTCCGCCAGCCGAAACCCGTCGCTCTGCTGACCTCCGACAGCGACGACATGACCAAGCTCTGCGGCAGCCAGGTTCGCATCATCCCTCTCTGACCAGCCGGCCCGCCCGGAGCACGCGTCGCGCTGCCAGCTCTCGTGCCCCATCCGTGCCCAGCAGAGCGGACAACAGCGGTCAGATATGGCTCTCAGAGATCGGGAGCCGCCCACCTGGCCGATCCGAAATCGCAGGTCAGAGCCCCTGCAACAACCTCGGAGCCGTTGATTCCCAAGCTCAGAGCGCGAGTTCGATTCTCGTCACCCGCTCCAGGCAGAAGCCCCAGGCCGGCGGCCTGGGGCTTCTTTGTTGGCCCGGAGCGGAATCCGGATGCCGCCGACAGACGGCAGCACCAGCGGTGTCCCCCTCGCCCTGCACCTGGTGGGCGAAACGGTGGGCCCGGGCAGCAGGGAACTCCACCGGCCGGGTCGGCCGTCGTGGCGCAGCGGTGACGTCGTCCAAGGGCTTGAGGTGCGGCCGGAGTCAGGCCGCGATGAGGTCCTGCTCACGGTCCGGCGTTCCGACCTTGGGCTGCTTGTTCGGCAGTGCGAGCCGGAAGACCTTGTGCCACGCGGAGAACACCTGCTTGGGCAGCGGGCCGGTGACGTACTCCAGCTCGTACTTCTCGAACAGCGCGCGCACCTTCACCGCGACCTCGGCATACCGGTTGCTCGGCAGGTCCGGGAACAGGTGGTGCTCGATCTGGTGCGACAGGTTGCCGGTCATGAAGTGCATGGCCTTGCTGCCGCTGATGTTCGCCGAGCCCATCATCTGGCGCAGGTACCACTGGCCGCGTGTCTCGCCCGTGATCGACCGGCGCTCGAAGACCTGTACGCCCTCGGGGAAGTGCCCGCACATGATCACCGAGTGGGTCCAGAGGTTGCGGACCAGGTTCGCGGTGAACGTGGCGCCAAGTGTGGTGAGGAACGAGGGGCCCGACAGCAGTGGGTGGATCACGTAGTCCTTGAGCACCTGCTTGCGGATCTTGCGGCCCACGGCCTTGGCCCGCGCGCGGAACTCCGGGTTCTTGCGGCGGCGCTTGGTGAGGTTCTTGCCGAGCTCCAGGTCGTACGCCGCGATGCCGTACTCGAAGAAGCAGGCATTGAGGAAGTTCCACAGCGGCTGGCCGATGTGGAAAGGGTGCCACTTCTGGTCTTCGTCGACGCGCATGATGCCGTAGCCGAGGTCGTTGTCCTTGCCGATCACGTTGGTGTACGTGTGATGCAGCTCGTTGTGCGAGTGCTTCCACTGATCGGACGGCGAGACGTGATCCCACTCCCAGGTGGTGGAGTGGATCTTCGGGTCACGCATCCAGTCCCACTGGCCGTGCAGGACGTTGTGGCCGATCTCCATGTTCTCCATGATCTTGGCCACGGACAGACCGGCGGTGCCGAGCAGCCACGCGGGCGGGAAGAACGAGAACAGCAGCACACCCCTGCTGACCAGTTCGAGCCTGCGCTGCGCCGAGATGACCTTACGGATGTAGGCGGCGTCCTTCTCGCCGCGGCCGGCGATCACCTCGTCACGGATCGCGTCCAGCTCGCGGCCCAGCTCCTCGATCTGCTCCGCAGTCAGGTGGGCAGTGGGGTCGATGGCGGTCAAGGTGCTCCTACCGTTCGATGTCGCAGGGGCCCGCCGCGGCGGACACACAGGTCTGGATGAGGACGCCGGGCTCGGCCTCGGTGATCTCGCCGGTACGCAGGTCGCGGACAGCGCCGGCCTTGAGCGGCGTGACGCAGCCGAAGCAGATGCCCATGCGGCACCCGGAGGGCATGAGCACACCGGCCTCCTCACCGATGTCGAGCAACGGCGTGGCGCCGTCCGCGTCGACGGTCTTGCCGGTGGCGCTGAACGTGACCTCGCCGCCGTCGCCGGCGACGACGATGCCGGGGCGGAAGCGTTCGGTGTGCAGGCGCTCATGGACGCCGTGCTCTCTCCAGTGCTCCTCGGCGGCGTCGAGCAGACCTGCGGGCCCGCACGCCCAGGTCTCGCGCTCGGCCCAGTCGGGCACGAGCTCTTGGAGACGGGCGATGTCGAGCTTGCCGTCCGTCTCGGTGTGCACCTCGGTGAGCCGAAGCTTCTTGTCCGCGACCAGGCTGTGCAGTTCCTTGCGGAAGATCACGTCCTGAGGCTGTGGCGCGCAGTGGACCATGACGACGTCGTCGAGTTCGATATCGCGCAGCATGCCCATCACGGGCGTGATGCCGCTGCCGGCCGTCAGGTAGAGCACCTTGGCGGGCTTGGCCCGCGGCAGGACGAAGTCACCGGTCGGCTGGTCGAGCTGGATCAGCGTGCCCGGTTCAGCCCTGCGGACCAGGTGGTTGCTGACCTTGCCGTCCGGGATCGCCTTCACGGTGATCGTGACACGGCCGTCCCGGCGGTTGGCCGGCGAGGTGATGGAGTAGGCACGCCACAAGCGCACTCCGTCGACGTCGACCCCGATCCTCACGTACTGGCCCGCCGTGTGGCCGCGCCAGCCCCGCCCCGGCCTGATCACGACACTCGCGGCGTCATCCGTCTCGGAGTGCACGGCCTCGATGCGCCCACACAGGTCACCGCCCGCACGCAGCGGGCTGACCAGGTCGAGGTAGTCCGACGGCAGCAGCGGCGTCGTGACCATCTCCAGCAGTTTCCACGCCCTACTGCGGAGGGCTCCACTCGTCATGACCCCAGCTTGCTGCGCCTCCAGGCGTAAAGTCCTGACCACAAGACGTAAACCTGGTCGACTGAATTGTTCGCAGGGAACAAAAATGAGCTATGCAGTCCAGAGGGCCAGCGAACTGGCCCTGGATAAGACGACGGCCACCGCCCTTCGGGCTGCACTGAAGACCACCGCCGACGAAGTCGTCCAGGCGATCATCGACGAGGTTCCTCCCTATGCCCATGCCTTGTCGGGCCGCATGGGCGCCACCATCCGCAGAGCCGTCCGCACCGCCCTGGGGCACTACCTGGACCTTGCGAGCGGGAACGCCACGGGCGGCGACGCCGGGGACGCCGCCTACGAGCTGGGCCGCGGCGAGGTGCGCGACGGCCGTTCGATGGACGCCCTGCTCAGCGCCTACCGCGTCGGCGCCCGGGTCGCCTGGCGATGTCTGGCAGCGGGGGCCGTACCCGCGGGTCTGCCCGCCGCCGAGGTCGCAAAGTTCGCCGAGCTGACCTTCGCCTACATCGACGAGCTCTCCGCCGCGAGCGCCGCGGGCCACGCCGACGAACTGGCCGCCCGGGGCAGAGCCCACGAGCGCCACCTGGAACACCTGGCTCGCGACCTCCTCGCCGGCGCGAGTCCGGACGTCCTGCTGGCCTCGGGCCAACGGGCCAGGTGGCAGCCCCCTGTTTCGCTGACCGCCGTCCTGCTGCCCGCCGCCCAGGCACGGCCCGCCTACCGGACACTCGACCCGAGCACCCTCGTGCTCGACGATCTGCCGAATGCCACCGGTGTGCTCCTCGTCCCCGATGCCGACCGATCACGTCTCCTGCGGCAGCTGACCGATCGCGCCGCCGTGGTCGGCCCGGCCCGGCCATGGACCCACGCGTCCGCCTCGTACGCACGAGCCCTGCGCGCGCGCTCCTTTTCCTCTGACATTCGCGACACCGAGGACCACCTGCCCGACCTGGTGCTCAGCGCCGACGTGGACGCGTTCGCAGACCTGCGCGCCCGAGCCCTCGCACCGTTGCGGACCTTGCCCACCGCAACCGCACGACGGCTGGAGGAGACGTTGCGGGCGTGGCTGCTGCACCAGGGCAGACGGGACGAGGTCGCGGCGGCCTTGTTCGTCCATCCCCAGACGGTTCGATACCGGATGTCGCAGTTGCGGGAGCTGTTTCCCGATCTCGCATCACCACGCCGGGTACTTGAACTGACGCTGGCGGTCGGTCTCCGGGTCAGCTGACGCGTCACCCGTCCACGCCACGTCCGAAGTTCGCCCGGCGCCTGCCCGCAGCGCTCTCCGAGCTCGCCGGCCCACAGCACAGCGGCCCTGCGCGTCTGCCGCTCCATCTCGCAAGGTCGGGGCCGACCACCCTCGACATCAACCAGCCCCGGTTGCGGATGAGCTACTACCGCATCGTCTGGCCGAGGGGCAGCAGGAGGACAACAGGGCCTCCTGGCGCACACTAGCCTCAGCAGCTCCGAACTGCAGGAGCCTGCGGGCACCTGCCCGTTGACTCCGGCGATCCGCGGTCGTACCGTGCGGCGGATAGAGATGTGACCGTCGTTCATAAACGAGGACGTGGGGTGGGGTCGTGGGGCAGCGCAAGGTCGTGGTGTCGGGTGGCGGTACGGGGATCGGGCGGGCGGTGGCCGAGGTCTTCGCGGCGGACGGCGACCACGTCGTCCTCATCGGGCGGCGCGAGGGGCCACTGGAGAAGGCCGCCGGGGAGCTCAACGCCGCGCACGGTGCGGGAGCGGCCTCCTGGGTCGCCGCCGATCTGAGCGATCCCGGCCAGGCCCGCAGAGCCGTGGAGTTCTGCACCGCGGGCGGCACGCAGGTCGACGTGGTCGTCGCCAACGCCGGCGGCAACGTCGCACCGGCCCACGACGGCACCCTCGAAGGCGTCGCGGACAGCTTCCGCCGCAACTTCGAGGCCAACGTGCTCACCGCCGTGCTGCTCACCGAAGGGTTGCTGCCGCACCTCACCCGGCCCGGCGGCCGGATCATCCAGATGTCGTCCATCGCCGCGCTGCGCGGCCCCGGTTCGTACGGCGGCTCCAAGGCCACCGTCAACACCTACACCGTCGACCTGGCGCAGAGGCTCGGCCCGCAGGGCATCACCGTCAACGCGGTCGCCCCAGGCTTCGTCGTCGACACCGAGTTCTTCGGCGACCGGGCCACGCCCGAGTTCGTCGCCGCCCGGACCGGGCAGTCGCTGACGGGCCAGGCGGGCCGGCCCTCGGACATCGCCGCCGCGGTGCACTATGCGGCGTCACCTGAAGCGGCGTACATGACGGGGCAGATCATGCATGTGAACGGGGGAGCAGCGCTCGGGCGATGACGGAGCGGCTGATGCTCGGCGTGGTCGACCTGCGGCGGGTCGAGTAGAGCCCGGCGCCCGACGCGACAGCCGGGCCACCGGCCTTTCCACGGCCGACCCACAGCAGTGAAACGGCCCGCCGCGAAGAACCGTCGGACCGTCATGCAGGATCGAGGCCCGAGACCCTTTCCAGCGAGGACCCCGCCGCCACCCGGAACCCCGTGTGCCCCGTCGAGGCGTCTGGCGTGTTGGACGTGCGTGCCGAGCACCGGTAGCGGTTGCAGTAGGAGTCGTGGCACAGGTGGGAGCCGCCGCGCAGGGCACGCGCGGGGGAGCCGGGCTGGAAAAGGTCAGCGGTCCACTCCCAGACGTTGCCGACGGCGTGGTGCAGGCCGTGGCCGTTGGGGGCGTGCGAGCGCACGGGGGCGGTCCCGACGGCGGACGTCGGATGGTCGGGGAACGTGCCGCGGAAAATCACCGCGCGTTCCGGGCCGGGCGGTTCGTCGCCCCAGGGGTGGCGGGCCTGGTCGAGGCCGCCGCGGGCCGCGTACTCCCACTCCGCCTCGGTGGGAAGCCGGGTACCGGACCAGGCGCAGTAGGCCTGCGCGTCGTGCCAGGAGACGTGCGTGACCGGGTGGTCGAGGCGGTCGTCCGATCGCGACCCGGGGCCTTCGGGTTGGCGGTGCCAGGCGTCCGGCACCGCCAGCCACCAGTCCGCCCCCGGCACGGACTCGGCCCGCTCCCGCCCCTGCGCGGTGACGCTGCCCCGGAAGACGAAGGAGTAGCCGAAGCGTTCGGCCTCGGTGCGGTAGCCGGTGGCGTCGGCGAACGCGCGGAACTCGGCGTGGCTGACGGCCGTGGCGGCAATCCGGAACGGTGCCACCTCGACCGTCCTCACCGGACCCTCGCCGTCGTCCGGGAACGCGTCGTCGTCCTCCGTCCCCATCCGGAAAACGCCTCCGTGAAGAGTGAGCAGCGGCGCGAAGGCGCCGGCCGCCGGACCGCCGCCGTGCTCCCCGTGACCGTGGCCGTGATCCAGCACCGGCAGGGCGGCCCGGCCCTGCGCGCCCGACGCACTCGGCACGCCCAGCGCGTCGGAGCGCCCTGGGGCGCAGCAGCGGCGGCTCATCTCAAGCGATCCTCTCGGCTCTGCGGTCTCGTCAGACGTCGCGGTCCGTGGCCAGTGCGGCCGCGAGCCCCGGAATGCCGAGGGCTCTCTCGTCCGCGGGCGTGGCCTGGTGGAGGCTGTTACGCAGTTGGTAGGGGTCCGCCAGCAGGTCGTAGTACTCGCGGAAGCTGACCTGTCCGGTGCCGCTGACGTTGCCCGCGGCGTCCGTGTGGAGCTCGTAATACTCCGTGTACTGCCGGTCCTTGGCGACATACGACGACCAGGTGTTCTGCCCGGCCCCGCCCGTGCCCTGCTTCCACCACTCGATGAGCAGGTGGTCGCGGGAGTAGCCGCTGAGCAGCGAGCGCCCGTCGTGCGGGGTGTCCGGCGTGATGCCGGCCGCGTCCAGGACGGTGGGGGCGATGTCGATGTTGGCCACGATCCGGCTGTCCGTCGTGCCGCCGCCGGCCCCGCCGGCCGGCCAGGAGAGGTAGAACGGCACCTCGTGGGCGGGCCGGTAGGGGACGCCCTTGCCGGACAGTCCGTGGTCGGCCCAGTTGAAGCCGTTGTCGCCGATGTAGATGACCAGGGTGTTGTCCAGTTGGCCCAGCGCGGCCAGCTTGTCGCGGAAAGCCTGCACCGCGTCGTCCACCGAACGCAGCGTCCGCAGTTGCTTGGCCCGCGTCTGACGGCCGTCCGCCAGCGTCCCGGTCGCGTTGCGCACGTACGCCGGCTTGTCGCTGCGGTCCGCTTCGGGCACGGAGGGACGTCCGTCCCAGGCAGGCACGTCGGTGCCGGCGTACTTGGGCTCGGGCGTGTTCGGCCCGTGCGAGGCGTACGGGGTGACGTAGGCGAACCAGGGGCGGTCGTCCGTGGTGGACTTGTCGATGAAGGCGAGCGTGCGGTTCTTCACCACGGTGGTGGTGTAGCCGGGGACGGTCTGCACCGTGCCGTTCACGTTGAACGTGCCGTCCACGTACGACGGCTTCAGCAGCGCGAAGTCCTCGAAGTGCGGCGGGGCTTCGGCGACGTCCCAGGAGTTCAGATACTTGCCGAACAGCCCGGTCCGGTATCCGGCCTGCTTCAAGTACCGCTGCAGAGTGGTGCGCTGGTCCAGCGAGCGCGAGGCTCCGTTGTTCCGCACCCCGTGGTTGTGCGCGTAGCGCCCGGAGAACACCGAGGACCGCGACGGCGCGCACAGCGGGGTGGTGACGTGGCCGTTGGTGAACCGCACGCCCTGCCCCGCCAGCCAGGCGACGGTCTTCGGCGTGGCCCATTCGGTCTGTTTGGGCTGGTCATCGGTCACGATCAGCAGCACGTTGGGCCGTGCGCCGGCGGCCCGGGCGGGCGCGGCGGCGAGCGCGGGGACGGTGGCACCGGCGGCGACGGCCGCGGCACCGGCCAGCACCCCTCTACGGCTGGGACCGGATGTACTAGACATGCCCATGACAGAACTCCTTCGGCGGTGTGCGCAACGGCGAGGAAGACGACGGATAGAACGCTATGGCGACGCCCGGTCGCGATCCATGCACACAGGGCTAAGGGTTCATTGCTGCTTTGTTGCCGCACCGCTTCGGGCTCCGTCGCGCGTCAAGGTGGCGCCGGTCACCGAGTAAGCGGCGCAAGCAGCGGCGGAACTCCTCAAGGACACCGGGCTGCCCGGACCCGAGTACGCCATCGGGGCCACCGTCGCCGAGGTCGCCCCGCGCCAGCCGGAACCCGTCGCCCTCCTGACCTCCGAGACAGTGATGACGCCGCCGGGGCCGGCTGCCCCGGCGGCGGTTGGTCACTCCTCGGCGGCGGTCTCCTCCTGTCCTCGGAGGCGGTCCCGACGCCGGATGCGGAGGCGGCGGGCCAAGTAGACCGTGGCAGCCGCGAGCACGCCGGCGAGGTAGTCACCCAGGACGTCATCCCTGGCGAAAGCCGCAACGGCCTTCAATACCTCGGCGACCGAGTGTTCCCTGTTCATCTGTCCCTTGGGCGCGCCCGAGGGGCCGATCAGCGCGCCTCGCCGTCGTGGAGAGGTGAGCTGGTCCGGTTCGGCCCTACCGGACCGATGGAGCTCGCGCATGGGGTGTGACCCTCTCGGCCAGGACGGCGAACCGGTCGAGTGGGCTACTTGGATTGCTCACTTGAAGCCCCGGAAGCGCGGGCCGCACACCGACCATGCCAGGCAACGCGGGTGGAATCCAGCGGAGTTGCCTGCATGCAGGTTGCTGCGGTAGTGCAGCTCGCAGCGCCCTCCCGGCGAGCAGACCCCCACCCGGATGCCCACCGCTCACCACGGCAATGTCGACCTGATCGTGACTGAGGCTCCTCGGCGGCCGGGCGCGCCCCGTCGCCGTGCAGCGAACCTCGAAGGGGCCCCACCGCGAGCGGTGGGGCCCTTCACACGGGATCGGATCCGTGAATGATCCGGACGCGGCGGCCTGAGGGCTGTCCCGCAATTCCCGGCGGCACGGGCCTCAGTTGGAGAAGTACAGGTACTTCCAGGAGCCGTACGTCGTGGAGTTCACCGTGTCGCCGGACGACGCGTTCACGTACACCGCCCGCATCCGCGCCTTGATCCCGGACTTCCCCGGCGCCCCCAGGCGTACGGCCGACTTTCCGTTCGCGCCGAGCGGGAAGTACTCCGAGCCGGCGGCGTACCACTTGCCGCCCGAGTAGACCTGGAGGTCGAGACGCTGCTTACGCCCCTTGTAGTAGGACATGGTCGTCGTGAGCAGGGGGTCGGTCTTCTTGTGGAACCAGTAGTACGACGTGGAGCCGATCTTGGCCGTCTTGTACTGCTTGGAGACGGCGGTGGACACCTTGACCCGGGCGTATGCCGTGGACTTCACCGTCCTGGGCGCGATGCGGGTGTCCCCCTTGAAGACCGCGGTGACCTCGGTGTCCCGCGTCATGTCCACCGTCGCGGAGATGTTGCCGCTGGAGTTGACCGTCCCGGTCTTCAGCCGCTTGTTGGGCTTGTCGCCGCCGAAGGGGTTCGCCCAGATCTCGACCGTGCGGTTCTTGTACGCCGAGCCGAGGTGCGCGGTGAAGGAGACGTCGGAGCCGTAGTTGTAGACGTTGCCGTTCCTGTTCAGGGTCAGCGTCGGCTGCGTCAGGGGAACGGTGACCTTGTCGGACGCACTGACCGCCATGTGCGCGGCGTCGCCCGCGTAGGCGGCCTTGTACGTGACCGTGCCGCCGGCCGGCGGGGTGTCCGTGAAGGAGTACGAGCCGTCCGCCCTCAGTGAGACAGCGGGCAGCGCCTTGCCCTTCGGGCTCTCCAGGTCCGTGCGGGTGACCTGCACTTTGACGCCGCTCGGCAGCGGCACCGTCGCCGACAGCTTCCCGGACACGGTGAGCTGTTTGCCGCGCGTGGCGGTGGACGGTGCGTTCACCGTCAGGGTCGGGACGTTCAGTGTCGGGTCGGTGAGCACCTTGAGGGTGTAGCCGCCGGGCGAGCTCACGAGCGCGAAGATCCGGGAGGCGTCCGGGGCCCAGGCGAGGGCGGAGGTGTCGGCGGCGTAGGTGCGGATCGGCTTGGTCGCGCCGGGCCGGTAGACCGACACGTTCTCGTCGCTGACCTGGGCGACCAGGCCGTTCGGAGCGATGTCCGCGCGCTGCCCTGCCGGGTAGGCCCCGGCAGCGGTGAACTTCCCGTCCGCGTAGGCGTGCCGGTCCGTACCGTCGACCAGCACCTGTGAGGTCCCGGGTACGAGGTCGATGTCGTTGACGTAGTTCAGCGAGTAGTCGCCGTCGTGCCAGGCGGTCACCTGGGGCGCGGCGCCGGAGACGTCGACGACGGCCATCAGGTCCTTGGTCATGTCGTAGAAGTCGGTCGCGCCGACGGCCAGCAGTCCGGGTGCGGACGGGTCGGAGTCGAGGAACGGCCCGCCCCCGAATCCGGAATCCCGGGAGAGCTGTCCGAGCGTCACCGGGCCCGTCCCGCCGGCCGGGTCCACCGCCGGATCGACCGAGCCCAGGTTGCCGTGGCCGTCCGACGGGTCCTCGTAGCTGAACCAGGCCTTGCCGCCGACGAATTCGACGTACAGCGGACCGATGGAGGCGGCCACGGGGTACCGGGCCTTGATGTCGAGGGTGGCCGCGTCGAGGGCCACGATCTCGTGGCTGACCCGCGCCGCCGCGTACAGGGTGGTGCCGTCGTCGGAGAGAGCCAGGTCGAAGATTCCGTCGATGCCGCTCACCGAGTCGGTGATCCTGCCGTTGTAGTCGGCGGCGATGATCCTGTCGTTCGTGTCGTCGCCGACGAAGACCCGTCGGCCGACGCCGTCGACGACGATGCCCGCGGGCGAACCGACGGTCGCGGTGCCCGCCGACGCGGGACCGGCGGCGGCGACACCCAGTACCACTGAGCTGAAGAGGACCGCGAGCGCTGTCGCGGTCGAGATGCTGCGCGTGCGCACAGTGTTTTACCCCCACGAGAAAACCCGGTGGATGAGCCGGGAATCGGTAGCGCCGCGCATCACCCGGACGTGACCGCGGGGTGCGGTGACGCGCGGGGCGCGGCTGCTATCGGGCAGCGTATGACATGAAAGTGACAAATGAGGGGCGCGTTTCCCGCGCGGAGACGGCGCAGTCGCCCGCCGGAGCCACGTCAGGGGCGGCGGAGTGGCCGACGCGGGATGCCGTCGCCGCGCCCCGGCCCTCGGGCGCCGGGACCCTCACCGCATGCGAGCCCCCTACCCGACCGTCTCCCCCCGCGCCCCCTCGTGGGAGCCCGTGCCACCGAGTGACCGTGGGGCGGTGAACAGCGGTCGTCGGAGAAGACCGCACGCCCTGTCAGGACGCGATCGTGGGCGTACGTCCTCACCGCTCAGCGGCTGTACCCACAGCCCGGTACGGGGGTGGTTCCCCAGCTCGGAGCCCGAGTTCGATACGTGTGGCCGCGTCGCGTCGGCTGCCCGCCCCCGTCGCGTACCGCCGGTCATCGGGTCGGCATGCCTCCATGGGGGCTGTTGACCACGATCGACGCGGACCCTTCACGGAGGTAGGGATGCTCGGGGAAGTAGTCGACGTGGAGGTGCCCACCGTCCTCGGCGGCAGCCATGGCCCTCAGGTTGTCCGCCAGGACCTCCCTGCCACCCGGATCGCCACGGATCACCAGGACGTGCCGCGCCGCGTCGACTTCGATCCGCACCCCGGAGCGGGATGAACTCCTGGATTCGATCCCGGCCAGGGCGCCTGCGGCCGCCGACGAGGTGGATCCGATGAACCCGTCACCCTCGGCCACCGCGTTCGCCAGGAGGGCCAGCTACTCCGCTGACGCGGTGAGGTCCACCTCACCGGAGGCGGGATCGGACACGAGTCGCACAGGGCACTCCTCCATGGTCGAGCTTCCATCATGCCGTGGGCGGCATCCCCGCCTTCTGGTCGCCTCCTGGTCACCCGACAGGCCATCGGTACCGGCCGTGCCCGCCCTCACGCGGCCCGGCGGTTGCCCCGGTCGTCGCAGGGATCTTGAACGCGGGAACGTTCGCTCACTCCCGCGCAGGGATGCCCTCACGCCGGCGGGAGCACTCCGCGGTCGCCCTGAGCGCGACCGGGGGTGCGTGCGTCGCGGGCGGTCTCGCGGGAGGCCGCCGCTGACGCGGGACCGGCAAGTACCTTGGCCCTGGTTCGACAGAGAGGGGGGCGTCGTGGGGGCGCGCGTTCTGGTGGCCGAGGACGATGTGATGCAGGCCCGGCTGGTGCGGATCTATCTGGAGCGGGAGGGCAACGAGGTACACGTCGTGGGGGACGGGCGGGCAGCGCTCGAGTGGGCCAGGAGCAGCCGGCCGGATCTGATCGTGCTCGACGTGATGATGCCGGAGGTCGACGGGCTCGACGTGTGCCGGATCCTGCGGGCCGAGTCCCAGGTGCCGATCCTGCTGCTGACCGCGCGCAGCACGGAGGAGAGCATGCTGCTCGGGCTCGATCTGGGGGCCGACGACTACCTGACGAAGCCGTACAGCCCGAGGGAACTCACGGCCCGGGTCAGGGCGTTGCTGCGCCGTTCCGGAGCAGCGGCGCGCAGCGCGGACCGTACGCGGCTCTCGGTGGGGGACCTGGAGATCGACACCGCGCGGTTCGAGGTGCTGGTGGCCGGCGAACCGGTGCCGCTCACCGGCAAGGAGTTCGCCATACTGGGGATGCTCGCGGAGCAGCCGGGACGCGTCTTCACGCGCGCGCAGATCATCGACCGGATCTTCGGCTTCGGACGGAACGTTCTGGAGCGGACGGTCGACGCCCATGTGATGAACCTGCGCCGGAAGCTGGAGCAGGGCCGCACCGGGGCGCGGTACGTGGAGACCGTCTACGGCCGGGGATACCGGCTCGCGGACCAGGGCGGCGGCCGGTGACCTTCCGGCTGCGGGCCCTCGGGCTGCTGCTCCTCGTCGCCGTGGTGGCCACCGCCGCTACCGCGTGGCTGACCTTGCGGCTTGCGACCGGCCAGGTGAGGGAGTCCGTCGCCGCCGGCCGGGAGGAGGTGTCCCGGATCACGGGCGAGCTGTACGCGTACGGGTTCGCGCACGGCACCTGGACGGGCGTCCCGGACACGGTCCGCACGCTGGCGGAGGACACCGGTCAGCGCATCAGGGTCGTCACCGAGGACGACGTGCTGATCGCGGACTCCGACGCGCTGGCGGGCCGGGCGCCGCGGCCCGTGAGCGATCAGCCCCCGGTGCTGGTGGACCCCCGGCCCGAACTGCTCTTCCCTCCGTCGGAGATGCCGGAACTCGCCGCGGTCAAGCGGACCGTCCTCGCGATCGGCAGATACCGGATCGCGTCCACCCGTGCCGCGTGTCTGACGGAGTCGGGCGTCACGGTGACGGCGGAACGGGACGGCATGGGGCTCCCCGTGGTGACTTCGGATCGCCCCGTTCCCCGGTGCGACCCGTCGGAACAGGTCCCCGACCCCCTGGGCGCCTCCGACCCCGAGGCGGCGGCGAAGTGCCGGGGCGAACCGGGCCGCCGCGTGTTCCTCGACTGCCTGAGACGGGTGTTCGCCGCCCGCACCGTCGCCGTCGCGCCCCCGCGCCTGGAGATACGTCTCGGCACCCGGGACGAGGCGCCGCCGACCCTGGAGGTCCTGCCCGCGGCGGCGACCGCGGGGGGCGTCGCGCTGGTGGTCATGCTGGGAGCGGTGCTGCTCAGCCGTACCGTCCTCCGTCCCGTACGGGCCCTGACCTCGGCCGCCCGCGGGCTGGAGGAGGGCGACCTGGCCCGCCGGGTACCGGGCGGCGGACGGGACGAAATCGGCGCGCTGGGGCGCGCCTTCAACCGGATGGCCGTTTCGCTCCAGGACGCGGAGGAACGGCAGCGCCGGCTCACCGGCGACATCGCGCACGAACTCCGCACACCGCTCGCCAACCTCCGCGGCTATCTGGAGGCCCTCCGGGACGGCGTGGTCGAGCCGACACCGGAGCTCCTCGCCTCGCTGCACGGGGAGGCGCTGCTCCAGCAGCGCATCGTGGACGACCTCCAGGACCTGGCGCTCGCCGAGGCCGGCGCGCTCACCTACCACCGCGCGGACACCGAGCTGGGCGACCTCCTGGTCGCGTGCGGCACCGCCCATCGCGGTCAGGCGGAAGCCGCCGGGGTCGACCTGGTGGCGGTCTCGGAGGGCGAGGTGCGCGTGGAGGCCGACGCGTACCGGCTGCGGCAGGTGGTGGGCAACCTGGTCTCCAATGCCCTGCGGGCCACGCCGCCCGGCGGCCGGGTGACTCTGGTCGCCGGGCGGCGGGGCGGGAGCGCGGTGGTCGAGGTCAGGGACACGGGCTCGGGGATCGCGGCGGAGGAACTGCCGCATGTCTTCGACCGGTTCTGGCGGGCGGACAAGGCGCGCGGGCGGGCGACCGGCGGGAGCGGGCTCGGGCTGGCCGTCGTCCGGCAGATCGTGACCGATCACGGGGGGACGGTGGAGGTGAGGAGCGAGGTGGGGACCGGCACGGTCTTCACGGTCCTGCTGCCCGCCGGCCCCGCGGGGTGAGGACCGGACCCCCTGAGGCCTGACGGTCCTCCCGGCCCCCGGCGGCGCGTGAGGACCGGGCACCGTCAGGGCAGGGTGGCAGGTGGCGGGCGGCGCGCGACGGGACAGCGGACGGCGGGCAGTAGTCGGCGGGTGGCAGCCTGCAACCGGCAGGTCAGGCTCCCGCCAGTGCCTCCGTCGGTGCGAGCCGGCCCGCCCGTACCGCCGGATAGAGCCCGGCCAGCGCGCCGATCAGCAGCGTGGTCCCGATCCCGGCGGCGGTCGCCCATACCGGCACGTCGGTGGGCCAGTCGCGGGCGTACGCGTAACCCGCGGTGATCACCGTACCGAGGACCGTGCCGGCCAGACCGCCGAGCGCGGACAGCAGCAGCGACTCGGAGACGAACTGCCCGCGAATCTGGCCGCTGGTGGCTCCCAGCGCCCGTCGCAGTCCGATCTCGGGGCGCCGCTCCAGAACCGAGATCACCATGGTGTTGCCCACACCGACCCCGCCCACCAGGAGCGCCACCCCGCCCAGTCCGAGGAGCAGCCCGGTCAGCGCGGATTCCGTCGCCTCGCGGGCGGCGAGCGCGTCGGAGGGCCGGGAAACCAGGACGGCACCGGTCCGCTGCGGGTTCGCGGTGGCCGCGAGCACGGCGCGTACGGCCGTGACCCGGTCCTCGCGCGCCCGGACGTACACCGTCGAGGGATGGCCGTCGAAGCGGAGGTAGGTACGGGCCGCCTGCCGGCCGACCAGCGCCGAACTGTCGATCTCCGGGGCGAGGGGCACCGGTTCGAGGACGCCGACCAGAGAGAACCACGTGCCGCCGAGCCACAGCCGGGTGCCAGGTGTGTACACGTCGAGCCGTTGGGCGGCCTTCGCGCCCAGGACGACCGCCGGGTACTCCTCGGTGGCCGAGGAGAGCCAGCGCCCGCTACGGATCCCGCCGCCGATCGCGGACAGCAGACCGCTGTCGGCCGCGGCGACCGCGACGCTGCCGGTGCGGCCGACGGGGATGTGCTCGTTGCGGTAGACCGCCGCGTCCGGGATCGCCCCCGTGGCGGCCACGTCGGTGACCGGGCCGATCCGGCCGATCATGGGCACGGCCTGTTCGGGGAGGCGGGTGTCCTGTCCGTCGGCGCTCTTGGCCGGGGCGACCCGCAGCAGGTTGGTGCCGAGGCTGTCGAGCCGGCGGTCGACCTCTGCGCGGCTGGAGCTGGAGATCCCGACGACGGCGACCATCGCAGCCACCCCGATGGCGATCCCGAGGGCGGACAGGAACACCCGCAGCGGGCGGGTGCGCAGTCCGGTGCCGCCGAGACGGGCCAGGTCGGCCGGGCCGAGCCGGGCGGGACGCAGGAGCGCGGCCGAAGAGCCCCGCGCTCGCCGCGAGTGCGCGGCCGAAGTGCCCCCCGCTCGCCGCGCATGCGCGGTCCGCCTCATCGCAGCGCCTCCGTCCGGGTCGTGTCCGCGATGACCCGGCCGTCCCGCATCTCGACCTTGCGGTCGAAGACCTCGGCCATCTCCCGGTCATGGGTGATGACCACCACCGTGGTGCCGGCGGCGTGGAGTTCACGGAGCAGGCCGAGGACCGCCGCTCCGGATCCCGAGTCGAGGTTGCCGGTCGGCTCGTCGGCGAGCAGGAGCGCGGGCTCACCGATCACGGCGCGGGCCACGGCCGCGCGCTGGCGTTCGCCACCCGAGAGCTGGTGGGGGAGGTGGTCGGTACGGTGCCCGAGCCCGACCCGCTCCAGCGCGGCGGCCGCCAGGCGGCGGCGCTTGCGCAGGGGGACCCCCGCGTAGAGCAGGCCGTCGGCGACGGTGTCGAGGACCGGCACCCCGACGGCGAGGTGGAACTGCTGGAAGACGAAGCCGATGCGCTGGGCGCGCAGCGCGGAGAGCTCGCGGTCGGACAGCTCCGCGACCGGGTGGCCGTCCACGGTGATCCGGCCGCGCGAGGGGCGGTCGAGGGTCCCCATGAGGTGGAGCACGGTGGACTTCCCGGAACCGGACTGGCCGACGACACAGACCAGTTCGCCGTGGTGGATGGTGAGATCGACCTCGCGGACGGCCATGACACCGCCGGGATAGGTCTTGGCCACGCCCTCGAACACCACGACCGGTGCGGAGCAGGAGAGGGACGACGAGGCGGAGGAGGGAGCGGTACCGGCGGTGGAGGGGGCGGACGAGGGAGCTGTCGAGGCGGAGGACTCTGCCGTCACTCGGGGATCCTCACCTTCGTGCCCGGGCGGATTCCGGACCCGCTCACCTCGACCAGACCGTCCGCGAACAGCCCGGTCTCGACGGGCACGAAAGAGCCCGTGCCGCCGGCGGGTTCGAGTGCGTAGCCGCCCTCGGCGAGAGCGACCAGCGCCGCCACCGGCACGGTCAGCACATCCTTGTGCTGCCGCAGGACATAGCGGACGGTGACCGGGCCGCTCTCCAGTCTGCCCACCGCCTTCTGGTCGTCGAAGGCGACGACCACCGAGACGGTCGCGCTGCCCGCCGCCGGTCCGCCGGCGTCCTGGCCCTCGCCCTGCCCGCTTCCCGGGGCGTCCGGTGCGGTGGCGTCCTTACCGACCTGGGCGACCTCGCCCTCGACCGTTCGTCCGTCGGGGAGTTCCACCGTGACGTCGGTGCCCCGCTCGGCCCACGCGAGGTCGGCGGCGGGGGCCGCCATCGTCACCATGCGCGAGGTGCTGGTGTAGATCACCGGATCTCCGGTCGCGTCGGCCCCGATCCGGGTGCCGGTGCTCGCGATGCGGACCGGGCCGGGAGCGTAGACGACGTCCCCGAGGGCGACCCTGCCCGTCTGCGGGAGCCCGAGATCCCGCTGCCAGCGCCCGACCGCCTCGGCGGTCAGGCCGGTGAACTCGTCGTCCACGGTGAATCCCGTGTACCCGAGGGCGCTGAGGTTGGTCTCGAACTGTCTGACGTCCATACCCCGCAGCGTCCGCGGCGTGGAGGAGGACTGCGGTGCGGAATCGGTCTGCGGCGTGGAGGAGGACTGCGACTCCGCAGAAGACTGCGACCCCGCGGAGGACTGATCCTCCGAGGAGGACTGCGGGTCGCCCTTCTCCGTACCGCCGGATGTGCTGCCGTCGGTCCCGGTGGCCGGGGGGCCCGGCTGCGGCACGGCCAGTTCCCGGTACATCGGCAGGCTGCCGTACAGCAGGGTGACCGGACGGTCGTCGACCCGCAGCACGGTGCCACCACGCCCGACCTTCGCACCGGCTTCCGGCAGCCAGGTGACCGTCCCTTCGGCCCGGATCCGGAACGGCACCTCGGCACCGTGGCCGAGCGTGCCGTCGATCTCCCTCTGCTCGGTCAGGGTGCCCTGCTCGACGCGCACCGTCCGGCTCGTCCTGGGGCCGGCCCGGCCCGCGTCGTCCGTTCCGCCGCCGCCCAGGCCGAGCGCCCCGGCCGTCCCGACCCCCGCGACCAGCACGATCCCGGCCCCGACGAGGGCCGGGGTACGGGCCCGCGACCGGCGCCTCGGCCCGGCAGTGTCCTGTGTGTCGTCCATCGCGTGCCTCAGCCCTTGGCCGAGGCGGCGTCGTCCGGCACCCCGATGATCGAGCCGCAGGTGCGCTGCGCCCGCTTGGCTCCGACGGACGTGGAGTCCCACGCGACCTCCTTGGAGAAGCCCTTGTCGTCCGTGTCGGGGAAGTCGGGGGCGCCGCCCTCCTGCATGCACGTCGCGTAACGCTTCTTCTGCGCGATCTCCTTCGCGGAGAGCTCGGGCTGCATCTCCTGCTCCAGGCTGTCCGGCAGGGACGGCACGAGCGACCGGCACTTCTCCTGGGCGGCGAGGAACTTCGGGTCGCTCTTGGCCTTACGGGCGTCCCCGAGGTCGACCCTCCCCTTGGCGTCGGGGTCGGGTGCGTCCAGCCCGTGCCCCCGCAGACAGCCGACCCACTCGCGCTGAGCGTCGACGTACCTGGCCAACTCGCCTTTCCCCTGGGCCGATCCGGAGGCGGCAGCACCGCCCGGCGTGCTCTTCCCCGCCGACGCGACCTCTCCGCCGGACCCCTCGTCCCCACCACCACAACCGGTCAGCACCAGCGCCACCACGAGCGACGCAGCCCCGAAACCCGCACGCGTTCTCATCTTCATGGGGCAGGAGTGTGACCGCGGCCTGTGAAGAACCGTTGAAGAAGCCATCAAGAACTCCTCCGGTCCCATGCCGCACCGTGCCGGTGCGCGGACCCGGCGGCCGAGGAGAGGTCCACCCAGACCAGCGCCGCGCAGGTTGACCTCGTCCCCCGGCGCGCTGCCGCGGTCACGGTCCGGACGCTACCGAGGCGCGGAGACGGAAGCGGATTCGAGGAGCAGGTCGCTCAGGTCCGACGGCATGGTGATCATGCAGTCGTGTCCGGTCGGCAGTTCCCGTATCCGCGCCGGGGAGCCGTTGGGCTGGGTCGCGGGGACGGGCCGCCGCACGATGCCTTCCGGCTCTGCGCCGACACAGTGGATGTGCGTGCGGGGAACCGCGTTCAGTGCGGGGTTGTCCAGCCGGGCCGGTTGCCGCAGGCAGCGCACCGGCTGGTCGGAGAGCGTCGCACGCAGCCATGCGACGTCCGCCGGGTCGGTGACCCCGAACAGGCCGAGGGGCGGCGGCATCTCGGGCAGTGGCGGGATGCGCCAGTCGGGGTCGGACGCGGCGGCCAGGTCGATCAGGTTCTGGGTCATGGGCTGCACGTCGACGGCGCTCTCGCCGTGCTCCGGGACCATCGCGTCCAGGTACACCAGGTGCGCGATCCGTTCCGGTACCTCGTTGGCCACGGACGAGACGACCATCCCCGCGTAGCTGTGGCCCACGAGCACCACCTCCGTCAGGTCCTCCTCGTGGATCAGCTTCACGACGTCCTCGACGTGCGTGTCGAGCCCCACCTCGGGGCCGAGCAGGTGTGCCTTGTCGCCGTAGCCGGTCAGCGAGGGCGCGAACACGCGGTGTCCGGCCGACTCCAGCAGCGGGACCACCCGGTCCCAGCACCGGCCGCTGTGCCAGGCACCGTGCACCAACAGGAAAGTTGCCATGCGGGGGATCTTCTTCCTCATTCGGGGCGTGGAGGCACGCGAAACATCGTGGTTCCTGTCCGTGCCTCGGTACTCTTCAGGAACCGACATCATCGTGCGGTACCAGGCGCATCCCGATCAATAAGGCACATTTACGTGCCCCGGTTCTCTGGAGGTAACCATGAGCAGCACAGCGGGCGGCGATGCGCGGCCGGGACAGCCGGAGGACCCGTGCAAGGCCCGTGAAGTGCTGGGCATCGTCGGCGACAAGTGGTCACTGCTGATCGTGCGCAACCTCAGCCAGGGACCGCGCCGCTTCACCGAGCTCAAGCGGGCCGTCGACGGGATCAGCCAGCGCATGCTCACCGTCACCCTGCGCGGGCTGGAACGCGACGGGATCCTCACCCGGACCGTCCGCAACGTCATGCCACCGCACGTCAGTTACGAACTCACCCCGATGGGCATGACCCTCCGCGAAGCAGCCGCACCCCTGTTGGAGTGGAGCATCGCGCACCTGACGCACATCGACACGGCCCGCGCCGCGTACGACGCCCGCCCCGACACCCCGTCCACCTGACGCCCACCCCGGTTGCACGCACCGGTCGGCAGGTACGTCTACGTCTCGACGGGCCCTGTCGCCGATGCACCGCGCACCGAGCGGGGAGGGGCGGTCGCCGAGGTTCACCGCGGCCGCCACCAGGGGCAGCCGGGAGCGGCGTGGGCCGAATCCCGCCCGGCCGGAGTGCGGCCTGCGAGCGGCGCCGTACTCCGCCGGGGGAAACTGCGCATTTCGACGAATGCCCCGTGCCGTTCGGGTGACTACCGTTCGCGCCGCCCGTATCCGGCGCCCACCGGGGTTCATACCTGACCCCATGAACAGGAAACTGCCGAGACGAACGGTGCGTGCAGCGGTGCCAGGAGAGAGATTCGGATCCCTTCGGCACCGCGTCGCCGCCGGATGCTGTGCCCTGCTGCTCCTGGCCCTGACCTCGGGTGAGGCCGCCCGGGCGGCCTCGTCGCCCGAGGCGCTGCCTTCCGGCACGGCAGCCCGGGCTGCGGCCCCGTCGCCCGACGGCGGCGGTTCTGACCGGCTCGACCCGCGGATCACGGCGATCATGCGGAAGCCGGACTATCCCCACGCCCAGTGGGGCCTGCTCCAGCAGGACCCGGACAGCGGGCGGGTCGTCCACAGCCGGTTCGCCGATCAGTTCTTCATCCCCGGGTCGGTGGCCAAGCTGTTCGGCACCTCCGGGGCGTGGAACACCCTCGGCGGCGACCACCGCTTCAGGACGCCGGTCTACGCGGTCGGCGAGCGCCGCGGGAGCACGCTGGACGGCAACCTCGGCCTCGTCGCCCAGGGCGACCTCACCATGGGCGGCAGGACCCGGCCCGACGGCACAGTCGACTACACCGACCTCGACCACACGTACGCCAACGACTTCCCCGGGGCCACGCTCACTCCGGAGAACCCGCTCGCCGGGATCGACAAGATCGCGCAGCAGGTCCGGAGTTCAGGCATCACGCGCGTCGAGGGCAACGTGATCGTCGACGACCGCCTCTTCCGCCCCGAGCCGGTCTTCGTCCCCGTCCCGACCCCGCTGATCATCAACGACAACCTCATCGACCTGCTGACCACCCCCGGAGCCCGTCCCGGCGCACCGGCCCGACTGGACTGGCGGCCGAAGGTCGCGCCGTACCGCGTCACCTCGACGGTACGGACCGTGGCCGCGGGTCAGCCGACGGACATCGAGGTGGCGACCTCCGACAACGGCACCCGGATCCGTCTCTCCGGCACCATCGCGGCCGGCTCCGAACCCGCTCTGAAGGTGTCCCCCATCACCGATCCGGCGGCCTTCGGACGCACCGCCCTGATCGAGGCGCTGGGGCGGGCCGGGGTGAAGGTGACGGCGAAGCCGACCGGGGCCAACCCGGTCGCACAGCTGCCCGGTTCGTACGCGGGCCGGCCGCGCGTGGCGCTGTACACCTCGCCGCCGTTCGCCCAGTACGCCAAGCTCATCTTCAAGGTCAGCCACAACCTGGGCGGCAACCTCGCCATCTGTCTGATGGCGGTCAAGGCCGGCAGCAAGGACTGCATGGACGGGTTCCCGGTGCTGGCCGACTTCCTGGACCGCTCGGGCGTCGACCGCAAGCAGGTCCAGCTCCTCGACGGCCGCGGCGGCAACCCCGTCGACCGGACCACGCCCCAGGCCGTCGTGCAGTTGCTGACGTACTGGCAGCACACACCCGAGGCGAAGCGCTTCCGGAACGCGCTGCCCATTCTCGGCGTCGACGGTCTGCTGGCCCACAACTGCACGGACTGCCCCGCACGCGGGAAGGTGTTCGCCAAGACGGGCGCCGCCGTCGGACTGGACGCGCTCAACAACCGCCTGGCCGTCGGCGCCATCACGATCGCCGGTTACCTGGACAAGGGCCACGGCCGTTTCGACGCCTTCTTCGCCGGTGTGAACGGCGCCTCCACCCCGACCACCGACGTCAACGGTGTGCTGGACATCGCCGACGACCTCGCCATGATCTCCGCCTACTTGCAGGAGGCGGCGGCGCGGCACGACGACTGAGTGCACCCCTGATCGCGGCCGGTCGACGGGCCGCACACGACGCGGTACCGCCGGCTGTCACACCATCCGCAGGACGGTGTGACAGCCGGCGCCGTCCTTTCCGGCCCGACGGCCCCAACCGCCTCTAGAATCCGACGCGATGTCCGGGTGCACGGGAAGTGCGCCCGAGGTGGAGGGGGACTCAGCATGAAAACGAACCACGTTCCGACCGGGCGCAGATGGAGAGTCGCCGCCCTTCTCGTCGCCGGTCTGGTCGGCGCCTCGCTGCTGCCGGCCACTCCCGCGGCCGCCGTGCACGGCGCGGTCCCCGGTGACTTCAACGGCGATGGATACCGTGACGCCGTCCTGCCCGCCCCCGGAGCCGATGTGGCGGGCAAGGAGGCGGCCGGTGCGGTCGTCGTGCTGTACGGGTCGAAGTCGGGTCTGTCGACGACCCGCCGGAAGACCCTCACCCAGGACACCACCGGCGTGCCGGGCACCGCCGAGGCGTACGACCGCTTCGGCGCCGCCACCGCGACGGCGGACCTGAACCGCGACGGGTATGCGGACCTGATCGTCTCGTCGCCCTACGAGAGCACGGCCAAGGGCGAGGATGCCGGGTCGGTGACGGTGCTGTGGGGGAGCAGCGCCGGCCTCACCACGGGAACCGCCCTGCCGACGACGGAGGACGATCCGCTGTACTACGGCGTGGACGTGGCGGCCGTCAGCGCCGGCGCGGGCGCGAAGACCGAAGTCCTGGTGGGCGGCTGGCACGGGTCCGTCCGCTTCACCGGCCCGTTCAGCCGCACCGGCTCGATCGGCAACGCGGCCGAGCCGGCGGTCATGTCCTGGGGCGAGTCCGTGGCGCTCGGCGACTTCGACGGGGACGGCGCGCAGGACCCCGTGAACGTCACCTACCGCTACGCCGGTCTCTCCGGCGGCCTGATTCTCGTGCACCCCGAGACGATCGATCACGGGCCCGGTGCGTCACCCGGTCTCCACAAGGGCAACGGCCTCATGACCGCCACCGGTGACCTCAACGGCGACGGATTCGCCGATCTCGTGGTCGGTGACCCGGACGAACCCGAAGTGGCCGGGGCCGACGGCGCGCTGGGCGGTCGCGTCCTGGTCTGGTACGGCTCTGCGCTCGGCATCACGGCCGATGCGGCACCGGTTCAGATCACGCAGGACACCGCGGGCGTCCCCGGCGGGAGCGAGAAGTACGACGCCTTCGGCGGCACTCTGGCGGTGTCCGACCTCAACCGCGACGGGCTCGCGGACATCATCGTCGGGGCACCGTACGAAGCCGTCGGCAAGGTCGGCCGGGCCGGGCAGGTGACGGTCGTACCCGGACGGCGCACGGGTGCCCTCGGCACCGGGGCGTACGCCTTCAGCCAGGACAGCGCGGGTGTCCCCGGGGGCTCGGAGACGGACGACTTCTTCGGTACGACGGTCGCCGCGGGGGACATCGACAAGGACGGCAGAGCCGAGTTGTTCATCGGAGCGGCCGGCGAGAACAACTCCACGGGCGCCGTCTGGGTCCTCCCCGGTGGCGCCTCCGCACCGACAGCCGTGGGCAGCCGCATGATCACCGCGTCCTCCGTCGGCCTCACCCAGCAGCAAGGCACCCTCCTGGGCGGCAACGGACTGCTCTGGGTGATCTGACACGCCGTACGGCTACAGGGGCGGGACGGGCCCACCACCTTTCCGTGGGCCGGTCCCGTCCGTCCCGTCCTCGCGGAACACCGGACTCGCCGGACACCGGGGTCGCGGAGTACGGGATTCGCGGAGCACGGGAGTCGCGGCGCTCGCTCCGGGCGAGGCGAGGCGAGGCACTAGGCGCAAGGCGCAAGGCGGAGTCCGTAGAGCCGAATGCGCGGGAAGAACGATTCCTCACACCTCGTTCGGGCGACGCAAGGCCTAGGTCACGGGCGGCACGGGCAACGCTTGCCCTGATCTCCCCCACGCCCACGAAAAGGTGAACACCCCCATGCGTCTCCGCTCCGCCATGGCCGCATCGGCCGGCGCCCTCGTCCTGCTCCTCGCCACGCCCGGCTCCGCCCTGGCCGCCGAAGGCCAGTTCCGCTACACGTACACGACCTCCGACGGCTACGAGGCGGTCGGCTTCCTGAACGACCCCGACAGCGGCACGTGCATCAATCTCCAGGGGCCGGGGTCCGAGCCGGGAACCGCGGCCTACGCGCCCAAGAACCGGACCGACGCCACGGCGACGGTCTTCCTCGAAGCGGACTGCTCGGGCGACGCCTACTACACCCTGCGCCCGGGAGGCGGCGCCTCGGACCGGCTGCTCGTGCGGTCGGTCGTCTTCTCCTGACCCCGGTGGTGACCGCGTCCTGAGTCCGTCGGGAAACCGCCCACCGGCCCGCACCGGCACCCCCGCCGCGCCGCGGAAGCCCGCCACGAGCAAGGCGTGCGGGGGCCCCGGAGCCTCTCGTCCGGTCCGCCTCCCGACGGCTCGCGCCCGCCGGGAAGCGGACGGCCCACCGGTTCACGTGAACCGGTGGGCCGTCCGGGCCTGCGCGCACTCAGGCTCCGGGCGCCAGGCACCCGAGCCCCGGCTCAGACCGCCTCGCGCCCGGCTCGGGGCCGGCTCAACCCCCGGCTCACCTCCGGCAGAACGTGAAGCGTCGGGCGGCTTCCGCGGGGGTGACCCCTTGGCCCCGCCCGGGGACGTCGTACACGCGCACCGCCCCTTCCGCGCGCAGCCGGGCGCCGTCCGCCTCCCGAGCCATGAGGGCGGCGTAGGTGCTGACATCGGCGGCGGAGACGTCGTCCCTCTGCCGCTCCTCGTTCTGGGCGAGCAGGTCAGCCTCGCTCCGGGGGAAGCGCAGTACGGTCACGGGCGCACCGAATCGTCCGGCGACGGCCATGAGACGTGCGCGGGCACGCGGCGTGACGTTCGTCGATTCGGCGACCGCGATCCGGCCCGTGGCGAGCCGGTCGGCGATCCTGCGGTCTCGCTCGTCGAAGATCCGCGCATCGGCCGCGTCCGAGGTGGCATCCGCCTTCTCGCCTCCGAAGAGCTCCGCACGGATGTCGTCACTGGACACAACGGCTTCCGGGTCGAGACTCCCCCGAGCGATCAGTTCCCGGACGAAGGCGGTCTTGCCCGCAGCAGGCGGTCCTACGAGTACGACGAGTCCTGCGGGGATCACCATCGGCTCCGAACCCACGGCATGTGCCCCTTCAGGAGAAGTCCTTGCGCATCATCGTGCACATGGTCTCGTACCGGCGCAGTGAACCGTCCGGTTCCTCCACGTCCCAGGCGTCGGGCTTACTGTCGTAGGCCACGTACCCCAGGCGTTCGTACAGCGCCCGGGCGCGTGGGTTGCTCTCCTCCACCCCGAGTTCCGCACGCCGCAGGCCGCGCGACCTGATGCGGTCCTCCGCGGCACGGATGAGCACGGTGCCCAGACCGCACGACTGGAGGGCCGGGAGGACTCCGAGCTGCCACAGGGTGCCGGCTCCGGCGGAGACCTGATAGTCGACGCCGCCGATGGCCACCGGAAGACCCGCCGGCGTGCAGACAGCCAGGTAGTCCACCTCACCGGCCGCCGCCCGGTCCAACTCGTGTTCCACATGCAGCAGATGGGTGGCCGAGCCGGACCAGGCGCAGGACGGCAGATCGGCGGGCGTCAGGTCACGGACGAGGACGGGTACGACGACCTCGTCCGCCCCGGCAGGCAGGAGACTCATCCGCCCATCCCAGCAGCCGCGAAGAGCCGTGCACAGTGAATTTCGGCTCTTGGTGCGGCACTTGAGCAAGGGTCGGCCTCGGCGCGCTCGGCCTCCGGCCACACACCGACGGCCCTGCGCCGACTCCTCACCCGTCGGTCGGCCTGAGCTGCCACCGGGTGCTGTGAAGCTCCGCGGGCAGGCGCCGGCGGTCGGGGCCGGAGCAGCCGGTCGGGGCCGTCGGGCGGCCGAGGAACCGAGTGGCACAGCGTGGCGTCTGGCACAGGACGACCGGATCGTCGCCGTAGGCGGGGATCACCGAAAGGCGGCTGAAGCGTGCTGTTGATCCTGTTGATGTACGCCGCCCTGCTCGGCGTTCCGTTCTGGGCCGTCGCGGTCGTGGTAAAGCTGGTGTCGGCCCTCCTGCCCGGGCGCCGACCGGACTGGGCCCGGGACCTGCTGCGCTGGAGTGCGGCTATGACGGCTGTCGCAGCGGTCATGGTGTACGCGATCGGACTCGGCTCGGTCGAGTGGGACGCGAGCGAAGCCGAGTCCGGCGCGGGCAGCTCACCGGCGGCTCCCTGCCGCTCCCTTCCGCCCGGCACCCTCGGCCTCCTGGCCGGGCACGAACCCTCCTACTTCCCGCTGGGGTTCGACTGCCTGCTGACGGACGGCCGCGTCGTCGCCGGCACCGGCCCCTACGACCTGCTCAACGGCCTGGGCATCGCATTCGCCCTGGCGGCGGTGCTGTTGACGCTCTCGGTGGGGTTTCTGGACGAGTACCGGGCACGGGCGGCGCTGAGGACGGGCAGGGCGGGAAGGGTGGACGAGCCGCAGGAGACGGGCTAGCCGGGTCAGCGCACGGGGAAGCCGAAGGAGTACCCCTGCTGCCTCAGCCAGGGCAGCACCTCGCGCAGAGCGGCCAGGGTCTGGGAGCGGTCGCCTCCCGCGTCGTGGAAGAGCACGGTCGGCCCGTTGGAGATCTCGCTCTTGACCGTGGCCACCATGGTGTCCACGCCCGGCCGTTCGAAGTCCTTGGTGTCGACGTTCCAGCCCAGCGGCCGCATCCCCCGGGACGCGGCCAGGTGCCGGCTGTACGGGGTGAAGGCGCCGCCCGGGGCCCGGTAGTACTGCGGCCTGACACCGCCGGACGCCTTGGTGATCATGCGCTCGGCGTCCAGGATCTCCTGGGACTGGTACGCCTCGGACTTGTGGTCCATCCCGGTGTCGTGCGAGACCGTGTGGTTGCAGAGCCGGTGCCCGTCCGCCACGACCTTCTTCACCAGGTCCGGGTAGGCCTGGGCCTGAGTGCCCACCATGCAGAAGGTGGCCTTCACCTTGTTGTCCTTGAGGAGTTGCAGCACCTGAGGAGTCCAGGCCGGGTCCGGTCCGTCGTCGATGGTGATGTTGACGCCCTTGGCGCCGCGGTCCGACGCGTGCGCGATGTCCTCCGCCACCTTGGTCATCCGGTCCTGGGGCTTCGCCTCCGGCGACGAGACGGACGCCTGGGGGCCTCCGGTGAAGGTGCCGGCCTGTGCGGTCCACACCGATGTGGCGGCGGCCATCGCCGTCACCCCGAGCGCCGCCGCGAGAAGCCGGACATGCCATGCCCTTCCCTTGTGCTTAGCCATGTCCGACCGCCCCTTTGTTGTCTTCGCCGATGCCGTGCACCCATGAAGACATGCGCATTCCCGTACGGGCTACCTCTGTTACTGATCGCGGACAAACCCGCAGGGGGGCGGCGACAAACGCAGGGCTTCCGCGACAGATGGAGGGTCCCGTCGCAGGTGGAGCGCTACGGGGCGGACACGTGCCGGACCGCGGCAGGCGGTCTGCGGAACAGGTGGGGCAACCGTTTCAGCGCCTGCCGGTCGCCGGATGCCGAGACGGTTCCGTTCCTGAGGGCGTCGGCGAGGCTCAACCGGCCCTCGGCCAGCTCGGAGAACGCCTCGTCGCCGGCCTCGACGACTGCGTCGGGGTGCTGGGCCGGGCCGTGCAGCGCCTCGATCGTGCCGCAGTCGACGCGCACGTGGAACACCTCGTCGCCGACGCGGAACTCGTAGACCGCGCGCAGACCGTCGGCGGCCTCCGCGTCGAAGTAGGCCTCCATGGCGAGCACCGCCCAGCCCGGATGGAAGGTCTCGTTCTCCCGCCGCTCGCCCATCGCCCACTTCGTGCCCCAACGGGCCAACGCCAGCACGGCGGGGCCCAGTTCCTCCCCCGCCTCGGTGAGGGCATAGGCAGGCGTGCGGGCGGGCGGCGGCAGCGTGACCTTGTGGGCCAGGCCCTCCCGTTCGAGATGCTTCATCCGGGCCGCCAGCAGGCCCGTACCCATACCGCGCAGACTCCTCTGCAGATCACCGAACCGCTTGGGGCCGGTCAGGAGCTCACGGATGAGGAGCAGCGTCCAGCGCTCCCCGACGAGGTCGAGGGTCCGCGCGGTGGCGCAGTACTGGTTGTACGTTCGCTGGTCCACTTCCTCATTCTAAAGCGTCGGCTTCCTCTTCCTTAAGACCGGCCGGGGTGGGCAGCGCGGGCGGAGCGGGCAGGGCCAGCAGCGTGTCCGCGACGCTCCGGGGGTGGGTCAGCATCACATCGTGCGGGCCGTCCAGGGCGACCTGCCGGTATCCGAGCCCGGCGGCGAACCGGGCGAACGGAAAGGTCTCCGGCCGGCAGATGACGCCCGTCCCGGGGATCCTGTCCACGGCCCCGCTCAGGCGCGTGCGCTCGGTGAAGCTCCGTACGGGATGGCCGCGCAGGCGCTCCGCCAGCCATCGGACGTCGTCGGGTTCGGTGATGCCGAAGCGTGCCGGGGCAGGAGCGGGCACGGACCAGCCGTCCCCGGCGCCGGCGCGGACTCCCGCCATGAACCGGTCCCCGGCCAGGCTCTCCATGCCGGCGCCGTCCGCACCCGCCCAGCCCTCCACCAGGACGATGTGGTTCACCCGCTCCGGGCTGCGGTCGGCTGCCTGCCGGACGACCAGGCCGGCGTAGCTGTGACCGACCAGCACCAGCTCCTCGTCGGCGGTTTCCCGGATCGCCGACACCACCTCGTCGACGTGATGGTGCAACCCGACGTCCCTGCCGAGAGTGAGAGAGGGCGTGACGACGCGGGCACCCGCCCGGACGAGCAGCGGAGTGACCCGCTCCCACGCCCAACTGCCGTGCCACGCACCGTGAACGAGGACGAAGGTGGTCATGACCGGGCTCCGGGGCGCACCAGCGGGAGCACTCCCCCGGCGAACTCCTCCAGGGCCGCGGCATGGTCGTCGACGGCGAGCCGGATCACCAGGTGGCGCGCCCCGGCGGCGGCGTACTGACGCAGCCAGGCGGCAGTGTCGTGGGCGGTGCCGGCGAACATCGCCTGCACGGTCTCCACGACTTCCAGCGGTGCGTTGTAGTAGCGCTCGATGCTCGACCGCAGCCGCCGACGGGCCCGCTCGGGGTCCTCGTCCACACACACCGTGGCGTACAGGGCGGGCGTGACCGGACGCGCCGACTGCCGGGCGAGGGCCCACTCGTCCGCGTACGTCCGCGACGAAGGCGGGTAGGGCAGCCACCCGTCGGCCTGGCGCGCGACGCGCCGCAGTGCCGGTTCACCGGACCCGGCCAGCCAGATCGGCGGGCCGCCGGGCCGCACCGGCCGGGGCGCAAGGGTCACCTCACGGAAGTCGAAGTGCCGCCCCTTGAACGAGGCCTTCTCCAGCGTCCACAGCCGTCGCACGGCCTCGATGGACTCCGTCAGACGGCTGACCCTGCGTGCGAAGTCGACTCCCACCGCGTCGAACTGCGCCTCGGTCTGGGCGTGCGGGAACCCGGCGCCCATGCCGACGATCAACCGCCCTTCGGCGATCCGGTCCAGGGTGGCCAACTGCTGGGCCAGCAGGATCGGATGACGCAGCCCGGCCAGCAGGACGGCGGTGCCGAGCGTGACCCGTTCGGTGACCGCGGCCGTGGCGGCCAGAACCATCAACGGGTCGGCGCGCGGCCGGGTGACGGGGCTGTCGCCCGCCCACACGGAGTCGAATCCCAGCGTCTCGGCGAGCCGCGCCTGGCGGATCAGCGGACCCAGCTCGTGATCGTCGCGAGCGGTCCGGTCGCGGGTGGGAAGTAAGTAGCCGACCTGCGGTCCCGTCATGGTGTCTCTCCCCTAGTTTGAGCTTCCTGTTTTTGAAGCATACAGTTCCAAGTTAGGAAGTTCACGAGAGGGGAACGGGCATGGCGAAGCCGCTCTACACAGCAGAGGCCCATGTGACCGGGGGCCGGACCCGGGGACACGGGCGTACGGCCGACGGCCGGTTGGACGTGGACCTGCGACAGCCGAAGGAACTGGGCGGCGACGGCGAAGGGACCAATCCCGAGCAGCTGTTCGCGATCGGCTACGCCGCGTGCTTCGCGACCGTGCTGGCCCTGGTGGGCGAGGCCAGGAAACTCGACGCGCACGACGCGGCGATCGACGCGCGGGTGAGCCTCGTCCCGAGCGGGAACGGCGCGCTCAGGCTGGCTGTCGAACTCGACGTCGCCCTGCCGCTGATCGCCGATCCCGAGCAGCGTGCGGAACTCGTCCGTGCGGCCCACCAGATCTGTCCGTACTCCCACGCCACGCGCGGAAACATCGACGTCACGCTGCTGGTGAACGGCGTGGCGATATGACCGCCAGCCGGACGTAGCGGCCACGTGACGACCGGGCCGCAGGCCGAACCGCGGACCGAACCGCGGACCGGGCTGCGGACCGGGCTCGGGGGCTTCGGCGGCCAATGCAGTTGCCTTGGTCCAACGAGCATCTGTTGCGGCGTGTGTGGTTGTGCTCGCTCTCAGGGCTGTCCCGCGATTCCTGGTGGATCAGCGCGCGGCGTCAGATGCGGTGCGTCGCAAGGCGAAGGGGCGCCCGCATACTGGATGTATTCGGGCGTTTCGACAACGCGGCGAGGTGCCGTAGCTGTCGTCGTGCGCCCGCCAGGAATTGCGGGACAGCCCTAGCTGCTGGCGGCGGATGACGCGTATGTTCACACCTTCTACGAGGCGTGCGGTTTCAAAGCCCTGGCGGAGGGCTTCCGCCGCTACATCCCATAGGCGTCTCGTCGCTGAACGATGCTTGCCGAGGTGAGGCCGGGACCGGTGCCTTGAGTGCGGGTCTACCGGCGCCTCGGCTGCTCTTCTGCTTCTTGGTCCGGTTGAGGACCCAGCGGCCGGGCTCGACTGTGTCCCGGCCGGCGCGGGTCCGGAACACGGGCCACGGATGGGGCTCTCTGACGGCACGGGGGCAGTTCCGGTTACTCGGGAGGCCGCTGGCGGTGCTCGTTCGGCTCACCCGCAGGTCCGGACGGCGACGCGAACAGCTGACGCAACTGCATGGGGCTTCGGCGGCCCCCGGCCGCGCCGAGCGCTCCGCACCCGTCGCACGACCGAGGCCCGACACCTTTCGGTGTCGGGCCTGTTGAGCGGTCGGCGCGCGAGCCGGGCTGGCGCATGCCCGGCCGGCGCTCCCCTCCTGCGTCAGACGCGGGAACCGGCCTCGCGGCGGCGTACGGCGAACATCGCGCCCGCGCCGATCACCAGGGCGGCGCCGCTCGCGAGGGCGAGCCGCGACGGCTCGGAGGAGGAGCCCGTGGCCGCGAGGCTGCCGTTCACGGGACCAGCCGGCGTGCCGCTCTGCGGCTTCACGTCCGAGGCGGGGGACTTGGTCGCGCCGGGCTTGCCAGGGGTGTCACCGCCGGGCTTGCCGGGCTTGCTTCCCGCCACGGCGACCGCGAAGTCGGGACCGTGGGTGGTAGGGCTCTGACCGCATGTGCCGTCGACGTTCCAGTAGTTGCCGGTGACCTGGGTGGAGCCGTTGGCCGCAGGGGCCGAGGCGTCGATGGTGAAGCGCATCTTGACGTCGACGTGGGCGCCGGCCTTCAGTGGACTGATCTTCTCCATGTGGTCCTCGACGTCGACGGTCTTCCACGTCGAGGACGAGGGGGACCACCGCTGCAGGTGCACCAGGTAGTCGAGGGACCCGTGCCCGCTCCGGGGATTCACGTGGATGAAGACGCCCGGAATCAGCTGATCCATCGTCTTGCCCGTGCCGTTGGTCACCCGGTACGTGAAGTCGACCTTCTCACCGGCGACCACCGTGGACGGCACACCGGTGAGGACCACGGTGAGCTTGGCGTCGGAGACGCAGATGTCGGAGTAGTCACCGCCGACGGGCTCCTCCTTCGCCTTGGCCAGCGCCTCGTCGGCCGCGGTCTTCGCGTCGAGCGCTTCCTTGGTGACCCCGCGCGCCAGGGACAGGGCGCGGGCCGCGCCGACCCGCGCGTCGTCGTGCGCGTCGTCGGCCTCCAGCACCTTGGCGTCGGCGGCGGCCTTGGCCTCACCCGCTGCCGCGGCCCCGGCCTCGGCCTTGGCGAGAGCCGTCGCCGCGGCGGTCCTCTCCGCATCCGTCGCCGTCCCGGAGAGGCCGTCGACGACCGCCTTGGCCTCGGCTGCCACCCGGTCGGCCTCGGTCTTGGCGGTGGCGGCTTCAACCGCCGCGGCCTTGGCGGCCTTGGCCGCGAGGGCCAGGGGCGTCGTGTCGGACATGATCACTTTCAGAGCCGCAAACGTGGCGGCCTCGGCCGCTACGGCGTCGTCGTACGCCGTCTTCGCCGCGGCGGCGGCCTTCTCCAACTCCGCCACGGACGGCTTGTGCTGGGTCTGCGCCGACGGCTTGTCGTCGGCGAGCGCGGGAGAGATCGACAGCAGGAGGGCAGGCGTGGTCACTGCGGCGGCAACGGCTGTGGCAAGAATCCGGCGGATCTTCACTTGAGCCCTTCGGGGTCCGAAAGCGAGAAGAAGAGTCGCTGCGGAATGGGGCACGCAGATGCGACTGGAGGCGATCGTATGACCGGAATTCCGGCCGGCCGCCACACCTCCTCCACCCGCTCCGTCCGGCGCCGGAACACCGGACGGACACACGAGACGAAACGGCGCAGTTGCTTTCACTACCGGAGCTATCGGTGTGATGAACAACACATGGACTGAGGGCGTCTTCCCCGGTGACGCCCAGAACATCCAGGCAATCCGCGCCACTTGGGCAGCCCTTCGTCCCCGCCGGAGACCTGTTCCGGCGGGGGCGGTACGGGATCCGGGCGTCAGCGGCGGCCGTTCAGGCGGGCGCGCAGCAGGTTGGGGTCGGTCTTCGTGGTGTAGGCGGCGCTGAGCACGTACACGCGGTCGTGGTGCAGGGCGATGGAGGTGGGGCCCTGGAGGCCGCCGGCGGCGTCGAGGACGGTGGTGCTGGTGCCGTCGGGCCGGACACGTACGACCTCGTTGGGGCCGTTGAGTGCGGCCAGGACCTGGTTGCCGTGACCGGTGAAGGCGAAGTCGTCGATGCCCACAAGGCCCGATGCCCTGGTCTGCGGGGCACCCGCGCGGTTGCCGGGGAGGACGGGGATCCGCAGGAGGGTGCCCTGGTCGAGGTTGCTCACCCACAGAGCACCGTCGTGCACCTTCGCGCCGTTGACGCCGAGGAAGCCGGTCGAGGCGAGTTCGGGTGCGGTGGACCAGGCGGTGGGGGTCCCGCCGCCGGTGGGAACGGTCCACACCGTGCCGAGGACCGAGTCGGTGATGTAGAACTGCTTGCCGCGCTCGTCGAGGGCGAGCCCGTTGGGCAGGCCGTTCGCGGGGAGCGCGGCGATGCGCTGCGGCTGCTGGCCGGGGCGCATCCGCCACAGGCCCGTCAGGTCCGAAGTGCCGGTGGCGTACAGCACGTACACGGTGCCGTCCGCGCTGCGGACGATGCCGGTGGTCAGGGGGAATCCGAGGACCGGCGTGTTGCCTCCGCCGCCGGCGGGTGCGGGAAGCGTGGCCAGGACGCGGGTCGCTCCGCCGGGGGTGACCCGGACGATCTGGCGGGCACCGGCGAAGGTGACGTACGCGGTGCCGTCGGGCAGCAGGGCGACGTTCTCCGGCATCTGGCCCGCGTTCACGTCGAAGTGGCCGGTGATCCGGACATCGGTCAGTTGCCTGCCGCTCCCCGTCGCGTCGGCCGGTGCGGCCGCGGTGAGGGCCGCGGCGGCCACGAGGACGGCCGACAGGGTGGTCATGAGGGTGCGCTGGGACATGGTCGCTTCTCCGGTTTCGGGCATGCGGCAGCCGCGACGCGGCGCGCTGTCTCGGTCATGGGGGTGCGTCCCGACGGCGGTTGAGCCGCGGGCCGGTGGACGCGGGAGTGGGCCGGGCGGCCCGGAGGTCTCGGGTCAGCCGGGGGTGCAGTGGCGCAGTGGTGGGCCGGGCGGCCCGAGCGCTCGGGCCGCCCGGGGGTACGGGGGTGCGCCGGGCGGCCCGGGTCCTCGGGTCAGCCGGTGGTGCGGGGGTGCGCGTCGAGCCGGGGGTGGGCCGCTTCCTGCTGCGCGACGGCATGGGCGAGCAGGGTCAGCGCGGTCGCGGAGGGCGATCCCGGGGCGGCCGTGGCCACCACCAGGGCGGGCCCGTCGCCCCCCGGGCTCTGCAGCGTCTGCTGGGTGACGGTCAGCGTCCCCACCAGCGGGTGACGCATCCCGTAGTCGGCGGTGTCGCAGGCCAGGATCCGGTGGTCCGCCCACATCGTGGCGAACTCCGCGCTCCGCATGGTCAGTTCTCCGATCAGTGCGGCCAGCCGAGGATCGTCCGGATGCCGGCCGGCCGTCAGTCGCAGACTGCCCACCACGGCACCGGCCTTGGCGGTCCAGTCGGTGTAGAGGTCGCGGGTATGGGCGTCGAGGAACACCAGCCGCGCCATGTTGGGCCGTTGACCCGGTTCGTCGGGACAGCCCGGATCGAGATGGCCGGCGAACAGCGCGTGTCCCTGGCGGTTCCAGGCCAGGACGTCGCTGCGGCGCCCCAGCACGATGGCGGGTGTGCCGTCGATGGCCGCCAGCAGGGCCCGGGTGGCCTCGGAGATCCGCTCGGGCCTCGGCCGCGCGGCGGGTCTGCCTCCTCTCGGTACGCGGGCCAGAGCATGCAGGTGGGCCCGTTCCGCCTCGTCCAGCCGCAGCGCACCGGCGAGGGCGTCGAGCACCTGGGGCGAGGCGTTGTGCGACTGGCCCTGTTCCAGGCGGGTGTAGTAGGGGGCGCTGATGCCCGCGAGCAACGCGAGCTCCTCGCGCCGCAGCCCGGGCACCCGGCGCCGCTCACCGTACGTCCGCAGTCCGACGTCCTCGGGCCGCAGCTGACCTCTGCGCGCCTGGAGGAAGTCGGCGAGTCGCCCGTGCTTCTTCATGTGACCGAGTATGCGCACCTCCGCCGGCCCGTGCCTCACCCTGCCGGGGTACGGATCCGGGGGGTCAGGGACCGGCCGGGGCGACCGGCACCGTACTGAACGGCGCCTCCCTGACGTCCTGTTCGGACCATCCGGGCTCGGACCGTCCGGACCGTTCGGACCATCCGGACCCGGACCACTCGCAGCGCCGTCCGGACCACGCGCACCGCTCAGGCGCTCCGGCCGCCCAGGCGCTCCGACGGCTCAGGCCCGCCGGTCCAGCCACGGCCTGCGCCCCGGGCCGGTCGGGTGCGTGCCCGTCACGCCCATGACGACCGAGTAGACGCTGGTCTCCGCGGCGATGAAGAGGCGGTTGCGCTTCGCCCCGCCCCAGGAGATGTTCGCCACCGCCTCCGGGACGTCGAGCCGGCCGATCAGGGTGCCGTCGGGGTCGTAGCAGTGCACTCCGTCATCCATGGCGGCGGCCCAGAGCCGTCCGCCGTCGTCGAAGCGGAGGTTGTCGAAGCGGGCGGCCTCGCGCGCCCCGGCGGCCGCGAAGACCTGGCCGTCGGACAGCGTGGCGTCGTCCCGTACGTCGAAGACGCGGATGACGCCGGCCCGGGTGTCGGAGACGTACAACCGCTCCTCCTCCGCGGAGAAGACCAGCCCGTTCGGTGCGCCGAAACCGTCGGCGACCAGGCGCACTTCCGCGGTGGCCGGGTCGATGCGGTACACGTTGTTGGATCCGATCTCGCCCTCCGCGCGGTAGCCCTCGTAGTCACTGGTGATGCCGAAGTCCGGGTCGGAGAACCAGATCGATCCGTCGGACTTCACCGTCGCGTCGTTGGGGCTGTTCAGCCGCTTGCCCTGCCAGTGGGAGGCCAGCACCGTCACCGTGCCGTCGTGCTCGGTCCGGGTCACGCGGCGGTTGCCCTGCTCGCAGCTGATGAGCCGGCCCTCGCGGTCGAGCGTGTTGCCGTTCGGGTGGCCCGCCGAGCGCCGGAAGACGCTCACCGCCCCGGTCTCCTCGTCCCAGCGCAGCAGCCGGTCGTTCGGGATGTCGCTCCACACCAACTGCCGCCACGCGGGCACGTAGACCGGGCCCTCGGCCCAACGGCAGCCGGTGTACAGGACTTCGAGGCCGTCGTCGCCGTTCATGCACCGCCCGGTACGGAACCGGTCGTCGAAGATCTCGTACAGCGCGGAACGTTCGGTGGTCATGGACGTCCATCCCTTCCGACAGGCACCGAATGAATTTCGGCGCCGAGCGAAGATTGCCGGATGGGATATGGTCACATCAAGTAGTCGCCGAATGGAGAGTCGTGGATCACATAGACCGGGCGCTGCTGGAGCAGCTCCAGCAGGACGCGACCCAGTCCTACGCGGCGCTGGGGCAGGCGGTGGGCCTCTCCACCGGCGCGGCGCACGAACGGGTCCGCAAGCTGCGCGAGCGCGGCGCGATCCGCCGGACCGCGACCGACGTCGACCCGGCCGCACTGGGATACGGCGTCCTCGCCTACGTGACGGTCGACTCGACCCGCTGGATGGGCGATACGGCAGCGGAGTTCGCGGCGCTCCCCGAGATCGTGGAAGCCCACATCATCGCCGGCGACGCTTCGGTACTGGTGAAGGTCAGGACCGCCACCACCGAGCAGTTGCAGGACGTCCTGCGCCGGATCCACGCGATCGACGGCGTCAACGGGACCCGGGCCACCGTGGTGCTGGAGTCGCTCCTCGACCGTCCCGTCTCGCCGTACGGCGCCGGGCCGGAGCGACTCCGGGGTCCCGCGCCCGACTGAGCACCCCTGGCGGGGAGTCGGCGACGAGAGCGCGGCCGGCCCCTGTACGGCTACGCGCGACGCCTGTTCCGCCACAGCAGCCCGGCGCCCACCAGCGTCAGGAGGAACACCAGGGCGATGAGCGTCCAGCGCGCCACCGGTTCCGCCGCGCTGCCGTGGTGCGGAACGGGGGAGACGTACCAGGTGAGGTGCGCGACGACCGGGACGATGACGCTCAGGGTCAGGCCGGTCCACTTCTGGGCCACGGTCCAGTGGCGGGCCCGGCACACGATCACGACGGCGGCCACCCGGGCCGCGAAGCCGATCCAGGTGAGGACGATCTCCCCGAGGTACGGCAGCACGTCGCCGACCACCAGGAGCGCGAGCGGCAGCCAGGCCGGGGAGCGGCGGCGGCCGGGCCTGCGGGCGGGCTCGCCGGCCGTCCCGCCGAGCTCCTGCAGGGCCGTCGCGGCGATCGTGCGCGGGTCGCCCACCTCCCGCAGGATCTCGTGCACGCTGCCGGGGCGTTCGGCGAGCGCCACCTCTATGTGCTCGCCGAGGTCGGCCACGAGCTCCTGGCGGGCCGCGGCCGGCAGCCCCGACGCCTCACGCTCGACTGCCGCCAGATACTCGCGCGTCAGCGTTTCATCGGTCTTCAAGGTGCTGGCCTTCCCTATGCACCGAGCCCCTGGCCCGGGATGACGAGGTGATCGACGGCGTTGCGGAATCCCGGCCAGACGGCGGCGAACCGGGCGAGCGCCGCATGACCGGCCTCGGAGAGCGCGTAGTAGCGCCGAGGCGGCCCGGACGCCGACTCCTGCCAGGTGGTGACGACGAGTTCCTCCCGCCGCAGCCGTGACAGCAGGGGGTAGACCGTGCCCTGGCCGGTCGCCAGAGCGCCCGTCGCCTGCAGTTCGCTGAGCAGCTGGACCCCGTACTTCGGCTCGTCGCGCATCAGCGCGAGCACGCAGTACTCCAGCACCCCTTTCAGGAGCTGGCTTTCGATCCTGCCCGCGGCCGGGCCGTCCGCCTGGCCGCTTGCTGTGCCGGGTTCCATGCATAGCAAGGTAGCAGACGGGAAGGGCGCACTCACCACTCCTTCACACATCCCCGATGCCCGTGAGATGTCGGCAACCTCCGCGCAACGAAATGCGACGGAAACATTTGGGCCCCCGTTACGAAACGCGCAGCCGTCACGCTCGCAGTCGCCCGCACCGCACGCGCCCCGAGGAGGGACTCCGCCGTGACCCCCGTGACCGTGGCAGCGACCGGCATCGACACAGGTGACACCGCCTGGCTGCTCGCCGCCACCGCACTCGTTCTGCTGATGACGCCCGGGCTCGCGCTCTTCTACGGCGGCATGGTCCGCACGAAGAACGTACTCAACATGCTGATGATGAGCTTCGTCTCGATCGCTCTCGTCACCGTCGTCTGGCTGCTCGCCGGGTACTCGCTGGCCTTCGGCGAGGACGGGTTCGGCGGGCTCGTCGGGGATCTGCGGCACGTCGGCATGGCCGGCATCGGGCCCGACTCCATGACCGGCAGCGTGCCGACCCTGCTGTTCACCACGTTCCAGCTGACCTTCGCGATCGTCACCGCGGCGCTGATCAGCGGCGCGATCGCGGACCGCACGAAGTTCGCCGCATGGCTCGTCCTCGTGCCGGTGTGGACGCTCCTCGTCTACGCCCCCGTCGCCCACTGGGTGTGGGGCCCCGGCGGCTGGATCAAGGACTCGCTGGGCGCGCTCGACTTCGCCGGCGGGCTTGTCGTGGAGATCGCGTCCGGGGCGTCCGGGCTGGCGCTCGCGCTCGTCGTGGGGCCGCGCATCGGCTTCAAGAAGGACGCGATGCGACCGCACAACCTGCCCATGGTGATGCTCGGCGCCGGGCTGCTCTGGTTCGGCTGGCTCGGCTTCAACGGCGGCTCCGCGCTCGGCGCCAACGGCCTGGCCGCCGCCTCGGTCCTCAACACCCTGGTCGCCGGCTGCACCGGGCTGCTCGGCTGGCTCTTCGTCGAGCAGAAGCGCGACGGCCACCCCACCACCTTCGGCGCGGCATCGGGCGCGGTCGCCGGGCTGGTCGCGATCACCCCCGCCTGCGGCACCGTGGGCATCCTGGGCGGTGCCGCGGTCGGCCTCACCGCGGGGGTCGTCTGCTCGTACGCCGTCGCCTGGAAGTTCCGCTTCGGCTACGACGACTCGCTGGACGTCGTCGGTGTGCACTTCGTCGGCGGCATCGTCGGCACCCTGCTCATCGGCCTGTTCGCGACGGCCACGATGACCGGTGGCGCAGAAGGGCTGCTGTACGGAGGCGGGTTCGGCCAGCTCGCCCGGCAGGCCGTCGCCGTCCTGGCCGTGGCGGCCTACACCTTCCTCATGACGTACGGGATCGGCAAGGCCGTCGACCGGTTCATGGGCCTGCGCGCCTCCGCGGACGAGGAGCTCACCGGCCTCGACCAGACACTGCACGCGGAGAGCGCCTACGATCACGGCGCCCTGGGTCACGGCGCTCCGCAGGCCGTGACCGCCCGGCCGACGCCGCTCTCCAAGGACAGGAACTCCGCCCCATGAAGCTCATCACCGCCATCGTCAGACCGCACCGTCTCGACGAGGTGAAGACCGCGCTGCGGGAACTCGGCGTGCAAGGGCTCACCGTCACCGAAGCGAGCGGCTACGGACGGCAGCACGGCCACACCGAGGTGTACCGGGGCGCCGAGTACCGGGTCGACCTGGTCCCCAAGGTCCGGATCGAGGTCCTCGTCGCCGATCCGGACGCGGACGCGGCCATCGACGCGATCGTCCGCGCGGCCCGCACCGACCGCATCGGCGACGGCAAGGTGTGGATGCAGGCGGTCGACACGGTGGTGCGGGTCCGCACGGGCGAGCGCGGGCCGGACGCGTTGTAGTCCGGCCGCGTTGTAGTCCGGCCACGCTCCGGCCCACCGTCAGCGCGGGAGGCCGGGCGGCACCGCCTGCGCCCCCGCCTCGGCGCCCGCTTCGTCCGGGTGGAGACTCGACGCCCGCACCGGGGGCCGCCGTCCGGGCCACGCACTCGTGAACACGGGGCAGCCCTCCGCGTTCCTTGCCGGCGGGGCCGCCTGCCCCGGGCGCAGCCCCGGTTCCGGGTCCTAACTCCTCTTCAGCAGACCCGTGTCCAGCGCCACCACCACGGCCCGCGTGCGGTCGTTGACGTCGAGCTTCGCGAAGATCCGCAGCAGATGGGTCTTCACCGTGGCCTCGCCGATGAACAGCCTGCGGCCGATCTCCACGTTGGACAGCCCGTCCGCGACCGCCTGGAGCACCTCGGACTCGCGGGCGGTCAGGGTGACGGGTACGGGCCGGCGCATCCTGGCCACCAGGCGCTGCGCCACCCGCGGGGCCAGGACCGTCTCGCCCCGTGACGCCGAGTGGATCGCCTCGACCAACTGCTCGCGGGTGGCGTCCTTGAGGAGGTAGCCGGTGGCGCCCGCCTCGACGCCCCGCTCGATGTCCGCGTCGGTGTCGTACGTGGTCAGGATCAGCACCCGGGTCGGGGCCTCGCCCGCGACGATCTCCAGGGTGGCGCCCACCCCGTCCAGGACCGGCATCCGGAGGTCCAGCAGGGCCACGTCCGGGCGGAATCGCTCGACGATGCGGACCGCCTCGCGGCCGTCGCCCGCCTCGCCGACGATCTCGACGGTGGGTTCCGACGAGAGCAGCGCGACGAGTCCGGCGCGCATCACCGTGTGGTCGTCGGCCAGGATGATCCGCAACGGGGGCGCGGTGTCCGTGTCGGCTGTCATGTCATTCCTGACCGTCGGGGGCGAGCGGGATGCTGGCGAGTATCCGGGTGCCGTCGCCGAGCGAGCTGGTGACGGTGAGGCCGCCGCCGAACTCGGCGAGCCGTCTGCGCATGCCGTCGAGACCGAAGCCGCGGGAGTCCTCGACGACGAACCCGCGGCCGTCGTCGGTGATCTCCAGCTCGACGGTGTCGGGTCCGTGCGCCAGGACCACGCCGACGGTGGTCGCCGCAGCGTGCTTACGGACGTTGGCCAGGGATTCCTGGGTGCAGCGCAGCAGGGCGATCCGGGTCGGCTGGTCGCATTCGATGTCGGCGAGGTCCGCCGTCACGTCGAGTCCGGTGTCCTCGGTGAAGCGGTCCAGGGTGCGCCGGAGCGTCGCGGCGACCGATCCGGGGGCCACACCGCTGCGGGGGGCGGCGCCGACCAGGACCCGGGCCTCGGCGAGGTTCTCCCTGGCCGTCTGCTCGATGGACTGGAGCTGCTGGGCGCTGCGGTCGACGTCCACGGCCAGTTGTGACCTGGCCGCCTCCGCGAGCACGATGATGGAGGCGAAGCCCTGGGCGAGGGTGTCGTGGATCTCCCGGGCCAGGCGTTCGCGTTCCTCCGCCGCGCCCTGGCGCTGGTAGACCTCCGCCAGTTCCAACTGCGTGCTCTTCAACTCGGCCCGCAGTGCGGCCCGTTCGTCGCGCTGTGCCAGCGCCCTGGGCGTCAGCAGCGCCATCACGACGGCCACCGCCCAGACGCCGAGGGAGGAGAGGGTGTTCGTGAGGAACACGTCCGCCTGTCCGCCCTCCCGCAGGCTGCCGCCGAGGGTGATCGCCAGGGCACCGAGGCCGCTGGACAGGATCGCGCCCCGGGGGCTGTCCGCGAAGACGATGAACTGCGTGAGCGCCACGGCGTAGAAGACCCCGAAGCCGTCACCGAGGTACGAGAGCAGCCCCAGCGCGACGACGAGGACGCAGAGGTAGCCGTATCCGGCCGCCGGCCGCCCGGCCGGGCGGGTACGCACCAGGCCGTAGCAGAGGGCGAGCACGGCCGTCAGCGCGAGGATCCCGAGTTTGCGGTCCGCCGGGGTACCGCCCAGCATCGTGATCAGGATGACCAGGGCGATCAGCCCCCAGGAGAAGGCCTCCCAACCGTGAAGCACCCAGATCCAGACGGGATCGCCGCGCCGAGGCCGTTGAAGCATGCGCGTCAGCCTACGTGGGGAACGGGCCGGTCCGCGGGGACCGGAGGGACGCCGGCGGGCTTGCGGCGCAACGGGCGCCAGGCACGCTCGCCGAGGAGCAGCAGGGCGGCGGGAAGGATCATCATCCGGATGACGACGGCGTCCAGCAGGACCGCGACCGCCAGGCAGAAGCCCATCTGCTTCATCTCGGTGAGGTGCAGGAAGACGAAGGCGGCGAAGATCGTCACCATGACCAGGGCCGCGCTCGTCACCACCTTGGCCGAGCGGTCGATGCCGTCGAGCACCGCCTCGCGGGCCGTCATCCCGTGGTCCATGGCCTCCTTGATCCGGCTGACGACGAAGACCTGGTAGTCCATCGACAGGCCGAACAGGAGCACGAAGAGGAAGAGCGGCACCCTGGACGCGATCGCGCCGAGGGAGTCGAAGTCCAGCAGACCCTCGGCCCAGGTGCCCTGGAAGACCAGGACGAGCGCGCCCATCGCGGCGGCCGCGGAGAGCAGGTTCAGTACGACTCCGAGCAGGCCGACGATCACCGAGCGGAACACCAGCGCGGTCGTGACGAAGGTGAGCAGCAGAAGGAATCCGATCACCAGCGGCAGCTTGCTCCGCTCGTGGTGCACATAGTCCTGGCCGCGGGCCACGTCACCGCTGACCGCCGTGTCGACGGACGCCAACTCACCTACTGTCGCCGGGATGTAGCGGTGGCGCAGGTGGTCCAGCGAGGTGATCGCCTCGTCGGAGGGCGCCGGGTGCGGCACCGCCAGTTCCAGCACGCTGGTCCGGCCGTCGGCGGACGTGCGCACGACGGGCTCCCCGGTGCGGGCGAAGAGCGGGTCCGCCTGGGCGGTCCGGCCGAGTTCGGTCAGGGCCTTCCTGACCTCGGGTGCCTGTTCCGGGGTGCTTCGGGTCACCACCTCGTGCTTGACCAGGAGTTCGGGAAACGCCGTGGTCAGCCGGTCGTAGACCCGCATGGCCGGGATGTCGCGGGAGAAGGTGTCCTTGCCCGGGTCGACGAGCTTGAGGCCCAGCGCGGGCGCCGCCACGGCGAGCATGACCAGGACCGAGACGCACAGGGTGATCGCGGGGTGGCGCCGGGCGGGGCGCATGAGGGCGCCGAAGATCCGGCCGTTCTCGGGCTTCGCCGCCTTCGTGCGGACCGGCGCACCCCGTCTCACCCGCCGGGCGGCCTTCTTCGCGGCGCGGCGTTCGGTGCGGTGGCCGAGCTTCACGAGCAGCGCGGGCAGCACGGTGAGCGAGCTGAGGACGGCGACGGCGACGACGAGGATGGTGCCGGTGGCCAGCGAGGAGAAGATGACGTCGGTGGCCAGGTAGAGGGTGGCGGTGCAGACGATCACGGCGACGCCGGAGACCACGACGGCCCGGCCCGCGGTCGCCGCGGCGAGTTCCACGAGCGCCTCGGGGCTGAGGCGGCCGGCTGCCCGGGACCGTTCCTCGCGTTCGCGCTTGAGGTAGAAGAGGGTGTAGTCGACGCCGACCGCGAGGCCCATGAGCAGGATCATGTTGGTCCCGACGCCCGGGTCGGGCATCAGGTGCGAGGCCAGCATGGCCAGGCCCATCGTCGCGGCGATCGAGGAGAGCGCCAGGAGCAGCGGCACACCGGCCATGACGACCGACCCGAACACGATCAGCAGGATGACGAGCGTCACCGGCAGGGAGAGGCGCTCGGACAGTGCGAGGTCGTCGCCGCGCTGGTCGTTGACACCCTTGCTGATGGCGGGCGAGCCGGTCTCCTCCACGATCAGGTCCGGGTGGGCTTCCGCCACCTGCGCGGTCCGGTCGAGGAGCGGGACGACGTTCTTCCTGGCGTCGAGTTCGGCGCCCTTCATGACCACGGTCACGCGCAGGGCCGTGCCGTCCTTCGAGCGGACGGGCGGCGCCACGTCGGCCACCTCGGGCAGCGCGTCCATCCGGGCGGTGAGGTCACGGGCCGCGGCCGTGGCCCGTCGCGTGTCCAGGGGGCCGGACCTGGCGCGGATCAGGATGTGTTCGGTGGGCCGGCGCTGGAGGCCGCCGTCGGTGGCCATCGACTCGGCGTGGCCGGCCTCGCCGACCCAGAAGTCCTTCGTGGTGGCGGGGTTGTTGCCGGCGGCGATGCCCGCGCCGAGGCACAGCAGCACGAAGACGAACCAGCCGACGATCGCGCGCCACGGGTGCCGGGCGCTCCAACGGGCCATATGTACGGGTCGTGTTCTCATGCGTCCATGCTGGTTCGCTGGGCCGTTCGCCCGGCAGCCCCGCCCGGTGGAACCCGGGGTCCACCGGTCGGTGGACACGGGCCCTGGGGACTGCCCCCGTACGGGGGCCGGCGGCCGGCCCGCGTACGGATCGGCGCGAGGTCAGAGGCGGGCCTCCAGGCGGGCCTTGGCCTCGGGCCATTCGTCGGCGAGCAGCGAGAAGTAGACCGAGTCGCGCCAGGTGCCGTCGGGCCGGCGGCGGTGGCGGCGCAGCACCCCTTCGCGCTGGGCGCCGAGCCGGGCGATCGCTTCCTGGGAACGGACGTTGAGGTGGTCGGTCTTCAACTGCACCCGTCCCATGCCCAGTTCCTCGAAGGCGTGGCCGAGGAGCAGCAGCTTCGTCCCGGTGTTGACCGCCGAGCGCCAGTACGCGCGGCCGTACCACGTCGAGCCGATCTCCAGGCGCTCGTCGGCCGCGGCGATGTCCATGTAGGTGGTCCAGCCGACCGCCCGGCCGCTCGCGCGGTGGATGACGGCGAACGGGACGTACTCACCGCGCCGCGCGGCCGCGAGCAGCGCCGTGAGCTTCTCGCCGAGCTCCTCCTCGGTGCGCGGGGCCGGTCCGCCCTGCCAGCGCCAGACCTCTTCGTCACCGCCGCCGGCGGCGAAGAGATCGCCGAGGTGGTCCGGGGACAGCGGCTCGACGCGGACGTGGGGGCCGGTCAGGGTCACGGGGAGCGGGGTCGTGGCAGGCATGCCGGAATGCTAACCCCTTTCGAACTAGACACAAAGACGTTATGTACTAGTACGAAACTCAGGAGGGGCTTTCCGCGTCCTCCGTGCCCGTCCGCGCCTGGCGCAGGGCCGCGGCCGCGGCCCTGATCGCGGGCAGTTGCGCGTACAGCGCCTCGCCGGGGCAGTTGGTCTGATAGGCGTCACGGTGGCCCGAGATGACGTGCAGCACCGCCGCCTTGCCCTTCGGGTACCTGCTCGCGTCGTTCGTCGAGACCAGCCGGACCGTGCCGCGCGGATCGGACCCGGGCCGCAGCTTCCACGCGGCCACCTCGGCGAGGGCCCGCACGATGACCTGCGGCACCTCGGCCCCGCGTCCGTAGTTGCCGAGCACGGCTATGCCCACGCTGTCGGCGTTGAAGCCCGTGGTGTGCGCCCCGCGGACCTGCCGCGTGATGCCGCCGGCCCGGCCCTCGTAGATCGTCCCGCACCGGTCGACGAGGAAGTTGTAGCCGATGTCGTCCCAGCCGTTGCCCTTGATGTGGGACTCCTCGACCGCCCGCAGCATGCGGGGCACGTCCGCACAGTCGTAGGTGTTGGACTCCCCCGTGTGGTGGATGAAGACCGCCCGCACGGCGCCCGTGTAGACCGCGTGCTCCCGGACCATGCTCTCGTCCGCGTGCCAGCCGGCCCGGGTGACGATCTTCGGCTGCGGCACCCCGCGCGCCCGCTCGTGCACCTGGGCGGCCGGCGGGGGCAGCACGAGGCGCACCGGGGCGTCCCGCAGCATCAGAAGGGTGAGCGGGAGGACCGCGGCGGCCGGCCAGAGTCGGTGACGGAGCCACATGGGACCACCCTGCGGCCTCTCCGCCCGACGCGCAGATGCGGTGGCCGATCGGGTGAAACCGCTGGTCCGGCCCGCGCGCCGCGCAGGGCGGGCAGCCCGTGGTCCGGGCGGCCGCGACCCGCCTCAGCCACCGCACCCGCGCGACCGGCCTGAATCCCGGCTCAGCAGCCGCCTCCGCGCGACAGCCGGTACGCCGAGTCCAGCCGGTAGGTCCCGCCCCTCGGCACGGTCAGCCTCGTCCACTCGCCGTCCTGCCGCAGACAGCCCCCGCTGCCGCCGTCCGCACCGCGCACCCGCAGCCACGGCGAATGGGCGAGGCGCACGGTCACCGACCCCGCCTCGGGCATCCGCACCACCAGCTCGGCATCGTCGCCGCGTACGACCTGGGCGGGCGCGTCCACCAGCGGCCTCGCGCCCCGCACCCGGTAGATCGTCCACCCGTCGTCCCGCCACACCTGCTTCAGCCACGGCTGCCCGGCCCTGACCAGCGCCGCCTCCGCCTCGGCGGGGCCGTCGGGCTGTCCGTGGTGCAGCACCACGTAACCCACGGCCCACCGGTCCAGCCAGGCCCGGTACTCGTCGGGGGACAGCGTCCCGTCGTAGAAGAGCCGCCCGCGTTCGACGTCGAGCTGGCGGTTCCAGCCGCGGGCCATGTTCACGTGCGGGGCAAGTGCGGCCGCCTCGCGATGGTTTCGGGCCGGGACGACCTCCACGCGGCCGAGACCGGCGCCGAGCCGGTGGAGTTCACCGACCACGCCCTGGGTACGTGACGCCCACGACGGCACCGCGGTGGACACCCGGAGGTCGTCCACGGTCTTGTCCGCCAGCCAGTTGGCGGAGAGCACGAGGGCCACCGCCACCACCGCCGTCCGCCCCCACGCCTTCTCCCGGACGAGGGCGAGGAGCGCCATGACCAGCACGGGCACGGCGACGAGACCGAGCAGCCGCTCCACGTTCGTACCGATCGGGGAGGCGATGAGGTAGGTCAGGAGCACGCCGACGGCGTACACCACCGCGCCGTACCGCAGCAGGAGCCACTCCCGCCGCACCGGCGCCGCGACCGCGAGGACGGCGCAGACGGCGATCGGCATCCACAGCCTGTTGGCGGCCATGGGCTGTTCGCCCTCGAACGGGAAGAGCACCGTGGTGACGCCCACGACGGCGAAGAACGGCACCATCAGCACCGCGCCCTTCCGCCACTGCCGGTCCAGCAGGTACGCCGCCCCCGCCACCACGAGGAACAGCCCCGCGACCGGGCTGGCCATCGTCGCCAGCGCCCCGGCCACGAGCGCGGTCACCGGGCGGTGGACGTACAGACAGGCCACGAGCCCGACGGCGACCCCGAGCGCGAAGGTCGTACGTCCGGAGGCGACGTTGCACCACAGGGCGAGCGCCGCGAGGACCGCCGGCACGAGAGCGTGCGGCACATCTCTGCGGACGAAGAGGAGCGCCATCAGCCAGGTGCCCGCGATCCCCGCGGCGACGGACACCGCCCGGACGCCGAAGAAGGCCATCAAGTACGAAGAGAAGACGCTGTAGTTGGCCGTGTGCGTCCCCCCGTACCAGGAGAGGTTGTAGGCCGCGCCCGGGTGGCGGGCGGTAAATCCCGACCAGGCGACCTGCGCGGCGAGGTCACCGCCGCCGGTGGCCAGGACGGCAGCCCACACGGCGTAGAGCGGAACCACGACGGCCACGGCGACGACCGGCACCCGGTTCCGGCGCCACCACGACGCGCGGACTTCCGGCTCCCGGCCACGCTGACGGGGGATGCGCCCCCGCTCTATGGTCCCGACCGCTGTCCGCAACTCCCCGTTGGCATACACCCGGGCAACCCTAAGGGCTGTGCTCCCCGCGGCACACGGGCGATATCCTGAGGACAGCGGGGACCGGCGACGGCCGCCGCACGGCGGTGGGGCCCGCCGTACCCGAACCACGGCGCGTGCCGTCAACGGTCCCTACTTGCGACCGTGCGAGCCCGCGTCCGGCGGGCGCCCCGGCAGGTAGGAGACGTGTGTCCGCGAAGACCCCCCACCCGCAGACCGCCGCCGTCGCGGTGGTCGCGCTCGGCGGCGCGGTGGGCGCGAGCGCCCGCTACGGCGCCGCGCTCCTGTGGCCCACGGCAACGGACGGATTCCCGTGGACGACCCTCGTGGTGAACGTCGTCGGCTGCGCGGTGATCGGTGTGTTCATGGTGGTGATCAGCGAGGCGTGGACCGCCCACCGCCTGGTACGGCCGTTCTTCGGCACCGGGGTACTGGGCGGCTTCACCACCTTCTCCACGTACGCCGTCGACATCGAGCGTCTCGTCGACGGCGGCCGGGCCCGTACCGGCCTGGCCTACCTGGCGCTGACCCTGCTCGCGGCCCTCGTGGCGGTATGGAGCGCGGTGTGGACGACCCGCCGCGCACTGGCGTGGAGGCAGACATGACGACTTCGCACACGGCACCGGGCCTGCGGCTGACCGTCCTGGCCGGCGAGTCCGACACCTGGCACCACCGTCCGGTCTGCACGGAGATCGTGCACCGGGCGCACGCGGCGGGACTCGCGGGCGCCACCGTCTTCCGGGGCGTCGAGGGCTTCGGCTCCTCCTCGATGATCCACACCCAGCGGCTGCTCTCGCTCAGCGACGACCTGCCGGTCGCGGTGGTGATCGTGGACACGGAGGCGAGGATCCGCGCGTTCCTGCCCCTGATCGCCGATCTGGCCGTCGGCCCGGTCACGCTGGACGCCTGCGAGATCGTCCGCCCGGCGCCGGACCCCGGGGAGCGCCGGTGAACTGGCTGCTGGTGATCATCGGTGCGGCGGTCGGTGCCCCGCTGCGCTACCTGACCGACCGGGCGGTGCAGGCCAGGCACGACACCGTCTTCCCGTGGGGGACCTTCGCGGTGAACGTGAGCGGCTGTCTGGCGCTGGGCCTGCTGACCGGCGCGGTGGCGGCCGGCGCCGCGTCCTCGCACCTGCAGCTGCTGCTGGGGACGGGGCTCTGCGGGGCACTGACCACGTACTCGACGTTCAGTTACGAGACGCTGCGGCTGGCCGAGGGCGGGGCGCGGTTCTATGCGGCGGCCAACGCGGTGGCGAGTGTGGTCGCGGGCCTGGGGGCGGCCTTCGCCGGTGTCGCGCTCGCCGAGGCGCTCTGGACCTGACACCGCACACGCCGAGGCCCGGCCTCCCCCGTGGGGAGGCCGGGCCTCGGCGTGTGACGCGGGCCCCGGCTCAGGCGTCCTGGCCGGGCGTCCCCAGGGCGGCGGACGCCGCTTCCAGGGGGCTGAGCACCACGGGTGCGGCGGGCGCCGGGACGGACCGGCAGGTGAAGCCGAGGCGCGAGAGCGCCCTGGTCACCTCACCGGCCGAGAAGTCGCGGCGGTCCTGCCGGGTGATGACCTCGCCCACCTGCTTGACGGGGTACACACGACGGCTGATGATCACCGATTCCCCGGTGACGGGTTCGGGCTTGATGCCCTTCATCGATTCCTCGACCTCGTGCTTGAACAGGTCGAACGGGAAGCGGGCGATGACGCAGCGCATAGTGCCTCAACGGGATCGGGGGACGGAACCGGGCGGGAACGCGGGTGCCGGTCAGGCGGCACGGTCGCCGGAGGAGCGGCGCGGCGCGCCACCGCTCCGCGACGCGGAGAAGGACGACGCCGACGACGCGGACGACGACGAGCGGCGCGCCTGCGACGGACGGCTGCGCCGGCCGCGGGAGGAGGAGCCGCCCTTGGGGCGCTCGGACGGCGGCGAGGTGATGGTGACGGGGATCCCCGACGGCGCCTGCGCACCGGTGATCCGGCTCAGCTCGGCCTCGCCGGAGCGGACCTCGGCAACCTGCGGGGTGATCCCTGCGTCGGCCATCAGCCGCGTCATCTCACGGCGCTGGTTGGGCAGCACCAGGGTGACGACACTGCCGGACTCGCCAGCGCGGGCGGTGCGGCCGCCGCGGTGCAGGTAGTCCTTGTGGTCGCTCGGCGGGTCGACGTTGACGACCAGGTCGAGGTTGTCGACGTGGATGCCCCGGGCCGCGACGTTCGTGGCGACCAGCACCGTGACGTGCCCGGTCTTGAAGCGCGTCAGGGTCCGGGTGCGCTGCGGCTGGGACTTCCCGCCGTGCAGCGCCGCCGCCCGAACCCCGCTGCTGAGCAGGTGGTCGGTGAGCTTGTCCACGGCGTGCTTGGTGTCCAGGAACATGATCACGCGGCCGTCGCGGGCGGCGATCTCCGTCGTGGTGGCGTACTTGTCGGCGCCGCGGACGTAGAGCACGTGGTGCTCCATCGTCGTCACCGCACCGGCGGCCGGGTCGACCGAGTGGACGACCGGGTCGTGCAGGTATCGGCGGACCAGCAGGTCGACGTTGCGGTCCAGGGTCGCCGAGAACAGCATCCGCTGGCCCTCCGCCTGCACCTGGTCGAGCAGCCCGGTGACCTGCGGCATGAAGCCCATGTCGGCCATCTGGTCGGCCTCGTCCAGGACGGTGATGGTGACCCGGTCCAGGATGCAGTCACCGCGGTCGATCAGGTCCTTCAGCCGGCCGGGCGTGGCGACGACGACCTCGGAGCCGCCACGCAGCGCGGAGGCCTGCCGGCCGATCGACATGCCGCCGACGACGGTGGCCATCCGCAGCTTGAGCGAGCGGGCGTACGGGGTGAGCGCGTCGGTCACCTGCTGGGCGAGCTCGCGGGTGGGGACGAGGACCAGGGCCAGCGGGCGGCGGGCCTCGGCGCGCCGTCCCTCGATACGGGCCAGCAGGGCCAGCCCGAAGGCGAGCGTCTTGCCGGAGCCGGTACGGCCGCGGCCGAGCACGTCACGGCCGGCGAGCGAGTTCGGCAGCGTGGCCGCCTGGATCGGGAAGGGCACGGTGACGCCCTCGTTCGCGAGCGCCGACAGCAGCGGCGCGGGCATGTCGAGGTCGGCGAAGGCCTCGACGGCGGGCAGTCCCGGCGTGATGGTCTTCGGCAGGGCGAACTCGCCCTGCTTGGCGGCGGGGCGACGGCCGTAGCCGCCACCGGAGCGCTGGGCCGGAGCGCCGAAGCGGCCCTGGCCGCCGCCCTGACGGCCCGGGGCCTGCGAGCGGAAGCCGCCGCCACCCGAACGGGAGCCGCCGGAACCGGTGGCTCCACCGCCGCGGGTGGTGCGGGAGAAACGGTCGTTGGAACGAGCTGTGCGATCGCGGTTCATGCAGAACCTTTCCTCGATATGGCGCGTATCGAGGAATTCATTGCGGCGACGAGCGGCACAAGAATCGCAAGAACGGGCCGTTGGCATACGTGAACGAAGCCCGGCGGCCGGTCTTGAGCCGATACGGGCCCGGCAGAGCCGGGTCCGGCGCTTCGCAATGACGGACGAGCCGGCCCGGGACACGGGCCTGCGGGTCTCGTCACGGGGCTCCGGCGGACCGGTGGTCCGGGAGCCATGGCGGATCGTCCGCCGCACGGTGAAGAGCGTGGGTCCTGTCTGCTTCCCCGGCGGCTCGTGGCGGCGGTGCCGACACGGCGTGCACGGGAGGCGGACCCGGGAAAAGCAACGAGCTGGGGCCCGCACCCAAGGTGCGGGCCCCAGCTGTGGATGCGCACTCAGCGCGTGAGCGCCGGTGTCATCGGATTCACGCGGGGGTGATGTTCTCCGCCTGCGGGCCCTTCTGGCCCTGCGTGACGTCGAAGTTCACCTTCTGGCCCTCCTGCAGCTCACGGAAGCCGCTGGCGGCGATGTTCGAGTAGTGGGCGAAGACGTCAGCGCCGCCACCATCCTGCTCGATGAAGCCGAAGCCCTTTTCCGCGTTGAACCACTTGACGGTGCCAGTAGCCATGTTTATCTCCTTCTGGGGCAGAGCCCGGGGACTCGCACTGTGCCAGTCCCGCGTCGCCGCGATGATTACCCCATCCGGATAATGAGCCGGAAAATACAAAAGCGCACCCACCGGCCCATTTAGCCGGGGAGAGCACTTGGAGTCTTTGGGAACCACAACTGCAACTGAGATCTACAGTAGCACAATGAATGCGAGCGGGCGCGGGAAGTAATTACACTCCGTCCGGCGCGTCATAAACCTTCACCGGGCATTGCATAAAATTCTGTGCTTGCGGCTATAGATATTCGTCGCTCCGTGCTACAGCGCTTCGGGCCCGGCGACCCGCCCTCCTCCCGGCCCCGGGCCGGGAGGAGGGCGGACGGGTCAGCCGCGGGTGAACCTCAGCGTGACCAGCTCGAACGGCCGCAGCGCCAACTCGACTCCACCGTCCCGGAGTTCGGGCGCCACCGCATCGGCGGACGAGCGCTCCAGCAGGTCGCACACCGCGACGCCGCCGGCTTCGCAGCCGAGGGCGAGCCGGACCTTGGCGCGACCGCCCGTCGACTCGTAGAGGCGCACCACGAGGTCGCCGCTCGCGTCGTCGGCCAGCTTGACCGCGCTCACCACGACCGCGTCGTTGTCGACGGACACCAGCGGGGCCACCTCCCGGTCACCGGTGACCCGGCGCTCCGGCAGGTTGATCCGGAAGCCCTCGCGGACCGCGTCACCGATCGCCGCACCGGGGACGAGCGCGTGCCGGAAGCGGTGCACGCCCTGGTCGGTCTCCGGGTCGGGGAAGCGGGGGGCGCGCAGCAGCGAGACCCGCACGGTGGTGGTCGTACCGGAGTCGCAGTCGCGGACCGTACGGGTCACGTCGTGGCCGTACGTCGAGTCGTTGACGAGCGCCACGCCCCAGCCCGGCTCCTCCAGGTGGACGAAGCGGTGGTTGCACGCCTCGAACTTGGCGGCCTCCCAGCTGGTGTTGGCGTGGGTGGCCCGGTAGAAGTGCCCGAACTGGGTCTCGGAGGCGTACCGCTCGGCGTGGACGTCCAGCGGGAACGCCGCCTTGAGGAACTTCTCCGTCTCGTGCCAGTCGACCTCGGTGTCGATGTCGAGCCGCTTGGCGCCGGGCGCGAGGGTCAGCAGCTGGGTGACCTTCGAGTCGCCGAAGCTGCGGACGACGCGCACGGTGGCGGCGCCGTCGCCCTCGACGGCCGTGAGCTCGTCGAGGTCCGTCAGGTCGGTGACGGTGTTGCGGTAGAAGGCGTCGACGTCCCAGGCGTCCCACATGTTCGGGAAGTCGGGGTGGATCTGGAGCAGGTTGGCGGCCCGGCCCGGGGCCACCGTCTCGCGCTCGGCGCCGATGTCGTACGCCGAGACGACCAGCCCCCGGCCGTCGATCTCCACCCGGAGCAGACCGTTGTCCAGCACGTAACCTCCGCCCTCGCGCGGGGCGGGGGCCGGGGCTCCGACGGCGGTGGCGGCCGCCGCCGCACCCGCGCCGACGCCGCCGCGCGGGTGCGGGGCGGAGTTGAAGACGAGGACCTCGCCCGTCGTGGAGTCACCGGCCAGGGCCCGCTGGGCTGCGTCGATGATGCCGTTCAGCTCCTCGGCGACGGCCGCGTACGTCTTCTCCGCCTCACGGTGCACCCAGGCGATCGACGAGCCGGGCAGGATGTCGTGGAACTGGTGCAGCAGCACCGTCTTCCAGATCCGGTCCAGCTGCTCGTACGGGTAGGAGGACCCGGTCCGCACGGCGGCGGTGGCGGCCCACAGCTCGGCCTCCCGCAGCAGGTGCTCGCTGCGGCGGTTGCCCTGCTTCGTCTTCGCCTGGCTGGTGAGGGTGGCGCGGTGCAGCTCCAGATAGAGCTCGCCGACCCACACGGGTGCGTTCGGGTACTCCGCCTCCGCCTTGGTGAAGAAGTCGGCGGGGGTCTCCCACGTGACCGTCGCGGAGCCCTCCAGGCTGCGCATCCTGGCGGCCTTGGCGATCATCTCGCGGGTGGTGCCGCCACCGCCGTCGCCCCAGCCGGTCGGGGCGAGGGAGTGCTGCGCGACCCCCTTGTCCTTGAAGTTCTTCGCCGCGTGGGCGATCTCGCTGCCCTTCATCGAGCAGTTGTAGGTGTCGACGGGCGGGAAGTGCGTGAAGATCCGGGTGCCGTCGATGCCCTCCCACTGGAAGGTGTGGTGCGGGAACTTGTTGGTCTGGCTCCACGAGATCTTCTGCGTGAGCAGCCACTTGGAGCCCGCTGCCTTGATGATCTGCGGCAGGCCGGCCGCGAAGCCGAAGGTGTCGGGCAGCCACGCCTCGTCGTTCTCGATGCCGAACTCGTCGAGGAAGAAGCGCTTGCCGTGCACGAACTGGCGGGCCATCGCCTCGGAGCCCGGCATGTTCGTGTCGGACTCGACCCACATGCCGCCGGACGGCACGAAGCGCCCCTCCGCGACGGCCTTCTTGACCTTCGCGTAGACCTCGGGGCGGTGCTCCTTGATCCAGGCGAACTGCTGGGCCTGGGACATCGCGAAGACGAAGTCGGGCTCGTCCTCCAGGAGCGCGGTCATGTTGGACGTCGTGCGGGCGACCTTGCGGACCGTCTCGCGCAGCGGCCAGAGCCAGGCGGAGTCGATGTGCGCGTGGCCGACGGCGCTGATGCGGTGCGCGGACGGCTGGGCGGGCGTCGCGAGGACGCCGGCGAGCTGCTCGCGTGCGGCGGCCGCGGTGCCGTTCACGTCCTGGAGGTCGACCGCGTCCAGGGCGCGGCCGATGGCCCGCAGGATGTCCCAGCGCCGGGCGCCCTCGACGGGCAGTTCCTGCATCAGCTCGCCCAGCACCTCCAGGTCCTGGACGAGGTTCCAGACGTGCTCGTCGAAGACCGCGAGGTCCATCCGGGCGAGGGTGTACTGCGGTTCGTCGCCCGCGGTGTCCTTGTCGCCGAGCGTCGTCGGCAGGAAGGGGTGGTAGTCGAGGATGACCGGGTTGGAGGCCGCCTCGATGTGCAGCAGCACTTCCTCGCCGCCCTCGGCGGGTGCCCCGACGCGCACCCACTGGTTGCGCGGGTTGAGACCCTTCACCGGGGTGCCGTCGGGGCGGTAGACGAGGCCCTCGCACTGGAAGCCCGGCATGTTCTCGTCGAAGCCGAGGTCGAGCAGCGCCTCGACGGTCCGGCCCGCCCAGGCCTCGGGGACCGTACCGGAGACCCGGAACCAGCAGGTGCCCCACGGAGCGCCCCACCGGTCGCCGACCGCGATCGGCTCCGTCGGACCGGCCAGTCCCTCCGCGACGGGGACGGGCTCACCCGGTGCGTTCCAGACGGCGACGTCCAGCGGGACGGATTCCGGATATACGGCCGGCCGGATGCGCTCGTCGAGAACGCGCTTCAGACGGGCTTCGACCAGGCTGCGGTCGTCGTGCATGAGGGTGGCTCCGTTGTGAGGTGGGTGCGGGTGGGGGGTGATCGCGGTGGGGTGGGGGGTGCTCGCGTTGCTTACCAGCGGTGCGCGGTGGTGGCGGCGCCGGACGTCGTGTAGAGCTCGCCAACGGCCCTGACCAGGAAACGGGCGGCCTTTTCGCCCGGTTCCCGATGGAGGCCCGGAACGAAGAAGGCGGTGCCGGGCGTGCCGCCGAGGAAGCGCTCGGTGCCGTCGGACAGGAGCCGGTACAGCTCGTAGTGGCGGGGCCGGCCGGCCGCCCGCTGCCAGCGCAGGCGCAGGTCGGTCCCGTCCGCGCCGGACGTCGCGCCGGTGATGCGCAGACCGGCCGGCGCGGACGGGACCTCCACCGCGTCGCGGACGGCCAGGGCGCCGAGCCGCCAGCGCACGTGGCCGGCCCCCGTGAGCCGCACCCCCAGGGCGTGGACGGTCCCGGTCAGGGAGCTCAGCCGCACGGTGGCGGTGGTCCAGCCGGCGCCGCCCGGCCGCAGTTCGCCGACGGGGACGTACGTGTACGCGATCGGGTCGCCGGGACGGTCGGGTTCGTGCTGCGCGACGGCCAGTTCGACGGTGACCGGGCCCGATCCCGGGTCGGTCCGGTGGGTGAGCTCGACGACGGTGCGCCGGGAGAGGGGCAGCCGCGTGCCGTAGAGCTCGACGGTGGCCGGGGCGTCGAGGTCGCCGTCGACGAGGAGGCTGCTGCCGCCGCGCCAGGCGTCGGCGAAGTCGAAGGCGACGGACGGGGTCCGGCCGTCGGTACGGACGACCCACCGGCGGCCCGGCAGCCGGTCCTGGAGCCCCAGGTGGTTCCACTCGGTGTCCGAGACCGCCCGGCCGTTCTCGTACCAGCGCAGACCGTGGCCGGTGTTGAAGGTGGTGGCGAACGGAAGGCGGTCGACGGTGGAGCGGTCGGCCACCGCCGTGGCGGGGGCGCGCCAGCTGTCCGCGCGGTCCGGGCGGGCCGGGTCGAGGGACTGTCCGGTCCAGAACCGCTGGTCGGCGGCGTGGAACTGGGCGGGGGTCCGGCCCTCCGGGAGATGGCTGCGGGTCCACTCGGGCCGGTAGAAGCCGTACGAGAGGGTGTGGGGTCCGTCGGCGGGGATGATCGCGTCCCAGTCGACGGCCTTGTTCCAGCCGCTCGATTCGACGTCGACGCCCGCCCACAGGTCGTAGCGGCTCCGGCCGGCCTCCTCGGCGTTCGTCCCGGAGGCGGTGAGTGTGCCGGGGGTCCAGCGGAAGTCCACGAACATCGAGTCCGCTTCCTCGAACAGCGCCGTGTTCTCGGCGTTCAGCGCCCCCTGCCAGCCGACCTCGCCCCGCACCGTCATCGCGTCGTACCAGGTGATGCGCAGACCGGCGGCGTCGCTGCGCGCCCGCAGGTCGGTGACGAAGGCGAGCATCTCGGCGCCGAGCGCGGCGTCCCCGCCCTCCGTCTCCGCGTTGATGAACCAGCCGTCGAAGCCGTGCGCGACGGCCACCTCCACGAGCTTCGCGGCCAGCGGGAACCGTCCGGCCCCGTCCCGCTGCACGAGGTCGCGCGTCCACCGCAGATCGCCGCCGTGGTGCACGGGCGGCAGGAACACGGTGCCGAGGACGGGGACGCCGTTGCGGTGCGCGGCGTCCACGACCGGGGCGTTCGGCGCGAGGACCAGGCCCTCGCCCGCCGAGCCGCCCCAGAAGACGAGCTCGTCGATGTACGCCCACTGGCTCAGCGCGTAGTGGTCGGCGGTGCCGGAGCCCTGCGACGGGTTGCCCGCGGTGTTCCCGAAGGCCACCAGGCTGGAGATGCGCGCCTGGTCGGTACGGGCCGTGGTGTTCACCGGGACCGGCGTGAAGCGGTCGGCCAGCGGGACCGTCGAGGTGTTGAAGGCCAGGTCGGGGTCCTTCTCGGCGCGCCATGCCTTCAGGCTCCGCCAGGTGACGCCCTCGCCCGGGGTGCCGTCGGGCACCGAGTCGGGGAACCAGTAGGAGGCGAACGGCTGGGAAGCGGTCTTCGCCGAGGCGGCGGTGGACGCCGCCGCCGATCCGGCGAAGGCCGGCGTCAGGAGGGCTGCGGCCGTTGCCGCGCCCGCGAGGACGACGGTGCGGCGGGTGGGCTCGGACGGGCGCGAGGGGGGCTGGATCATGGTGTGCTCCGTATCGTGCGAGAGGCGATTCCGGTGCTGTGCGGGGTCGTGCTGTGCGAGGTCGTGCCGTACGGGGTGATGCCGTGCGGGGGCGCGGTCACCGGACGCGGTCCGGTGCGACGACCTCCGTGATGGAGCGGGCGGCCAGGTGCTGCGCGTCGTCGGCCTTGCTCGCGAGCACGGCCGTCGGACGGACGCCGTCCGCGGTGAGCCGGGCGAAGGCCTCGAAGACGGCCCCGCCGGGGGCGCACACCGAGCGGCGCGGTGCGGTCGTGTCGTCGCCGGTGTCGACGATGACGGCCGTCGTCCGGGGAGCGGGCCTGCGGCTTCGGCCGCGGTACTCCTCGACGATCCGGGCGATGGCGCGGCCGGCCGGTTTGACCTGCCGGTCGTTGGTCAACAGGCCCAGCCCGTACTCGAGTTCGGGGAAGTCCGCCAGCGAGCGGGACACGTCGTGGGAGCACCACCAGGTGACGCCCCACACGTCCTCGCAGTCCAGGGCGTTCTCGACGGTCGCCTCCGTGAAGGCGGCGGCGTGCTCGGCGGGGATCAGCGGGGCCGGTGCGCCGACCTCCTGGAGCCAGACCGGCCGGTGCGGGTCGAGCGCCCAGGCCTTGGAGAGTTCGATCAGGTAGGCGGCGTGGTGCTCGGTGGCCGTGCCGGTGCGGCCGTGACGCTGGGCGGTGCCGTTGAAGACCCAGGAGTGCACGGCGGTGGCGGCGCCGGTGCGGGCCGCGTGCGCGGGGGTGAACGCGTGGTCGTCCTGGTACCAGGCGGCGTCGTACTCGGCGTGCAGATGGAGCTTGCCGGGTGCCCCCTCCTCGCAGGCGTCGAGCATCCTGGTCAGCCAGGCGCCCGCCTGCTCGGGCGTGATGCGGTCCGGGTCGGGGTGCGGGTCCCCGGAGAACTGGTTGATCTCGTTGCCGAGGGTCATCCCGATGAAGTGCGGCCGGTCGGCGAGCGCAGCGGCGAGCGTGCGCAGGTACTCGGCCTGCCCGGCGAGCACGTCGGGGTCGGTGAAGAGGTTGCGCCGGTGCCAGGTCCCGGTCCAGGCGGGCAGGAAGTCGAAGCTCGACAGATGCCCCTGGAGCCCGTCCACGCTGACGTCGAGCCCACGCTCGGCGGCGGCGTCGGCGAGCTGGACCAGCTGCTCCACGGCGCGCGGGCGGATCAGGGTGCGGTTGGGCTGGAAGAGGGGCCAGAGCGGGAAGACCCGGATGTGGTCGAGGCCGAGACCCGCGATCGAGTCCAGGTCGGCCCGTACGGAGTCGAGGTCGAAGTCCAGCCAGTGGTGGAACCAGCCTTCGCTGGGGGTGTAGTTAGCGCCGAAGCGCAGCGGGGATGAGCTCATACGGAACACGGGTCCTGGTTCTGTGGTGCGGGGCCTGTACGGGGTGGTCCCGCGGTGGCGGGGCCGGGTGCGTGCGACCGCGAGGCCGCTGAGCGCTCTCACGGCGGGACTGCCGGCGCGTTTCGGCGACGCCGCGAGCGCGCGCGCCCGGTCCCGTGACGCCGTGGGACGACCCGGTACAGGGCCTGGGGAGGGAGAGCGGCGGTGGGTCAGCCCTTGACGGCGCCTTCGCCGACACCCCGGAAGAAGAAGCGCTGCAGACCGGCGAAGAGCACGATGAGCGGGAGCACGGCGATGATCGTGCCGGCGGCGACGAGCCGTTCGTCGTTCGCGAACGTGCCGTGCAGATAGTTCAGCCCGATGGTCAGGGTGAAGTTCTCCGGGTCGCTGAGGACGATCAGAGGCCACAGGAAGTCGTCCCACGAGCCCATGAAGGCGAAGATAGCGACGACGGCGAGGGTGCCCTTGACCGAGGGCAGCGCGATCCGCAGGAAGCGCTGCCAGACGTTGGCGCCGTCCACGAAGGCCGCTTCCTCCACCTCCTCGGGGAGGTTCAGGAAGGCGTTGCGCATCAGCAGGACGTTCATCGCCCCGATGGATCCGGGCAGCAGCACGCCGAGCAGGGTGTTGTTCAGTCCGAGATCACGCATGGTGGTGAACTGGGCGATGATGATGCCCTCCACCGGTACGAGCATGGCGAGGATGAACACCAGCGTCGCGGCCCTGCGGCCCCGGTAGCGCAGCCGGGCCAGCGCGTAGCCGGCCAGGGCGGCGCCCACGCAGTTGGTGACCACGTTGGCGGCGGCGACCTTGAGGGAGTTGAAGGCGTAGTCCCACACCGGGATGGTGTCGGCGACCCGGCTGTAGTTGTCCAGGGTCGGATCGCTCGGGAAGAACTTCGGCGGCGAGCTGAAGATGTCCTCGCCCGGACCCTTCAGGGACGTCGAGAGCTGCCACAGGAACGGTCCCACGGTCAGCGCGAGTACGGCGAGCAGCAGCACGTAGCGCAGGACGAGCTGCCAGGCCGGGATGCGGCGTCCCTCGGCGTCGGTGGTCTTCAGGATGCTCACGCGTCCTCCTTGCGGTCGGCGCGGAGCACCAGGAGCATCAGGCCGACGGTGACGACGAAGATGACGACCGAGATGGCGGAGGCGTAGCCGACCCGCCCGGTCAGCCCGGTGCCGACCCGCTGGACGAGCATCACCAGGGTGGTGTCCTCACCCGCGGGGCCGCCGGAGGGGCCGGCCATCAGGTAGACCTCGGAGAAGACCTTGAAGGCGGAGACCGAGGACAGCGCCGCGACCAGCACCATGGTGGAGCGGATGGCGGGGACGGTGACGGTGAAGAAGCGGCGCACGACTCCGGCGCCGTCCACGGACGCGGCCTCGTGCAGCTCCCGCGGTACGTTCGCCAGCGCGGCCAGGTAAATGATCATGTAGTAGCCGAGGCCCTTCCAGACCGTGACCGTCATCGCGCTGCCCAGCAGCAGCCACTGGTCGCTGAGGAAGCCGACCTTGCCGATGCCCACCGCCTCCAGGAGCGAGTTGATCAGCCCGCGCTCGTCGAGCATCCAGACCCAGATCAGTCCGACGACGACGATGGAGGCGACGACCGGCGTGTAGAAGGCCGAGCGGAAGAAGGAGATGCCGGGGATGTGCCGCTGGACGAGCATCGCCAGCAGCAGCGGCAGGATGACGAGGGCGGGCACGACGCCGACGACGTACAGCGCGCTGTTGCGCAGCCCGATCCAGAACATCTCGTCGTGCAGCAGCTCCCGGAAGTTCGCGAGGCCCACGAACGTGCCCGGGACCAGGGTCCGGCGGTCGGTGAAGGCGTTGACCAGCGTGCTGAAGAACGGGAAGAGGCTGAAGGCGCCGACGACGACGAGTCCGGGCGCCGCGAACAGCCAGGGGCTGAGGGCGAGATGCCGTCTGATCCGGCCGGCGGGCGGGCGGTCGCGCCGGGCCGCCGTTCCCGCCGCGCCGGGGCCCGGCGTGCTCGCCGGGGCTCCGGTGCGGACGGTCCCGGTGCGGGACGTCGCGGGGGCGGGGGTGGGTGCGGGGGAGTTCACGGGGCGTCTCAGCTCTGCTGCAACAGCCGGTCACAGGCCTTGACAGCGTTGTCAAGAGCTTCCTTGGGGCTCTGCTTTCCTTGCAGCGCCTTGGCGATCTGGTTCCGCAGCTCGGTCTTCATCTGCTCGCTGAACAGGACCGGGGTGTAATTGACGGCCGTCTTCAGGGACTTGGCGGCGGCGACCCGTACGCGGGTCTCGTCGGTGCCGTCCTCCTTCGTGAAGTACGGATCGTCGAGGGATCCGGCGGTGCTCGGGAAGATGGCGACCTGCCGGGCGAAGTCCATCTGCCGGGTCGCGTCGGTCATGTAGTGGGCGAAGGCCACGGCGGCGGGCGTCTGCTTCGTCTGCGCGTTCACCATGATGCCCATGACGTACATGTTGGCCTTGCCGGTGCTGCTGACCTGGTCGGTGATGCCGATGTTCTTGTAGAGGCCCGGCGCCTGCTTCTTGAAGTTGGCCAGGTCCAGCGCGCTGCCGGGGTTCATGGCCACGGACCCGGTGAGGAACTTGTGCCCCGACGACTCGGGGGTCGCGGTCAGCGCCTGCGCGTCGAGCGCCTTGGCGTCGTACAACTCCTTGTAGTGCGTCAGGAGTTCGACGCCCTTGGCGTCGTTGAAGGCGAAGCCCGTGCCCTCCTTGTTCATCAACTGCCCGCCGTAGCGGCCGAAGTCCTCGATGGTGGGCACGTTGGCGAGCGTGGCGACCTTGCCGCCGGTCTTCGAGGCCAGCTTCAGACCGTCCGCGAAGACCTGGTCGTAGGTGGTCGGCGGCTTCTCCGGGTCGAGCCCGGCCTCCTTGAACAGGCTCTTGTTGTAGAACATCGGCCCGGTGTTGAGGTACCAGGGGAAGGCGTACGTTCCCTCCTTGCCCGGTACCTGATGGGCCTTCCAGGCGCCGTCCAGATACTCCTTGCGGTACTGCGGCGCCGCCTTGTCGAGGTCCAGCGCGATGCCCGCCTCGGCCAGCGGGGCCACCAGGTCCGGCGACACGTTGACGACGTCCGGCAGGGTGCCGCCGGCCGCGTCCGCGCTGATCTTGTCCGCGTAGCCCTCACCCGGCCGGTCCACCCACTTGACGTCGGTGCCCGGGTACTTCTTCTCGAAGTCCGCGATCACGCCGTTGAAGTAGTCCTTGAAGTTCGCCTGAAGGTTCCAGGTCTGGAAGGTGATCTTGCCTTCCACCTTGCCGGAGGCGTCGGCCGAGCCCGCTCCGGACCCACCGCCGCACGCACTCAACGGCAGGACGGTTGCGAGGACGGCGGCAGTGGCGACTGCTCTGCGGGAGATGCGCACGGTGAACGGCTCCTTTGCTCGGACCAGGCGTGCGGACGGCGAACCGGGGTGCTGACCCGTCGGCTGCGTTCGCCCAGCAGACCCTGCAATGCGTCCGGCCGAAAGTCAATACATTCTCCGGAAATCAGCAATGCTCAACTACATACATGCAGGTCAGAGCCGTGTGATAGCGCATTCAGGGACCTCAACTAATGCGCTTTAGATGAGATCGACTCAAGCGCATTAGTTGCCTCGGCACATCACTCGACCAATGATCCGGAAGCGCCTACGATGCCCCCGGGGGCGAGCGAACCCGACGTCCGACGAGCAGCACAGGGAACGCAGGGAAAGAGGCACCGGGTGACACCGAAGGGGCCGCCGGCCGGGGACGCTTCGCCGGTCAGACGCACACCCGCGCGCCGGCCGACGATGAAGGACATCGCCCAGCGGGCGGGGGTCTCGGAGAGCGCCGTCTCCTTCGCGCTCAACGACCGGCCGGGCGTCTCGGAACTCACCCGCGACCGTGTCCGGCGCGTGGCCGAGCAGCTGGGCTGGCGCCCGAGCACGGCGGCCCGTGCGCTGTCGGGCGAGGGGTCGGCCACCGTGGGGCTCGTGGTGGCGCGACCGGCGGCCAACCTGGGCGTGGACTCGTTCTTCCTGCAGCTGATCTCCGGCATCCAGGAGGTCCTGGCCGAGCGCCAACTCGGCCTGCTCTTCCAGGTGGTGGAGGACGTGACGGCCGAGTGCGCCGTCTACCGCCGCTGGTGGGCCGAGCACCGGGTCGACGGGGTGCTCGTCGTCGACCCGCGCACCGACGACCCCCGCGTCGGCCTCCTGGACGAACTGGGTCTGCACGGCGTCGTCATCGGGGCCCTCCCCGGCAGCGACACCGACCCGCACCCGGGCCTCTCACAGGTGCGCGCCGACGACGCCGGCGTCATGGCGGCCATCGTCGGCCGGCTGCACGAGCTGGGCCACCGCCGCATCGTGCACATCGCCGGCCTGCCCTCGCTCGCGCACACCGACCGGCGCATCCGGTCCCTGCGCGTCGAGGCCGACCGGCGCGGCCTGACCGAGGCCCACTCGGTGACCACGGACTACTCCGACACCGAGGGCGCGGCCGTGACCCGCCGGGTCCTGGAGCGGCCCCACCCGCCGACCGCGCTGATCTACGACAACGACGTGATGGCCGCGGCCGGGGTGGCGGTCACCGCCGGGCTCGGCCTCCAGGTGCCGGGCGATGTGTCGGTGGTCTCGTGGGAGGACTCGGCGCTGTGCCGGCTCACCGCGCCGTGGCTCACCGCGCTGTCCAGGGACACGGTCGCGTTCGGCCGGCTCGCGGCCCGGGAACTGACCGCCCTGCTCGACGGCGGTGCGGCGCGCACGGTTCAGGTACCGCTGCCCCGGCTGATCGAGCGCGGCAGTACGGCGCCCGCGCGGGACGGCGGGGACGGCGACCGGGGCGGCGCGGGCAGGGACGGCGCGGGCTGAGCCAGGGGCCGCGGGTACGGGCACGACGGCGGGAGCGGCTCGCGTACGGGGCGGGCACGGCAGCCGGGGGCGACGACCGGGGCAGCGCGGGCACGACGACCCGGGGCTGCACGAGTACGGCGCGGTGCGGCACGGCGGCCGGGGCCGCACGAGCACGGGCAGGAGGGCGCGGCCCGCTCAGGCCGTGTCGCCGCCCGGGGTGGGCCGGCGCAGCTCCTCGTTCAGCCGGAGCGCCTCTTCGAGCTGGTCCTCCAGGATCACGATGCGGCACGCGGCCTCGATCGGTGTTCCGCCGTCGACGAGTTCGCGGGCGCGGGCCGCGATGCGCAGCTGGTAGCGGGAGTAGCGGCGGTGGCCGCCCTCCGACCGCAGGGGGGTGATCAGGCGGGCCTCGCCGATCGCGCGGAGGAATCCGGGCGTGGCGCCGATCATCTCCGCGGCGCGGCCCATCGTGTAGGCGGGGTAGTCGTCGTCATCGAGACGGTCAGTGGCATGCGGAGGGGTTTCGGGGGGCATGTGCACCTGCCGCGTATCGCTGACTTCGTTGACCGAACGAGAAACTCTCATTGTGCGAGCCATCGTGTCTAGCATAGTCGCGACAGATTTCCCGGGCCGGACGGGGGAAATAATCTGGTCCGGCCCGTTCCAGGCGCCCTTCGGCCCGCCGCCGGGCCGTTCCGGGAGCGCCCGGGAGCCCCCGTCGCCGCAGGCTCGGGAGGCACCGGCCGGGGGCCCGCCAAGAACACTGACCGGCCGGTCAGTTGATGACTGCCTGACCAGGGGCCATAATGCAGACGTAGCCCTTCACGCATCCCCCGTCGTGAAGGGCTACACCCATGTGCGCGTCCGGCCCTCGCACGAGGGCGGGTGCGCGCAGGCGTTTTCATGGGCAAGGGACTCCCCTCGTGGTCCCCTGCCCATGTTTTTTCGAGTTAACAGTGACGTAGAGTGTTTGCGCAAGCCCGTTCCGGACACCGGAGCGAGATGCTCCGCTTCATCCCCTTACGGTCTCCCCCCAGCGCTCCCCGCCCGGCGGACGACGCGTCGGAGTTGGTTACAGTACGAGCCCGTTGACCGAATCGAGCACCGCACGGAGCAGGAGAGACGCCCGGGCGGCGGACGTGAACGTGGGGGCCGGATGGACAACGGCGAAGAACGCGCGCCGGAGCTGCGAACGCTGCGGCAGAAGGTCGAGTACATGGTCGAGAAGACCTTCCCCGGCCGCAAGATCTCGGGACGGGTCTTCGCCGACCTGGTCAAGGAGCGCGGCGGGTCCCTCTCCCACAGCTACTTCTCCAACATCCTCGCCGGCAAGGTGACCCAGCCGTCCGAGGACATCCTCAAGGCGCTCGGACTCGGCTTCGGCGTGGACTGGCGCTTCTTCAAGGAGGAGTCCGAGGTCGTCGACGACGTCGTCGCGGGGCTCCAGTTCCTGGCGAAGCGCCGTACCGGCGAGATCAGCGGGCTGGCGGGCCGGGGGCTGGACGAGGACGGACTGCCGCCGGAGCTGCTGCAGTTCGCGCTCTCCCTGCTGAAGGACGCGCAGGACCGGCAGCCACCGGCCGACGGCGAACCACGGAGCTAGGCCGGTGTCCATGCGCGAACTGCGGAAGGAGTGCGAGGCCGGGCTGGCCGGCCTCCCGCTTCCCTCCCCCTTCACGGTCGAGGGACTGGTGGCCAACATGGAGGCGGCGAGCGGCCGCACCCTCGTGCTCCAGGAGATGCCCGACCGGCTGGCCCGCGTCAACGCCGCCTGCGGGCTGCGGCTGAAGGCCGGCGGGACCAGCGTCGTGCTCTACCGCCGCCGCCCCACCGCGTACCAGACCCAGCACGTCATCCTGCACGAGCTGTGTCACGAGTGGTTCGACCACGGCACCTCGCTGGACGCGGAGCAACTGCGCCGGCTGCTGCCCGTCTTCGACACCTCCCTGATCGCCCGGGTCGTCGGCCCGGACGCGCTGACCGGCCCGGACGCCGTGCAGGCCCGCGCGCAGTACGACACCCACGACGAACGCATGGCCGAATTGGGCGCCTCGCTCATCCCCCGCATGGCGCGGGACGTGACGAGCGATGACATGGTGGGGCGGCTCGCCAACTCGCTCTCGCGCCCCGTCGCCCACCGCCGCCGCGGCCTGTTCCGCCGCACGTAGCGCCACTCCCCCCGCCCCCGTTCCCCCACCACAAGGACTCCCGCCGTGACCCCGCTCGACGTCGCCGGCTATCTGATAGCCGGCCTGATGACAGCCGTTGCCCTGTGGCGCATGCCGGCCGCCCTGTGGGGCGACGAGGAGGACCGGCGCCGCCGGGCCCTGTGGGGCTGTTACGCGGGGTTCGCCGCCGCGCTCTGGACCAAGACGCGCGCGGTGCGCATCGGGCTCAACGACAGCCCGGTCACCGACCTGTCGGTGCTGATCAAGCACTACACGGCGACGATCGCGATTCTGGCCATTCTCAGCTACATCGTGGCGATCTACGGCCAGTACGCCGATGCCGGGGACGTCCCGCGCCACGTGCGGTTCGCGCGGATGATCCAGCAGGTCGCGGCGAAGGCGTCCGTCGCCACGCTGGTGCTGCTGACGGTGCTGTTCTTCACGGTCGTCGACCGGTCCACGCCGTCGGACCGCTTCGTCGCCGACCACGCGGGGCAGGGGGGCGCGACGCTCTACATGAGCGTGTTCTACCTCTACCTCGGCGCCGCGTCCGCCGTCTGCGCGTACCAGTGGGCGCTCGCCACCGCGGGCGCTGCCCAGCGCCATCTGCGGATCGGCCTGGGGATGATGACGTTCGCCATGGTCATCGGCGTCGGCTACACCGTCAGCCGCACGCTGTTCCTCTGGGTCAGCGTCATCGACCAGCCCGGCGAGGCCTTCGCGCTGAAGTTCGACGAGGTCACGGAGGCTTCGCAGGTGGCGCTGTTCGCCTTCTTCGCGATCGGCGCCTCCATCCCCGCATTCAGCAACGTCCGCCGCCGGGCGACGCTCTGGCGGGCCCAGGTGAAGCTGCACGCGCTCTGGTACGAGCTGATGGCGGCCTTCCCCGACCAGCCCTTCGACCCCCCGGCCCCGCTCCTGCGCGAGCTCACCCGCTTCGGCACCCCCGCCGACCTCCGGGTCGACCGGTGGGCCGCGGACATCGCCGACGCGGTGGAGAAGCTGCGCCACTACGTGCCCGACGCACTGCTGCCGGCCGCCGAGGCCGCCGCCATGGACGGGAACGCCGGCCGGGAGCGGTCCGGGCCGCTGGCCGACGCCTACTGGATCAAGGCGGCCCTCTCGGCCAGGACCGCCGGGGCGACGGCGGGCAAGGCGGCCGTCGTCGGTACCCAGCACGCCACCGACCAGGACGGCGAGGTCGCCTGGCTGGTCCGGGTGGCGGCGGCGTACCGCACGGTCACGCCGGAGCGGGCCCGGCAGGTCCTCGAATCCGCCGCGGCGCCCGGAGCGCCCGCCACGGTCACCCCGGTCAAGGAGCAGGAGCAGCAGGCATGAGCACGAGCACCACCCAGGACACCGGCACCTCCGCCGCGCGCACCGTGACGGACGTCCTCCAGCCGCGCAACCTCCTGCTGGCCGGCATGCTCGCCATCGGGCTGGCGGCGGCGGGCCACTGGACCGGGCTGCTCTGGGGACTCCTCGGCGCCCTGTGCGCCGGGCTCGTGCCCGCCGGCTACATCGAGTGGGAGCGCGGGCGCGGCACCTGGGGCGACCGCCACGTCGTCGACCGGACCAAGCGGGCCCCGATCTTCCTCGTCATCCTCGGCTCCATCGGCATCGGCTCGGCGGTCATGGTGCTGGGCGGCGCACCCTCGGGCATCCTGACGGCCATGCTCGGGCTCTGGGTGATGACCGTCGCCCTGCTGGCCGTCAACACGGTCTGGAAGATCTCGGTCGACGCCTCGGTCGCCTCGGCCGTGGTCGCGCTGCTCGCCGCGGTGCACTCGCCGTGGTGGCTGTTCGGGTACGCGATGACGGCCGCCGTGTGCTGGTCGCGGGTCGCGCTCGGCTACCACACGGTCGGCCAGGTGACGGCGGGGACGGCGCTGGGCGCGGCGACGGCGGGCGCGTTCCTGTTCGTGTGAACCGGGACGGCGGGCGCGTTCCTGTTCGTGTGAACCGGGACGGCGGGTGCGTTCCTGTTCGTGTGAACGGGGCGAGGCGTCGTTGAACCGGCCGCGCGGGAGGTCCATGGTGGATCCGTGCCGACATTCGAGATCACCACAGCCAGCGCGGACGACATCAGGATGATGGCGGACTGGGCCCATGCCGAGGGCTGGAACCCTGGCCTGACGGATGGTCAGGCGTTCTTCGCCGCCGACCCGTGCGGCTTCCTGATCGGCCGCCTCGACGGGGTGCCCGCCTCCTGCGTCTCCGTGGTCCGCTACGGCTCCGGCTTCGGCTTCCTGGGCTTCTACCTGACCCGCCCGGAACTGCGCGGACAGGGATACGGGAGCCGGACCTGGGCCGCCGGGACGGCGCGGCTGGCCGGGCGCAACACCGGCCTCGACGGGGTGGTCGAGCAGCAGCCCAACTACCGGAAGTCCGGATTCCGTCCGGTCTGGACGAACCTTCGGTACGAGGGTCTCGCCCCGGTCGGCGTCGCACCCCCGGCCGGCGTCACCCTGGTGGACGCCCGCACGCTGCCCTTCGACCGGGTCACCGCGTACGACCGGCTGTTCTTCCCCGAGCAGCGGGACAGCTTCCTCGCCGCCTGGACGACCACCCCCGGACGCACCGCGCTGGTCGCGCTGTCCGAGGGCGAGGTGCGGGGGCTCGCCGTGCTCCGCGCCTGCCGGACGTCCTCCCGCATCGGCCCGCTGTACGCGGCCACGCCGGAGATCGCCCGTGCCCTGGTGAGCGCGCTCGCGGCCACCGATCCGTCCACGCCCGTCGCCGTGGACGTACCCGACGTGAACCCGGCGGCGGTGCGGCTGGCCGAACAGCTGGGGCTCACCCCGTCGTTCGAGACGGCCCGCATGTACACCGGACCGGCGCCGGACGTCGACCACACCGGGCTGTTCGGCATCACCAGTCTCGAACTGGGGTGATCCGCCGCCCCGGGCTCAGCCCGTCGCGCAGCCGCCGTCCGGGGCCCGCGCACGTGATGCCATCACCGCGATGTCGTCCTCGGCGCCCGGGCCGAAGCGGTCGAGCACCGCGTCGAGCAGTTCCTCCAGATCGCCGCTCCCCGGCAGGGTCAGCTCCTTGAGCCGGCCGACGGACACGTCGATGTCCTCGCCGCGCCGCTCCACCAGTCCGTCGGTGTACATGAACAGCACCGTTCCCGGTCCGCACTCCACCCTCGTCGTCCGGTAGCCGCCGAATCCGGTGCCGAGCGGCGGGCCCGCCGGCACGTCGCCCAGCCAGGTGCCGGCCGGGCCGGGGTCGATGAACAACGGGGGCAGATGGCCGGCGCTCGACACCTGGCACACCCCGCCGGCCCGGTCGACGACGGCGACCAGACAGGTCGCCGCCCGGTCCAGTCCGGACCGCTCGACCATCCGGTCGAGCTGCTCCAGGATGCGGTGCGGCGGCAGCTCCTCGTCGGCCAGCAGCCGCAGCAGGGAGCGGTAGTGGCTCATCGCGACGGCCGCCTCGACGCCGTGCCCCATCACATCGCCCATCGCCTTGAGGTGGCGCCCGTCGGGCAGCGGGATCACGTCGAACCAGTCGCCGCCGACCAGCACGCTCCGGTCGGCCGGCAGGTAGCGGGTGGCGATCTCGATGTGCGGGTGCGGCGGACGCGGCTCGGAGAGCAGGGAGCGCTGGAGTTCCAGAGCGATGGTGTGCTCGTGGGTGAAGCGGCGCGCGTGGTCGAGGTCGACGGCGGCCCGGCCGGCGAGCTCCCGGGCGACCACCACGTCCTCGTCCGTGAAGACGGGCGAGTCCCCCGCCCTGACCAGGCCGAGGACGCCGATCGGGCCGCCGCGCACGGCGACCGGCACGATGACCGCGGAGTGCATCCCGAGGGCCCGGTAGACGGCGACGCGTTCGGGGGACGGTGCGGAGCGGCCGAGCTGTTCGTCACCGGTGAGGTTCTCGACGACGGGCTGGTTGGCGGCCAGACAGCGCGGTACGGCCGCGTCCTCCTGGTAGTCGACGTAGTCACCGGTGACGCCGAACTGCGCGACCGCGTCGCGCAGCGCCGGCACCGCCGTCAGCGCCGCCCGGCGCAGCCGGACCACCCCGGCAGGTGCGGGACGCACGGGCGGGGCGACGTCCGGCGGGAACACCTCGACGGTGGCGAGGTCGGCGAGGCCCGGGACGACGAGGTCGACGAGTTCGGCGCAGGTGGTGTCCATGTCCAGGGTGGTGCCGATGCGGGTGATCGCGGTGTCCAGGAGGTTCAGATGGCGCCTGGCCTGGGCCAGCTGGCGCTGCTCCTCGTCGGACGCCATGACCTCCAGCACGATCCCGGCGACGCCCACGACCTGGCCGGCCACCTCCAGCCGGTGGTAGGCCCCGTGCCAGTAGCGCTTGGCGGAGCCGGACGCGGCCGGGGTCCGGCCGCTGGAGGTGATCTCGCGCGCCCGGCCGTCGGCGAGGACCGCGCGCATGAGGTCCTCCCGGGCGTCGACCTCGGGAAGCACCTCGGCGACCGTACGGCCCAGATGTGCGGCTGCCGGGATGCCGTTGAGCCGTTCGAGGGCGGGGTTCACGTACAGATAGCGCAATCGGGTGTCGAGGACGCCCACCCCGGCCGTGGTGCCGTCGATCAGGGCCGCGAGCGCCACGATGTCGAGCGGCGAAGGGATGTCGGCGTGCGCATCGGCCAGCAAGGCAACCTCCAGGGGCAGGGCGCGGGCCGCCCGACTGCCCGGCCCTTCATCGTCGGCCGACCGCACCCCGCCCGCATCCCCAGACCACTCGCCGCGCCGCCCGTTTCCGTGCACCGGCATCGCGCCGCCGGTCTCCGGCTTCCCCCGGAGACGGCGAATCATCCAGCTGTACGCGCTGCCGGTCTTCCGGCACCTGAGGACTGTCCCGCAATTCCTGGCGGGCGCACGACGACAGCTACGGCACCTCGCCGCGTTGTCGAAACGCCCGAATACATCCAGTATGCGGGCGCCCCTCCGCCTTGCGATGCACCGCATCTGACGCCGCGCGCTGATCCACCAGGAATTGCGGGACAGCCCTTGGTCTTCGGCTCGTACGGCACGACGATCGACGACGACGCCACCGACCGGCTGATCACGCACGGGTGGACATGTTCCTGGGCTACTACGCCCCGCCCGTGCCGCCCGACGCGTAGGACCCGGGCGTGGTGCCGAACGCGTGCCGGAAGGACTGGATGAACGCGCTCGGCCCGCTGTAACCGCACGCCACGGCCACCGCGGTGACCGATCCGCCCGACGCCAGCAGGGTCAGCGCGTGGTGCAGCCGGAGCTGGGTGCGCCACTGCGGGAACGACATCCCCGTCTCCGCACGGAACAGCCGGCTCAGGGTGCGGGACCCCGCGCCGACGGCCGCGCCCAGCTCGGTGAGGGTCCGCCCGTCCGCCGGGTCGTCCCGCAGGATCCGGGCGATGTCCCGCAGCCGCGCGTCGGCCGGTGACGGCAGGCAGACGCCGAGCGGTTCGACCCGGCGCAGCCGGTCGAGCGCGACCCGCTCCAGATTGCGCCGCTGCCGTGCGTCCCCGATCAGCTCCGCGTCGTCCGTCAGGCAGGCCACGACCTCCCGCAGCAGCGGGGTGACGGCCAGTACCGTCGGCCGGTCGAGCCGCAGCGGGTTGTCCTCCGGGCCGAAGGACAGCGCCCTCAACTCCGTGGGACCGAAAGCCAGATGGGCGTGGACCACGCCGGCCGGGATCCACACCGCCCGGTGCGGCGGCACGACCCACGCCCCCAGCGGTGTGGACACCTCCAGCACCCCGCGGGACGGGCAGACGAGCTGGTGTTCCAGATGGTGGTGACGCTCGATGCGCTCCTGGTGCGCGAGCGGCACCCGGGCCGGGCCGTGGAGCGTTCGGCAGGTTGGCGACATAGGTCGGCAGAATATCGATAGCCCGCTGGTGGGCGTCCCCGGAATGCTCGAAGGGACCCCAGCAAGGAGCCGCGTTCATGACCGGTCCGACCGCCCGCCCCACCCCGCCCGCCGACACCTCCTCCCTGTCCTCACCCCCCGCCGCCGGGCCGCCCGCATCCGCCTGGCGCCGGATGCGGATGTGGGGCGCCGCGCACGCCGTGGACGACCTGTACCAGGGCCTCGTCCCCGCCTGCGTCCCGTACTTCGTGCTGGACCGCGGCTACAGCTATGTCGCCGCCTCGGGACTCACCCTCGCGGCGGCCCTGGGCAGTTCGGTCCCCCAGCCCTTCATCGGCGTCGCCGTGGACCGCTACCGGCTCGGCCGGCTCGCCCCCGCCGGACTGGCCGTCGCCGGGATCGGCCTGGGCCTGTCCGGTCTGGTCCGGCCCTACGCGGCGGTCTGGCTGCTGATCCTGCTGTCCGGCCTGGGCGTGGCGATGTTCCACCCGGCCGCCGGCAAGGCGGCCCGGGAGGCTGCCGGGGACAGCGCGTCCGCGATGAGCGTCTTCGCCGCCGGCGGCAGTGTCGGCTTCTTCCTGGCTCCGGTGCTGGCGACCCCGCTCCTCGTCGCGATGGGAGTGGGCGCGACGGCGCTCTTCATCCCGCCCGCCGTCCTGATGGCCTTCGTCCTGCTCCGGCACCGCCCCGCCGCGACCGCCCCGCACAGGGCGGTGCGGGCGGGGCGGGACCGCTGGCGGCCGTTCCTCGTCCTCACCGCCATCGAGGTGGTGCGGTCGGTGGCGTTCTTCGGCGCGATCACGTTCATCGAGCTTTTCTGGATCCGCCATCTGCACTCCGGCCGGGGCATCGCGGGCGTGGCGCTCGCCTGCTTCCTCGTCGGCGGAGTGGCCGGCACGCTGCTGGGCGGCCGGATCGCCGACCGGATCGGCATGGTCCGTACGGTCCAGCTCGGCGGCCTGCTCGCCGTACCGGCCCTGATCGCCCTGCGGCTGGCCCCGGGCACGGTCCTGCCGCTCGTCTTCGCGGTCCTGGCGGGCCTCGCGCTGAACATCCCGTTCGCCGTCCTGGTCAAGCTCGGCCAGGACTACCTGCCGGGCCGCCCCGGTACCGCGGCGGGCGTCACCCTCGGACTGGCCGTCAGCATCGGCGGGCTGATCGCGCCCGCGCTCGGGGCGGCGGCCCAGGCGTACGGGCCGCAGGGCGTGTTCACGATCCTGTGCGCGGTCCCGGCCCTCGCCCTGGTGCTCGGCCTGTTCCTGACCGAACCGGACACCGGGGGCTGATCACCGCGGGCCGCCCGCCACGGGCAACCGGTCCAGATCCACCGTCCCCTCGTCGGCCGTGGCACCCGGCGGCAGCCGCAGCGCCCCGGCCACGGGCCCGGGCAGCGGCGCCCGGTCCAGCAGCCCGGCGACCAGAGCGGTCGTCAGGCGGTGCCAGGCCGGGCCGCGTCGGAGCATCGCGTGGTCGCCGCCGTCGACGGTGACCAGGCACGTCCGGGCGCCGTCCTTCCTGGCCCGTTCGGTGAGCGCGCGGGAGTCCGCGGGTTTCGTGACGCGGTCGCGGGTGCCGTGCACCAGGACGACGTCCCGGCCGGCGAGCTGGGCGACCGGGTCACCGGGCGGGCACCACGGGGCGAGGCCCACCACGCCCCGTACCAGCGGATGTCCGGCGGCGGCCAGGGCGGCACGGCCGCCCATCGAGTGCCCGAGCAGCACGACCGGGACCTCCCCCGCCGTACGCCGCAGGTCGTCCAGGGCACGTACGGCGTCGTGCAGCGGATCCGCCCGGTCGCCGTTCCAGCCCCGGTGGCCGTACCGGACGGCCCGGACCAGTACGTCCCCGGGCAGCGCGCCCCGCAGGCCGCGTGCGAACGGCCGCATCCGCACCCCGGGCAGGTTGAGCGGTCCTGGCGGCGGCACGCCGAGACCGGTCTCCCGGCCTCCGTGCAGGACCAGTACCGCGGCCGCCGGCGGGCGTGGTTGCGTCATACATACCTCCGGGTGCGGTGATCGAAGCCGTACCGAGCATGCTGTACGGAGCGCGGGCAGCACGCTCGCGCAGCGCCGGACAGCGAAGGACATCACATGGGATCGTCACCTCAGATCGGCTCGCAGGTCCAGGACTTCACCCTCGCGGGGGGCGCCCTCGACGGGGACACCTTCGAGCGCCGCGCGTACACCCTCTCCGCCGCGCGCGGCCGGGCTCTCGTCCTCGCGTTCTACCCGGGCGACAACACGGCCGTCTGCACCAAGCAACTCTGCTCGTACTCCTCGGGGATGGAGACCTTCGAAGGGCTCGACGCGGAGGTCTGGGGGATCAGTCCACAGGATGTGGACAGCCACGAGTCGTTCGCCCGCACCCACGGGCTGCGCATGCCGCTCCTCGCGGACCCGGGCCGCGAGACGGCCCGCGCGTTCGGGGTGGCGGCGCCCGGCATCGGGGTGCGGCGTGCGGTGTTCCTGATCGACGCCGAAGGAGTGCTGCGCTGGAAGCACGTGGCGCTGCTCGGTGCCACATTCCAGTCACTGGACACCCTGGCGGAGCATCTGTCCGGCATGCGTAACAGCTAGAACACTGCCGGGACACGGCAGTGTCGGCGCTCGGGGATGTATGGGACCATCCAGCCAGTTGGACGGAAACCTCCGGGGGATTCCGGCAGCCGGGAGGGGTGATCACGTGACCTTGTTTCTCGGTCTCGGCATCGCGGGAATCGCGCTTCTCGCCCTGTCGCTGATCTTCGACGGAATCCTCGAAGGGCTCTTCGGGGGGCTTCTGGAAGGCCTCTTCAGCGGGCTGGTCTCCCTTCCGGTGATCGCCGGTTTCCTCTCGATGCTCGGTTTCGGCGGCGCCATCGTGCTCGGCACGACCGGCGTCGGCACGATCGCCGCCACCGCCGCCGGAGTGCTCGCCGGACTCGTCGCCGCCTGGCTGACCTGGAAGTTCAGCCGGGCCCTGATGCGGGATCAGACCCATGCCACACCACGGGACGAGGACCTCGTCGGCACGTCGGGGTCCGTGGTCACGGCCATTCCGGCCGACGGCTACGGGGAAGTGCTGCTGCGCCTCGGGGGGCAGCCCGTGAAGCTCTCGGCGAAGAGCCACGTGCCGGTCGCACGCGGCACCGAGATCTGGGTCGAGGCCACGCTCTCGACCACCTCGGTCTCGGTCCGTCCCGTCGAACGCTGAGCCGGCCCGCCGGCCCGCACACCACCGCTCGCCACAGAACTGCCGTCCCCGTCGGGCGGCAGAGGGGGACAACCTGATGAGTCCAGTCCTGATCGCCATCGTCGGAGTCGTCGTACTCCTCTTCCTGCTCGCCCTCGCCGTCATCACCCGTTACAAGGTCGCGGGACCCAGCCAGGCGTTCATCATCACCGGCCGCCGGGGCAAGAAGTCCGTCGACCCGGTGACCGGGCGGTCCAGCATCGACAACAGCGGCCAGAAGGTCGTCGTCGGCGGCGGCGTCTTCGTCGTGCCGTTCGTCCAGCAGAAGTTCACCCTGGACCTCTCCAGCCGGCACATCCCCGTCGCCGTGCGCGGGGCCGTCACCCTGCGCGGGGTGAAGTCCCACCTCGAAGGCGTCGCGATCGTCAAGGTCGGCGGCAGCGAGGACTCCATCCGCGCCGCCGCCCAGCGCTTCCTCCAGCAGCAGGACGGCATCGTCCGCTTCACCCAGGAAGTGCTCTCCGGCGCGCTGCGCGCCATCGTCGGCCGGATGTCGGTCGAGGACATCATCCGCGACCGGGCCGCGTTCGCCGGCCAGGTGGCGGAGGAGGCCGAGGCGAGCCTGTCCGGGCAGGGCCTGATCCTGGACGCCTTCCAGATCCAGGACATCACCACCGAGGGCTCCTACCTGGAGGACCTCGGCCGCCCCGAGGCCGCCCGCGCCAAGCAGGAGGCGGACATCGCCGAGGCGATCGCCCGGCGCGCCTCGGAGCAGGCCCGGCTGAAGGCGGCCGAGGAGATCGCCATCGCCGAGCGGACGTTCTACCTGAAGCAGGCCGAGATCAAGGCCGAGACGGAGGCCGCAGCCGCGATGGCGGCCGCCGCCGGTCCGCTCGCCGAGGCCGCGCGTCAGCAGGAGGTCCTCACCGAGCAGGAGAAGGTGGCCCAGCGGCAGGCGGCCCTGACGGACCGCGAGCTCGACACCCGGGTCCGCAAGCCCGCCGACGCCGCCCGGTACCAGGCCGAGCAGGAGGCCGAGGCCCGGCGTATCGCGCAGGTCAAGGAGGCCGAGGCGGACGCCGAGCGCTCCCGGCTGACCGGTCAGGGCGAGAAGCTGCACCGCTCGGCGCTCGCGGACGCCGTGCGCATCGAGGGCGAGTCCGAGGCCGCCGCCATCGCCGCGAGGGGCGCCGCCGAGGCCGAGGCCATGCAGAAGAAGGCCGACGCCTTCAAGCAGTACGGCGACGCGGCCGTCCTGCAGATGCTCGTCGAGGTGCTCCCGCAGGTCGTCGCCAAGGCGGCCGAGCCGCTGAGCGCCATCGACAAGCTGACGGTGATCTCGACGGACGGCGCGAGCCAGCTGTCGCGCACGGTCACGGACAACGTCGCCCAGGGCATGGAACTCCTCAGCTCCACCACGGGAGTCGACCTCGCCGCCCTGCTGCGGAACCTCAAGGGCGCGGGCCCGACGGCAGAGGTCCCGGCCCAGCAGTCCACCGCCACCACGCAGAACGGAAAGATCGAGATCGCCGACTGACGCCTCGCGTCGACCATCGGGTGCCCGGCCGGTGTCGCACCGGCCGGGCACCCGTGCGTTCGGGGACCGGAAGACCGGCCAACAAGGCGGCGGGACCCTCCGGATAAGGTAATGGGCGGCTAAAGAGATCACCAAGTACGTCAGAGCACACCGCGCTCCTCGGGAGGAAGCCATGGGAACCCACCGCACCACGCTGCCCGGAGTCGGCGTGCAGTACGACTACACCACCGAGTCGGGACAGCACATCTCCGTCGTCGTCCACCACGACGGGCGCCGGTTCATCGGCTTCTACGACCAGGACGATCCCGATTCCTGCCGGCTCTCCGTACCCCTGACTCCACAGGAGGCCACCGGCCTCGCCCACCTCATCGACGCGGCGCCGATCGACGCCGTGCGGACCGAGGGCATCGACCTGGTCACCGAGCACATCCCGCTCGGGACGCGTTCCCCGTACGGCGGCCGGCTGCTCGGGGACACCCGGGCACGGACCCGGACCGGGGCCTCGATCGTGGCGGTGCTGCGGACCCACAGCGCGCATCCGTCGCCCGGGCCGGACTTCCGGCTCGCCATCGGGGACACGCTCGTCGCCGTCGGTACGCGGGAGGGCGTCGACACGCTCTCCGAGATCATTGCGGAGGGCTGACCGTGCACGACACGACCGCACTGCTGGTGGAGCTCGGCTCCGTCATCCTGGGGCTGGGCATCATCGGCCGGTTCGCCGGCCGGATAGGCCTCTCCCCGATCCCGCTCTATCTGCTGGCCGGACTCGCCTTCGGCGAGGGCGGACTGCTGCCGCTCGGCGCGAGCGAGGAGTTCACCGCCGTCGGCGCCGAGATCGGCGTCATCCTGCTGCTGCTCCTGCTGGGACTCGAATACAGCGCCTCCGAACTCGTCACCAGTCTCAAGACCCAGTACCCCTCCGGGGCCGTGGACTTCGTGCTCAACGCGACCCCGGGCGCCGTCGCGGCCCTGCTGCTCGGCTGGGGGCCGGTGGGGGCCGTGGCGCTGGCCGGCGTCACCTGGATCTCCTCGTCGGGCGTGATCGCCAAGGTCCTCGCGGACCTGGGCCGGCTCGGCAACCGGGAGACTCCGGTCATCCTCGGGGTGCTGGTCATCGAGGACCTGTCGATGGCCGTCTACCTTCCGCTGCTGACCGCGATGCTCGCGGGCGTCGGCTTCGCCGGGGGCAGCATCGCGCTGCTCGTCGCCCTCGGCACGGTCGGGTTCGTGCTCTACCTGGCGCTGCGGCACGGGAGGCTGATCAGCCGGGCCGTGTCCTCCGACAACCCGGAGATGCTGCTGCTCGTGGTGCTCGGACTGACCGTCCTGGTCGCCGGGGTGGCCCAGCAGTTGCAGGTGTCGGCGGCCGTCGGCGCGTTCCTCGTCGGCATCGCGCTCTCCGGTGAGGTCGCCGAGGGCGCGCGCAAGCTGCTGACCCCGCTGCGGGACCTCTTCGCCGCCGTCTTCTTCGTGTTCTTCGGTCTCTCCACCGACCCCGCGGAGATTCCGCCGGTGCTGCTGCCGGCCGCGCTGCTGGCCGTCGTCACCGTCTTCACCAAGATCGCCACCGGCTGGTACGCGGCCCGGCGGGCGGGCATCGGTTCGCGCGGGCGCTGGCGGGCGGGCGGCACACTCGTGGCCCGCGGCGAGTTCTCCATCGTGATCGCCGGACTGGCCGTGGCCACCGAGCCCCGGATCGGGCCCATCGCCACCGCGTACGTCCTCATCCTCGTCATCGTGGGCCCGCTCACCGCACGCTGGACCCAGCCGGCGGTCGAGCAGATCCGGAAGTGGCGCGGCAAGGACGCCGGCCCGGCCGCCACTCCCGGTGAGCCCGGCGCGGTCCCCGCCCGGACGACGGCGACCCCCCAGGAGGAGCTGGCCACGTCCGCGGACTGACCCGCGCCCGTGCTGCCGGCGGCCGTCAGCCGTCGTGGGGGGCGGTGAGGTCGGGCGCCCAGCCCAGGGGGTAGGCGTCCGCGCCGCCCCCGGGCACGGCCGGCTCACCGCCCGCCGCGGTGAACGCCGTCAGCGCGTCGATCAGCGCGGTGCACTGCTCCGGCGCGAGGCGTTCGACGATGGCCGCGATCTCCCGGCGGCGGGCGGACGTCACGTCCTCCACCAGCCGCCACCCCTCGGGCGTCACCCGCAGCGAGGTCTCCCGGCGGTTGGCCGGGTTGACCTGCCGTTCCGCCAGACCGGCGGCGATCAGCCGGTCCACCATGCGCATCGCGGTCGACGGGTTCACGCCGAGCCGCTCGGCGAGTGAGACCAGCTTGGCGTCCCCGTGCGTGGCCAGCACCACGAGCAGCCGGAACTGGGGCAGCGTCACCCGGTCCTCGACCGTCGCCAGCGACCGGGCGGACACCGCCACCAGCAGCCGCGACGCCGTGAGCACCGCGCGCGTCACCGCGTCGACGTCGTCCCTGTCCGGGGCGGACCGTCGTTCCTGAGATGACTGTTCGTGCGCGGCCATGCCTCTTTGTACCGTGCGGAACGGCCGTACTCGAATCCTGGCCGTACCGACGCCGAAACGGTGTCGAACCGGTACCGAATCCCTCGCACACGACCATGACACCACCATTGGACTGTGCAAAGTTTGCACAGTGACGCATGAATCCGCATCTTCGCCCGGACCGCACCGCCCGCCGCTGCCGACCGGACTGCGGCGCACCGCCGCCCGGCTGCCCGTCCATATGTTCCGCGCGGGCCTCGGCCCCCTGTTCCGGGGCCGGCTGCTGCTCCTCGTCCACACCGGGCGCACCACGGGTCTCTCCCGGCGGACGGTGATCGAGATCGTCGAGTCCGCGACCGTGGACGGCCGGCGGAGCTGGACGGTCGCCTCCGGCTTCGGCCCCGGCGCCGACTGGTACCGCAACCTGCTCCGTACCCCGCACGCCACCGTGCAGGTCGGCCGCGGATTCCACGCCGTGACGGCGCACGCCCTGCCGGCCGAGGAGGGCGGCAGGCTGATGGCGCGGTACGCGCCCCGCCACCCCCGGACGGCCCGCAGGCTCTCCGCGCTCATGGGGTTCACGGTCGACGGCAGCGCGGAGGACTACCGCCGGGTGGGCGAGTCCATCCCGTTCCTCACGCTGGTGGAGGGCACCGGCCCCGCCCGGAGCAGCCGCTGAGGCCGTGCCTCCGGCCGCCTCACGCCCGCGCCGCCTCCGGTTCCGCCAAGTGGGGCCGGGGCGCGCCCCGACGGTAGAGGACCACAGTGACCAGCAGCCCGAGGGCGAAGAAACCCGCCGACCACCAGTAGGCGGTGGAGTAGCTCTCCAACTGGGCCTGGGCGACCGCGGCCGGGGTGGGCCTGCGGCCCACCAGGTAGTCGGTGGCGGCGCTGGTGGCCAGGGTGTTGAGCAGCGCCGTACCGATGGACCCGCCGACCTGCTGGCTGGTGTTGACCATCGCGGAGGCCACCCCGGCATCGCGCGGCGCGACTCCGGCCGTGGCCAGGTTCATCGCCGTGGCGAAGATCATGCCGAGCCCCAGACCCAGACAGATCAGCGGGGGCAGCACATGGGCGAGGTAACTGCTGCTCAGGTCCAGGGTGGTCAGCCACGCCATGGCTGCCGCCGAGATACCCATGCCGAGGGGCACGATCGGCTTGGCCCCGAACCGCGGCACCAGCGTGTTGGTCGTCGTCACGGACGTCACGATCATGACGGCGACCATGGGCAGGAAGGCCGCTCCGGTGGAGACCGGCGAGTACAGCAGGCTCTTCTGGAGGTAGTACGTCAGGAACAGGAACACGCCGAACATGCCGGCGCCGGAGATGAACATCGCAAGGAACGACGCCGCACGGTCCCGGTCCAGCACCACGCGCAGCGGCAGCAGCGGATGCAGGGCCCTGGTCTGCCACCACGCGAACGCGGCCACGAGCACCGCACCGGCCACCAGGAACCCCCAGGTCTGGGGTGAGCTCCAGGGGTTCGTCTCGGCCTTGGAGAAGCCGAACACGATGCAGAAGAGGCCGGCGGAGACCAGCACGGTCCCCGGGATGTCGAGCTTCGGGCGGTCGGCGGGGGCGCCCGCGGTGAGCAGGCGCGAGCCGCCCACGAAGGCGAGGGCCGCGAACAGCAGGTTCACGTACAGGCACCAGCGCCAGTCCAGGTACTCGGTGAGCACCCCGCCGAGCAGCAGCCCCACCGCACCGCCCGCGCCGGCGATGGCACCGTAGATCCCGAAGGCCTTCGCCCGTTCCTTGGGCACGGTGAACGTCGTGGTCAGGAGCGAGAGCGCGGCCGGCGCGAGGAGTGCGCCGAACATGCCCTGCAGGGCGCGGGCCAGCACCAGGATCTCGAAGCTCGGTGCGGCGCCGCCGATGGCCGAGGCGACCGCGAAGCCGACCAGCCCGGTCAGGAACACCAGCCGGCGTCCGACCAGGTCGGCGATGCGCCCGCCGAGCAGCAGCAGCGAGCCGAAGGCGAGGGCGTACGCCGTCACGATCCACTGACGGTTCCCGTCGCTGAAGCCGAGGTCCTGCTGGGCGGAGGGCAGCGCGATGTTCACGATCGTCGCGTCGAGGACGACCATCAGCTGGGCCAGCCCGATCACGCCCAGCACCCACCACCGGTGGGAGGGCCCGCGCTCCTGGCCGGGTTCCGCCCGGGACGCCGGCTCGGTGGCCACCCGCCCTCGCCGCCCGCCTCCGGCCGGTTCCCCTGACTGACGTGCATGACGGGCCATGGTGCGGTTCTCCCTCGCTGCACCGGAATCCCCCGACTGATCACGCTAGGCGGAGGACGGCATCCCCGCATGCGGGGAGCCCGTCGAGGGGCGACGCTGCCGTCACCCGGCAGCGGGGAGGGTGACGGGGCCTTCGGGGCCCGGACCTCGGAGGGGGCCGGGGCAGGACTCGGACCTCGGGCGGTCTCCGGGGCTCGGACACCGGAGGGCGGCGGGCGGTCTCCGAGGGCCCGGACGCCGGAGGGCCTCCGGGGGCTCAGACCTCCTTGGCCGGCCAGTCCAGCAGCCGGGCCCCGATCACCGCGGTCTGCAGGGTGTAGCGGTGCATCGGGTCGGACGGGTCGGAGCCGGTGAGCTGATGGATCCGCTCCAGCCGGTAGGTCAGCGCCCGCACGCTCAGCGCCAGCCGCCGGGCCGTCTCGGCCGCGACGCAGCCCGCGTCGAAGTACACGGAGAGCGTCTTCAGGAGCGGCTCCGCGCCGCCCCGCGCCTGCTGGAGCGGGCCGAGTTCGCTGCGCACCAGATCGGCCATCGCCTGCCGGTCGCGGGTCAGCACGGGATAGACCAGCAGATCCGCCGCGTAGAGCACGGGGTCGTCCAGACCCATCCGGTCCGCCAGGTCGAGCGCGTCGAGCGCCTCGTCGTACGACTGGACCACACCGCCGGGTCCCCGGTGAGGACGGCCGACGGCCACCCGGCCGCCGTCCGTCGCCGCGTGCGACTGCTTGGCGAAGTACCGCAGGACATCGGGCTGGCTGCCGGGGGCGATGCAGATCAGCCGGCCGTCCTTCGTCGTGAGGAGGATCTTGCGTCCGCCGAACCGGGCCAGCAGCGCCGACTCCACCTGCCGCGGCACGATGTCGGTCTCCGTGTACGCCTCCGGGCCCGCCGCCACCGCGACCGCGTGGGCGCGGGAGAGCCGCAGCCCGAACCGGGTGGCGCGCTCGGCGAGCCGCCCCAGATCGCTGCGTCCGTACAGAAGGTCGTCGATGAACTCCCGGCGGGCCGCCTCCTCCCGCCGGACGGTGAGGCGCTGGGCCCGCTCGAAACCCTCGGCGAACGCGTCGACCGTCTGCTCCACCGCGGCCAGCACGCTCTCCGCGGACGCGGCGGTGGCGGCAGCGGTCGCTCCGGGGACGGCGGCCGGCCAGGTGGTACGCGTCGCGGCCAGATGCATGCGGACCAGCGCACGGAGCTGGTGTCCGGCCTCGGCGGCCTCCCGGCCGAGGGTGCGGCGCGCGTCGAGCTCCTCCCGGGTGAGCCGACGGCCCGAGACGGCCACCTCGCCCAGTATCCGGGCGTAGCCCTGCAGAAAACTGTCGGGAATCTCCGGCTCCGCCACGCCCCCGCCTCCCCTCCTGATGCGTCATTGATATTTGCATAACGCCTCTGCGCGCATGCCGGTGCCCGGCATCGAGCGCGGAGAAAGACTGCCGGACTCCGGCAATGCGCCCGGCCGGCCGTGGATGACACGATCCTGTCAGCACCGACCGGGGGACCACGGGGGAAACACGGGGGTGCGGGGGGACGGGGGAAGGCCCGGCTGTCGCGGTGCCGTTGGGACGGCGCCGCGGCTCCGGGGCCACCGTCGGACCCCACGACACGCACCGGCACAACCGCCGGTACAGCGGGCAGGGGGTGGACCGATGCAGGAGTTTCTGACCGCAGCGCTGTCCTTCCCGGCCATGCTCTTCTCCGCGGCCCTGGTCGTCGTCATCGCCTTCTGGCTGCTCGTCCTGGCCGGCGCGGCCGACCACCACAGCTTCGACGCGGACCTCGACACCGATCTCGCCGGGATCGGCGGCGTGCCCGTCACCGTCTCGGTCTCCCTGGTGGTGGCCGTCGGCTGGTTCACCACCCTGACCGGTTCGGTCCTGCTGCACCGCAGCGACGCCACCGGAACCACCCGGGCCGCGCTCGCCTCCGGCATCCTCGCCGGCGCGCTGCTGGTCGCCTGGGCCGTGGTGCGGCTGCTGGTGCGCCACTTCCGCCGCTTCTTCGCCGACGAGCCTCCTCCATCGCGCCAGGACTTCCTGGGCCGGGTCTGCACGATCCGTACCGGCTCGGTCGGTACCGACTTCGGCCAGGCCGAGGTCGCCGCGGCCGACGGATCCACCGCGATCGTCCAGGTACGCCAACTGGCGACGGCCGAAACGGCGCTCACCGCGTTCACGGCGGGGAGTGCGGGGCTGCTGTACGCGTACGACGAGGCCGGCGAGTTCTTCTGGGTCTCCCCGTACGACCGTGCGCTCGACCCGGGACCGCCGCCGGCTCCGGAGCGTCCGCACCGGCGCACTCCGCCCGGCCGCCGCACCGCCTGATCCGGGCGCCCGCCCGAACCCGCACCGCCCACCCGTCGTGCCGTCCCGTGCTGCCCCACGCCGCCCGGCCGGTGCACCGCGCGCGCCCACGTCGTCTCTTCCTCTTCCTCCTCTCCCTTTCCGTACCACCAGCCGCCAAGGACTGTCATGGAAGCCATCTCCTTGGGCCTCGGCCTGCTCATCGCCGTGGTCCTGCTCGTCGCGATCGCCCTGATGCTGATCGTCACCCGGCTCTTCCGCAAGGTGGAGCAGGGCAAGGCCCTGATCATCTCCAAGACCAAGAAGGTCGACGTGACCTTCACCGGCGCGGTCGTCCTGCCGGTGCTGCACAAGGCCGAGTACATGGACATCTCGGTGAAGACGATCGAGATCCGGCGCACCGGGCGCGAGGGGCTGATCTGCCAGGACAACATCCGCGCCGACATCCACATCAACTTCTTCGTCCGGGTCAACAAGACCGTCGAGGACGTCATCAAGGTCGCCCAGGCCATCGGGACCGAGCGGGCCAGCGACAAGGTGGAGATCCAGGAGTTCTTCGCATCGAAGTTCTCCGAGGCCCTCAAGACCGTCGGCAAGCAGCTGGACTTCGTCGACCTCTACACGAAGCGCGAGGAGTTCCGGGACCGCATCATCCGGGTCATCGGCACCGACCTGAACGGGTACCACCTCGACGACGCGGCGATCGACTTCCTTGAGCAGACCCCGATGGCCCAGCTCGACAGCGCCAACATCCTCGACGCACAGGGCATTCGGAAGATCACCGAGCTGACCGCCATCGAGCACGTGCGGACCAACGAGTTCCAGCGCACCGAGCAGAAGGAGATCACCCGGCAGGACGTGGACGCCCGGGAGACCATCCTGGAGCTGGAGCGCCGGCAGGCCGAGGCCGAGATCAAGCAGCGCCGCGAGGTGGAGACGCTGCGCGCCCGCGAGGAGTCCGCGACCGCCCGGGTCCAGGAGGAGGAACGGCTGGGCGCCCAGACCGCGTTCATCCGGACCGAGGAGCAGCTCGGCATCCAGCGGGAGAACCAGGCCCGGGAGATCGCCGTCGCGCAGAAGAACCGCGAGCGGGTCATCGCCGTGGAGAACGAGCGCATCGAGAAGGACCGGCTGATCGAGGTCATCGGGCGCGAGCGGCAGACCGAACTCAACCGCATCGCCGCGACGAAGGAGGTCGAGGCGGAGCGCCGCGAGGTCGCCGACGTGATCCGCGAACGCATCGCGGTGGACCGTACGGTCGCCGAGCAGGAAGAGTCCATCAAGACCCTGCGGTCCGTCGAGGAGTCCGAGCGCACCCGCAAGTCCGTCATCATCGCCGCGGAGGCGGAGGCCCAGGAGCAGCTGGTCAAGGACATCAAGGCGGCGGAGGCCGCCGAGGCCGCGGCCACCCACCGGGCCGCCGAGCAGCTGACGCTCGCCGAGGCGCGGCTGAAGACCGCGGACCTCGACGCACGGGCGAAGCTGCGGCTGGCCGAGGGGGTCCAGGCGGAGGCGGCGGCGCCCGGACTGGCGGACGTGCGGGTGAGGGACGCGGCGGCCGAGGTCATCGAGAAGACCGGCCTGGCCGAGGCCGAGGCGACGTCCGCCCGGCTCAGGGCCGAGGCGGAGGGCTCCCGGCTCAAGGCGCTCGCGGCGGCCGAGGGCACCCAGGCCCAGGCGACGGCCGACGCGGCGATGATCGGCGAGAAGCTGAAGGCCGAGGCGGCGGGTCTCACGGACAAGGCGGCCGCGATGGCGGCGCTGGACGACGCGTCGCGCGGGCACGAGGAGTACCGGCTGCGGCTGGCCGCGGAGAAGGAGATCCGGCTCGCGGGTCTTGAGGTCCAGCGCCAGGTCGCCGAGGCGCAGGCGACGGTGCTGGCCACGGGTCTGGAGAACGCCGACATCGACATCGTCGGCGGGGAGTCGGTCTTCTTCGACCGGCTGGTGTCGTCCATCTCGATGGGCAAGAGCCTCGACGGGTTCGTCGAGAACTCCGACACCGCGAAGGCGCTGGGCGGGGCGTGGCTGAACGGCACGTCGTCGTTCACGGACGACCTGACGCGGGTGCTGGGCTCGGTGTCGTCGGGTGACGTGCAGAACCTGACGGTGTCGGCGCTGCTGATGCGGATGATGGCTGCGCCGGGGGCGGGCGGCGCGGATCAGGTACGCCAACTCCTGGACCACGCACGGTCCCTGGGCCTGGCGGACGTACCGATCGGCGGCGCGGTGCCGAACCCGGCTGCGGCCCCGGCCCCGTCCCCGGCCCTGTCCCGGAACGGTACGCCGGTGGGGTAGCGGGGTCCGTCCGTCCTCAAACGCCGGACGGGCTTGGTGTGCAGCCCGTCCGGCGCTTGAGGACAGACAGCCGGAACCACCACCCGCACACCCCGGAACCCGGCACCGCATCAAGCCCGTCCGGCGCTTGCGGACAAGAGCCGGCCGCAGGCCACACATCCGCCCCGTAAGGAGCCGCACCGCATGGACACCGCCACCCCGCCACCCCCGGACGGCCCCGAGGACGGGGTCTACGACGTGCTGCGGCGGCGGCTCCGCACCCAGGCCGCCGAGCTCGCCCGCCGTGCCGAGGCGCTCAACGAGCGCAGGACCGAGGAGTTCGGCTCCACCGGACTGCGCCTGCTCGGCAGCGAGCGGGTCCGTACCGAGCAGCCCTCCATCCCCCGCGACCTCGTCGCGATCGGCGGAGACCTCCTGTTCGGCTTCGAGCGCGGCCCCGGCCGGAGCGACGCGCCCGCAGTCACCGACGTCCTCGCGCTGTACGGCCCCGGCCTCGCCCCGGGCAGCGACCGGCTGCTCAACGACGAAGCACTCGTACGCGAGTTCACCGGCCTGCACCGCTACTACCGCGACGCCCGGCTGCTCCGCCTGCGCCGTACCGACGGCCGGCTCCTCGCCGTGTTCCGTACCGGCGACACCGCCGAGGACATCCGCGTCCTGCGTTGGGCGCTCGACGCCGACGGTTCACCCGGCGCCTTCCTCGACGCCCGCGGCGAGCGCGACCACGTGTTCCCGCCGTCGCACGACTTCACCTGGACCGTCGCGGGGCGCGAGGCACACGTCCCCGGCCGGCACCCGCACATCGCCATCGGCACCGGGGACCGGGACCGCGCCCCGCTCTTCGTCTCCACGCTCGGTGGTCATCTCACGCTCAAGACCGCCGACGACACGGAGACCCCCGACGGGATCTACCGGGAGCCGGTCACCGAACCCCTCCAGTCGCTCGCCGACGCCGAGGTCGCCTACGCACAGAGCGGTCCGCTCGTGCTGCTGCGCATCCGTCCGTACAAGGAGGAGTCCTGGCGCCATCTCGTCTTCAACCGGCTCCTCGGCACCGTCCAGCGGCTGGACGGGATCGGCCCCGCCTGCCACCGGCTCCCCGAGGACCAGGGGATCATCTTTCCCGGCGGCTACTACCTGACCGCCGGCACCGCCAAGACCTTCGACATCGCCCGGCCGCTCACCGACCCGGTCTTCGAGGGCGCCGTCCGGTCCCCCAACGGCGAGGACGTCCTGTACGCGTTCCGTTCGCGGGAGGACGGGCGCAGCCTGCTGCTCCCGTACAACGTGATCCGGCAGGAGGTCGCCACCCCGCTCCAGGGCCGCGGCCACGCACTGCTCGACGACGGCACGCTGGTGCTTCTGCGGGACCCCGTGGAGGGCCCCGACAGCGGTCCCGCCCGGGTTCACCCGGTGCAGCGCTGGCAGACGCCGTACGTCTCCGACACCTACGCCGCCTCCCGCCCCGTCGGGACGGGACCGCTCGCCCGGGTCGGCAACGCCGATCTCGTGCGCGGTATCTCCGACTGCCTCGCCCTCGCGCACAGCGCCGACGGGACCACGCCGACCGACGCCGTGTACGCGCAGCTGGTCGCCGACTGCTCCCGGACCGCCGACCGGTACCACTGGCTGGAGGAGAGCGAACTCGGCTCGCTCGCTGAGCCGTTGGCGTCGCTGCGCGACACCGCACAGCAGGTGCTCGCCGAGTTCGGCGCCGTACAGGAGCAGACCCGGCGGGCCGCCGACGCGCTCGCCGAGACTGCGGACCGGATCACGGCACTCGTGCGACGGGTCCGCGGCGAGGTCCCGCGGTCGGCCGTGGAGTGGGTCGACCGGCTGACCGAACTACGGGCGGCACAGGGCCATGTGGCGACGCTCGAAGAGATGCGGTACGCGGACACCGGGAAGATCGCCGAACTCGCCGCCGCCACCGCCGACGGCCTCACCGCGGCGGGCCGGCGCGCGGTCGCGTTCCTCTCCGGGGACGACGCGTTCGCCGGATACCACGAGGACGTCGCCCGGCTCACCGAGGAGGCCGCCTCCCTCGCCACCGTCGCTGACGCCACCGCGCTCGGCGAGCGGCTGGCGGGCCTGACGGACGGGCTGGGCACGGTGACGGACGTCGTCGCCGGGCTCGACATCGGTGACGGTGTGGTCCGCACCTCCATCCTGGAACGCATCGCGGAGGTGCTCGGCGGGGTGAACCGGGCCCGCGCCACCCTCGACGCCCGCCGGCGCGCGCTGCTCGACCAGGAGGGCCGGGCCGAGTTCGCCGCCGAGTTCGCCCTGCTCGGGCAGGCCGTCACGGCCGCGCTGGCCGCCGCGGACACCCCGGGCGCCTGCGACGACCAGCTCGCCCGGCTGCTGCTCCAGCTGGAGAACCTGGAAGGCCGGTTCGCCGAGTTCGACGACTTCCTGGCCGAGCTGGGCGAGCGGCGGACGGAGGTGTACGACGCGTTCTCGGCCCGTCGGCAGACCCTTCAGGACGCCCTCGCCCGCCGGACCGAACGCCTCGCGGCCTCGGCCGCCCGCGTGCTGGAGACCGTCGCGCGCCGCGGTTCCGCGCTGTCCGACACGGACGCCGTGCACACGTACTTCGCCTCCGACCCGATGGTCGCCAAGATCCGCCGCACCGCCGATGAGCTGCGCGGGCTCGGCGACACGGTCAGGGCCGAGGAGCTGGAGGGACAGCTGCTGGCCGCCCGCCAGGAGGCGGGCCGGGCCCTGCGCGACCGCAGCGAGCTGTACGCGGACGGCGGGGCGACGATCCGGCTGGGCCGGCACCGCTTCGCGGTGAACACCCAGCCGTTCGAGCTGACGCTGGTGCCGCAGGGGGACGGGCTCGCGTTCGCCGTCACCGGAACCGACTACCGGGCCCCGGTCACCGATCCCGACTTCATCGCCACCCGCCCCTACTGGGACCAGCTGCTGCCCTCCGAGTCCCCGTCCGTCTACCGGGGCGAGCACCTGGCCGCCCGGCTCCTGTCCGAACACGGCGCGGACCGGCTGGGCTCCCTGGACCACGGTGAACTGGGCGCTCTCGTAAGGGAGTCGGCCGCTGCCTCGTACGACGAGGGGTATCAGCGCGGTGTCCACGACGAGGACGCCACCGCGATCCTGGCCGCCCTGCTGCGGCTGCACGCGGCCGCGGGGCTGCGGCGCATCCCGCCCGCCGTGCGGGCCGCCGCCCAGCTGTTCTGGGCGTACGGGACGGACGACGCACGCCGGACGTCCTGGACGCGCCGGGCCCGCTCACTGGCGCGCGCCCGCGAGACCTTCGGCCTCACCCCGGCCATAGCCGCCCTCCAGGAGGAGTGGGCCGCCGTGATCCCCGGGGACGGCTCCCACACCGTCGCCGCCTATCTCTTCGAGGAGCTGACGAGCGGACCTGCGGGGTTCGTCACCGCCGTATCCGTCCGCACCTTCCTCGACAAATTCCGCCGTACGACCGGCACTTCGGCGTACGACGAGGATCTGTCCGCTCTCGTGGACGATCTGCCGGCCCGCCGCCAGCTCGTCGAGGGCTGGCTCACCTCGTACGCCCGGGCGAGCGGGACGGACCTGGACGCGGGCGATCTCGCGGAGGCCGTCGCCGTCGAGCTGTGCCCGGAACCGCTCCTGACCCGGTACGAGGGCGACGCGCCCCTCACCACGACCGTGGACGGCCTCCTCGGCGTCCACCCACGCATCGAACGGGGCCGGCTGACCCTACGGATCGATGAACTCCTGGCACGGACCGAGAAGTTCCGCACCCTCACCGTCCCCGGCTTCCGCTCCTACCAGCGACAGCGCACCGCGCTGGTCACCGCCGAGCGCGCCCGGCTGCGGATGGACGACCACCGGCCGCGGGTCATGTCCGCCTTCGTCCGCAACCGGCTGCTCGACGAGGTGTACCTCCCGCTGATCGGCGACAGCCTCGCCAAACAGCTCGGCACCGCCGACCCCGGCCGGCGCACCGACTCGCAGGGCCTGCTGCTGCTCGTCTCGCCGCCCGGCTACGGCAAGACGACGCTCATGGAGTACGTGGCCGACCGGCTCGGGCTGGTCCTCGTCAAGGTCAGCGGCCCCAACCTCGGCCACGACGTGACCTCACTGGACCCCGCGCAGGCCCGCAGCGCGACCGCGCGTCAGGAGATCGAGAAGATCAACTTCGCTCTGGAGGCGGGCAACAACACCCTGCTCCACATCGACGACATCCAGCACACCTCTCCCGAGCTGCTCCAGAAGTTCATCCCGCTCTGCGACGCCACCCGCAGCATCGAGGGTGTGCGGGACGGCGAGCCGCGCCGCCACGACCTGCGGGGCAAGCGGTTCGCGGTGTGCATGACGGGCAACCCGTACACCGAGTCCGGGGAACGGTTCCGGGTCCCCGACATGCTCGCCAACCGGGCCGACGTCTGGAATCTGGGTGAGGTGCTGAGCGGACGCGAGGACGTCTTCGCGCTGAGCTTCGTCGAGAACGCGCTGACCGCGAACCCCGTGCTGGCCCCGCTCGCCGGACGGTCCCGCGAGGACCTCGCACTGCTCCTGCGACTGGCCTCCGGCACCGACACCACGGCCCCCGCGGACCGGCTCCAACACCCCTGCACACCGGCCGAGGTGGACCGGATCACCGCCGTGCTCCGCCATCTGCTGCACGCCCGCGACACCGTCCTCGCGGTCAACGCCGCGTACATCGCCTCGGCCGCCCGGACGGACGCGACGCGCACCGAGCCGCCGTTCCGTCTCCAGGGCTCATACCGCAACATGAACCGCATCGCCGAGCGCATCGTGCCCGTGATGAACGACGCCGAGCTGTCCGCCGTCATCGACGACCACTACGCGGGCGAGGCCCAGACGCTCACCACGGGTGCCGAGGCCGCCCTGCTGAAACTCGCTTCTCTGCGCGGCACGCTGAGCGCCTCGCAGGCCGAGCGCTGGGCTGCCGTCACCGCTTCGTACGTACGCACCCAGGCGCTTGGCGGACCCGACGGCGACCCGCTGACCCGCGCGGTGGCCGCACTCGGCCTGCTCGCGGACCGGATCGCGGCCGTCGAGACGGCGATCAGCCGGGCGGCCGATCCGCGCCATATGCTCGCCCGGCCCCCGGCCGGGACACACGAGGACCAGTGACACCTGCCGGACTCCTGAAGGGAACAGGGCATGCTGGGTCATGTGTCTCCACTTCCGCAGCAGCCCCAACGTTCCCCGTTCTCCGGACACATGGTCGTCTGCGGCGACGACGCGCTCGCCCAGCGGCTCGCCGTGGAACTGCGGTACGTCTACGGGGAGCGCGTCACCCTGGTCCTTCCGCCGGAGCCCGGCGCGGCCGGACGCGAACTGCCGCTGAGCGGCCGCGGCCGGGCGGCCGCCCTCTTCGGCCGGATGTCGTCGGCGATGAGCCGCAACGGCGGGACCGGGGTGGGCAACGGCGGAACCGGCGGCGGGGACAGCGACACCAACGCCGGCGTGGAGGCGGTACGCATCCTCCAGGCGGCCGAACCCTCCTACGAGGCCTTCGAGGACGCCGGCGTCGGCACGGCCGCCGCCCTGGCCCTCGTCTACGACGACGACGAACGCAACATCCGTGCCGCGCTGACCGCCCGCAGGCTCAACCCCCGCCTCCGGCTGGTGATCCGGCTCTACAACCGCAAGCTCGGCCAGCATCTGGAGACCCTGCTGGACCAGGCGGCCGCCGTCGCCTCGCCCGGGCTGGACCACGCCGCGCTGGACGCCTCCACCACGGTCCTGTCCGACGCCGACACCGCGGCCCCCGCCCTCGCCGCGACCGCGCTCGCCGGGTCCAGCAAGGTGATCCAGGCGGAGGGCCTGCTCCTGCGGGCCGCCGAGCGCACCCCGCCCCGCGACGGCCAGGCCGTCCGGCCGGCCCTGTGCACGCTGGCCCTGCTCTCCTCCACCACTCATGACCCGGCCGGCACCGAGGGCTCCGACAGCAGCGGCGACGAAGGCCCCCGGCTCCTGCCCGACGAGGCTCAGGTGGCCGCCGCGACCGGGCGCGGGACCATCGTCCTGGAGGCCGTCAGCCAGTCGGGCCCCGCCGGCAGGGAACGAGGGATGGGCGGCCGGGGCGCACCCCTGAGCCAGGTCTTCTCACGACGGCTGCGCTGGTCCGCCCTGGGCGTCGGCCTGGCCGTCCTGGGCCTGGCGGTGGCGTCGTCCTTCACCACCGGGGACGATCCGCTGCACGCCACCTATCTGACCCTGCTCGACCTGTTCGCGATGGGCGACCCGGCGATCGGCGACCCGACCGCCCGCCAGATCATCCAGCTCCTCTCGGGCGTCGCCGGACTGATGCTGCTGCCCCTGCTCGTCGCCGGGGTGCTGGAGGCCTTCGGTTCGCTCCGCACGGCCTCGTCCCTGCGCCGGCCGCCACGCGGTCTGTCCGGGCACGTGGTGCTGCTCGGGCTCGGCAAGATCGGTACGCGTGTCCTCGTCCAGCTCCGCGAGCTCGGCATCCCCGTGGTGTGCGTGGAGGACGACCCGGACGCCCGCGGCATCCCGGTGGCGCGGCGGCTCCACGTGCCGGTGGTCATCGGGGACGTCACGCAGGAGGGCGTCCTGGAGGCCGCGAAGATCCGGCGCTCCCGCGCGCTGCTCGCCCTGACGAGCATCGACACCACGAATCTGGAGGCCGCGCTGTACGCCCGCTCGGTCAAGCCGGATCTGCGGGTGACGCTGCGGCTCTTCGACGACGAGTTCGCCACCGCCGTCTACCGCACCCTGCGCACCGCCCACCCGCAGGCGCTGACCCGCTCCCGGTCGGTCTCGCATCTGGCGGCGCCCTCGTTCGCCGTCGCCATGATGGGGCGGCAGATCCTCGGGGCGGTGCCGGTCGAACGGAAGGTGATGCTGTTCGCCGCGGTCGAGGTCGCCGGGCACCCGCAGTTGGAGGGCCGGACGGTGGAGCAGGCGTTCCGGGCCGGGGCCTGGCGGGTCCTCGCCCTGGACACGGCCCCGCCGGCCGACCGGCGGCCGGACCTGGCCGCGCCGGGAACGGGCGGCGGCACCGAGTCCCGTCCGGGCGGGCTGGTCTGGAACCTGCACCCGGGCTACGTCCTCCAGTCCACCGACCGGGTGGTCATCGCGGCGACCCGGCGGGGCCTGGCGGAACTCCTGCGCAGACGCGGTTCGTTGACCCGGTACTGACGTCGGGCGGGGCGCACCCTCGATATCCGGATGCCCGGTCCGCCCCGGCCTCCTACCCTGCCCCCCATGGACATCGGACCGGAGCCGCACCTCCTCAACGTCGTCGACATCGAGGCGACCTGCTGGGACGGGCAGCCGCCGCCGGGGGCGGTGAGCGAGATCATCGAGATCGGGCTGACGGTCGTCGACCTGCGCGCCCGCGAGCGCCTCGCCCGCCACCGCATCCTGGTCCGCCCGGCCCGCTCCTCGGTCAGCGCGTTCTGCACCGAGCTGACGGGCCTCACCCAGGCCGAGGTGGACACCGGGCTCGCCTTCGCCGACGCCTGCCGGCTGCTGGCGGCCGAGCACCGGGCCGGTGCCCGCCCCTGGGCGAGCTGGGGCGACTACGACCGCAACCAGTTCATCCGCCAGTGCCGGGCGACCGGCACCCCGTACCCCTTCGGCCGCCGCCACACGAACGCCAAGATCCCCTTCACCACCGCCCACGGTCTGCGCAGGCGCCCCGGCATGGCGCAGGCCCTCCGGATCGCGGGACTCCCGCTGGAGGGCCGGCACCACAGCGGCGCGGACGACGCGTGGAACATCGCGGCGCTGATCCTGGACGTGGTGGCCCGCGACGGCCGGCCGCCGGAGGACCACCGCTAGCGCAGGCCCCCCATCGCTTCCCGCACCTCTGCGAGCGTCGCGTCGGCGATGGCGTTGGCGCGCTCGTTGCCGGCCCGCAGCACGGACCGGACGTAGCCCATGTCCCGCGCGTACTCCGCCCGTCGGGCCCGCATCGGCGCCATCCGGCTGTTGACCGCGTCGGTCACGGTCCGCTTGAGAGCCGCCGCACCCCCGCCCCCGATCGCCTCGGCCACGTCGTGCGGGTCCCGGTCGAGACAGAGCGCGGCGAGCCGCACCAGTCCGGACACCCCGGGCCGCCCCTCGGGGTCGTACGTGATGTGCCGCTCGGCGTCCGTCGTCGCGCCCTTGATCAGGCGGGCGGTCGTGTCCTCGTCGGCGCTCAGCGCCACGGAGTTGGCGCGGCTCTTGCTCATCTTGGTGCCGTCGGTGCCGAGCAGCAGAGGCGCGGCGGAGAGCAGCGCCTCGGGTTCCGGGAACAGTGGTCCGTAGCGCTCGTTGAACCGCCGGGCGACGGTCCGGGTCAGTTCGAGATGGGGCACCTGGTCCTGCCCGACCGGCACCAGATTGCCCTTGCAGAACAGGATGTCGGCCGCCTGGTGGACCGGGTAGGTGAACATCAGACCGCTGACCGCGGCCTGCCGGGAGTGCGCGATCTCGTCCTTGACGGTGGGGTTGCGGCCCAGTTCGGCGACGGAGACCAGGCTCAGGAACGGCAGCATCAGCTGGTTGAGCGCGGGTACCGCGCTGTGGTTGAAGATCACCGAACGTTCCGGGTCGATGCCGACGGCCAGATAGTCCAGCAGCAGTCCCTCCATGACCGGGGTGAGCCGCTCGGCCACGTCGCGGTCGGTGAGCACCTGGTAGTCGGCGACGAGGACGAACACCTCCACCCCGAGGTCCTGGAGCCGCACCCGGTTGTGGAGGGTGCCGAAGTAGTGCCCGAGGTGGAGCGCCCCGGTGGGCCGGTCGCCGGTCAGGACGCGGAAGGCGGCGGGGTCCGCCCGGATCCGGTCGTCGAGCGTGACGGTGGGGGCGGGGTGCGTCGTGGTCATGGCTGGTCTCTCCTCGCGATGGTGGGTGCGTGGAGGACGGCCCCCGCCGGGCTCGGAGCCCGTACCGGAAGAGGCAGAGAAAAAGGGCCGTCCGTGACGAACGGCCCTGGTCCCGCGCTGAAGAGGTGGCCGCTCCTAGGAGGAGCGCCACCCGTTCCGGCACGGTACGGAGGTCATGGGCCGAGTTTAGCGGGGCGCCGGGGCGTGGGCGCGAGGACTTTCCGCCACCGCCAGGAGTTCGGCCATCCGCGCCGGAAGAGCACGAACAAGCACCCGTCCAGGTCCTCGACGGCGCGGGACCCGGCCCTCGGCGACTACGCCTGCGGGACGGGGCATGCCGTCCCGGCCAGCACCTCGTTGAACGCCGTGCTCCACCCTTCCTCCGGCCCCCGGTTGTCCTCCGCCCTCGACAGGAGCAGGACAGCGCACTGAGGAGGTGAGGGATCGCCGAACCTGGAAGTGGTCCGTACCCGGCCAGTCGTCGAGGCCCTTTCCGTCATACGGCCGGGGTCGTCCAGCAGTTCCAGGGCCACGATGTCCCGTGGTGCCGGGCAACCGCCTCGCGACGGGCACCGTCCACTCGCGCGCTCCGAGCCTTCCCAGCGCCAGAGCCGCGCGCCCTCCCAAGGCCTTGCTGTCGAGCAGGCCGCCGAGGAAGGGGCGACGCCGAGGTCACCGGACAGGCCCATCGCGTCCACGAGAGGTTCCGCTTCACCGAGAGCCCTGGCAAGCCGGTGCAACTCGGCGGCCGGGAGCCGAAGTTCGCGCTGCACCGCCGTGTACAGCAGATCCCGCCACTGTCGCCCTCGCTTGCACCCAGCAGCCGAATGAGCGCCGGGTCGCCCCGTTCACCGGTACGCAGGAGAAGCCACGACAGGTAACGCCGCTCCCCTGCGAAGCCCGGCCGTAGCGAGCCTCGACCGCGGCCGGCAGGTCGGGCGGCACGTCTTCGGCCAGCAAGAACAGCGCGCTCCCGGCCCCGGACTCCCGGTCCGCCGCACGGTCGAGGCCGGTTCCGCCACCGCTTCCCGCTCCGGTTCCGATGTCCGCCTCCGTCCGCCCGGGGCTCGGGTGGCCTCCGTACCGGTTCAGCGTACGCACCGGCCGACACCCCATTCATAGAAAATGGGATGAAATGCATAGATAACCCGATTGGGTTCTACTGAGTTGTCATGAGCGAACTTCCGTTCCATGACACGACCGATTTCGAGAACGCCGACCGCGGGTTCGTCGCCGCGCTCGAACCCGCTGTGGTGAAGGGCGGCGACGGCCGCGTCGTCTGGGACAACGACGCGTACGCGTTCCTGGACGGCGACTGCCCGGACACCGCGCACCCCAGCCTCTGGCGGCAGGCGCAGCTCTGTTCCCGGCAGGGGCTGTACGAGGTGGCCGAGGGCATCTACCAGGTGCGCGGGCTCGACCTCTCGAACATGACGCTGGTCGAGGGCGACGCGGGTGTGATCGTCATCGATCCGCTGCTGTCCGCCGAGACCGCCGCCGCGGCACTCGCCCTGTACCGGCGCGAACGCGGGGACCGGCGCGTCACCGGGATGATCTACACGCACTCGCACGCCGACCACTTCGGCGGCTCGCGCGGGGTGCTGGCCGAGGGCGAGGAGGACGGCCTTCCGATCCTGGCCCCCACCGGGTTCCTGGAGCACGCGGTCAGCGAGAACGTGTACGCCGGGAACGCCATGACCCGGCGCGCCGTGTACATGTACGGCGACCGGATCGACAAGGCGCCGGACGGGCAGCTCGGCGCCGGGCTCGGCATGACCACCTCCACCGGGACGATCACGCTCATCCCGCCGACCGTGGACATCACCCGTACGGGCCAGGAGGAGACGGTCGACGGCGTACGGATCGTCTTCCAGATCACGCCCGGCACCGAGGCCCCGGCCGAGATGAACTTCCTCTTCCCGGACCGCCGCGCGCTGTGCCTGGCCGAGAACGCCACCCACAACATGCACAACATCCTGACGCTGCGCGGCGCGGTCGTACGCGACTCGCGGATCTGGTCGCACTACCTGGACGAGGCGATCGAGCTCTTCGGCGACTCGATGGACGTCGCCTTCGCCTCACACCACTGGCCGACCTGGGGCGCCGGGAACGTGGTGGAGTTCCTGGCCGTCCAGCGCGATCTGTACGCGTACATGCACGACCAGACACTGCGGCTGCTCAACGCCGGCCTGACGGGTCCCGAGATCGCGGAGGAGATCGAGCTGCCGCCCGCACTGGAGAACTCCTGGCACGCGCGCGGCTACTACGGATCGCTCAGCCACAACGTGAAGGCGATCTACCAGCGCTACCTCGGCTGGTTCGACGGCAACCCGGCCCACCTCTGGGAGCACCCGCCGGTCGCGGCGGCGGTTCGGTACGTGGAGTGCATGGGCGGCGCGGACGAGGTGGTCGGCAAGGCCGCGAAGTACGTGGAGCAGGGCGATCTGCGGTTCGCCGCGACACTCCTGAACCACGTGGTCTTCGCCGACGGCTCCGACCGGCAGGCCCGCTCCGATCTGGCCGCCGTCTACCGCAGGCTCGGGCACGGCTCGGAGAACGGCACCTGGCGGAACTTCTACCTGATGGGCGCCATGGAGCTGGAGGAGGGCCCGGACACCAACCTCCTGGACCCCGCCAACCCCGAGGTGGCGATGGCCCTCACCGTCGAACAACTGGTCGACTCGATCGCGGTACGGGTCGACGGGCCGCGCTCCTGGGACAAGGACCTGGTCATCGACCTGGACCTGACCGACCAGCACACCCGCCACCGCCTCACCCTGCACAACGGGGCCCTGACCCAGCGCGCCACCACGGACACCTCCCCGGCCAGGACCCCGGCCGGCCTCACCCTCACACTGACCAAGCCACAGCTGCTCGGCGTGTTCGCCGGGCGCGGGCTCGAAGGTGTGCGGACGGAGGGGGACCCGGCGGTGCTGGACGAACTGTTCTCCGTGCTCGCCGAGGCCGACACGTCCTTCCCCATCGTGACTCCGTAGGCAAGACCCGTCCCGTACGGGACGCAGCCGCGGCCGGCCGGCACCCTTCGGGGTGCCGGCCGGCCGTGGAACAGGGTCCCTGTCCGGCCGCGGCACGGCCCGCGCCCGGCTGCGGAAACGGGGAGGCGGCCGACCGCGGAATAGGGAAGCGGGGTGCTCCGTTGTAGGGTGTGTTCAGTTAGTTCAACGTTCAACCACCTGAAGCGATCACCTGGAGGCGGGCGCCATGCAGTTCGGGATCTTCACCGTCGGGGACATCACCACCGACCCGACGACCGGCACGACGCCGACCGAGAACGAGCGGATCAAGGCCACCGTCGCCATCGCACGGAAGGCCGAGGAGGTCGGCCTCGACGTCTTCGCGACCGGCGAGCACCACAACCCGCCGTTCGTCCCGTCCTCCCCGACGACCACCCTCGGCTACATCGCGGCCCGCACCGAGCGCATCATCCTGTCCACCTCGACGACCCTGATCACCACCAACGACCCGGTGAAGATCGCCGAGGACTACGCCACGCTCCAGCACCTCGCCGACGGCCGCGTCGACCTGATGATGGGACGCGGCAACACCGGGCCGGTCTACCCCTGGTTCGGCAAGGACATCCGCCAGGGCATCCCGCTCGCCATCGAGAACTACGCCCTGCTGCACAAGCTGTGGCGCGAGGACGTCGTGGACTGGGAGGGGAAGTTCCGTACGCCGCTGCAGTCCTTCACCGCGACGCCGCGCCCGCTGGACGGCGTGCCGCCGTTCGTCTGGCACGGGTCCATCCGCTCCCCGGAGATCGCCGAGCAGGCCGCGTACTACGGCGACGGCTTCTTCCACAACAACATCTTCTGGCCCATCGAGCACACGAAGAAGATGGTGAACCTCTACCGGCAGCGCTACGCCCACTACGGCCACGGCACCGCCGAGCAGGCCATCGTGGGCCTGGGCGGCCAGGTGTTCATGCGCAAGAACTCGCAGGACGCGGTACGGGAGTTCCGCCCGTACTTCGACAACGCGCCGGTCTACGGACACGGGCCGTCGATGGAGGACTTCACCCAGCAGACGCCGCTGACCGTCGGCTCCCCGCAGGAGGTCATCGAGCGGACGCTGTCCTTCCGGGACGCCGTCGGCGACTACCAGCGCCAGCTGTTCCTGATGGACCACGCGGGACTGCCGCTCAAGACCGTCCTGGAGCAGCTCGACATCCTCGGCGAGGAGGTCGTGCCCGTGCTGCGCAAGGAGTTCGCCAACCTGCGGCCCGCCGGGGTGCCCGAGTCGGCGCCCCTGCACCCGGCCGTCGCCGCCGCCACCGACGCGAAGGAGAGCTGACACCGTGTTCGCCACCGAACCGCTGAGGATCGTCGCCGTCTCGGCCGGACTGAGCAGCCCCTCGTCGACCAGGCTGCTGGCCGACCGGCTGGTCGCGGCCACCCGGGAGCGGCTGGACGCCGAGCAGGACCGCCCGGTCGAGGTCCGGGTGATCGAACTGCGCGACCTGGCCGTCGACATCGCGGGCAACCTGGTGTCCGGGTTCCCGTCGGCCAGGCTGGAGGAAGCCATCGGCGCGGTGACGGGGGCCGACGGCCTGATCGCCGTCACCCCGGTCTTCACCGCCTCGTACAGCGGCCTGTTCAAGTCGTTCTTCGACCTCGTCGAGAACACCGCGCTGACCGGCAAGCCGGTCGTCGTCGCGGCGACCGGCGGCACCGCCCGGCACTCGCTGGTCCTGGAGCACGCCATGCGTCCGCTCTTCGCCTACCTGCGGGCCGTCACGCTGCCGACGTCGGTGTACGCGGCGTCGGAGGACTGGGGTTCGTCGGGCGACGAGTACACCGAGGGCCTGCCGGCCCGGATCCGGCGTGCGGGCGGCGAGCTCGCGCAGGCGATCACGGGCGGCCGGGCGGTCTCCGGGGCCTCCAGGTCCCTCGGCCTGGACGACGAGGTGGTCCCCTTCGAGCGGCAGCTGGCCGACCTCCGCTTCGACTGACCGCTTCGACTGACCACCCCGGAGACTTTCCTTTCGTCCGGTTTGACTACAGTTGCGGGAGAAGGTGCGTCGTGCGGGGATTCCGTACGACGCGTCCGCTTGACCAAACGGAACCGAGCTGGAGGCAGACATGGGCAGGATCGTGGTGGGCGTTGACGGCTCCGAAGCGTCGGTCAAGGCACTGCACTGGGCCGTACGCCAGGCGGAGCTGACCGGCGACACGGTGGAGGCCGTCAACAGCTGGGAGTACCCCGCGACCAGCTGGGCGTCCATGATGCCGGGCCTGCCGGAGGACTTCGACCCGCAGGCGCTGGCCACCGTGTCCCTCACCGAGACGCTGGAGGAGGCCCTCGGAGCCTCGGGTGCCGCGGCGGTCAGCAAGGTCGTGGTGATCGGCAACCCGGCGCAGGCCCTGCTCGACCGGGCCCAGGGCGCGAATCTGCTGGTCGTGGGCGCGCGCGGGTACAGCGGCTTCAAGGCCACCCTGCTCGGCTCGGTGAGCCTGCACGTCACCCAGCACGCCGCGTGCCCGGTGACCGTGGTCCGCGACTGACCACGACCACGGCGCAGACACGCCGGACGGGCCCGCGCCGCCGAGGCGCGGGCCCGTCCGGCGTGTGGGGAGCCCGTCCAGCGTGTGCCCAGCGGGACGCGCGTCCCGGCCGGGGCGCAGGGCTCCGTTGCGGAGAGCCTCGGCGCTCCATGCCGGGCGAGCGTCAGTTCTTCCGCGTGTAGAAGACGTAGAACGCGGCCAGCAGCATCGCGGCCCCGGTCAGCAGGCCCAGCACCGACGCGGCCAGCACGCTCTTGTCGGACAGGCTGTAGAGGAAGCCGATCGAACCGCCGAACAGCGCCCCGTAAGAGGCTGCCGCGAGCTCGGCAGGCAGGCGCTTCTGCACCCGGCCCAGACCGAAGCAGAGCGCCGCGAGCACGGCGCCGGAGACCAGTCCGAGCGCGAGCTGGGTGCCGGTCAGCACACCGCCGCCGCGGACGATGGATGTCGCGTACCAGCCGAGGATCACGCCGAGCGTGACGGGCACGGCCCAGCTGAGCGTGGAATGGCGCCGGGCACGCGCATGTGTTCCGCGTGCCTGCACCGAAGCGTGTGCGGCCATGGCAGCGAGCTCCTTCCGTCGCCCCCGCTTTCTCTTCAAGGGCACACCCGGCCGTCGTCCCCGGCAACTCGGATGGCCTACGGCCCGGGGCGCGGCGCCCGCATCCGCGGTTCCCTGGTGAGGTGCGGACCTACTTCTCTGCGGCTCTCTCGGTGGCATTCCTGGTGCTGCTCGCCGTCCTGGTGCCGTTGAGCGCGCTCTCCGCCTGGGTGGATCTGGAGATCGACGACACCGACCGCTATGTGGCCGCGGTCGCGCCGCTCGCCTCCGATCCCGATGTGCAGAACACCGTCGCCGACCTGATCACCGACGAGGCGATGAAGCAGATCGACGTCGGCCCGCTCCAGGACACCGTCCGCGACTTCCTCCACCAGGCCGTGCAGTCCTTCACCACCACCGAGGCGTTCCAGGCCGCCTGGAACGCCGCCAACCGCACCGCCCACGAGGCCGTCACCGCGGCACTGGACGGCGACAGCGGCGAGAGCGTCACCATCGATCTGGCGCCCGTGACGGAGAAGGTGAAGCAGAACCTGGTGGACAACGGGGTGCCGTTCGCCGACCAGATCCCCGTCCAGCACACCGACATCCGGATCATCTCCGCCGACCGCGCCGACCAGATGCGCCAGAGCTTCCGGTGGCTGCGGGCCGCCAGTGTGTGGCCGGCGGTCGGCACGCTCGTGTTCGCCCTGCTCGCCATCGTCCTGGCCTGGGTGCGCGGCGGGCCCGGCCGTCGCGGCTCGGTCCTGGCCGCGCTCGCCGCGACCGCCGTCGCCGGGGCCGGGTTCGCCCTCGGCGCGCTGGTGCTGCGCGGGGCGATCGCGCTGGCCCGCAACCGGGTGCTGGCCGAGGTGCCCGGCAGCGAGACCGACGGGGCGGCGGCGGTGTACGACGCGCTGACGGGTTCGTTGCGCACCACGGTGTGGATCGTCTTCGGTACCGGCCTCGCCGTGGCCGTGTGCGCGGTGGCGGCACGGATCTGGGCCCAGCGGGTGCTGCCGGTACCGTCCGGGGCATGAGGGGACCGCTGTCCCGGCGTCCGGGGCACGAGAGGGCCGCCGTCCCGAGAAACGTCCCGCTCGGCGCGGCCGCGCTCCTTCTCACCGGCGTGAGCCTCGTGATCGGTTTCCGGGCCGCCGACGCCGACGGCCCGACGCCCGTCCCGCAGGCCCTGGCCTTCCTGCCCTGGCTCCTGGTGCCCGGAGCCGCCGGTCTCGGCCTGGCCGCACTGGCCCGGTGGCGCGGCGGCCTGGTGTGGGCGGCGGTGGCGCTCGCGATGACCGTGTGGTTCGTGCGCCCGTACGGCCCCGGCAGCACGGGCGCCCACGGTCCGGTGGCGGCCCGGCTGGACGTCCTCACCTCCAACGTGGAGTTCGGTGGCGCGACGGACGCGCTGATCACGACGGTCCGCCGCGAACGGCCCGATGTGGTCTTCGTCCAGGAGTGCGACTTCGCGTGCGCGGACGCCCTCGCGGCCCGTGTCCCGGCCGCCTCGTACCCGTACCGCGACGTCGTACGGCTCGACGGTTCGCTCGGCTCGGCGATCCTCAGCAGGCTCCCGCTGCGGCCGGCGGGCCGGGTCGGGGGCACGATGGCGATGCCGGGCGCGGTCGCCGTCGTCGCGGGCCGGGAGGTGCGGCTCCAGCTCGCGCACCCCATGCCACCGGTCCCCGGCGGGGTGTCCGTCTGGCGCCGCGAACTCGGCCGGATCCGCGACCTCGCCGCCGCCGTCCGGGAACGGCCCGCCGTCGTGGCGGGCGACTTCAACGCCTCCCAGGACCATGCCGCCTTCCGGGCCGTCCTGGACGCGGGCGCCCTGCACGACAGCGCCCGCCTCGCCGGCTCCTCCCGCACGTACTCCTGGCCCGCCGACCGCGCCACGCCGCTGCGCACCCAGATCGACCATGTGCTGGTCAGCGAGGAGTTCTCGGTCCGCTCGGCCCGCTTCCTGCGCCTCGCCGCCACCGACCACCGGGCGCTCCTCGTCGCCCTGGAACTGCACGACGGGGGCTGAGATCCGGACGGGTCGGCGGCCGGAATCCCGGGCCCGCACACGCCGAGGTGCGGGCTCAGGCGGGCCGGGGAAGAGTGGAGGGGGTGACTGCCGGGGGCTACTGGGAGGTCTTCCGTATGCGCGCCATCGCCGTCAGCACGTTCCGGTCCGATCCCAGCCTGGTCGAGGTCCCCAAGCCGGAGCCGGGACCCGGCGAGGTAAGGATCAGGATCGAGTACGCCTCGGTCAACCCGCACGACTGGCAGCTCACGGACGGCACCCTGGACGGCCTCGCGCCCCAGACCTTCCCGCTGGTCGTCGGCGCGGACTACGCGGGCCGGGTGGACATGATCGGCAGCGGCGACAACCGCTTCCGGGTCGGCGACCACGTCTTCGGCCGGTCCGGCGGTCCGGCGGCCGGTGCGGGGACGTACTGCGACTACGTCTGCGTGCCGCAGGACTCCGCCATCGCCCTCGTCCCGCGCGGCCTCGACTCCCGCATCGCGGCCGCGCTGCCGTCCGCCGGGATGGCCGCCGCCCAGATCCTGGAGGCGGTGGAGCTGCGCGGCCACGAGAGCCTGCTGGTCGTCGGTGCGGCGGGCGGTGTCGGCAGCTGTCTGACCCAGCTCGCCAAGGCCCGGGACGTGCGCGTGATCGCGGCGGTGCGCGGCAACGAGCGGTCCAGGATGGGTTCCTTGGGCGCCGCCGCCACGATCGACGTCACGGAGGGTCCGGCTGCCGACGCGATACGGGCGGCCTGCCCGGACGGCATCGACGCGCTGGCGGACCTGGCCTCCGCGAGCCCCGAGGCGTTCGCCGCCCACGCGGAGGCGCTCCGGCCGGGCGCCATCGCGCTCTCCACCCGCGCCGTCGCGGCCGCGGCGCGGCTCCCCGGCAGGGTGCGGGGCATCGACTTCCGCCTCGATCCGAGCCCGGTCCTGCTCGACGTGCTGGCCGCGGGCGCCGCGGACGGCATCCTGCGCGTCCCCGTCGACATCGAGCTCCCCCTGGAGAAGGCCCCCCAGGCCCTGGACCGCAACCGCACCGGCGGCGCGCGCGGCAAGACCGTCATCGTGCTGCGGGACCACGGACACCGGTGAGAGGGCTCCGGTGAGAAGACACCGTTGAGAGGACCCTTGAGAGGGCTCCGGGAGGGACGAAGCCCGCCCGCTCGCGGACACCGCCGAGAGGGTCCCGTGAGCGGGCTCCGCCCGGTCCCGTGAGCGGGCTCCGCCGGAGACGGCCCCCGCCCGCTCACCGACCGCCGTCGAAAGGGGTCCGTCCGAGACGTCCGCTCGGCCGCGCCGCCCCGGAACCCGGCCTCGCCGCCGACGGGCGGGCACGACTGCGTACCGTGGAGACCGGGCTCGACCGGTGCCGACACCTGCCGCGGCAGCGCCGTGCGTTGAGCGGGTCCGGCGAGGACCCCTCACCGGAACGGGCCCGCCCGGCCGACGAGGCCGAGCGGTATCGAAGCTGACCGCCGAACGGTGAAGGGGGCGCGTTGAAAGGCACCGGAGCCGACGCGGGCGCGAAGGACGACGGCGCGGGCGGGGACGACGGCACCGAAGCCGGCGGCCCCGGTGGCCTCGGCAGCCGGCTCGGGGGCGTCGCGCCACCGGTGACGGCCGCCGGCTCCACCGTCCGCCCCACCCCGGCCCAGCGGCGGGCCATGCCGCCCGTCTGGCTCCGCTACGGCCTGCGTCCGCAGCCCACCCCCATCCCGTGGGCCGCCGTCGCCCGCGCCTCCGTGGCGCTCGCCGCGCCGCTCGCCGTCGGATTCGCCGTCGACCGGCCGGTGTACGGGGCGCTGGCCTCCATGGGCGCCCTGTCCGGCGTGATCGGCGACACCGCCGACGCGTACCGGATGCGCATCCTCAACATCGCCGTGCCGCAGCTGTTCGGCGCCCTCGGCATCATGATCGGCACGCTCGTGTACGGGACCGGCTGGGCCGCCGTCGCGGTGCTCACCCTCATCGGCCTGGCCTCCGGGATGATGTCGACGATCGGCGCCGTCGCCTCCGTGTCGGGTCTGCTGCTCCTGCTCAACTCCGTGGTGGGCGCCGGACTTCCGATGCCGGACCCGTGGTGGGTGGCGCCGCTCCTGCTGACGCTGGGCGGGCTGTTCGTCCTCGCCCTGACCCTGCTGGCCTGGCCGTTGCGGCGGAAGCTGCCGGAACGGGTCGCTGTCACGGGCACCTATCGCGCGGTCGCCGACCTGCTCGCCGCCGCGGGCACCGACGCCTACGAGGAGAAGCGACAGGCCGTCACGGAATCCCTCAACACCTCCTACGACCTGATCCTCGCGCGCCGCGCCCGCTACCACGGCCGCAGCGGCGCGATGGTGCGGATGCTGTCCCAGCTGAACGTCGTCATCCCACTGGTCGAGGCGGCTCCCGCCGTCCACGTGCGGCGGCTCCGGCTGCCCGAGGCGATCCCTGAAGCGGTGCGGGCCCTGGCCGCGGACGTGGCCCAGGGCCGCACCACCGGCGCCGAACCCGACCTGCCCGCCCCGGACTCGCCCGCCACCCGGGCGGTCGACAGCGCACTGCGCCACGCCTTCGCGGTCGTCCACAAGGCCGAACCCGATCCGTACAACGTCGACGACCGGCTGGGCCGGCCCGCCGCGCTCGGGGTACGCGTCCGCCGCGCCACCCGCAACGTCCTGCTGTCCGGACCCTCGTGGCGGTACGGACTGCGCCTCGCGCTCTGCATCGGGCTGGCCCAGGCGCTGACCTCGCTGGTCGACGTGCCGCGCTCCTACTGGGTGGCGCTGACCGTCACCTTCGTCCTCAAGCCCGACTTCGGCTCGGTGTTCTCCCGCGCCGTGCTGCGTTCCGTGGGCACGGCCGCGGGACTCGTCATCGCGGCGCCGGTGCTGGCGGAGGTGCCGATCGGCTGGTGGGACGTACCGGTGATGGCGCTGCTCGCCGCTCTGATCCCCGCGCTCACGGCGAAGGGGTACGCCTTCCAGACCGCGGCCGTCACCCCGGTCATCCTGCTGCTGTCCGATCTGCTGAACCACCAGGGCGTGCACCTGGTCTGGCCGCGTTTCCTGGACAGCCTGATCGGCTGCGCCATCGTGCTGGTGGCCGGATATCTGCTGTGGCCGGAGAGCTGGCACACCCGGATCGGCCACCGGCTGGCCGACGCGGTCACGGACATCGCGGACTACGTCGCGTACGCGTTCGAGCCGGGCGGTGACGGCGACCGGGCCGAGCGGGTCCGGGTCCGCCGCCGCATCTACCGCGATCTGTCCTCCGTACGCTCCGAGTTCCAGCGCGCCCTGACCGAGCCGCCCCCCACCGGCACCCGCGCCGCCGCCTGGTGGCCGCTCGTCGTCGCCGTGGAACGCATCGTGGACGCCACGACGGCAGCCCGCGTACGCGTCAACCACGGGGCCCCGGAACCGGAACCGGAGGAAGTGGCCGTGGTGCGGCGTCAGCTCGTCGAACTGGCGGACGGGATACGGGCGAGCGAGGTCCTCGTGGAGGTGCGCGCCGAACTCCCGGGCGACGACGACGGCGTACTCGCCCCGCTGCGCCAGGAGGTCGCGGCGGCCCGGGCCATCGCCTCACCCCGGCCGTAGGCCCACACGCCGCGCCCGCCACTCGGAGGGCCCGGGAACCGTCAACCGGAAGGCTCGACCACCGTCACTCCGAGGGCTCGGGACCCGCGCCCCGCAGCCGGTCCATCTCGCGCCGGTCCCGCTTCGTCGGCCTGCCCGCGCCCCGGTCCCGTACGGGAACCTGGATCGCCGCCTCGCGCGGCGGCGGGGGAGGGCTGTTGTCGACGAAGCACTCCGCGGCCACGGGTGCCCCGACCCGCTTCTTCACGATCTTCGACACGACGACGACCCGGTCCCGGCCGTCGTGCCGCAGCCTCACCTCGTCGCCGACGCGCAACGCCTGGGCGGGCTTGGCCCGCTCACCGGCGACCTTCACATGACCCGCGCGGCAGGCGGCCGCTGCCTGCGCACGGGTCTTCGTGAGCCGGACCGACCAGATCCAGACATCAACCCGAACGCTGCCTGCCGCCTGTGGCGCCTCACCGGAAACCATGGGTCCGACTCTAATGCGGTGGACACGCGCGGGACCGGCACAAGTCGTCACCCCCCAGGGACAGGTGACAGGTACAGGTGAAGGACCGGCACCGGTCCTTCACCACAGCCGCCCCGGCCCGGGCCGGACAGCCCGAGGACTCGGTCCGGGATCGGTTGCGGCTCAGTTGTCCCACAGGCGGGCCGTGCCACCGAAGGGCCGGATCCGGCCGCTAACCTTACGTATCCGCCCTGGCCAGGGATCAATTCCCGCAGTACGGACATTCATCGCACCCAACTCATGCGAAAGGCCTCGCCCATGGGCATTCGGAGCTTGCTGCGCAAGGTGTTCGGCCGTGACCGCACGGAGCAGGACGAGCCGACGACGGCCACGGTCCCGCCTCAGGGCGAGCGCACCCTGGCCCCGGAGCCGGTGGCGGTGGACGAGCCGGCGGCCGAACCCGCTCCGGCCGTCAAGGCGTCGGTGCCGGCCCCCGCGTCCCGGTCCACCGCGGACGACGGCGGAGCGGCGGCCGACCTCGTCGCCGCTGCCTTCGACAAGGCCGCCGCGCCCGCCCCCAAGACCGTTCCCACGGTTCCGTCGCAGGGGTCCGGGTCCCGGACGAAGGCCGCCGAGCCCGCCGAGGCCGCGAAGCCCGCGGAGGTCGCGGCGCCGGCCGAGACCGCTGAGCCCTCCGAGGCCGCTGAAGTCGTGGAGCCGCTTGCGCCGGAGGCCGCGGCGGAAGCCGAGGTCGTGGCCGAGGCCGAGGCAGCAACGGCCGGGGCGGAAGCAGAAGCCGAGGTCGTGGAGACCCCGGCGGAAGCCCCCGTCGCGGTGATCGAGGCGCCTGCCGAGGAGACCCCGGCCGAGGCCCCCGCCGCCGAACCCGAAGCCGTCACGGCACCCGGAACCGTCACCCCCGCCGCCGCGCCGGAGACCGTCGCGGCGGCAGCCGAGATCGAGACGGTCGCAGCCGCCGCCGAGCCCGAGCCGATCACCATCGACATGGACCCGGAACCCGAACCGGAGCCGCTCCCGGAGCCCGAGCCGGTCGCGGCCGAGGCCACCCCCGAGCCCGAGCCGGTCGTGGCCGCGCCGCTCCCGGAGCCCGAACCGGTTACCGCCGCGCCGCTCGCCGCACCCGAACCGGTCGCCGCGGAGGCCCCCGCCGGCAAGCCCGCGCTCACCCTCGCCAAGGTCAAGGCCCGCGCGCCCGAGCTCGTCGCCCCGTACAAGGCGGCGCAGGCCGGGCTGAAGGCGCACGGACTCACCGGACTGCGCGCCACCGTCTACCTGGTGCTCGACCGTTCCGGCTCCATGCGGCCGTTCTACAAGGACGGCAGCGCCCAGCACCTGGGCGACCGCACGCTCGCCCTCGCCGCGCACCTCGACGAGAGCGCCACCGTCCAGGTCGTCTTCTTCTCGACCGACATCGACGGCACCGGCACGGTGGAGCTGGAAGGTCACGAGGGCCGGATCGACGAGCTGAACGCGGGCCTCGGCCGCCTCGGCCGGACGAACTACCACCGCGCCGTCGAAGAGGTCGTCGCCCACTACGAGAAGTCCGGAGCCACCGGCCCGGCGCTGGTGATCTTCCAGACGGACGGTCCGCCGGACGTCAAGCAGGCCGCCCGCCAGGCGCTCAACGAGGCGGCTCGGCTGCCTCTGTTCTTCCAGTTCGTCGCGTTCGGTGACGAGGAGTCGAAGGGCTTCGACTTCCTGCGGAAGCTGGACGCCCCGAACGCCGGCTTCTTCCACGCCGGCCCCGCGCCCCGCGAGGTCGCGGACGCCGCGTTCTACCGCGAGGTGCTGGCCGCACTGCCCGCCTGGGTCGCCGCCACCACCTGATCCAGCGGCAGGCGTACGGTCACGGCGAGCCCGCCCTCCGGGCCCGGCACCGCCGTGACCGTACCGCCGTGCGCCACCGCTATGGAGCGCACGATCGAGAGCCCGAGCCCCGAGCCCCGCCCCATCCGGTCCTTGCCCTCACCCCGCCGGAACGGCTCGAACAGGCCGGGAATGTCCGCCGCGTCCACCACCGGACCGGTGTTGCGCACCTCCAGCAGCGCCCCGCCGCCGGCACGGGCCAAGGACACCGCCACGCTCCCGCCGGGGACGTTGTACGTCACCGCGTTGGCCAGCAGATTGGCCACCAGCTGAGCCAGCAGCAGCCGGTTCCCGCGCACCGCGCAGCGCTCGGTGTCGAGCGCCACCCCCGGATGCCGGCCCGACTCCTCGGCCACCACCCGGTCCAGGTCCACGGTCTCCCGCTCGCTCTGCGCCAGCCCCCGCTCGCTGCGCGCCAGCACCAGCAGCCCCTCGATGAGGCGCTCGCTGCGCCGGTTGTTGTCCAGCAGCGTCTGCCGGGTCCGTACGAGATCGTCGGGCGTCGGATCGTCCAGACCCACCTGGATCGCCGCCCGCTGCGTGGCCAGCGGGGTGCGCAGTTCGTGCGAGGCGTTGGCGATGAAACGGCGCTGGCTGTCGAAGGCCTTCTCCAGCCGGGCGAGCAGCGCGTCCAAGGTGTCGCCCAGCTCCTTGAGCTCGTCGTCGGGTCCGCTGGAGGCGATCCGCTCGTGCAGCGTGTGCTCGGAGAGCCGGCGCGCCTTGGCGGTCATGGCGTGCACGGGCCGCAGGACCCGCCCGGCCGTCCACCATCCGACACCCACCGCGCACGCCGTCATCACCAGCAGGGCGGCCGCGGACCAGACGAGCAGCTGGTGCCCGGCCGCGTCGCTGACGTGGTCGGTGAGGTCGTAGACGGTCGGCGGCCCGAGGCTGCGCCGGGTGACGAGGGGGCCGTTGACCGCGTAGCCGGGCTGGACGACCGCGGCGGTGCGGGCGATGGCGCGGGCCTGCGAGTCGGTACCGGCGCGGGAGGCGAGGTTGACCGTGGCGAGCAGGGCCGTACCGAGTACCAGGAAGACACCCCCGTACACGAGCGCGATCCGGGTCCTGATCGTGGCGTGCGGCACGCCGGCCCAGCGCTTCACAGGGCGTACCCCACGCCCTGCACGGTGCGGATGACGGCGGGCTCCCCGAGCTTTCCGCGCAGCTTGCTCATGCAGACGCGGACCGCACCGGTGAAGGGGTCGGCGTTGGCGTCCCAGGCACGCTCCAGCAGCTCCTCCGCGCTGACCGTCCCGCCGTCGGCCTCCAGCAGCAGCTGGAGCACGGTGAACTCCTTCGGCGAGAGGTCCAGCTCCCGGCCGTCCCGGCTCGCGGTGCGGCGGACGGTGTCGAGCCGGATGCCGTACCGCACCAGCTGCGGCGGTACGGGGCGGGCGCTGCGCCGCCGCAGGGCGCGGACCCGCGACACGAGCTCGGGGAACTCGAACGGCTTGCCCAGGTAGTCGTCGGCGCCCAGGTCGAGCCCGGAGACGCGGTCCTCCATGGACCCGGCGGCCGTCAGCATCAGGATCCGGGTCCGGGAGCCGGAGGCGACCAGTCCGCGGGCCACGTCGTCGCCGTGCACCCGGGGCAGATCGCGGTCCAGCACGACGACGTCGTAGTCGTGCAGGCCCAGATAGGCCTGGGCGGCATCACCGCTGTACACCGTGTCGACGGCGAATCCGGCCCGCCGCAGCCCGGTCGCGACCAGCTCCGCCAGGATCTCCTCGTCCTCGGCGACCAGTACCCGCATCGTGATGTCCCCTGCCTCGTGCATGCGTGTCCACTCCCTCCCAGGATGCGTCTTTGCTACCGGAAGAGATGTTTCGCAAAGCTCTCCGCATCCCCCGCCGGGTTTATGGGTGTGAGTGGATCTCCCCCGGACCGTTAGGATTTCGACCATGGCGGCCACTGGATCAGAGAAGCAGGGGGGCGACGACGTGAAGAGTTTCTACGTGTCGACCCCCATTTACTACGTCAACGACGCTCCTCACCTGGGCCACGCCTACACGACCGTCGCAGGCGACGTGCTCACCCGCTGGCACCGTCAGCGCGGCGAGAAGGTGTGGTACCTCACCGGCACGGACGAGCACGGTCAGAAGATCATGCGCACGGCCGAGGCGAACAACGTCACGCCCCAGGCGTGGTGCGACAAGCTCGTCGAGGAGGCGTGGAAGCCCCTCTGGGAGCACCTGAACATCGCGAACGACGACTTCATCCGTACGACGGAGAAGCGGCACACCGACCGTGTGCAGGAGTTCGTGCAGGACCTGTACGACAAGGACCAGATCTACAAGGGCGGGTACGAAGGCCCGTACTGCGTCGGCTGCGAGGAGTACAAGCTCCCCGGCGACCTGATCGAGGCCGAGGACGGCACGAAGCTGTGCCCGATCCACAAGAAGCCGGTGGAGCTCCTCAAGGAGGAGAACTACTTCTTCAAGCTCAGCGAGTACGGCCCGAAGCTGATGGAGTTCTACGCGGCCAACCCCGGCTTCATCCAGCCGGAGTCCGCGCGCAACGAGATCGTGAACTTCGTCAAGCAGGGCCTGCAGGACCTGTCGATCTCCCGCTCGACGTTCGACTGGGGCGTCCCGGTCCCGTGGGACGACAAGCACGTCATCTACGTGTGGGTCGACGCGCTGCTCAACTACGCGACGGCGGTCGGCTACGGCGCCAACCAGGAGAAGTTCGACGGTACGTTCCCGGCGAACGTGCACCTGATCGGCAAGGACATCCTGCGCTTCCACTCGGTCATCTGGCCGGCGATGCTGATGGCGCAGGGTCTGCCGCTGCCCGGCAAGGTCGTCGCCAACGGCTGGCTGATGGTCGGCGGCGAGAAGATGTCGAAGTCGAATCTGACGGGCATCAAGCCGCAGGACCTGACCTCGCACTTCGGCGTGGACGCCTACCGCTGGTACTTCCTGCGGGCCATCGCGTACGGCAGTGACGGCTCGTTCTCCTGGGAGGACTTCACCGCCCGCTACACCTCCGAGCTCGCCAACGACTACGGCAACCTGGCCTCGCGCCTCGCGGCCATGGTCGGCAAGTACTACGGCGGCGTGCTCCCCGAGGCCACGGCCGCGGGCGAGGCCGAGCAGGCGGTCCAGGAGGGCCTGGTCAAGGCCGTCACCACGGCCGACCGGAAGATCGGCGAGGAGCTGGACTTCCAGGGCGGCATCCTGGCGGTCTTCGACTTCGTGAAGCAGGTCAACGGCTACATCACGGAGCAGGAGCCGTGGAAGGTCGCCAAGGACGAGTCGCCGGAGGGCAAGGCCCGCCTCGCGACCATCCTGTACACGGCCTCCGAGGCACTGCGCGGTGTCGCGGTCCTGCTGAACCCGGTCATGCCGGACACCTCGCAGAAGCTGTGGGAGTCGCTGGGCGCCGAGGAGTCCCTGGGCGCGCTGTCCGACCAGCACGTGCAGGACGCGGGCACGTGGGGTCTGCTGCGTCCGGGTGCCACGGTGACGAAGGGCGCGGTGCTGTTCCCGCGTCTGGAGGAGAAGCCGTAGGCCCCTTGCGGGGCCTGGTCCTTGGTTGTCGCCTGTCCCGTCCGGGGCTTGGGTCTTTGTCCTCAAGCGCCGGACGGGCTTGGCTGTGGGCGCCGAGCCCCGTGGGGGTGCGCCTGCGCCTGTGGGTGGGGGCGGGGCCCCTCCGGGGCGTCTCCTCAGAAACCGGCGTGGCACCCGGACACGTTGCGGGGGCCGGGTAGTACGCCAATTTCCTGCGGGGACGCCCCTGCACGGCCCCACCCGAGCCCGTCGTGCGCCCGCACCCACGCGACACCACCGGTGAAAGAACCGAGGGTTCCGGCGCACGACGGGCTCGGGTTCGGAGGCGTGCAGGGGCGTCCCCGCAGAACGACGAACACATACCGGGGTCCTCTGCGTGAGACCGGAAACGTTCGTCGTTTGAGGAGACGCCCCGGAGGGACCCCGGACCCACAAGCGCAGGCGCACCCCACGGGCTCGGCGCCCACACCAAGCCCGTCCGGCGCTTGAGGACGAAGACCCGCGCCCCGGACCGGGGGCAACCGACAGGCGAAGGGGCCTCAGCGGCTCAGCGACGCCGCGTCCCCCATCACGATGACCGGCTCCTTCGCCGGGTCGAGGACGCCCAGCAGCTCCTTCATCCGGTCCTCGGTGACCGAGACGCAGCCCTGGGTGGGGCCGCCGTGGTCGACGTGGATCCAGATGCCGCCGCCTCGTTCCTCACCCAGGGGGCGGGTGTGGTCCAGGGGCGAGGTGCCGGGGACGCGGTTGTAGTCGATGGCGATCACATAGTCGAAGGAGCCCTCCAGCGGCTCCCCGTGGAAGCCCTCGCCCTCCGCCTTGAAGTCCGGGCTCAGGTCGTACGGGAAGGCGGTCTCCGGGGGATCGAGGCGGCCTCCCGCCGCGGTCAGGGTGAAGACGCCCACGGGCGAGCGCAGGTCGCCCTCCCAGTGCTCGGCCGTCCAGCCGTTCAGGGCGTTGTGCGCGGGCCAGGGAGCCAGGGCCGCACGCCAGCCGACGGCCGGGTCGTCCCGGGTGTAGAGCACGGCCGTGGAACGGTTGGAGTCCGGCGACTGGCCGGTGACGACGAACGCCTGGTGGGCCCCGGCCGGGATCTGCGCGCGGGTCTGCGGCCCCAGCCCCGGGATCTCCCGCGGCGGGGCCGGCGGTGGTGACGGTGTGGGCGCCACGCCGGCCGCCCGGGTCCGCCCGGGTGCACCGGCCGCACCGGGCGGACCCGGTACGCCGGTGGCGCCCTCCGCCTTCGTCGTGGCACCGCTCCCGTCCGTACCGGCCAGGGTGCCCGCCCCGCACCCGGCCAGCAGCAGCAGGAGCGCGGCACAGACGACGAAGGGCAGGCGCAGCGGAACACGGGGCTCGGGCACGGAGGGCTCCTCAGCGGTCGGTGGGGCGACCGCGGAGGCCCTGCGGACGCGGTCCTCGCCATCCGCCGTACCGGGGTCGGCCCAGGCAGTCTTTGCCGCAGCGGAAGCCCGCCAATCCGGTACCGGGGCCATCCGGGTCTCACCGTTCGGGTGATTCCTGTACTTGTATGCGCGCAGCCATGTGTCGCCGGGCAGCGCGAAGAGCCCGGGACCGGGGTGGATATCCGGTGCCGGGCCCTTCGTCTCCGCGGGGGAACGGAGGCCTGAGGAGGCTGCGGTGATACGTGCGGATCAGCGCGAGGAGGAGGGGTGCGGGGTGATCAGCGCGGGGTGCACCGGAGAGGGGTGCACAGGAGAGGGGTGCGTCGGGGCGTGATCACATCCCGGTTCCGTCGTGCGTCTCGTCCGGGTCCACGCCCATCGTGATCGAGCCGACGACGCCGCGCGCCATGTGGTTCTTCCGGTACGAGAGCTTCAGCAGCCCGCCCGTGACACCGCTCTGGTCGTAGATGGTGTCCTCGGTCAGGGTCGTACGGGTGGTGGTGCTGGCGGAGTACGGTGCGACCTTCGCCGAGTCGAGGACCGCGGACTCCGCGAAGAAGAACTGGCCGGTGTGGCAGGTGTGCCCGCCCTCGTACCCGGCGTCCGTCATCTTCCCGCCGACGTGCACCTTGGTGTGGATGTGCACGGCGCGGCCCTGGTACCAGCCCGGGAAGATCGTCTTGAACTCCACGTAGCCGTGCTTGTCGGTGAGCCGGGTGCCGCGCAGGTAGCGCTCGTCGTCGGTCGGTTCGCTGTGTCCGCCGCCACCGCCCGGGCCTCCGGACGGGGGCGTGCCGGTCGGGGGCGTACCGGTGGGGGCGTCCGTCGGGGTGCCGGTCGGGGCGTCCGTGGGGGCACCGCTCGGCGGGGTGCCCCCACCGCCGGGGCCGCCCTGGCTCATGCTCTCGTAGCCGGAGTAGACGCCCAGGGCGTCGCAGTGCCAGATGTCTACGGCCGCCTGCTTGACGGGCTTGCAGGTGTCGGTGTCGATCACCTTGAGCCGGAGGGTCATCGGGATGCCCTCCTTGTCCTCGGTGATGTCCTTACGGATCTTGTCGGCATCGATGTAGTACGGGCCCTCGGTGGTCTCCGAGGTGAGCCGGTAACACACCTCTCCCTGACCGGAGCCGCCCTTCTTCCCCGTGCCGCCGCTCTCCCCCGGCGAGGCGTTCGCTACGGCCCCGGCCCCGATCCCGGCCGCGGCGACGATGGCTCCGCCGCCGATCATCATGCGGCGCCGGGTCAAGTCCTTCTTGTGTGCGGGTCCTTGAGTCTCTGTCATGCGGAGGAGGCTAGGCAGCCCAGCTGGCAGGGACATGGGCACGGGCTGTGCGTTCCTGTGCGTCCACCATGCACACGAAAGCAGTCCCCGGCCGGGCGGCCGGGGACTGTTTCACGTGGAACCGAAGCGGAACCGCTGACGCCTACTTCGCGCCGGTGTCCCTCGCCACGGAGTCCTTGGCCTCCGCCTTCTCCTTGGCCTGCGCGACCGGCTTGCGGAGCTGGATGTTCAGCTCGCGCAGGCGGGTCTCGTCCAGCTCGCTCGGGGCGCCCATCATCAGGTCCTGGGCGTTGCCGTTGAGCGGGAAGGCGATGGTCTCGCGGATGTTGGGCTCGTCGGCCAGCAGCATCACGATGCGGTCGACTCCCGGGGCGATGCCACCGTGCGGCGGGGCGCCGAGGCGGAACGCGCGCAGCATGCCCGCGAACTCCCGCTCGACGGTCTCCGCCTCGTAGCCGGCGATCTCGAAGGCCTTCAGCATGACCTCGGGCTCGTGGTTACGGATGGCGCCGGAGGACAGCTCGATGCCGTTGCAGACGATGTCGTACTGCCACGCCAGGATGTCGAGCGGGTCCTTCTCCTCCAGGTCCTTCATGCCGCCCTGGGGCATGGAGAACGGGTTGTGCGAGAAGTCGATCTTGCCGGTGTCCTCGTCCTTCTCGTACATCGGGAAGTCGACGATCCAGCAGAAGCGGAAGACGCCCTCCTCGAAGTGACCGGCGCGCTTGGCGGCCTCGACGCGGACGACGGACATGATCTTGGAGACCTCGTCGAACTCGCCCGCGCCGAAGAAGACGGCGTGGCCGGGAACGAGGGACAGCCGCTCGGTGAGGGTCTTGATGTCCGTCTCGGTGAGGAACTTGGCGATCGGTCCCGCCAGCGTGCCGTCCTCGCCGACGCGGACCCAGGCGAGGCCCTTGGCGCCGTGCTCGACCGCGTACGCGCCGAGGCCGTCGAAGAACTTCCGGGACTGGCCCGCGGTGTCCGGCACCGGAAGAGCGCGGACGTGCTTGCCGGCGAAGGCCTTGAACTCCGAGTCCGCGAAGATGTCGGAGATGTCGACGAGCTCCAGCTTGGCCCGCAGGTCCGGCTTGTCGTTGCCGTACTTCAGCATCGACTCGCGGAACGGGATGCGCGGGAACGGCGAGGTCACGTGGCGGCCGTTGCCGTACTCCTCGAAGAGCTCGGTCATGAGCTTCTCGATCGGCTGGAAGACGTCCTCCTGCTCGACGAACGACATCTCGACGTCGAGCTGGTAGAACTCGCCGGGCGAACGGTCGGCGCGGGCGTCCTCGTCGCGGAAGCACGGTGCGATCTGGAAGTAGCGGTCGAAGCCGGAGATCATCAGCAGCTGCTTGAACTGCTGCGGCGCCTGCGGGAGGGCGTAGAACTTGCCCGGGTTCAGACGGGACGGGACCACGAAGTCACGGGCGCCCTCGGGGGACGTCGCGGCGAGGATCGGGGTCGCCATCTCGTTGAAGCCGAGGGCCACCATCTTGGAGCGGATGGAGGCGATGACGGACGAGCGCAGCATGATGTTGCGGTGCATGCGCTCGCGGCGCAGGTCGAGGAAGCGGTACTCCAGGCGCCGCTCCTCGTTGACCCCGTCCTCGGCGTTGATCGTGAAGGGCAGCGGGGCGGCCTCGCCCAGCACCTCGACCTCGGTGACCTCGATCTCGATCTCACCGGTCGAGAGCTCCGGGTTGACGTTGTCGGCGCCGCGGGCGGAGACCTTGCCGTCGATCCGTACGACGGTCTCCTTGGTCAGCTTCGCCAGGGCGTCGTTGCCGGGGGTGCCGGGGCGGGCGACGAGCTGCACCAGACCGTAGTGGTCGCGCAGATCGATGAAGAGGATGCCACCCAGGTCTCGGCGATTGTGCAGCCAGCCGCTCAGCCGGACGTCGGTGCCGACGTCAGAGGCGCGGAGCTCGCCGCAGGTGTGGGACCTGTACCGATGCATCGTCGTTCATCCAGTCTTCGCGGTTGGGGGCGGATTCAGCCACCCCAGGCTACCGCCCGCGACCGGACCGTTTCATTGTCATTGTCCGTATCAAGATCGCCGACCGGCCCTCGGCGCTGCCCCGCAGGCACAGGCCGGTTTAAAGTGGGGCAATGCGCACCGAGGAAGTCCTGGCCGCCACCGCGACCGGTCTGTGGCGCTGGGACAACCGGGCCGGGACGGTCACGCTGGACGCGGAAGCGGCCCGGATGCTCGCGCTGCCCGCCGAGGCCGGGGTCTACCGCGAGTCGGAAGTACGTTCCCGCTTCCATCCCGTCGACTGGAACGAGATCTACGGGGTGGTGAACCTCGCGGTCGCCGAGGGCACGCTCGCCGAGTCCCGGGTGCGGATCGTGGACGAGCACGGCCGGGTGCTGCGTACCGTACGCAGCCGCTCCAAACCGCTCCCGTCCGATGCGGGCGACGGGGCGGCCGACGAGGCGGACTACATCCTGGTCGGCACTCTTCAGGAGGTCGCCGAACCGCAGCCCGGCGCCACGGGGGTGCACACCCCGATCACCGGCGACTGGCGGCGCTCGCGCGAGGCGTTCCTGCTCGACGCGGGACGGGCGCTGGCCGAGGCCCGCTCGACGGCCGAGGTACTGCGCGTGGCCTACTCGCTCTCCATGCCCGGCTTCTCACCGGACGGGCTGGCGGTCTTCGGAGTCGAGGGCGAACGGCTGACGATCATCGGGCACCACGGGCACAACATGGGCGACGAGGGACCCTTCAGCGACATGCCGCTGGAGACGGACTACCCGGCCGCCGAGGTCGTACGGACCGGGCGGGCGGTCTATCTGCCGTCCCCCGCCGACTACCGCGACCGCTACCCGGCCACGTGGCCGCTCGCCCGGCGGTTCGGACGCCGCTCCTGGGCCTTTCTCCCCCTGGTCACGGCGGGCCGCACCATGGGCACCTGGATGGCCGGGTTCCGGCATCCGGTGTCCTTCTCGCCGGACGAGCGGTCGGTGCTGACGACCGTGGCCCGGATGCTCGCCCAGGCGCTCACCAGGGCCGGGGTCGCGGAGACGGAGCGGGAACTCTCGCTGGGGCTCCAGCGCTCGATGATGCCCTCCCTGGGGCCCGACATCCCGGGGATGACGGTGGCCGCCCGGTACGTCCCGACCGGGGGCGGCCTCCAGGTGGGCGGCGACTGGTACGACATGATCCCGCTCCCCAGCGGCCGCATCGCGCTCGTCATCGGTGACGTCCAGGGGCATGACGTGCGCGCCGCGGGGCTGATGGGCCAGCTGCGGATCGCCCTGCGCGCGTACGCCTCCGAGGGGCACCGCCCGGACGCGGTGCTCTCGCGCGCCTCACGCTTCCTGTCCGGGCTCACCGACGCCTACGAGGAGGACGAGCAGTCGGGGGCGCGCTTCGCGACCTGCCTGTACGCGGAGGCGGACCCGGACACCGGCACGCTCGACATCGCGCGGGCCGGCCACCCCGATCCCGTGGTCATGACCGGCGACGGCACGGCCGTCATCCGGCAGACCCAGGGCGGGCTGCCGCTCGGCATCGAGGCCGACGCGGACTACCCCATGACCCGGATCACGCTGGAGGCCGGAGAAACGATCATGCTGTGCACGGACGGGCTGATCGAGACCGGCGGGCACGACCTGGCCACCGGCTGGGTCCGGCTCCGGCCGGTCCTGGAGCGGCACACCGACGATCTGGAGAAGCTCGCGGACGAGCTGGTGCAGGCCGTGCACGGACCGGCCTCGCACTACACGACGGGACCGCTCGCCGACCGCCGCGAGGACGACATAGCGGTCCTGCTGCTGCGCCGCGAGGTCTCCACGGCGCACCCGGCCGCGCCCCGGCGGACCGCGTTGACCATCGCCCAGGCCGAACCGGAGCGGATCGCCGCGGCCCGCACGCTGATGCGCGAGCTGCTGCACGACTGGGCGGACCCGGAGCAGGTCGACTCGGCCGTGCTGATGGTCTCCGAGATGGCCACGAACGTGCTGGTCCACACGGACGGCGACGCGCTGATGGTCGCGCAGGCGAGCGGGGAGCACGGCAGGCGGCGGCTGCGGGTCGAGGTGTCGGACGGCAGTGACGAGCTGCCGCACAAGCGGCGGCCCGGCGAGATGGCGTCCAGCGGCCGGGGCCTGGTGCTGATGGAGATGCTCGCCGATGCCTGGGGGGTGGATCCCCGGGGCGCGGGGAAGTCGATCTGGTTCGAGCTGTACGAGTCGGTGGAGGCGGAGCCGCAGCCGTAGCCGGGGCGTGGCGGGCCGTTGGCCGGGGCGCCCGCGCCCTACGACCCTGCGGGCGGTGGCACGGTCCCACCGGGCGGCTCGGCGGGCGGGTGCGGGTCCTCGGCGCGGTTCCCGCGCAGTTCACCGATGATGCCGAAGACCGCGGCGCACACCGGCACCGCCAGCAGCATCCCCAGCAGACCCGCCACGCTCGCCCCGGCGGTCAGCGCGATGAGGATCATGGCGGGATGCATCTGCACGGTCCGGCTCTGGATCATCGGCTGCAGCACATGCCCCTCCAGCACCTGGACGGCGAGGACGACTCCGAGCGCCCAGAGCGCGATCGTGAACCCCCGGTCCGCCAGCGCCACCAGAACCGCGACGGCCCCCGAGAGGAAGGCGCCCAGGTAGGGGATGTACGCCCCGACGAAGACCAGTGCCCCCAGCCCCACCGCACCGGGCACGCGCAGGATCAGCAGACCGATGGTGATGCAGACCGCGTCGATGAGCGCGATGAACGTCGTCCCGCGCATGAATCCTTCGACGGCCTCGAACGCCCGCCGCCCCATCGCCTCGACCAGGTCCCCGGTGCCGCGCGGGGCGATGGTGTGGGCGAGGTTCACGGCCCGGTCCGAGTCGCGCAGGAAGAAGAAGGTCAGCAGGAGGGAGAGCACGGCGGTGGCGAGGAACGAGCCGACGAGGCTGATACCGGAGAGGATCCCGCCCGCGGCGCTCGCCCCGAACTTCTCGACGAGCTTCTTGGCGTTGTCCGCGAGGGCGTCGACGTTCGCGCCGTCCTCCAGCCCGAAGTGGTCGATGACCCACTGTCCGGCGTCCTTGAGCGAGTCGACGATCTGGTCGCCGGTCTCGATGAGCGCCGCCACGACGATGTAACCCGCACCACCGCCCACCGCCACGAGCAGGGCACAGGTGACCCCGGCTGCCACGGACCGGTTCACCCCGTGGGCGGTCATCCGGCGGTGGACCGGGCCGAGCAGCGCCGTACCGAGCAGCGCGAGCAGGACCGGGGTGACGGCGGTCTTGAGGATGATGCACAGGAAGATGGCGACGGCCGCGACACCGGCGACCAGGAGGACGACACCGCACCAGGCAGCCGTGCGCCGGGCGACATCGGGCAGGAGGGGCTTCTGGGTCTGCACCCTCTCACCCGATCACGCCACGGGAGCGATGTCCCGCCCGTGCCGCCGTACGAGTGATGGACCGTCATACGGCGGCGGCGGGGCTCACATTCCGTGGACGGCGGGCACCGAGCCGAGACGGCCGGCCTGGAAGTCCTCGAAAGCCTGCTTCAGTTCGGCCTGGCTGTTCATCACGAACGGCCCGTAGTGCGCCATCGGCTCCCGGATGGGACGGCCGCCGAGCAGCACGACCTCCAGGTCCGGGGTGTTGCCGTCCTGCTGCTCGTCCGCGCGGACGGTCAGCGAGGAGCCGGTGCCGAAGACCGCGGTCTGGCCCACGTGGACGGGACGGCGCTCCGCACCGACGCTGCCGCGGCCGGCGAGCACGTACGCGAGGCCGTTGAAGTCCTCGCGCCACGGCAGCGTCACCTCGGCGCCGGGGCGCACGGTGGCGTGGATCATCGTGATGGGGGTGTGGGTGACGCCCGGGCCCTCGTGGCCGTCGAGCTCGCCCGCGATCACCCGGAGCAGCGCGCCGCCGTCCGGGGAGGCGAGCAGCTGGACCTGGCCGCCGCGGATGTCCTGGTAGCGCGGGGCCATCATCTTGTCGGCCTTGGGCAGGTTCACCCAGAGCTGGAGGCCGTGGAAGAGGCCGCCCGACATGACGAGGGACTCCGGCGGCGCCTCGATGTGGAGCAGCCCGGATCCGGCCGTCATCCACTGGGTGTCGCCGTTCTGGATGGTGCCGCCGCCCCCGTTGGAGTCCTGGTGCACGAAGGTGCCGTCGATCAGGTACGTCACGGTCTCGAAGCCGCGGTGGGGGTGCCACGGGGTGCCCTTCGGCTCTCCGGCGGCGTACTCCACCTCACCCATCTGGTCCATCATGATGAACGGGTCGAGGTACTTGTAGTTGATCCCCGCGAAGGCGCGGCGGACCGGGAAGCCCTCGCCCTCGAACCCGCTCGGAGCCGTGGTCACGGCGAGCACGGGGCGGGCCACGGCGTCGCCGGCGGCGGCGACCTTGGGCAGGGTCAGCGGGTTTTCGACGGTCACTGCGGGCATGAGAGCCACCTCCGGGGGACTGTTCTGGAACCAATTTAGTTGAATGGTGAACATCCTGCAAGGCGTCATCCATTCCCGGCCCGTTCCCGCGCCCATCCGGAGCGGCGGACGGGGGCGACGGAGGGACCGGCGGAAGGGCAGCGGGAGGGGCAGCAGAAGGGGCCCGTACCGCCGAGCGGTACGGGCCCCTTCCCGAAGGACGGCGATCAGCCGTCTGCGCAGCAATGGCGTCTAGGTCCTAGCCATACATGCGGCGCATCGCGAAGTCGACCATCTGCTCCACGGCCTTGGCGTCGAAGACCATGCGGTGCTCACCCTCCATGTCCAGGACGAAGCCGTAGCCGGTGGGCAGCAGGTCGATCACCTCGGCCCCGGTGATCACGAAGTACTTGGACTCCTTGCCCGCGTACAGCCTCAGCTCCTTGAGCGTGGTGAACATCGGGATCACGGGCTGCTGGGTGTTGTGCAGCGCGAGAAAGCCCGGATTGTCGCCCCGCGGACAGTAGACCTTCGACGTCGCGAAGATCTGCTGGAAGTCCTCGGCGGCCAGCGAGCCGGTCGTGAAGGCCCGTACCGCGTCGCCCAGCGAGGGCGGCGAGGGTTCGGGATACAGCGGCTGCTCGCCGTAGCCGCCACCCATCGGCTGCTGTGCGCCCTGGTTCTGGTCGTAGCCGTACATGAGGCAAAGAGTAATCGGACACATCTGGCCGTTGAGGGGTTGCGTCTTATTACTGACGGGTAGCATCATCGTAAAGGTCAGCTGATACGTCTGGGGCCCGCCAGGTTCCCGGCGGTGCGGCAGACCCGGTCATCCGCCGGCCCGTCGCCCGATCCTCACTCCTCCACGGGGCGCTGCGCGCCACTGCTATTGATTACGGAGCCTTCCCATGGGGCACTACAAGTCGAATCTCCGCGACATCGAGTTCAACCTCTTCGAGGTCCTCGGGCGCGACAAGCTGTACGGCACCGGTCCGTTCGCGGAGATGGACGTCGAGACCGCGAAGAGCATCCTCGACGAGGTCGCCCGCCTCGCGGAGAACGAGCTCGCCGACTCCTTCGCCGACGCCGACCGCAACCCGCCGGTCTTCGACCCGGAGACCAACACCGCACCGGTCCCGGCCTCCTTCAAGAAGTCGTACCAGGCCTTCATGGACTCCGAGTACTGGCGCCTGGGCCTGCCCGAGGAGATCGGCGGCACCACCTCGCCGCGCTCCCTGATCTGGGGTTACGCGGAGCTGCTGCTCGGCGCCAACCCGGCCGTGTGGATGTACTCCTCCGGCCCGGCGTTCGCCGGCATCCTCTTCGACGAGGGCAACGAGGCGCAGAAGAAGATCGCCGAGATCGCCGTCGAGAAGCAGTGGGGCTCGACGATGGTGCTGACCGAGCCGGACGCCGGCTCCGACGTCGGCGCGGGCCGCACGAAGGCCGTCGAGCAGGAGGACGGCTCCTGGCACATCGAGGGTGTGAAGCGCTTCATCACCTCGGGCGAGCACGACATGTCCGAGAACATCATCCACTACGTGCTGGCCCGTCCCGAGGGCGCAGGACCCGGCACCAAGGGCCTCTCGCTCTTCATGGTCCCGAAGTTCCACTTCGACTGGACCACCGGCGAACTGGCCGAGCGCAACGGCGTGTACGCGACCAACGTCGAGCACAAGATGGGCCTCAAGGCGTCCAACACCTGCGAGATGACCTTCGGCGACCAGCACCCCGCCAAGGGCTGGCTGATCGGCGACAAGCACGACGGCATCCGCCAGATGTTCCGCATCATCGAGTTCGCCCGCATGATGGTCGGCACGAAGGCCATCGCGACGCTCTCCACGGGGTACCTCAACGCCCTGGAGTACGCCAAGGAGCGCGTCCAGGGCACCGACCTGTCGCAGTTCATGGACAAGACGGCCCCCAAGGTCACCATCACGCACCACCCCGACGTGCGCCGCTCGCTCATGACGCAGAAGGCGTACGCCGAGGGCATGCGCTCCCTCGTCCTGTACACCGCCTCCGTCCAGGACGCGATCCAGGAGAAGGAGGCCGCGGGCGAGGACGCGAAGGCGCTGCACGGTCTCAACGACCTGCTGCTCCCGATCGTGAAGGGCTACGGCTCCGAGAAGTCGTACGAGCAGCTGGCGCAGTCGCTCCAGACCTTCGGCGGCTCGGGGTACCTCCAGGAGTACCCGATCGAGCAGTACATCCGTGACGCCAAGATCGACACGCTGTACGAGGGCACGACGGCCATCCAGGGCCAGGACTTCTTCTTCCGGAAGATCGTCCGCGACCAGGGTGCCTCGCTCAACACGCTCTCCGAGGAGATCAAGAAGTTCCTCGCGGGCGCGCAGGGCAACGAGGAGCTGTCCGGCGCGCTGGACCACCTCGCGAAGGCGGCCGTGGACCTGGAGGCGATCGTCGGCACGATGATCACCGACCTCACCGCGACCGGCGAGGACGTCAAGAACATCTACAAGGTCGGCCTCAACTCGACCCGTCTGCTGCTGGCTTCCGGCGACGTCGTCGTCGGTTACCTGCTGCTCAAGGGCGCGGCCGTGGCCGCCGAGAAGCTGCCGACCGCCTCCCCGAAGGACGTCGCCTTCTACCAGGGCAAGATCGCCGCCGCGAAGTTCTTCGCCGCGAACATCCTGCCGGGCGTCGGCGCCGAGCGCGCGCTGGCCGAGGCCGTGGACAACTCCCTGATGGAGCTGGACGAGGCCGCGTTCTAGGCCCTTCCGCCGCAGGACCTTCGGCACGCACCGCCACTCGGAGACGCTTCCGGGTGGCGGTGCTGTCGTAGGGGCCGGGTGCGCCGGACGCGGGTGCCGGCTCAGCTCTCCGCGCCGTACGGCAGCGGTATCGGTCCGACGGCGATCGGCAGGCTCCGGCAGCCTCCGCCCGCGCCTTCCCTATGATCGAACCCGATTCCGAGGGGGAGGCCGGCGCATGAGGCGTATGGGCAAGCGGTGGTACATACGGGGCGCGGCGGCCGGGGCGGCCGCGCTGCTGCTCGCGGGCTGCGGCAGCGGGGACGACGAGGGCGGCGCCACGAAGGCGCTCGGCAAGGCGGAGGTCTCCTCGGTCCTGCCGGACGCGAAGGCGGTGCCGGGCTGGCGGAGCGTGCTGGTGCCGGACGCCCAGGAGCCGAACCCGGAGTTCCCCCCGTCGGTATGCCTGTCGGTGAACAAGAAGAAGCGCGCGACGGCGTGCGACCACATCACCTTCTGGGGCGCCTCGGCCTACGCACGCAAGCCCGACGGCACCTCGCTCAACTTCTGGACGCTCGCCTACGAGGACGAGAAGACCGCCGACGCCGCCTATGACGCTCTGGCCGAGTACTACGGCGGGGACCGGGTCGGTGTGGGCGCGGTGCCGGTCGACATCGGCGATCCGGGCAGCGAACACGTGGCCAACCGCGCCGAGATGGGCACGATGGGCGGACCGGCCACCATCACCCAGCTCCGGGTCGGCACGACGGTGCTCGGCGTCAGCACCGGCACCCAGGGCAAGAAGGCCGTCTCCGACCAGGAGGTGAAGGACTTCGCCGCCATGTTCGCCGAGCGTGCCCAGCAGGCGCAGAACGGCGAGAAGCCGTCCTCGGCGCTGACCGGACAATAGCTGCGGGGTGCCGGGGGGCGACGGTGAATCCTCCCGGCCGGGTCTGGTTACAGTGAAGAACATGAGTTCCTCCCCCCGGTTCGACCGCGGCCACACCGACGATCTGATGGCCTTCCTGATGTCCGCCCCCTCCCCGTACCACGCCGTGGCGAGTGCCGCGGCGAGGCTGGAGAAGGCCGGTTTCCGGCAGGTCGAGGAGACTGCGGCCTGGGACGGCACCACCGGCGGGAAGTACGTCCTGCGCGGTGGCGCGATCGTGGCCTGGTACGTGCCGGAGGGCGCCGGAGCGCACACCCCGTTCCGGATCGTGGGCGCGCACACCGACTCGCCGAACCTGCGGGTGAAGCCGCTGCCCGACACCGGTGCGTACGGCTGGCGGCAGATCGCCGTGGAGATCTACGGCGGCACGCTCCTCAACACCTGGCTGGACCGCGACCTCGGTCTCGCCGGGCGGATCTCCCTGCGCGACGGCACGCACCGGCTGGTCGACATCGACCGGCCGCTGCTGCGCGTCCCGCAGCTGGCCGTGCACCTGGACCGGTCGGCCAACACCGAAGGACTCAAGCTCGACCGTCAGAAGCACATGCAGCCCATCTGGGGACTCGGTGACGTCGAGGAGGGTGACCTCATCCGCTTCGTCGCCGAGGAGGCGGGCGTCGACGCCGAGGACATCACCGGCTGGGACCTGATGCCGCACCCCGTCGAGGCACCGTCCTACCTGGGCCGCGACCGCGAGCTGGTGGCCGGTCCGCGCATGGACAACCTGCTCTCCGTGCACGCGGCGACCGCGGCGCTCGCCGCCGTCGCCGGGCAGCCCGACGCCGAGATCCCGTACATCCCGGTGCTGGCCGCCTTCGACCACGAGGAGAACGGCTCCCAGTCCGACACCGGCGCGGACGGACCGCTGCTCGGCACGGTCCTGGAGCGCTCGGTGTTCGCCCGCGGCGGTACGTACGAGGACCGGGCCCGCGCCTTCGCCGGCACCGTCTGCCTCTCCTCGGACACCGGCCACGCGATCCACCCCAACTACGGTGAGCGCCACGACCCGACGCACCACCCGGTCGTCAACGGCGGACCGATCCTCAAGGTCAACGTCAACATGCGGTACGCCACCGACGGCGGCGGCCGGGCCGTGTTCGCCGAGGCGTGCGAGCGGGCGGGCGTGCCGTGGCAGACGTTCGTCTCCAACAACGCGATGCCGTGCGGCACGACGATCGGCCCGATCACCGCCGCCCGGCACGGCATCCAGACGATCGACATCGGTGTGGCCATCCTGTCCATGCACAGCGCCCGTGAACTGTGCGGCGCCGACGACCCGTACCACCTGGCGAACGCGCTGGTGTCGTTCCTGGCCGGCTGACGGCGCACACCCCGGGGTTCCCCTGCCGACGCGAGACGGACGGGGGAACCTCCGTCATCGCGGGCCGGTCCTGAACCGGCGCCGGTACTCGGTCGGTGTCGTGTCGAGCCTGCGGCGGAACGCCCTGACCAGGGTGTCGACGGTGCCGAATCCGCAGGCGGACGCGATCCGTTCGAGGGTGGCGTCGGTGGTTTCGAGCCTGCTGCGCGCCCTTTCGACGCGGACCGACTCGATGTAGGCGTGGGGCGTCGTACCGAGTTCGGACTTGAAGATCCGGGTGAGCTGGCGTTCGCCGATGTGCCCGTACGCGGCGAGGTCCGCGACGGTGAGCGGTTCGCCGATGCGGCGCATGATGTAGTGCCGCAGATCCTCGATGCGCCGGGTCGTGGCGACCTGTTCCAGCGGAACGCTGAACTGGCTCTGCCCGCTCGGCCGCTTCAGGTACATCACGAGCTGTCTGGCCACCCGCAGCGCGACGGCCTCGCCCAGATCGTCGGCGATGAGGGCGAGCGACAGATCCAGGCAGGCGCTGATCCCCGCGCCGGTCCACACGTCCCCCTCGCGGATGAAGATCGGATCGGCGTCGACCTCGACCAGGGGGTGGTCGGCGGCGAGCCGCTGTGCGGTCGACCAGTGCGTGGTGGCCCGCTTGCCGTCCAGCAGCCCGGCGGCGGCGAGGAGGTGCGCGCCGACGCACACGGACGTGACCCTGCGCGTGCGCCCGGCGAGCTCCGCCACCCGGCGCACCACGGCGGGGTCGGTGAGCGGATGCACCCGGCCCCGGCCGTCGACCTCCACCGCTCCGGGCACGAGCAGGGTGTCGATGCTCCTCGCCGCCAGATCGTCGAAGGTGAGGTCGGGGAGGATCCGGACCCCGGCCGCGGTGGTGACCGGGTCCGTGGTCTCGGCGGCGAGGACCACGTCGTAACCCGCCGCCTCCTCCGTCTCGCGGCGCGCGAGGGAGAACACCTCGGGTGGTCCGGTGACATCGAGCAGGTCGACGCCCGTGAAGAGAACGATGACGACCAGTCGTTCGACGGTGTTCACGGTCTCCCGGGCTCCCTGTCCTTGCGGTCCATGCGCGGCTGTGGTGTCGGTTTCTGCATGTTAGACGACATTGCCGACACACCCCGTGGGTCCTAGCGTCGTGGGTGCGGCCCGCCGAACCGGTGGGCCCGGCCTCCCCGACCCGAAACCCAGGTGCCACAGCCATGCCTCGAACGACACTGCGCCGGCTCAACGGCCTCGACGACACCCCCGCGAAGCTCGCCGACTCGACCCTCGTCCTCATCGACTACCAGAACACCTACACGACCGGTGTGATGGAACTGGACGGCTGGCAGCCCGCGCTCGCCGCCGCCGCCCGGCTCCTGGCCGACGCCCGCCGGGCGGGCACCCCGGTCATCCACGTCATCAACGACGGCGGTGAAGGCACCCCGTACGACATCCGGGCCGAGATCGGCCGGATCCACCCGGACGTCGCACCGGCCGACGGCGAGACCGTCGTCGTCAAGCAGGCACCGGACGCGTTCCACGGCACCGACCTCGGCGAGCACGTCGAAGCGGCGGGCCGGACCGACCTCGTCATCGCCGGGTTCATGACCCACATGTGCGTCGCGTTCACCGCCCAGGGAGCGTTCCTGCGCGGCAACCGGCCCACCGTCGTGGCCGATGCCTGCGCCACCCGTTCCCTGCCGGTCACCGGCACCGAGCTGGACGCCGGCCAGGTGCACCACAGCGCCCTCGCCACCATCGCCGACCTGTACGGGGTCGTCGTCCCGACACGGACGTCCCTCGCCTGACATCCGGCGCGGAGGGCTGCCGTCGGGCACCGGCACCCGACGGCAGCGCCCGCCCCTCCACGCCCGGGAGCATGGGCGCGGGCGGACCGGGTACCCGGTGCGTACACGGCCCGGATCTTCCGGCCGTCGAGGAGGCAGAACTCATGGGACTCGGAGGATGCATCATCCTCATCGGTGCAGGGGCGATACTCACCTTCGCGACCGACTGGGAAATGGACACCGTCAACGTCGACATGGTCGGCTGGATCATGATGATCGTCGGCATCATCGGCGTCTTCGTCTACGCGAGCGTGATGCGCCGGCGCCGCATGGTCGTGCCGCCCACCACCACGGTCGTGTCCGAGGACGAACGCCGCCTGTGACCTGGCAGGGTGCGCCTCGCCGGACGGGCGCACCCCTTCGCCGGCTCCGCGCCATTCCCGATATTCTGGGCGCTTGTCCGTGACCCGGCACCGGGCGCGTCACCCCCGGAAGGGAAGCCGCTCGTGGAGTTCCGGCTGCTCGGCACAGTCTGCGTCGACACGCTGACCGGGCCGCTGCCACTCGGCCCCGCCAAGCGCCGCAGTCTGCTCGCCGCGCTGCTGTTGCGCGCCAACACTCCCGTATCGATGGCGCGGTTGACCGACTGCCTGTGGGACGACGCCCCGCCACTGCACGCCCGCACCGTCATCCAGGGCCATGTCTCGCGGCTGCGCGCCCTGCTGATGGGTGCGGACGCGGAGGCGTACGGGGTCGAGCTGGCCACGCTCGGGGACGCGTACGTACTGCGGGCGCCGGAGACACTGCTGGATTCGCAGCGGTTCGAGGAACTGCTGATGCTGGCCCGGGAGCAGCGCAGCCCGGCCGACGCCGTGCTCATGCTGAAGGAGGCCCTGTCGCTGTGGCAGGGCCCCGCACTCACCGGTACGTACGCCAGCGCGCCGCTCCAGGCCGCCGCGCAGGCGCTGGAGGAGTCCCGGCTGGCGACGGTCGAGCAACTGGCGTGTGCCTACGCCGTGCTGGGGGAGCACCACCGGGCGGCCGCGGTGCTGCGGGCCGAGGCCGTCGCCCATCCCATGCGGGAATCCCTCGCCGCGGCCCTGATGACGGCCCTGTACCGGTCGGGGCGTCAGTCCGAGGCGCTGGACTGGTTCCACCGCACCCGACGGCTGCTCGCCGACGAGCTGGGCATCGACCCGGGGCGCGAGCTGGCCGACGCGTACGCGCAGATCCTGCGTGGCGACCCGGACCCGGCGGCCGACCCGTCCCCGGGTGTACCCGGGCAGGCGGGCGCCGGACGTGAGGGTGGGCCCCGGGCCGGGGAAAGGGCTGACCCGGACCGGGCTCCCGCGGCCCACCGCGCACCCGGGAGCCACGACGGTGCCGCAACCGCCCCGGTACTCACGGAAGCGGCCGCCGCGCCGCCCCGCTCCGCGCACGTCCCGGCCCCGCCGCGCTCCGCCACCGCGCCTCACCCGCACCCCACCGATCTGCTGCCCCGCGCTCCCCGCGGCTTCCACGGACGGAGCGCCGAACTCACCGCGATCTCGCGGGCCGCGGCAGGCGAGGCGCCCGTCTGTCTGGTCACCGGGCCGGCCGGGGTGGGCAAGACCGCGCTGGCGCTGCACTGGGCGCGCCGCTCCCCCGCGGCCTTCCCGGACGGGCGGCTCTACGCCGACCTGCGCGGGTTCAGCGACACAGGTGAGCCGGCCCCCCTCGAAGTCCTGCGCGAGTTCCTGCTCGCGCTCGGCGTCGCACCCCGCCGGATCCCGGAGTCCGTCACCGGTGCGGCGGCCCTGTTCCGCTCGCTGACCGACCGGCTCAGCCTGCTCGTCGTCCTCGACAACGTCCGCGACTCCGCCCAGGTCGGCCAGCTGCTGCCGGGCGGCAGCGACTGCGTCACGCTGATCACCAGCAGGCACCGGCTGGAGGGCCTCATCGCCTCGGACGCCGCCGTCCCGGTGCCGCTGGACGTCCTGGAACCGCCGGACGGCACCGCGCTCCTGGCCGGGGTGCTGGGCGAGGAGCGGGTCGCCGCCGAACCGGTGGCTGCGCGCCGCCTCGCCGAGCTCTGCGGCGGCCTGCCGCTCGCCCTGCGGGTCACCGCGGCCCGGCTGGCGGGCCGCCCGCAGTGGACGCTCGCGGGCATGGCCGACGAGCTGGCCGACGAGCGCAGCCGGCTGACGTATCTGGCCGTGGAGGACACCGGGGTCTCCGCCGCGCTGCGGCTGACCGTGCAGCAGCTGCCGCCGGACGCCGTCCACCACTTCACCCGGCTCGGCCACCACCCGGGCAGCCACTTCGACCCGTACACGGCCGCGGCCCTCGCCGGGAGCGACCCGGTCGTCGCGGCTGCCGCGCTGGAGCGGCTCGCCGCCGCCCATCTGGTCACCGAGGCCGGACCCGGGCGCTGGATACTCCACGACCTGGTGCGGCTCTATGCCCGCGGGCTCGTCCCCGAGGCCGGAGCCGGCGCGCTGACCGGTGTGCTCGACCACTACATCGCCACCGCGCTCGCCGCCGCGGACACGGCCGAACCCGGCGGTGAGCCCTGCTTCGTGCTGCCGGAGGACTTCCACCGGCCGGCCGCCGTACGGGACTTCACGGACCGGGAGGCGGCGATGGACTGGCTCGCGGCCGAGCGCGAGGACCTCGCCCTGGCCGCCGCCGCGGCCCGTGCCGCAGGTCTGGAGGACCGGGCCTGGCGGATCATCCTGCTCCAGTGGCCGCACGTGGTGTGGCGCTCGCGGGACGGCTGGGTCCCGATGCTGGAACTGGCCCTGGCCGCGGCGGTCGCGCGCAGCGATCCGTACGCCCAGTCCCGGGTGCGCAATCTGCTGGGCTGGGTGCTGTCGGAGGAGGGCAGGACCGCCGAGGCCGTGGCCCTGCTGGAGCCTTCGCCCGGACTCGCCCGGCAGGCCGGGGACCGGCTCGGAGAGGCGACGGCCATGATCAACCTCGCGATCGTCCAGGCCGAACAGGGCGGTCTCGACGTGGCGATGGAGGGCTGCGGCCGAGCCCTGGAGCTGGCCAGGAAGGAACCCGACGCGCACACCGAGATGCTCGCGCTCCAGCACCTCGCCCGCATGCAGCTCACCGCGGGACGCCCGCAGGACGCCCTGGACTCCGCCCGCGCCGCCTTCGAGCTGGGTCCCGAGCACGAGGAAGCGGCCCGCCGGGTGCTGCTGACGACCGTGAGCGGCGAGGCGCAGGTCGCCCTGGGCGCGGAGGACGAGGGGATCCTGCTGCTCGACCTGGCGGCCACGGAGGCCGAGCGGGCGGGCTACGACGTGGGTGCGGTGCGGGCCCTGGAAGCGCTGCTGCGGGTGGCCGCGGCCCCGGAGTACGTGCGGCGGTACGAGGAAGCGGTCAGGCGCCTCGCCGACGACGGGTGAGCCGGGCGGGCGGGGCAGGCCGTGACGCCCCCCGCTCCTCCGCCCGGCTTCCCCTCATCGGCTCCTCAGCCCTGTTCGTCCATGCCGGCCAGCACCAGCGCCAGCCGCGACGTCCCCTCGGCGGTCACGCTGACGGGGACGCCCCAGTCCTGCTGGTGCACGTGGCAGGCCGGGTACTCGTTCGCCGGGTCGTCGTCGCAGGACGCGGCCATCGCCGAGACGTGCAGGACGCCCTCGGTGACACCGTCGGCGAGAACCAGATCGCGGAAGAGATCGGTGCCCGCCCCTTCGCCGCCGGCCAGCAGCTCCGGCGGGGTCGAGGAGACCAGCAGCCGGGTCGAGGGCCCGTAGCGGGTGTCCAGCTTCTGGCCGGCCGGCGCCTGGAAGACCACGTCGAGCCGGAGGGTGCCCGGGGCGATCCCGGTCGCCGCGCGCTGGGTCCGGTGTGCCTGGTCCGCGACGCGTACCGCTTCCTCGGGCAGCCGCAGCCGGGTCAGCCGGTGCCGGGCGGACTCGACGACCACGAGGTCCCCGTCGACCAGCACGGCGTCGCTGGGCTCGCGCAGATCCGTGGCCAGCGTGGTGACCTCGTCGCTCGCCGGGTCGTAGCGGCGCAGGGCGTGGTTGTACGTGTCGCAGACGGCGACGGACCCGTCCGGCAGCGCGGTGACGCCCAGCGGGTGCTGGAGCAGGGCCTGCGCCGCGGCTCCGTCACGGTGGCCGAAGTCGAAGAGCCCGGTGCCGACGGCCGTGTGCACGGCGCCCTCCCGGTCGACGTAGCGCAGGGCGGACGTCTCCGAGTCGGCGACCCACAGCCGGTCCTCGGTCGCCGCGAGCCCGGACGGCTGGGCGAACCAGGCCTCCGCACCCGGACCGTCGACCAGCCCTTCGTTCGTCGTGCCGGCCGCGACCCGTACGGTGCCGGCCTCCGGGTCGTACGTCCACAGCTGGTGCACGCCCGCCATGGCGATCCACAGCCGGCCATCGAACCAGGCGACGTCCCACGGCGAGGAGAGGTCGACCTCGCGCGCCGCACCATGGGTGGGCGCACCCTGCCACCACTGGCGGCCGGTGCCGGCGAGGGTGGTCGTCGTGCCGGTCGTGAGGTCGAGCGCACGGATCGCGTGGTTGACCGTGTCGGCGACGGCGATCCGCCCGTCGGGCAGCAGAGCCAGCCCCTGCGGCTCACTGAACCTGACGTCGTCGGGCGCGCCGTCCACGAGCCCGCGCTCGCCCGTACCGAAGTACCGGCGGACGGTCTCGCCGTCCGCGTCCAGCTCGACCAGCCGGTGGCGGGTGGTGTCGGAGACCAGGAAGCCGCCGTCGGCGAGCAGCAGCGCCTTGCCGGGGAACCGCAGATGCGTGGCCACCGGCTCGGGTGCCACATAGGGGCCGTCGCCGCGTCGCAGGGTGCCCTTCGCCCCGTGCTCGGCCTCCAGCTCCTCCACCAGCCTCTCGATGGCGTGGGCATGGCCCTCACCGGCGTGCTGGGCGACGACATAGCCCTCGGGGTCCACGACGACGAGCGTCGGCCAGGCGCGTACCGCGTACTGCTTCCAGGTGGCGAGCTCGGGGTCGTCGAGCACCGGGTGGTGGACCTCGTACCGCTCGACGGCGTCGACGACGGCCTGGTGCTCCGCCTCGTGGACGAACTTCGGCGAGTGGACGCCGATGATCACCACGGTGTCGCGGTGCTTCTCCTCCAGCTCGCGCAGCTCATCGAGGACATGCAGACAGTTCACACAGCAGAACGTCCAAAAGTCCAAGATCACAATGCGTCCTCGCAGATCAGCGAGGGTGTACTGCCGGTCGCCTGTATTGAGCCAGCCGCCCTTGCCGATCAGTTCGGGGGCCCTGACGCGCGCTCGTGTTGCCATGTGAACAGTCAACATCACCGTGGCGTCCACGCATTCCATGGAGGGCTCGGGGAACCTGTGAGCCATGAGACTTCTCGTACGTGAGCGACTGTTCGCCATCGGCGACGACTACTGGATCGAGGACGCGGACGGCCGCAAGGTCTTCCTCGTCGACGGCAAGGCCATGCGGCTGCGCGACACCTTCGAGCTGAAGGACGCGCAGGGCCGGATCGTCGTCGAGATCAGGCAGAAGCTGCTCAGCCTGCGCGACACGATGCTCATCGAGCGCGACGGCGAGCAGCTCGCGAAGGTCAAACGGAAGCGGCTTTCGCTGCTGCGCAACCACTACCGGGTGACGCTGACGGACGGGACCGAGCTCGACGTCAGCGGCAAGATCCTCGACCGCGAGTTCGCGGTGGACTACGACGGGGAGCTGCTGGCCCAGATCTCTCGCCGCTGGCTGTCCGTCCGGGACACCTACGGGATCGACATCGTGCGCGAGGACGCCGACGCGGGGCTGCTGATCGCGGTGGCGGTGTGCGTGATCGTCCTCGCGGAGAAGGAGCACGTGGGGTGAACCCCGGGTGGTGCCTGTTTCACGTGAAACAGGCACCGATGCCCCTCTGACCAGGACCTGTTCTCCGTCAGACCCGGCCCGTCGGCGGCGCGAGCCCCAGACGGCGGTCCTTGAGCGCGGGGAACTGCTCCCGCGTGGTGGCGACCCTGGCCGGGTCGAACTCGACGGTCAGCACCTCTTCGTCCGCACCCGCCTCGGCGAGCACCTCGCCCCACGGGTCGACGGCGATGCTGTGCCCCGCCTGCGGAACCCCGGCATGGGTGCCGGCGCAGCCGACGGCCAGGACGTAGGACTGGTTCTCGACGGCACGGGCCTGCGCGAGCAGCGTCCAGTGCGCGCGGCGGCGCTCGGGCCAGCCGGCCGCGACGACGAGGGTCTCGGCTCCGGCGTCCACCAGCCCCCGGAACATCTCGGGGAAGCGCAGGTCGTAGCAGGTGGCGAGGCCGAGCGTGGTCTGCGGCAGGGCGAGCGTCACCAGCTCGTCGCCCGCGCCCATCATGACCGCCTCGCCCTTGTCGAAACCGAAGCGATGGATCTTGCGGTACGCGGCGGCCCGCTCACCCTCGGGCGTGAAGACGAGCGTGGTGTTGTAGAGCGTGCCGTCGTCGGCCCGCTCGACGAAGGAGCCCGCGTGCAGCCAGACGCCGGCGTCGGCGGCGGCCTTGGCCATCACCTCGTGCGTGGGGCCGTGCAGCGGTTCCGACTCGTCCTCGAACACCGTGTAGGCGAAGGCTCCGACCGGCCAGAGCTCGGGCAGGACCACCAGATCCGCGCCCTGCTGGGCCGCGACGAGTGAAGCCGCGCGTTCCCTGCGGGAATTGACGGATTCGTCCGGGTCTACTGCGATCTGGATGAGGGAGGCGCGCACACTACCACCGTCCTGGCATTCGAGCCGTCAACACGGGCCTACGATCGTCACACGAAAGCACTGCCGGGGTGCCTGCTCGCAGCGTAGCTTGGACCGACCGGGAATCGGGGGGTGGGGGAAGGAGCGGCGCTGGGTGCGTGCAGCTGCAAGGCGGAGGGTTGAGGCATGGCGGAGCCATGGTGATTGACGACGACGCCGCAGATGTGCGCACCCAGCACCGCGACGCCGCCCCCCGATTCCCGGCCGGTCCAAACGACCGAACCTCACCGCCCGGCAGCCCGCCGTCCGAGCCCAGTTCTCCAGCCCATGCACCGCAGAACCGCACGAGGGGTCCCGTGACCGTCCATCCCAGCCTCCAGACCTACGCCGACGCCTGGACCCACTCCATCGAGTCGATAGCCGAGCTGGTGAGCCCGCTCACCGAGGGGGAGTGGAACGGCCGTACGCCATGCCCCAACTGGTCGGTGCGCGACATCATTTCGCACATCATCGGCATGGAGTGCGAGCAGCTCGGCGACCCGCGCCCGATCCACACACTTCCGCGCGATCTCTTCCATGTGCAGAGCGACTTCGCCCGCTACATGGAGATGCAGGTCGACGTACGGCGCCACCACACCGCTCCGGAGATGACCTCCGAGCTGGAGTACACGATCATCCGCCGGTCCCGTCAGCTGCGCAACGAGACGCGTGACCCGGAGACCATGACGCGCGCGCCGCTCGGCACCGAGCAGACCCTCGAAGTCGCGCTGCGGATGCGCGCCTTCGACGTATGGGTGCACGAGCAGGACCTGCGGACGACGCTGGGCAAGCCCGGCAACCTGGATTCCCCCGGCGCCGCGATCGTCCGGGACACGCTGCTCATGGCGCTGCCGAAGGTCGTGGCCAAGGACGCCGGCGCACCGCCCAATTCGGCGGTCGTGCTGGATGTGCACGGGCCGGTGGAGTTCCTGCGCACGGTCAGGGTCGACGCGGAGGGCCGCGGTTCGGTGGACGGTGCGCCGTCACTGGGCCCCGCGGTGACGCTGGCGATGGACTGGGAGACGTACGTGCGCCTCGCCTGCGGGCGGGTGAGGGCGAGTGCGGTGGCGGACCGGATCAAGTCCGAGGGCGATCAGGACCTGGCCACCGCCATCCTGCAGAACTTCGCGGTCACCCCGTAGTCACGGCACCCGGTGCGCCCGCCCCGCAGGGGGACGGGCGCACCGCCGTATCCGGGGTCGGGCGCCCCGCCGTATCCGGGGCCGGGCGGGCACGCGCAGGCGTTTACCGGTGCACGCGGTCACCCCTGCCACGCGCAGGCGGTCACGCGGGCACGTGCACGGCCTCCACGCGGCTGATCACATGGTGCTCCCGCTCCCGGTGCGCCGCCTTCAGCCGCAGCCGCAGGATCTGTACGACGCCGAGCGCCTCCAGGAGGAAGACCGAGGAGAACGCGATGCGGTAGTTGTCGCCGGTCGCGTCCAGCAGCACACCGACGGCGAACAGCGTGGTCATGGAGGCGACGAAGCCGCCCATGTTGACGATGCCCGACGCCGTGCCCTGGCGCTCCGGCGGGTTGGCCGGGCGGGCGAAGTCGAAGCCGATCATCGAGGCGGGGCCGCACGCGCCGAGCACCAGGCACAGGGTCACGAGCAGCCACATGGGTGCGTGGGCACCGGGGTGGAGGATGGCCGACGCCCACAGCAGGGCCGTCATCGCGACCGTACCCAGCGCGAGCGGGATCCGGGCCGCGTGGTGGCGGGCGATGACCTGCCCGTAGACGAGGCCGACGGCCATGTTGGAGAGCACCACCAGGGTGAGGAGCTCCCCCGCGGTGCCCCGGCCGAGTCCCTGGTCCTCCACCAGGAACGGCATGCCCCACAGCAGCAGGAACACCATGGCCGGGAACTGCGTCGTGAAGTGCACCCACATACCGAGCCGGGTGCCGGGCTCCCGCCAGGCGGCGGCGATCTGCCTGCGCACGTACGTCGCTCCGGCGTGCTCCGCGGGCGGCGGCTCGAACCCCTCGGGGTGGTCCTTCAGGAAGAGCAGGAGCAGCACCAGCACCAGGACCCCGGCCAGTGAACTGCCGACGAACGTGGTGGTCCAGCCGAGGCCGTGCAGGGAGCGGGCGATGACCAGCGTGGAAACGAGGTTGCCCGCCATCCCGAAGAGGGCGGCCACCTGCCCGATCAGCGGGCCGCGCCGGGCCGGGAACCAACGCGCTCCCAGCCGCAGCACGCTGATGAACGTCATCGCGTCGCCGCAGCCCAGCAGGGCGCGGGAGGCCAGGGCGGTGCCGTACGAGGGGGAGAGCGCGAAGCCGAGCTGCCCGAGGGTGAACAGGACGGCCCCGAGGGCGAGGACCTTCTTGGTCCCGAGCCGGTCGACCATCAGGCCGACGGGTATCTGCATGCCGGCGTAGACGAGCAGCTGGAGGATGGAGAAGGTGGAGAGTGCCGAGGCGTTGACGTCGAAGCGGTCGGCCGCGTCGAGTCCGGCGACGCCCAGGCTGGTGCGGAAGATGATCGCGACGAAGTAGACGGCGACGCCGATGCCCCAGACCCAGGCGGCACGCCGGCCGCCGGGCGGGTCACCGGGCAGGGACAGGGTGGGGGCGGCGGCGGAACTCACCGGTCCTCACCCCGGACCAGCACCTTGACCCGGCTGACGTGGCGGCGCACGACCTGCGCGGCACCGTCCGCGTCACCGGCCCTGATCGCCTCCAGCAGCTCGCCGTGCTCGGCGATGTTGGCGGCGATCCTGCCCGGGTGGGCCTCCATGACGGCGACGCCCATCCGCAGTTGCCGGTCGCGCAGCTGGTCGTAGAGGCGGGACAGGATCTCGTTGCCCGCGTGGCGGACGATCTCGGCGTGGAAGCAGCGGTCCTTCACGGAGACGGCCGCCAGGTCACCGGCCTCGGACAACGACCGCTGCTCCTCCAGGAGTTCCTCCAGGCGGGCGATCAGCTTCGCCGACGCGGGCACCGCCTTGCGCACCGCGAACTCCTCGACGAGCAGCCGGGTCTCCACCACGTCCGCGATCTCCTGGGCGGAGACGGCGAGCACCAGGGCGCCCTTCTTCGGGTAGAGCTTGATCAGACCCTCGACCTCCAGCCGCAGCAGCGCCTCGCGCACCGGCGTGCGGGAGACCCCCACGGCTTCGGCGAGATCACCCTCGGTCAGAAGGGTCCCGCCCTCGTAGCGGCGGTCCAGGACCGCGTCCTTGATGTGGGTGTAGACGCGTTCGGCGGCGGGTGGCTGCTTCACGGGCGGGCGGACGGGCGACGAGGCTGGGGCAGGCATGCGCACAGCATAGATACAACATGCACGCAACGAGGAATCCTTCCACGATGCGGACGGCGCGGACGCCCACGCCATGGGGGCGATCCGGAATCCAAGCCCCCGGAAGTCATGAGAAATCACCCCTCGCACGCCACAACCATTTGTCGGCCCCATCGGTCTCATCAGCGCGCGGCACCCTTATGTGGCCGCATTCCAGGGGCATTTGGAGCATTCAACTTGAAACTCGGCATTCAGCGCATAAGGCGCGTATCCGCCACCGCCACGGTGGCCCTCACCGCCGGTGCCGTCATCGCGGGCGGCACGTTCGCCTCCACGGCACAGGCCGCCACGCCGCCGGCTCCCACGCTCGTCGCCAAGGGCGGCTACGTGATGAACAACAGCACCGGGAAGTCCCTGTTCAGCAAGGCCGCGGACACCCGTCGCTCCACCGGCTCCACGACGAAGATCATGACCGCCCGGGTGGTGCTGGCCACGAAGGGCCTCAACCTGGACTCCAAGGTCACGATCCAGAAGGCTTACAGCGACTACATCGTCTCCAAGGGCGCGTCCTCGGCCCGCCTCATCGTGGGCGACAAGGTCACGGTCCGCCAGCTGCTGTACGGCCTGATGCTGCCGTCCGGCTGCGACGCCGCGTACGCCCTGGCCGACAAGTTCGGCTCGGGCACCACGCGCGCGGCCCGGGTGAAGTCGTTCATCGGCAAGATGAACAGCACGGCCAAGACCCTCGGCCTGAAGAACACGCACTTCGACTCCTTCGACGGCATAGGGAACGGGTCCAACTACTCGACCCCCAAGGACCTGACGAAGATCGCAAGCAGCGCGATGAAGTACTCCACGTTCCGTACGGTCGTGAAGACGAAGTCGACGAAGCAGAAGGTCACGACCAAGAGCGGTGGCTACCGCTACATGTCGTGGACCAACACGAACAAGCTGCTGGGCACCTACAGCGGCGCGATCGGCGTGAAGACGGGCTCCGGCGCGGTGGCCAAGTACTGCCTGGTCTTCGCTGCGACCCGCAACGGGAAGACCGTCATCGGTACGGTCCTGACCTCCACCTCGGAGGCGACCCGCACGGCGGACGCGAAGAAGCTCATGGACTACGGCTTCAAGAAGTAGCCCTGCGGCACGACGGTGCCCGGCGCGTGCGGCCTCGCATGCGCCGGGCACTTTCGCGTTCCCGGACGGGGCGACCGCGCAAGCGCCCGGCACCGCCGCTCAGCCACCCGAGGCCCGTCCCGTGCAGCCCCCGGCCCGACCCGTCGAGGCCCGGCCCGTCGAGGCACCGGCCCTGCCGGTGAAGCCTCCCGGCCGCTCCCGGTTCAGGCGCGCGGGCCCGCGCCGTGCAGCAAGGTGTCGATGATCCGCGCAGCGAGCGCGTCCGGGTCGGAACCGCCCCCGCCCGGACCGCCCGCGTCCGGACCGCCCCCGTCCGGACCGCCCCCGTCGGATCCGTCCGGGCCGGGGCCTTCCGCGCCGCCGCGCAGGGACTCCCCGATGAGCGCGTAGTAGACCCGGCGCACCCACTCCAGGTCGGCCGCCGCGTCGATGACGTTTTCCGCCTGGGCCCGCCGCAGCACGGCGACGCAGCGGCGGTCGATGTCCTGCTGGAGGACGGCGGCCTCGCTGTCCGGATCCGCCGGCAACCCCAGGGCGAACGCCCAGGCGCCCTTGACCTGAAGCACGTTGGCCGTGATCCGGTGCATCGCCACCAGCGGCGGCGCGGTGTCCGGACGGCCGTCGTCCACCGCCTGGGCGAGCTGGCGGGCCGCGGACAACGCCAGCGCCTCGATCAGCGACTGCCGATTGGCGAACCGGCGGTGGATCGTCGTCCTGGCCACTCCCGCCGCCGCGGCGATCTGCTCCATGGACGCGCCGGGGTCCTCGGCGAGCACCCGCTCGGCCGCTTCCAGGACCGCACGCACGCTGCGCTCCGCGTCCGCCCTCAGCGGTCGTGCCGCCACGTCGCCCATTACGCCTCCTACTCGACCACTTGTCCTGCAACACAGTACATCCAGGATGCGATCTCAGCCTTAATTGCATCATTGATGTTGCCTTTCATCCAGTTACTAGTACTGTCACGTCCTACTTGCCACCGATCAAAGGAGGAACTCATGCACAGCACCGCCCTCATCACCGGAGCGTCGTCCGGCCTCGGCGCGGAGTTCGCCGAGCAGCTGGCCGCCCGGGGGCACGACGTGATCCTGGTGGCGCGGTCCGGCGAACGGCTCGTCGCGCTCGCCGAGCGCCTGATCGTCCAGCACGGGGTCCGCGCCCACGTGCTGGTCCAGGACCTCGCCGAGCCGGACGCGGCCCGCCACATCGCCGACGAGCTGACGGACCGCGGTCTCGGCGTCGACCTGCTGGTCAACAACGCCGGCTTCGGCACCTGCGGCCGGTTCGAGGACATCGCCTGGACCCGCGACCACGACCAGCTCATGGTCAACGTCGTCGCCCTGGTCGATCTCACCCACCTTCTACTGCCCGGCATGCTGGAGCGCGGCGGCGGCGCGGTCGTCAACGTCGCCTCCAACGCCGCCTTCCAGCCGTCCCCGTACTTCGCCGTCTACAGCGCTTCCAAGGCCTTCGTGCTCAACTTCGGCCTCGCCCTGCGCCAGGAGTACCGCCGACGCGGCATCCGCGTGCTCACCCTGTGCCCCGGACCGGTCGAGACGGCCTTCTTCGAGACCATCGGCACCCGCAAGGCCGCCGTCACCGGTTCCATGACCACCCCGGAGCCCGTCGTACGCGCCGCCCTGCGCGCCCTGGACCGCGACCGCGGCTATGTCGCCCCCGGCTTCGGCAACGCCCTCGGCGCCCACCTGACACCCCGGCGCCCCCGCACCGTGGTCGCCGCCCTCGCCGAACGCGTCACCCGCAGGGTCCTCACCGCCCCGTCGGCCGCACCCCCGGCCGCCGCCCCGACGCGGCGGGAGCACGCAGCATGAGATCCGCCTCCGTCGGCGCCGCATCGGCCATGCTGCTCGTCGGCACCTCGACGGCCGTGTCCGCCACCATCGCCGACTACCCGGTCTTAGCGGGACAGGCCCTGCGCTACGCGCTCGCCGCGGCGATTCTGCTCCTCGTCGTACGCCACCAGCGCCTGCCCCGCGTCCGCCTGACAGCACGTGACCTCGCGCTCCTGGCCGCGCTGTCCGCCACCGGCCTGGCCGGCTTCAATCTCTTCCTCGTCGCAGCCACCCGGCACGCCGGTCCCGCGATGATCGGCACGGTGGTCGGAGCCGTCCCCCTCGTCCTCGCCCTCGTCGGGCCCTTGACGGAGCGCCGCCGCCCGGCCCCGCACACCGTCGGCGCCGCGCTCGTGGTCGCCCTCGGCGCAGCCGTCGCCGCCGGACTCGGTTCGGGCAGCCCCGCGGGCCTCCTGCTGTCCCTGGGCGCACTCGTCTGCGAGGTGGCCTTCTCCCTGCTCGCCATCCCGCTGCTGCCCAGGATCGGTCCCCTGCGGGTCGCCGCCTATCCCGCCGCGCTGTCCGTGCCCCTGCTGCTGGCCGCGAGCCTCGCCCTGGAAGGTCCCGGCGCCCTGCGGCTGCCCGCACCCGGTGAGGCCGCGGCCTTCACCTACCTCGGCGCGATCGTCACCGCGGCCGCGTTCTTCCTCTGGTACGACGCGCTGCGCCGCCTCGGCGCCGACCGTGCGGGCCTCTTCGCCGGCCTCGTACCCGTGGGCGCTCTGCTCACCACCGTCGCCCTCGGCCTCGGCCGGGCGGGCCCCGCCGACGTCATCGGTGCGCTGCTCGTCACCGCGGGCGTCGTCCTCGGTCTCCGGCAGCCCGACCGCGACCGCCGAGGACCTCGCCGCCCCCGGGGCGCTCCCGGCGAACCGGCGGACGGCGGATCACCGCGGACGCCGCAGAACGCCTGACGCCCGGTCCGCGGACGCCGCAGAGCGCCTGCCGGGGGCGGCATCCCCGCACAGTTCCTGGTCCACGAGCGTCCTCATGGCCTGCTGCGTGTCCGGGCCGCCGTCACTCGTGGCGTACACCACGGCCGTCCTGGCCCCGTCCCGGGTGATGCCGGCCCAGGTGCGATAGCCGAGCAGTTCGCCCGGGTGACCGAAGTACGTTCCGCCGCAGGACAACGGGATCTCACCCAGCCCGAGTCCGTACCTGACGCCCATCCCGGGTGCGGACACCGTGGCCGTCATCTCGGCCAGCTCCGACGGTTCCAGCAGCCGCCCGCCGAGCAGTGCGGTGTAGAACCGGCTCAGATCGTGCGTCGTGCTGATCACCGCGCCGGATCCGACGGCCATGCTCGTGTTGAGCGCCGTGACGTCGGTTCCGGTGCCGGTTCCGGTGCCGAACGTGGCGTAGGACCGGGCATGGGGGCCCGGAATGAAGGGCGACGTCCCGGGCGTGCTGGTACCGCTCAGTCCCAGCGGACGAATGATCCGGTCCTTCACCTCCCGGTCCCAGCTCCGGCCGGTCACCTCTCGGATGATCATCGCGGCGAGGATGTAGTTGGTGTTGGAGTACGACCACGCGGCCTCGGTCGGCACGGCGCCCGATCGCCGCATCGCAAGCCCCACCAGCTCCCGGGGTGTGTACGTACGGAACCGCTCGGCCCGATACCCGTCGGCGCTGCCCAACGCGGCGATCTCCGGCAGTACTTCGGGGATTCCACTGGTGTGCTGCAACAGTTGCCGCACAGTGACGGAACTGCCGTCGGGGCCGCCGTCGCCCCCCACCACTCCCGGCAGCCACCGCTCGACGGTGTCCTCCAGGGACATGCGCCCCTCGCCGACCAGTTGCAGCACGACCGTGGCGGTGAACGTCTTCGTGGCGCTGCCGATCCGGAACCTTCCGCCCGGAGGCATCGGCTTCCTGGTGCCTTTCTCTGCCACCCCGGCCCGCGCGACGGCCCGCGTACCCGGTGACGTCACCTCGGCGGACGCACCGACCACCCCGGTGTCATGGATCGCGTCCACCCGCCGCTGGAGCGGATCGGCGTGCGGCGCGGACGCGGCACCTGCCGGGCCGCCCGATGGGGCGAGGAGGAGCGCGGCCAGGCCGGTCAGGACGAGCAGCCGTCGCCTTGGTAACACCTGCATGAGGGGCCCCGTTTCCGCCCTCGGCCCGCCGCCCTTCAGCGCCCGGATCATCCGAGGGACGCGCCCATCCCACCAGGAAGGAGGCGGCCGGCCCATCCTGCCCGCCCCCGTCGTGGGGAGGCGCTGGCATCAAGGCCGCCCCGGGGGCTGTCCCTCCGGGGAAGCGACCCGGGGCCTGCCTCCCGCCCGTGCCCGAACCGGCCGGATCAGCCGCCCTGACCGGCGCTGCCGATCGGTCCCACCAGCACCTGGGGGCCGGAGCCGTCCGAGGCGGGCAGCGAGCTGTTGCCCGGCCAGTCGAGGGTGACCGACTTCGTCTCGTTCGGCGGGGTCACCACCAGGCCCGTGATGCGGACCCCGGAGCCACCCGACTCGTTGAGCGGGTAGCTGACGTAGAAGTCGATCTCCTTGCCGTTCTTGAGGGTGTACGGGTCGCCGGGCTCGCCCTTGCGCGTGGCGGAGATGGTCCCCGCGTTGGTCTTCAGGTCGACTCCCGCGAACCCGGAGATCACGCAGTCGGCACCGCTGCCGTTCGTCAGCCCCACCACGACGCTGCCCTCGGGGTCGCCCTCGATGAAGCCGTCCTGCGCGGTGATCTTCAGTCCGTCGGTGGTGCACTTGGGGGTCGCGCCGCTGTCTCCGGAGCCCGAGCCGGAGTCGGCCGGGGCCGCCGTGCCCTTGCCGTCGGAGCCCTTCCCGCTGTCCTGATCCGTACCGCCCGAGCCCGAACCGCCGCCCGAGGAGGACGCGGCGGAGGCCGAGGACGCGGACGACGGGTCAGTCGCCCCCGCAGCATCGTCGTCGTTCTGGCAGGCGGTGAGCGAGAGACCGGCGGCAACGACCAGGGCGGCGAAGGTGAGCCTGTGAGCGCGCATCATTTCTTCCTCAGCATCGGTGGAACAGGACCGGCCGCTCCGTACGGGTCGGGCACGAGCGAGCGCTTCTGCTCAACATGACCGGAGGGCCCGCCGCACCGTTCCTCCGAACCACCGCCTAAGACATGCCTGTTACACGCACCGACTGCCGAAACGCCCCTCCGCTCGGGGTGCGGCGGACCGGAACCCGCCGCCAGGCCTGCCGGGAGGGCCCTTCCCGGCAGGGTTCCGCGCTCATGCGCGGCTGCCGCCCGGTGGGACAGACCCGTAACCCGACACACCGGACGGGCGCGTGGCGTCCCGCGACGGCTTCTGCTCCCGGAGCACCGCGACGGCCGCGTCGAAGGCCGGGTCGCGGTCCGCCGCGAACTCCTCCTCGGTGAAGACCGGTGTACGGATGTGGGGCGGGATGCCCGCGCCGTTCGAAGGTCTGTCCTCGGCGGGTGAGGAACTCCTCGTTCGGGAGCCAGACCGCCATGCCGCCCGGCAGCGTGCGGTCCACGGTGTCGGAGAAGACGCCCTGCGTGTTCTCCCCGATGCGGACGGCCCCGCCGGGCCGGTCGATGAGGGCCTGGGTGAACGTCTCGCCCGCACTGAACGTCGTCGCGGCCGTCAGCACGGCGACCGGACCGCCGTAGCGGGGGACCCCGCGAGCGGGCTCCACCCGGACGGGCTGCGGCCGGGTGGAGCGGGTGCGCTCGCCGTAGGCGGTGTATCTCGGCAGCCGCGCCTCTTCGACACCCGCGGTGAGCAGGCGGGACGACCCGCGCGGCGGGGCTGACCAAGATCGCCCGGTTGCGCTTCACTGCCGCTGGACCATTACCGTCCGTTCATGAATGAATACCTAGCGTTACGTTCTTCTCTCACCCCCTCTTCTCGTGGGCCTCGCCGAAAGGGCACAGCCATGTCTTCTGCCATGCGTAAGACGACGACCACTCCCAGGGCGCGGCGGCTGGCCGCCGCCACGATCGCGCTCGGCAGCTGCCTCGCGCTCGCCGTGCCGGCGGGAGGTGCCGCCGCGGCGCCGGCCGACCCGGTGCCGACCGTCTTCTTCGGTGACTCCTACACCGCCAACTTCGGCATCGCGCCCGTGAACAACCAGGACAGCGAGAGGGGCTGGTGCTTCCAGGCGAAGGAGAACTACCCCGCCGTCGCCACCCGGAGCCTGGCCGACAAGGACATCACGCTCGACGTCCAGGCGGACGTCTCCTGCGGAGGCGCCCTCCTCCATCACTTCTGGGAGAAGCAGGAGCTGCCCTTCGGCGCCGGGACGCTCCCGGCGCAGCAGGACGCGCTCAAGCAGGACACCCAGCTGACGGTGGGAAGCCTGGGCGGCAACACGCTGGGCTTCAACCGCATCCTGAAGCAGTGCTCCGACGAGCTCCGGCAGCCCTCTCTGCTGCCGGGAGACCCGGTGGACGGGGACGAGCCGGCCGCCACGTGCGGTGAGTTCTTCGAGGCCGGGGGCGGAAAGCAGTGGCTGGACGGCCAGTTCGAGCGGGTCGGTTGGGAGCTGGAGGAGCTGCTCGACCGCATCGGCTACTTCGCCCCCGACGCGAAGCGTGTCCTGGTCGGCTACCCCAGGCTCGTGCCCGAGGACACCACCAAGTGCCAGACCACGGCTCCCGGCCAGACGCGGCTGCCGTTCGCCGACATCCCTCAGGATGCCCTGCCGGTCCTGGACCAGATCCAGAAGCGGCTGAACGACACCATGAAGAAGGCCGCCGCCGACGCCGAAGGCGGCGCCGACTTCGTCGACCTCTACGCCAGCACCGGTGCCAACACGGCGTGCGACGGCGCCGACCGCGGCATCGGCGGCCTGCTGGAGGAATCCCAGCTCGAACTCCTCGGCACCAAGATCCCCTGGTACGCGCACCCCAACGCGAAGGGCCGCGACATCCAGGCCAAGCAGGTGGCCTCCAAGATCGAAGAAGTCCTCAACCGCTGACCGGCACACAACCGCGCTCCCTGCATGCACGAAGCCCCAGGACCCGCCATCGGCCTGGGGCTTCGCAACACGGCCGACTCCAGGAGACTTGCCCCACCGATCTCGCTACGGCCCGCGTGAAAGCTCTCGTCCCGGGCTGCCTGGCAGCCAGGGGCGGCTCGGCCGTCAGTGGTGTCGCAGCCCCTCGTCGTCGCTCAGGGTCGCCATCGTGGGGCCTCGTCGTCCGGCGTGTCCGGGGCGGCGAAGTGGAACGGAACCGAGAGGTGCTCGGCAAAGGCACGACCGGCCCGCTCGGCGGCCACGGCTACGGGATGGCGCGGATCGGGATCTCCCTGTTCGCTGACGTACCGCTGAGCTGCCGACCAGTAGACGGTGGCCATCGGAACCTCTTCCGCCGGGTCTGCGGTGATGGCCAGCAGGCGCACGAACCAGTCGTGGACGGTGTCCCCGTCCCAGATCGCCTCGATCGCCACGATGCGGCCCGCACATCCCGCCGCCCGGCAGACCAGCGATTCCAGGTCGAGAGGACTCTCCGGTTCCCGGGCCACCCGGTCGCCGTAGTGGCGACAGCGATCGTTGGCGATCAGCTGAGCGGTACCGACCCCTATGCCATGGGGAACGCGGCCGATGTCGGTGATGATCTTCACCGCCATCAGCAGGGAGCCCTTGAGGACGTACCCGTCGATCTCGTCGCGGATCCCGGCGGGAAGACTCTCCCACCAGTCGCTCCTGGCAGCCTCGTTCATGTCCATGGAGAGCCCCCCGCGCCCTTGAAAGCCCCGCCGACGGAGCCTCCCGCCACTGTAGGCGCCCGCGGGCCCGGCAGCGGCGACGGCCGGATGGCTCCCCGGTGAACTCCCGCTCCCGGGGCACACGCGTTCCATGACGTCTTCATGGAACACAGCGAGCCGCCGCGGTGCCCGGCCGGGCCCCCTGCACGCCGGACGCGTGATCCTTGCGGGATGCACGCTGCTTCCGCTGCTGGCCCTGACGGCCTGCGGTCACGGCGGTGCGGACCGGTCACTGCCCGGGACGCCGCACGGCGCACACGGGGAGGGATTCCGGACAGCCTCCCTCACCGGCGGCAGCCGTCTCGTCATCACCACCCAGGGCGGCGTGCGGGTCGTCGGGACGGACGACGACCACGTGACGGTGGACGAGTCCGTCCTCGCCCGCGGTGACGGGAGCGGGAGTACGTACACCCTCGATCTGCCCTGCGACGAGGGTGATGACCGGGCCAGGGAGAACTGCGGGGGCATGCCTCTCGTACGCGTGCCGAGCGGCCTCACGCTCACCGTACGGGCGCGCAACGCCGGAATCGATGTGAGCGAGGTGCGGGGTGCGCTGAGCCTGAGCACCGTCAACGGCGACGTCACCGTGCAGGACTCGGGCGCGAAGAGCGCCCGCCAGCACCTCATGACCCGGAACGGGTCCGTCCGCGCGACCGGCCTCAAGGGGTTCGGCGTCGACGCCGGGACGGTCAACGGCGACGTCGATCTGCAGTGCGCCACCTCGCCCGGCACGCTCGACGGCGTGACCCGCAACGGGTCCGTGCGCGTGACCCTGCCGTCCGACGCGCCCGCGTACGCGACCGATGCGCGCACCGTCAACGGTCGTTCGACTCTGAACGTCCCGGTGGCCAAGGTCTCGGACCACACGCACCGGCTGACCCTGCGGACCGTCAACGGCGACACCGAGGCCCGCCGGGGTTAGGGCCTCTCGTCTGATGCAGGGCTGCGGATGCAGGCTGGAAGACAACGGTGCTCCCGGACGTTGGCTGCAGGTATGAGAATCAGTCAAGCTTCCAGAGTGAGCGGTGTGAGCGCGAGATCGTTACGGCACTACGAGGACAAGGGCTTGATCGTCTCCGGCCGTTTCAGCAACGGGTTCCGCGACTACTGCCAGTCCACCATCGACCGGGTCCTCGTGATCCGCTCGCTGCTGGAGTCCGGGCTGCCCGTGAGGTTGATCAAGGATGTCCTGCCCGGCCTCACCGACGGATCACCTGCCGGCGCCGACGCGGGGTTCCTGCACGAGGTCCAGAATCATCGCGACCGGCTGGCTGCCCGCATCGCCGTACTCAACGGTCAGCTGACAGCGCTCGACACCTACCTCCACGAGACCCGCGGCACTGATCTCTGACCGCCACTTGACCTTGACACAAGTGTCAGCCTTCTACGTTCGGTGCATGGAGACCAACGAGCAGGACATCGCCGGGCAGACGGTACGGGCCCTTGTCCAGCGGTCACACCTGGGACCGAAGGACCTGGCCCTCGTGACCGATCAGCAGCGCCCTTCTCCGGGACCGGGTGAGTACCTGATCCGGGTCGGTGCCGCCGGGGTCAACTTCGCTGACGTGATGCAGACGCACGGCACCTACGGAGGAGGCCCGCAGGCGCCCTATGTGGCGGGCTTCGAGGCCGCCGGCGAGATCGTGGCGGCCGGCCCGGACGTCGACAGCCCCCTTCCCCCGGGCACCCACGTGGTCGGAGCCGGCCCGGGTGCCTTCGCGCAGTACATGACGATGCCGGCCGCAGGGGTACTGCCCGTGCCCTCCGGCTGGAGCGATGCCGAGGCGCTCGGCATGGTGCTGAACTGGGCCACCGCCTTGGCAGCACTGAAGCCCCTGGGCGAGGTCGAGGCGGGCGAGGTGGTCCTCGTCCATGCCGCGGCCGGAGGCGTGGGGCAGGCCGCCGTCCGCCTCGCCCGCCACTACGGGGCGCGCGTGATCGCCACCGCGTCACCCGAGAAGCACGACACCGTCAGGGCGCTCGGCGCCGATGAAGTCCTGGACAGCCGGAGCCCCGACCTGGCGCAGGAGATCACCCGCCTGACCGGCGGGGTCGATCTGGTCCTGGAATCAGTGGGACAGGCCACGTTCAGGACCAGCCTGTCGGTGACCAGACCCTTCACCGGACGCATCGTGGTGTTCGGCGCGGCATCAGGCGACACCACCCTGAGCACGCACGATCTGATCTTTACCCATCAGGTCCAGGTCAAGGGGCTGCACATCGGTGCACTGGCGGCCGCGGCCCCGTCCCTGTACCGGTCGTTGCTCGTCGAGGTCGAGGCGCTCATCGCCCACGGCGTGTACCCGCCCGGCACCCCGCAGGTTCACCCCCTGGCCGAGGGAGCCCGGCTCCTGGAGCAACTCGAAGCCGGCCGGACCCAGGGCAAACTCGCCCTCGATCCCTGGCGTTAGGAACGCCAGTGCTCGGCATCTCCCGTGTCTGCCGCTCCCCAAGGGGTATCGGCTGCCGGCAGCGGACCGGTCATCCGCCGCCCCAGAGCCTCCTCGAAGGCATCACACGCGGCGGGGCGACGTGAAGTACGCAGCCGTCGGGCCACGTGGAGTCGCGGACGGCGGTGGTACGGGGCCGCGCCCGGGCAACCGCACGGCCCCGGACATGCCGGTGGGCCCGCGCGCACATCCCGCGGGCCCACCTCACACACGTACCGCCGGGGCGACTACGCCCAGGTGATCAGCCGCTTCGGCTGTTCCAGGATCGCGGCGACGTCCGCCAGGAACCTGGAGCCCAGCTCGCCGTCGATCAGGCGGTGGTCGAACGACAGGGCAAGCGTGGTCACCTGACGGGCCTTCACCTTGCCCTTGTGGACCCAGGGCTGGAGCTTGATCGCGCCGACCGCGAGGATCGCGGACTCGCCCGGGTTCAGGATCGGCGTGCCCGTGTCGACGCCGAAGACGCCGACGTTGGTGATGGTCACCGTGCCGCCCGCCATCGCGGCGGGGGACGTCTTGCCCTCGCGGGCCGTGGAGACCAGCTCGCCCAGGGACGCGGCCAGCTGCGGCAGCGTCTGGTCGTGCGCGTCCTTGACGTTCGGCACGATCAGTCCGCGCGGGGTCGCGGCGGCGATGCCCAGGTTGACGTAGTGCTTCAGCACGATCTCCTGGTTCACCTCGTCCCAGGCGGCGTTGACCTCGGGGTTCCGCTTGATCGCGACGAGGAGGGCCTTGGCGATGATCAGGAGCGGGTTGACCCGCACCCCGGCCATGTCCTTGTCTTCCTTGAGCTCCGCCACGAGCTTCATCGTGCGGGTCACGTCGACGGTCACGAACTCCGTGACGTGCGGCGCCGTGAAGGCGCTGCCGACCATGGCCTGCGCGATGGCCTTCCGTACGCCCTTGACGGGGATACGCGTCTCGCGCGCACCCGCCGGGGCCGCCGCGACCGGAGCCGCAGCGGGGGCCGGAGCCGGGGCCTCGGTCCGGGCCGGTGCCGGGGCGGGCGCCGGCTGCGCGGCCGCGTGCACGTCCTCGCGGGTGACGACGCCGCCCTCACCGGTCGGGGTGACCGTCGCCAGGTCGATGCCCAGGTCCTTGGCGAGCTTGCGCACCGGCGGCTTGGCGAGCGGCCGGGCCTCGGCGACCGCGGCGGGACCGTGGCCGTTCATCTCGCCCTGGATCGCGGCAGCCGCCGGGGACACAGCCGCGGGGGCGGCCTCCGTCCCCTTGCGGGCGCGCCGCTTGGTGGAGGACTCGGCGACGCCGTAGCCCACCAGCACGGGCTGGCGGCCCTTCGGTGCCTCGGGCTCGGGCTCGGGTTCGGCCTCCGGCTCCGCGGCGGGCACGGGCTCGGCTGCCGCCGCAGCGGGTGCCTCGTCGCCGGAACCCGGCGCCACGTCCACCGCGATGATCACCTCGCCGACGTCGACGGTCGTGCCCTCGGGGAAGCGCAGCTCGTGCACCACCCCGTCGAACGGGATGGGCAGCTCCACGGCCGCCTTGGCCGTCTCGACCTCGCAGACGACCTGGCCGTCGGTGACGGTGTCACCCGGCTGGACGAACCACTTGAGGATCTCGGCCTCGGTCAGTCCCTCGCCCACGTCGGGCATCTTGAACTCACGGAAGCGAGCAGCGTTGGAAGTGTCGGTCATCGTTGTCACGCCCCAGTCCTCAGTACGCCAGCGAGCGGTCGACGGCGTCGAGCACGCGGTCGAGACCCGGCAGGTACTCGTCCTCGAGCCGGGCCGGCGGATACGGGACGTGGTAGCCGCCGACCCTCAGCACGGGTGCCTCCAGGTGGTAGAAGCACCGCTCCGTGATGCGAGCGGCGATCTCCGCGCCGGAGCCGTAGAACACCGGTGCCTCGTGGACCACGACCAGCCTGCGGGTCTTCTCGACCGAGGCCTGGATGGCGTCGAAGTCGATCGGGGACATCGAGCGCAGGTCCACGACCTCGATCGACTTGCCCTCCTCCTCGGCTGCCGCGGCGGCCTCCAGGCAGACCTTCACCATCGGGCCGTAGGCCGCGAGTGTGAGGTCCGTGCCGGTACGGGCGACGGCAGCCCGGTGCAGCTGCCCCGGGATGGACTCGGTGTCGAGCTCGCTCTTGTCCCAGTAGCGGCGCTTCGGCTCGAAGAAGATGATCGGGTCGTCGCTCTGGACGGCCTGCTGCATCATCCAGTAGGCGTCGGACGCGTTGGAGGGCGAGACCACCTTCAGTCCCGCGACGTGCGCGAACAGTGCCTCGGGCGACTCGCTGTGGTGCTCGACGGCGCCGATGCCGCCGCCGTACGGAATCCGCACGACGACCGGCAGCTTGATCTTGCCGAGCGAACGGGCGTGCATCTTCGCGAGCTGCGTGACGATCTGGTCGTACGCGGGGAAGACGAAGCCGTCGAACTGGATCTCCACGATGGGCCGGTAGCCGCGCAGGGCCAGGCCGATCGCCGTGCCGACGATGCCGGACTCGGCGAGCGGGGTGTCGATCACCCGGTCCTCGCCGAAGTCCTTCTGGAGTCCGTCGGTGATCCGGAAGACCCCGCCCAGCTTGCCGACGTCCTCACCCATGATGAGGACCTTGGGGTCGGTGTCGAGAGCCTTGCGCAGCGACTCGTTGAGCGCCTTCGCGATGGACATCTTTTCCATGGCCATGGCTACTTGCCCTCCTCGGCGAACGATGCCTGGTAGGCGGCGAACTGGGCACGCTCCTCGTCGACGAGCGCGCTCCCGTCGGCGTAGGCGTGCTCGAAGATCGCCATCCGGTCGGGTTGCGGCATGGACCGCACGACGTCGCGGACCCGCTTGCCGAGGGTCTCGCTCTCCTCGTCGAGAGCGGTGAAGAACGCCTCGTCGGCGATGCCCTCGTTCTCCAGGTAGGTGCGCAGGCGCAGGATCGGGTCCTTGGCCTCCCAGGCGACGCGCTCCTCGTCGGCCCGGTACTTCGTCGGGTCGTCGGAGGTGGTGTGCGCGCCCATCCGGTAGGTGAACGCCTCGACGAGGGTCGGCCCCTCGCCCTGGCGGGCCCGCTCCAGGGCCGCCTTGGTGACGGCCAGACAGGCCAGGACGTCGTTGCCGTCGACCCGGACGCCGGGGAAGCCGAAGCCCTGGGCGCGCTGGTAGAGGGGCACCCGGGTCTGCTTCTCGGTGGGCTCGGAGATCGCCCACTGGTTGTTCTGGCAGAAGAACACCACGGGGGCGTTGTAGACCGCGGAGAAGGTGAACGCCTCGGCGACGTCGCCCTGGCTGGAGGCGCCGTCACCGAAGTACGCGATCACGGCCGAGTCCGCGCCGTCCTTGGCCACGCCCATGGCGTAGCCGGTGGCGTGCAGGGTCTGCGAGCCGATGACGATCGTGTAGAGGTGGAAGTTGTTGGTGTTCGGGTCCCAGCCTCCGTGGTTCACACCGCGGAACATCCCGAGCAGATTGGTCGGGTCGACCCCGCGGCACCAGGCGACGCCGTGCTCGCGGTAGGTCGGGAAGACGTAGTCGTCGTCGCGCAGCGCCCGGCCGGAGCCGATCTGCGCGGCCTCCTGGCCCAGCAGCGAGGCCCACAGGCCCAGCTCGCCCTGGCGCTGCAGCGCGGTGGCCTCGGCGTCGAAACGGCGGGTCAGGACCATGTCCCGGTACAGACCGCGCAGCTCGTCCTCGGTCAGGTCGATCGAGTAGTCCGGGTGCTCCACGCGCTCGCCCTCGGGCGTCAGCAGCTGTACGAGCTCGGGTCCGGAACTCTGTGATGTCTTCGCGGGCGTCTTCGCGGCGCTGGTCCGCTTGCTGCTGCGTCGCGGTTTACGCGCGGCAGCAGTGCTCTCCACGGTCACGTGCGTGCTCCTCCGTCGGTCCGGCCCCCGGGGTCTGCCGGGAAACCAGTGCGGCTCGCCTGTGTCCGTACCCGTGCACGGGGTGGGTGCCGCTCGGTCCGGGAAACAGGCGTGACAGGTGCCCCGGCGAGCGCCCTGTAAAAGGCACGTTACCCAGTGCCTCGCGTAACTGCGAAACCCTATCTGACCTGCGATTTTGCTTGGATATCCAAGTAAATCGAAGAATTCGGGAACTCTCGCTGGTCACAGCACTGGTAACAGCCTTGCAGGCCGCCGGAACAACGGCACGTTATCCCGCCCGACAGCGGCAGGGAAGAGGGGAGTGTGTGAGACTGCGTTTGTGCGCAAAGAAGGAAAAATCACTGTTTTTCTGCTGGATGACCACGAAGTCGTCCGGCGCGGAGTCCACGAGCTCCTCTCGGTCGAGGACGACATCGAAGTGGTCGGAGAGGCCGGTACGGCAGCGGACGCGCTGGTGCGGATCCCCGCGACGCGGCCCGATGTCGCCGTCCTCGACGTACGGCTGCCGGACGGCAGCGGAGTGGAGGTCTGCCGCGAGATCCGTTCCCAGGACGAGTCCATCCACTGCCTGATGCTGACCTCGTACGCCGACGACGAGGCACTTTTCGACGCGATCATGGCGGGCGCCGCCGGATATGTGCTCAAGGCGATCCGCGGCAATGAACTGCTGAATGCGGTACGGGACGTGGCGGCCGGGAAATCGCTGCTCGACCCGGTGGCCACCGCGCGGGTGCTGGAACGGCTGCGCGACGGAAAGAGGGGCCGCGACGACGACAAACTCGCGGGTCTCACCGATCAGGAGCGCAAGATCCTTGACCTGATCGGCGAGGGGCTGACGAACCGGGTGATCGGGGAGCGGCTCCACCTCGCCGAGAAGACGATCAAGAACTACGTCTCCAGCCTGCTGTCCAAGCTGGGCATGGAACGGCGCTCGCAGGCCGCCGCCTATGTGGCGCGGCTCCAGGCCGAGAGGCGCTGAGCGGGAGGTCCGCGGGACCCGGGTTCAGGACTTTGGTCCCGGCCCACCCGGGGCCCCGGCCTCTTATTCCGTCCACACAGGTGACGGACAGTGGAGGGCATGTCCTCCGAGGAACTCCACGCGATCCAGCTGCTCGGCCGGGTCCCCTACGGCCGGCTGGCGACGAGTATGCGAGCCCTCCCGATCCTGACGGTGGCCCGGCACATCGTCGCCGACGGCCGGGTCGTCCTGCGCATGCACAGCGGTCTCGGCTACCACGACGCCTGCGACGGCACGGTCGTGGCGTACGGGGCGGACAACTACAACGCCGCCACCTCCGCCGGCAGCCGCGATCTGTGGTCCGTGCAGTTCACCGGGCCCGCGCAGATCGTCGAGCCGACCTGCGCCCAGCGCGAGCTCTTCGGCCCCGCCCCGGTCGAGGTCAACGGGGAACCGTTCGAACCGGCCTACCTCGGGCTCGATCCGCACTTCGTCACTGTGCACACTCTGGACTTCCACGCAACTCCGCAGATCCGCAACGCAGCGTGATCTAACATCTGGCGAGTGCCGCGCTCATATGTAACCTTCCCGCCTGTTCCCCCGGTCGGGGAGGTGCTGAGCCGCTACCCGGACGCCGGAGAGCCGCTCACCTGCAAACCACTCGCCCAGGGCCTGCTCAACCACGGTTACCGGGTGTCCACGACCCGCGGTTCCTACTTCCTCAAGCACCATCTGGACGACTCCACCGGCGACCGCGCCACGATCGTCCGCCAGCACCGGGCCACCCAGCGGCTCCAGTCACTCGGCGTGCCCGTCGCACCGCCCGTCGTGGACAGCCACGGGGGCACCGTCACCGAGATCGGCGGCCGCTGCTACGCCCTGCACCCCTGGGTCGACGGACTGCACCGGGCAGGCGCCCAGCTCACCGTCGCCCAGTCCTTACGTCTCGGGGCGCTGCTCGGAGCCGTACACACCGGTCTTGAGCAGGTGATGGACGCGGGAGCCGGGACGGGGACCGGGGCCGCCGGTCGGCCCGGTCACGCGAGCCCCGACCCCTGCGACACGTTCACGCTGATCGACGAGCTGCTGGTCGCGGCGCGCGGCCGCCGGCCCCGGGACTCCTTCGACGAACTGGCCGAGCACCGGCTCCTGGAGCGGCGCACCCTGCTGGAACAGCACGCGGACCGCCGTCCGCCCACCCCGGACGGTCCGGCGACCGGCTGGGTGCACGGGGACTTCCACCCGCTCAACGTGCTCTACCGGGGCGCCGACCCCGTGGCGATCCTGGACTGGGACCGGCTGGGGGTGCAGCCGCGCGCGGAGGAGGCGGTACGGGCCGCCGCGATCTTCTTCGTGCAGCCGGCCGGGGAGCTGGAACTGGGGAAGGTGCGGGCGTACGCGCGCGCCTACCGGCGGGCGGCCGGTGCGGGGCCGGACGAACTGGCCGCGGCGGTGCACCGGGTGTGGTGGGAGCGGCTCAACGACTTCTGGATACTGCACTGGCGCTACTGCCTGAACGACAGCAGGGCCGACCCGCAGTTCCCTGCGGTGTCGGCCCTGGCGGTCTGGTGGACCCGTGAGTACGCCGCGGTGCTCGACGCGTTCACGGGGTGAGGGTCATCCGGCCGTCGTGCCGGTGCCCTCGGTCGCTCCCGCGGCGGTGTTTCCGGCGTCCGCACCGGCATCCGCGCCCGCGTCCGCGCCACCGTCGGTCGTGCCCGGCCCGGTCGTCGGGTCGGTCGGGGGCGGGGACTCGTTGCCCGTACCCCCGTTGTCCGTGCCCCCGTCCACCGTCGTGCCCTCCGTGTCCGTCTCCGTCGGAGTGGTGGTGGGCGTCGGCTCGGTCGTCTCGCTCGGGGTGAACGACGGGGTGTACGAGGGCTGATCGGGCGTCTCCTGCTGATCGCCCGTGGAGTTCCCCGGCTGTTCGGTGTCCTGCGTCGTCTCCTCGTCGGTCGGCGACGCCGACGTCTTCGTCGGGGAGGGCGAGGTGGACGTCGAGGCGGGCGGCGTCTCGGGCTTCCCGCCGTTGTCCTGCGCCGCGTTGACCGCGATGGCGACACCCGCGCCGATCGCGATCAGCGCGAGCACGATGAACAGCCACATCTTGCCGCGGCCACCACCGCCCTGCCGGGTGCTGCCGCCGTCGTAACCCCCGTCGTCCGGGTTCATCGGCGGCAGGATCGGGCCCTGCGAGGTGTCGCCGTACTGCTGGTAGCCGCCCATCGCGCGGGTGGAGCCGGTCATGCCCCGGGGCGGGGTGCCCGGGCCGTCGTTCAGCACGACCGGGCCGGTGTTCCACGTACCGGTGTGACCGCCCTGCACCTGGAGCATCTGCAGGCTGTACTGAACCAGTCCGCGCATCTCCTCGGCGCTCTGGAACCGGTCGTCCGGGTCCTTCGCGAGCGAGCGCATGACGAGCCCGTCGAGCTCCGGCGGCACCGCCCCCTGCGAGACCTCCGACGGCGGGACCGGAGTGTCCTGAACGTGCTGGTACACAACGGAAAGCGGCGTCTCACCGGTGAACGGGGGCCGCAGCGCGAGCAGTTCGTAGAGCAGACAGCCGGTGGCGTACAGGTCGGAGCGGTGGTCGACGGCCTTGCCCAGCGCCTGCTCGGGGGAGAGGTACTGCGGCGTTCCCATGACCATGCCGGTCTGGGTCATCGTCGACTGCGCGCCGTGCAGCGCACGGGCGATGCCGAAGTCCATCACCTTGACCGCGCCGGAGTGCGTGATGATCACGTTGGCCGGCTTGATGTCCCGGTGCACGATCCCGTGCTGGTGCGAGTAGGCCAACGCCTCCAGCACCCCGGAGACGATGATCAACGCCTGCTCCGGAGGCGGGGCCTCCGCGTTGAGCAGCAGGTCGCGGATGGTGCGGCCCTCGACGAGCTCCATGACGATGTACGGGACGGTCTGACCGGCCACGGTGTCCTCGCCGGAGTCGTACACCGCCACCACCGCATGGTGGTTGAGGCCGGCGACCGACTGCGCCTCACGCGTGAACCGGGCCTTGGAGACCGGGTCCTCGGCAAGATCGGAGCGCAGCAGCTTCACCGCGACCGTACGTCCCAGCCGGACGTCCTCGGCCGCGAAGACCTCGGCCATGCCGCCCCGGCCCAGGCGGCCGGTCAGCCGGTAGCGTCCGTCGCCGACGACACCGCCGATGCCCCAGGAATCGGTGCCATCCGGAACTCCGCCGCCGTTTGCTTCGGGTTCGGGTGCCATCAGTCCTCGCCGTCGTTTCTGTCCGCGCGTCCGCGGGTTCTCACGGTGCCTTGCTGCATTGCCACGTCACGCTACAGCCTTCGTCGGACACACCGTTTCCGAGAGGGACGGGTCATCCAACCGGCTGGCGCGCCCTGCACGCAAATTCCATGCGGTTCCTGTAACGCTTCCGAGACGCTTCTTGTGCGTAGGGTCACGGAACGGGCACCTGGCTTGACGTGTCGTACCCCTCGGGCAGACTTGGCCAGTAATACGGATCTTCGCGCGGTCGCGCGGCCCTAGGGGGAAGTAAGTCATGAGCCAGGACGGCGCACAGGGTGCCCAGGGTCGCTACGCGGGCGGTTCGGTCGCCGGCGGCCGCTACCAGCTGCGCGACCTGCTGGGCGAAGGCGGGATGGCCTCCGTATATCTGGCTTACGACTCCGCTCTCGACCGCCAGGTCGCGATCAAGACGCTCCACACGGAGCTCGGCCGCGAGCAGTCGTTCCGCGAGCGCTTCCGGCGCGAGGCGCAGGCGGTCGCCAAGCTCCAGCACACCAACATCGTCTCCGTCTTCGACACCGGCGAGGACGAGCTCGGCGGCGCGCTGATGCCGTACATCGTCATGGAGTACGTCGAGGGGCAGCCGCTCGGCTCCGTCCTCCAGGCGGACATCCGCAACTACGGCGCGATGCCCGCCGACAAGGCGCTCAAGGTGACGGCCGACGTGCTGGCCGCCCTGGACACCAGCCACGAGATGGGCCTGGTCCACCGCGACATCAAGCCCGGCAACGTGATGGTGACCAAGCGCGGCATCGTGAAGGTCATGGACTTCGGCATCGCCCGCGCCATGCAGTCGGGCGTCACGTCGATGACGCAGACCGGCATGGTCGTCGGCACCCCGCAGTACCTCTCCCCCGAACAGGCCCTGGGCCGTGGCGTGGACGCCCGCTCCGACCTGTACTCCGTCGGCATCATGCTGTTCCAGCTGCTGACCGGCCGCATCCCCTTCGACGCGGACTCCCCGCTCGCCATCGCGTACGCGCACGTGCAGGAGGAGCCGGTCGCCCCGTCCACCATCAACCGGTCGCTCACCCCGGCGATGGACGCCCTCGTCGCCCGCGCCCTGAAGAAGAACCCCAACGAGCGCTTCCCGAGCGCCGCCGCGATGCAGGACGAGATCGCGCGCGTGCTGAGCGCGAGCGGGCAGACGGGCGCCCCCGTGATCGTCAGCGGCGCGGGCACACCGGCGAACAGCGGCTCCGGGGTCGGCTCGGCCGTCTTCCCGCCGGTCGACCAGTCCACCCCGGCGCCGAACGTGCAGACGCCGTACCAGCCGGGCCCCTACCAGTCGCAGCAGCAGCCCGGTCCCTACGGCGCGCCGACCCCGGCACCCGCCCCGGCACCGTCGTACGGCTATCCGCAGTCGGCTCCCGCGTACCAGACACCGGCGGCGATGTCGCCGATGCAGCAGCAGACCCCGCCGCCGTACACGGTCTCGCCGCAGACGCACGCCCCGTCCTCGGGCGGCGGCTCCAAGCGGAACATGCCGGTGATCGTCGGCTCGATCGTGGTCGCCCTGATCGCGATCGGCGGCCTGATCACGGCGCTCGCGCTCAACGACGACGACCCGGGCAAGGGCGGCACCGAGGCCACGTCGAGCGAGTCCCCCTCCGGCGACCACAAGGATCCGGAGCGGAACCGGACGATAGACACCGACAAGTGCACAGACGCGTACGAGGACGACGACGACCCGAACAAGGTCGACGCCCCGAGCTTCCTCTACAAGGACATCCTCTCGGCCCGTGCCTGCGCGGACGCCGCGGGCTGGACCATCAAGCAGATCAAGGTCCCGGGGAACGCGTACGCGGAGGACCAGGTCATCGACCAGTTCCCCACGTCCGGAACCGCGGTGCCCAAGGTGGGCGCCCACTTCGAGCTGCGCATCGCGACGGGCGACCCGGCGTAGCGGGTCCTGCGGCCTCGGCGTCACGGGTCCTGGTCCTGGGGCCTCGACGTCACGGGTCCTGATCCTGCGGCCTCGGCATGCGTCGCCGTCCGGCTGCCGTCCTCCGCCGTCCGTCCGCCGTCTCTCCGACGTCCGTCCGCCGTCCTCCGCCGCCCGTGCACCATCCGTCCGCATCACCTGAGATGCCGGACATACCGTCACATGTGACGCTGGCGTCATGGCTTCAGGACACCTCGCCTCACGGCCCTCAAGGTGCGTGGCCTGCCTGGCACTGACGGCAGCCGCTGCACTGGGGGCCATGACGGGCGCGGAGACCGCCCATGCCGGCCCTTCCCTTGCGCAGCGGCCCGGCGCGTCCGTGACGCCGAGGGCGCCCCTCCCTTCCGGATCAGCGGCCGGGACACCCGCCGGGTCGGCCACCGGGTCGCCGGCCGGCCCGGCAGTCGTCGGTCCGCCGTCCGTGCCGCTCGTGCCCCCCGTGCCGTCCGCGCCGCCGTACGTGGCGCCGTCGGTGGCCCCGTCTGAGGCCCCGTCCGCCACGCGGCCCGCTGCGCAGTCGGGGGCGTCCGTCACCCCCTCGGCGGCGCCCGCGCGCCCCGCGCCCCTGGCGCCCTCCTCCAAGGCCTCCCTCCCGGGTTCCGCGTCCCCGTCCGCCTCCCTCTCGTCCTCCGCCTCCGCATCTCCTTCGCCGAGCGCCGGATCGCCGCGTCCGGACAACGTCGGGGCGCCGCTGGCCGGGTGGCCCGCCGGAGCGGGGCGGCCGCGGCCGGGGAGGACGCTGACGCCCGAGGAGCTCGCGCGGGCCGACGCCCTCGACGAGGCCCAGGACCAGGCCGAGAAGGAACCTCCGGCGACACAGCCCGCCGCCCATCCGGCCCTCACTCCGGAGACCGGCGCGTCCCCCGGAGCAGGCCGGATGTCTCAGCAGGCCCTTGAGGGGCCGGCCGTCGAGCAGGTCCAGCAGGTGTCGCTCGGCGCCGGAATCGCCCTGGTCGGACTGGGAATCGGCTTCCTCGCCTTCCGCATGCGCCGCTCCGGCTGAGGACCGCACGGCGGAGGGGAGACACGCCCCGGCGGGAGTCCACAGGAACTTGCATTCACCAACATACTCGGTATACATACTCAGTATGTCGATCCGCCACGGGCTGCTGGCCCTCCTGGAACGAGGGCCTCGGTACGGCTCTCAGCTCCGCACCGAATTCGAGTCGCGCACCGGCTCCACCTGGCCGCTCAACGTCGGGCAGGTGTACACGACGCTGAGCAGGCTGGAGCGCGACAACCTGGTCGTCCAGGACGGCGAGGACGACCAGGGGCACGCTCTCTACTCGATCAGCGACGACGGACGGGCCGAGCTGCGCACCTGGTTCGAGACGCCGGTCGACCGGAGCAGCCCGCCCCGCGACGAACTGGCCATCAAGCTCGCCATGGCCGTCGGCGCTCCCGGAGTCGACATCCGGGCCGTCATCCAGTCCCAGCGCCACCACACCGTGAAGGCGATGCAGGACTACACCCGCCTCAAGGCGCAGGCACTCACCGACGCGCCCTCCAACCGCGACGAGGTCGCCTGGCTGCTCGTACTGGAACAGCTGATCTTCCAGGCCGAGGCCGAGGCCCGCTGGCTGGACCACTGCGAGTCCCGGCTGGTCCGGCTCGCCGAGGCCGCCGCCACGGAGCCGGAGGCGACCGGGCCCCCGCGCAGCGGAGCCCGCGCCGCCTCCCGGCCCCGCGCACGCCGCTGAGCCGGCGGCCCACCGCCGCCCGGTCACGGCCCGGGTGACCGCCGCACACCGACCACAGAACCGTTCCGAGGGGGAACCCACCGTCATGTCCCCGCACATCCCAACCCCGTCACCGGCCGCTCCGCCCCTGCCGGTGGATGCTCCGGTGCTCGAACTCCGTGACCTCACCCGCACCCATGGCACCGGCATCGCGGAGGTGCACGCCCTGCGCGGGATCAACCTTGCGGTGCACCCCGGTGAGCTCGTCGCCGTGATGGGCCCGTCCGGCTCGGGCAAGTCCACCCTGCTGACCCTCGCCGGCGGTCTCGACACCGCGACCGGCGGCCAGATCATCATCGAGGGACAGGACATCTCCACGCTGGGCCGCAAGGGCATCGCCGCCCTGCGCCGCCGCAGCGTCGGGTACGTCTTCCAGGACTACAACCTGATCCCCGCGCTGACCGCCGCCGAGAACGTCGCCCTGCCGCGCGAACTCGACGGCGTCTCGGTCCGCAAGGCCCGCAAGGAGGCGCTCAGCGCGTTGGAGGAGATGAACCTCCTCGAAGTCGCCGACCGTTTCCCGGACGAGATGTCCGGCGGCCAGCAGCAGCGCGTCGCGATCGCCCGCGCGCTGGTGGGGGACCGGCGCCTGGTACTCGCCGACGAACCGACCGGCGCCCTCGACTCCGAGACCGGCGAGACCGTCCTCGCGCTGCTGCGCCACCGCTGCGACCAGGGCGCCGCCGGGGTGATGGTGACGCACGAACCGCGGTACGCCGCCTGGGCGGACCGGGTGGTCTTCCTGCGGGACGGTTCGATCGTCGACCAGACCCTGGCAGTCGGCGCCGATTCGCTCCTGGCCGCCGGGAGCGCCGAGTGAGCCCCTTCACGGGGTGGCGCGCCGCCCTCCGGATAGCCCGCCGCGACGCCCTGCGGGCGAAGGGCCGCAGCGCCCTGGTGGTCGCGATGATCGCGCTTCCGGTACTCGGGGTGACGGCCGCGGACGTCACGTACCGCAGTGTCGACAACACCGAGGCCGAGCAGCTGACGGCGCGGATGGGATCGGCCGACGCGCTCTTCAGCGACCCGGGCATGGGGCCGCTGCAGCAGATGCCCGACGGGAACGCGTACGACATCGCCGGTGACGCGGCGCCCGAAGGGGACCTCCCGCCGATCGACATGCGCACCGCATTGCCCGAGGGTGCCCGGGCGGTCAGCATCCGGTCCGTGCCCGCGAGCGTCACGACCGCGTACGGGCTCACCAACACCGAGATCGTGGAGTTCCGGGCCTCGGACCCGATGGCCCGGGGCATGGTCGACCTGGTCGAGGGCGAGTTCCCGGGCGGCACCGGTGAGATGGCGGCCACGAAGCCGTTCCTGGATTCATCGGGGCTGCACATCGGCTCCCGCACCACGGTGAAGAGCGCCGGGCGGACGTACACCATCACCGGCGTGATCGAGCAGCACGACGATCTGGCGGCGCGGAAGCTGTACGCCGATCCGGGTGCCGTCATCGCCCCTTGGCAAGCCGCGTCCGACAAGGACAAGAAGGTGCTGCCGCCCAACACCGGCTCGACCGAGTGGCTGGTCAAGGGGCCCGGCGGGGCCGGAGTCGGCTGGGGCGACGTGCTCGCGGCCAACAAGGCCGGCGCCCTCGTCGTGTCCCGGCAGCTGGTCCTGGACCCGCCGCCGGACTCCGAGGTCCCGATGGCGCGGTCGATGAGCGACTACGGCTCGAACGACTCCGCCGAGGCGAGCGCTGCCGTCGTCACCGTGGTCGCCATGGCGCTCCTGGAGATCGTCCTGCTCGCCGGACCGGCCTTCGCCGTCGGCGCGCGTCGCTCACGCCGTCAGCTGGGCCTCGTCGGCACCTGCGGGGGCGACCGGCGCCACGTACGTGCCATCGTGCTCTCCGGCGGGCTGGTACTGGGCGCCATCGGGGCGGTGACCGGTGTCGCGGCAGGGCTGCTGCTCACGGTCGTGTTCCGGCCGCTGATCGAGGAATGGGCCGGCCAGCGCTTCGGCTCCCTGGTCCTGAAGCCCACGGAACTCCTCGTCATCGCGGCGCTCGGTCTGGTCACCGGGCTCCTCGCGGCGTTCGCCCCGGCGATCGTGGCCGCCCGGCAGTCCGTACTGGAATCACTGACCGGCCGGCGCGGTGTGCGCCGCAGCTCCCGGGTGCTGCCCACCGTGGGCGGCTGTGTGCTGGCCCTCGGTATCGCCGTCGCCGTCTACGGCGGCACCAGCGGCGAGTCCACGCTGGTCGCCGGCGGTTCGGTCGTCGCCGAACTCGGTCTGCTGGCCTGCATTCCGTTGATCGTCGGCCTGCTGGGCCGGCTCGGCCGCAGGCTGCCGCTCTCGCCGCGGATGGCGCTGCGCGACGCCGCCCGCAACCGCGGCCGCACCGCTCCGGCGGTCGCCGCCGTGATGGCGGCCGTCGCGGGCTCGGTCGCCATCGCGACGTACATGTCCAGCAGCCTGGCCGAGTCCGACCAGGACTACACACCCATGCTGGCGCAGGGGACGATGGTCCTGTCGGCCACCGACGCCGAGTCGGCCGAGCGGCTGCCGCTGGCCCGCGCGTCCGTCGAGCAGAACATGGCGGTGTCCGGCGGTCACGCCGACTTCTCCCGGGTCTGGGCGGGCAGCGACTGCAACGTCTACTACGAGGACGAGGACAGCTGCGGCAGCATGGAGCTGGTGAAGCCCACCGGCAAGGGCCACACCTGCCCGCTCAACACGAAGGGCGCCAAGGAACTCGCCGCACGGCTCTCCGCGGAGGAACACCGGCGGATGATGCGCTCCCCCGCCTGCATGGACGAGTACACCTCCTCGGGCAGTTTCAGCTCGGAGTCCAACAACATCGTGGTGGGCGGCCCCGAACTGCTCCGCACCTACGCGAAGCTCGACGACCCCGCGGCCACCGAAGCGCTGAAGGCCGGCACCCCCGTCCTGCTGAACCGGGCGTACGCGAAGAACGGCGAGATCACCCTCAAGGCCGTCCACACGTACAACGCCAAGGACAAGACGAACCGCAAGCTGCACCCGGGTCCGGCCCGCACGTCCACGGACCGGATCAAGGTGTACGTCGCGGACGCCGAGTACGCCGCCACTCCCGGCATCCGCATGATCCTTCCCCAGCGGGCCGCCGAGCGGCTCGGCCTGCACACCGAGGCGTCGGGCAGTGTGTACGCCGTCCCCCACCCGCCATCGGACGCCGAGGAGCAGCGCGTCTCGGCGGCCATCGACCAGGCCGGCGGCGGGCTCTGGCTCCAGACCGAGCACATCCCCGGTGACCGGGAGAGCGTCATTCTCCTGATCCTCACCCTGTTCGCCGGCGTGGTGACCCTGGGTGCGGCGGCCATCGCCACGGGTCTCGCCAAAGCCGACGCGGAGGCCGACCTCACCACGCTGAGCGCGGTCGGCGCACCCCCGCGGGTCCGGCGGACGCTTTCCGGCTTCCAGTGCCTGGTGGTGGCGCTCACCGGAGTGCTGCTGGGCACCGCGGCAGGGCTGATTCCGGCAGTGGCACTGCGTCTGGTCGACCTGCGCAACGCGATGGACGCGATGCGGAAGGAGCCTATGGAGTCCGCCTTCACACCGATCGTGCTGCCCTGGGCGACCATCGGGCTGCTCGCCGTGGTCGTCCCGCTGCTGGCCGGGGTGCTGGCGGCGGCGCTCACCCGCTCCCGGCTGACCCTGTCCCGGCGCGCCGGGTGAACCGGCACAGGGCCGCCTCGGCCGCCTGACCGGCCGCTTCGACGCACATTCGGTGCCCTCGGAAACGGTGGATCATCCGTTTCCGGGGGCACCACAGTGTTGTACGGCACGTGTGCGAGACAATGGGCGGCATGGAGATGCCGAGGAATGAACGGTCGCAGGAGCACCCCCAGGTCCTCGTGGTGGGGCAGGACGGAATGGCGATCGGCGGCGGTGGCACTGACGACGAGTCGCGGGAGGTCCCGGTGACGGAGATGGTCGAACAGCCCGCGAAGGTCATGCGCATCGGCAGCATGATCAAGCAACTCCTGGAGGAGGTCAGGGCGGCTCCCCTCGACGAGGCGAGCCGAGTGCGCCTGAAGGAGATCCACGCCAGCTCGGTCAAGGAGCTCGAGGACGGCCTCGCGCCGGAGCTGGTGGAGGAACTGGAGCGGCTCTCCCTGCCGTTCACCGAGGAGTCGGTACCCTCCGAGGCGGAACTCCGGATCGCGCAGGCCCAGTTGGTCGGCTGGCTGGAAGGCCTCTTCCACGGCATCCAGACGGCGTTGTTCGCCCAGCAGATGGCCGCCCGGGCGCAGCTGGAGCAGATGCGCCGCGCGCTGCCTCCCGGCAGCGGCCACGAGGAGGAGGACGGCGGCGCGGACCCGCACGGACCACTGCGCTCCGGCCCGTACCTGTAACCCTGCGCCGGTCCCGTACACCCCATAGGTCCACCCGATCCCGCGCGGAGGGCCCGGCACACGAGGTTCGTGTGCCGGGCCCTCCGCGTGTGCCCGGGCGCTGCGCTCGTCCGGGACCCTTCGCGGGTCCGGACCCTGCGCGTCCGGAGATCGACCGGGTGTGTCCTGATCAGGCGGCTGTGGGTGCCTGGAGGAGGACCTTGCCGACGTGGGTGCTGGACTCCATCACCCGGTGGGCCTCTGCCGCGTCCTGCATCGGAAGGGTGCGGTCCACGACCGGGCGGACGACGCCGTCGGCGATCAGTGGCCACACGTGCTCGCGCACGGCGGCCACGATCGCGGCCTTCTCGGCGAGCGGGCGACCGCGCAGCGACGTGGCGGTGACGGCGGCCCGCTTGCTCAGCAGGGCGCCGAGGTTCAGTTCTCCCTTGGCCCCGCCCTGCAGACCGATGATCGCGAGCCGTCCGTTGACGGCGAGCGCCCGCACGTTGCGGTCCAGGTACTTCGCACCGACGATGTCGAGGATGACATCCGCGCCCGTCCCCTCGGTCGCCTTGCGGAGTTCCTCGACGAAGTCCTGTTCCCGGTAGTCGATGAGGATGTCGGCGCCGAGTTCCGCACAGCGGGCCAGCTTCTCCGGACCACCGGCGGTCACGGCGACCCGGGCACCGACCGCCTTGGCGAGCTGGATCGCCATGGTGCCGATGCCGCTGGATCCGCCGTGCACCAACAGCGTCTCGGCAGGCCGCAGATGGGCCACCATGAACACGTTGGACCAGACGGTGGCCGTCACTTCGGGCAGCGCCGCGGCGTACGTGAGGTCCAGGCCGTCCGGTACGGGGAGCAGCTGCCCGACCGGGACGGCGACCTTCTCCGCATAGCCGCCGCCCGCGAGGAGCGCGCACACCTCGTCACCGACCGACCAGCCGACGACACCGGGGCCGATGGCCGAGATGCGGCCCGCGCACTCCAGACCCGGGTAGGGGGACGCTCCGGGAGGCGGGTTGTAGAAGCCCTGCCGCTGGAGTACATCGGCCCGGTTGACCGCGCTGGACACGACATCGACGAGGACCTCGCCCTCGCCGGGTACGGGATCGGGCACCTCGGCCCAGACGAGCGCCTCGGGGCCACCGGGTTCGGGGATCGTGATCGCATGCATGGCCGCGAGGCTACTCCGTGGCGGGTGGACGGCCGCGATGCGCGCCTGGGCGGCGCGCAACGACCGTGGTTCCGCCTGCGTCCCCGGGCGGCGGGACGGCGCGGAAGCAACCCCTGACGGCTCGCTTCGCTCAGGCTCGCGGGGCCGCCTGCGGCGGGTGGTTCAGGGGCGGCTCGTTGGAGGCGCGCACGATGGTGATCAGCCGATCCGTCAGCTGCAACGGACTGGCCGCCGGATCGTCGTACCCCAGAAGCCGGTGGCCGCGCAGGACGCTGACCACGAGGTCGTCGGTCTCCCGGACGCTCTTTCCCACCTCGGCCTTTATCACCGGCCGCTCGACGAGATCGAGCCCGCTGCCCTGCTGGATCAGGTCCTCCATCACCGTGCCCGCACTGGGGCTGAGCACGGAGAGCCCCAGCAGCCGGCCCGCGGCGCTGGCGCTGGTGATGACCGCGTCGGCGCCGGACTGCCGCAGCAGGGGAGCGTTCTCCTCCTCGCGCACCGCGGCCACGATCTTCGCTCCCCGGTTGAGCTGACGCGCGGTCAGCGCGACCAGCACCGCCGTGTCGTCGCGCTGGGTGGCGATGATGACCTGACGCGCCTTCTGGAGCTCGGCCCGCAGCAGCACATCGCTGCGGGTGGCGTCCCCGAGCACCCCGGTGAAGCCCTCGGCATTGGCGATCTCTATCACCTTGGACGCCGGGTCGACGATGACGATCTGGTCCTTCCGCAACCCGGTGGCGCAGAGGGTCTGGATCGCAGAACGGCCCTTTGTACCGAAGCCGACGACGACAGTGTGGTCACGCAAGTTGGTTCTCCAACGCTTCAGCCGGAAGTCCTCGCGGGTCCGTTCCGTGAGGACCTCAAGGGTGGTGCCGACCAGGATGATGAGGAAGAGCACGCGCAGCGGTGTCACGAGCACCACGTTGATGAGCCGGGCACCGTCGCTGTACGGGGTGATGTCGCCGTACCCGGTGGTGGAGAGCGTGACCGTCGCGTAGTACACCGCGTCCAGCAGGTCGACCTTGCCGTCGGCGGCGTCGTGGTAGCCGCCGCGGTCGACCCAGACGATCAGCACCGTCACGGCGAGCACCGCCAGAGCCATCATCAGCCGCTTGGCGACCTGCCGAGCCGGTCCGTCGACGACCCTGCGCGGGAGCATCACCCGGGTGGGGACGACATGCTCGTCGGCATGCCTGGCCATCGCGTCATGGCCGGGAAGTTTCACGTGAAACACCCTTCAGTCCACGGCGTCGCCGGGGCCCACGGTAGATCGAGGATCTCCACCTCGGTGCCGGACCGTACCCCGCCCGGCTCCACAACGGCCAGCCCGTCCGCGGCGGCGACGCCGCGCAGCATGGCGGGACCGTTGTAATGCAGGGGTACGACGTGATCAGCAACCCCACCGGTTCCCAAGCTGTCCCGGCGAGCTGACGAACCGGAGGCCGGTCCTGGCGCGCCGGCTGTGCGATGGACCACGGGGACCAGGCGGGTGTCATGCGGGTGGCCGTGCACGTCGTCGCGTATGGCCACCCGGTAGGGGTCCTCGGGAGTGCGGCCCGCCAGCCCGCGGAGCAGCGGCTCGGCCAGGGTGAGCAGCCCGGAGATCGCGGCCAGCGGGTTGCCGGGCAGTCCGACCACATACGGGCCTGCGGGTCCGAGCCGGGCCAGCAGCATGGGGTGGCCGGGGCGCACGGCCACTCCGTCGACGAGGAGCTCGGCACCGATCCGGGCAAGGACGGGGTGCACATGGTCGACGGGTCCGGCCGCGGTACCGCCGGTGGTGACGATCAGGTCCGCCTCGGATCCGGTGAGTGCCTGCTGAAGAGCCTCCGCGTCGTCGCCGAGGCGGCGCGGGGCAGAGACCTCGGCGCCCAGTGCGCGCAGCCAGGGGCCGATCATCGGGCCGAGAGCGTCCCGGATCAGCCCGTCGTACGGCAGCCCGGCCGTCAGGAGTTCGTCGCCCAGGACGAGGACATCGACGCGTGGGCGAGGCCGGGCCGGGAGCTCGTCGTACCCGGCGGCTGCGGCCAGTCCGAGGACGGCGGGCGTCACCAGTGTCCCGGCCGGGAGGAGTTGGTCGCCCGAGCGGCATTCCTGTCCGCGCGGCCGGATGTCCTGCCCGGGGTCCACCTGCCGCTGGGCGCGCAGCAGCCCCTTGGCCTCGTCGGCGTGGGCGTGTTCGCTGCGGATGACAGCGGTGACGTCCGCCGGAATCCGGGCTCCTGTGGCGATGCGGACGGCCTCGCCGTCGGGAAGCGGGGCGGGGGTCGCGTGGCCGGCGAGGATTCCCTCGTTCTCCCGGATGGTCCACGGCCCCGGTCCTGCGACGGCCCAGCCGTCCATGGCGGAGGTGTCGAAGGACGGCAGATCGGTGAGAGCGGCGAGCGGCTCGGCAAGCACCTGCCCGAGCGCCTGGTCGAGAGGAAGCCGCACCGTACTCGGAGTGACCCGCCGCCCGGCCCTGGCGGCGACGGCGCGCGCCTCATCCCACGGAGTGGCGCGGGTGTGCGGCCGTCGGCGGGGGGCCGACAGGTCCCGGTCCGGCCCGAGGGCGGGCTCGACCGCGCCGGGGGAATCCGGTCCGGGGGAATCCGGTCCGGCGGAATCCGAGCCGGGGGCGTTCGCTCCGGCGGAGTTCGAGCCGGTGCGGTGGGCGGGAGCGGTGGAACTCGCCCGGCGAGGGGATGCGATGGGGTCCGGGTGACGCGAGGAGACGGCTGGACCGGTCCGGGACGAGTCCGGGGCCGGGCCTTCGGACCCCTCCCGGGAGGGGTCCGAAGGCTGAATGCCATGCGAGGCCGAATCCGCGGGCTGGGGGCGACGCGAGCCCGGGTCCGAGGGCTGGGGTCGATTCAGGGACCGGTCAGCGTCCGAGCCCGGGTCCGAGGCACCGGGATCGAACCCGGGGTCTCCCCAGGCGCCTGCGCGCGCTTCTTCCCTCAGGTCCGTCTCTTGGGTCGCGCCCGGATCCGGACCCGGACCTGTCCCGGGGGCCGCCCGCGAGGGACCGGTCCCGGGGGCCGCCCGGGCGTCGGCCTCCTGGCCTGTTCCCGGCGGCGCCTGTCGGCCGACGAGGGCGAGGGCCTGCGCCACGGCGCGCTCCTCGTCGGCCTCGGCCTCGGCGGCCCTGTTCCGTTCGGCGCCGCCGCTGTGGCCCGTCATGGCGTCTCGGTCTCGTCCGCCCACCGGAGGGCGAGCGCGGCAGCCTTCCGGGCGGCCTCGGCCACTGCCTCCGGGCCGCCACCGTCGCCGCTCGCCTTCGCCGCCGCGTAGCCGACCAGGAAGGTCGTCAGGGGCGCGGCAGGGCGGGCGACACCGTGGGCGGCGTCACGGGCGAGGTCGAGCAGGACGGCGGTGTCGACGTCGAGTTCGATGCCCAGTTCGTTCTTGACTGCGGTGATCCATTCGTCCAGCACGGTCCCATGCTCCCTGATCCGGGCCCGGGCCGAAGCGATGTCCTCCCAGGTGTCGCAGTCGAACGAGGCGAGCGGGTCCGCCGCCACTCTGGACAACGTCAGTTCGTGGGTGAGCAACCGCAGGGGCAGGCCGGCCAGACCGCCGTGCTCGGTGGCGATGAGCGCCAGTTCGCGGCGCAACGGCTCCGCCCGGTAGACGGCTACCAGCGGCTGGTCCCGGCCGTCCCGGTCGGTACAGACAGCGCCCTCGGCATCCCGCCGGCCGGCCGCTTCCAGCAACGAGCCGACCGTGTCCGCCCCCAGGAACGGAAGATCGGCGGAGAGCACGAGTACGCGCTCCGCCGTCGTGTGCCGCACTCCCGCACCGAGCGCGGCCAACGGGCCGCCGCCCTGAGGCTCTTCGCGCGTCCAGGTCACCGCACGCGTGGTGGGCCGCCTTCCGCCCACCACCACGGTGGTCCCGGCACCGGCGCAGGCGCCGAGCACCCGGTCGAGCAGCGCGCGGCCGCCGACCCGGACCCCGGGCTTGTCGGCGCCGCCGAGCCGCTTGGCGGCCCCTCCGGCGAGAACGATGGCGTCATACGCGGTCATGCCCCGAGTATGCGTGCCGCACCGTCCGGTGGATCCTCCCCGTCCACGATCCCGTGGATCAACGCAGGAAGAGAACCGGACGGAACGGGACGGGCTGTACCGGCGCGCCGCGAACGGGCCCCGGACCGCCCGGCCGCGCGCGCTACAACGTCCGCAGCAGCACCGCCGGCTGTTCCACGCAATCGGCGACGTAGCGCAGGAAGCCTCCCGCCGTACCGCCGTCGCAGACCCGGTGGTCGAAGGTCAGCGAGAGCTGGACGACCCGTCGCACGGCCAGCTCGCCCTCGTGCACCCACGGCTTGGGGACGATCCGGCCGACGCCGAGCATCGCCGCCTCCGGGTGGTTGATGATCGGGGTCGACCCGTCGACCCCGAACACCCCGTAGTTGTTCAGCGTGAACGTGCCGCCGGTCAGCTCCGCCGGCTTCAGCGTCCCCGTCCTCGCCGCCTCGGTCAGCCGGGCGATCTCCGCCCCGATCGACTCCACGTTGCGCGCCTGCGCGTCCCGGACGACCGGGACGACCAGCCCGCGTTCGGTCTGGGCCGCGAACCCGAGGTGGACCTCCGGCAGCCGGACGATCTCGCGCGCCTCCACGTCCACCGTGGAGTTGAGCTCTGGATAGCGGGCCAGGGCCGCCGTGCAGATACGGGCAAGGAGCGCGAGCACCGACACCTTCGGGCCCGCGCCGGAACCGCCGACGTTGTTCATCGCGGCCCGGGCCGCCATCAGCTCGGTGGCGTCGGCGTCCACCCAGCACGTGGCGTCGGGGATCTCGCGCCGACTGCGCGCCAGTTTGTCGGCGACCGCGCCCCGTACACCGCGCAACGGAATCCGTTCGCCCGCAGCAGGTACGGACGACCCACCGGGCACCGCGGTCCGCCCGACCTGCGCCGCGGTCCGTGCCGTCGGCGTCGCGGCCGACGTGCCCCCCGGCGTGCCCACCGATCCGACAGCCGTGTCCGCAGCCGCCGACCGAATGGCGGACTCGACATCGGCCCGCAGGATCAGCCCGTCGGGCCCCGATCCCGCGAGCTGCCGCAGATCGAGGTCGTTCTGCCGCGCGAGTTTGCGCACCAGCGGGGAGACGACGGCGACCGGCCCCCGTACACCGTCCGCACCCCGGCCGGAGACGACAGCGTCACCGGGAGCCGCAGCGGCGGGGGCAACGACGGCTCCGTTTCCGACCCCATCGGCGGGGGCGACGACGGCTCCGGCCGCGGTGGCGGTGGAGGCGCCAGCCCCGGGCGCGGCCGGGGCTGAGAGCCCCTCCGGCCGGACCCGCCGGCGTCGCACCGGAGGCGCCCCGGTGCCGTACCCCACCAGCACGTTCCCGGACCCGGACGGTTCCGCCCCGGCAACTCCCGCCCCAGAACCGGCGCCGGTCGAGGACGGTTCCACACTGCCCACCGCGACGGTCAGCAGCGGTGCTCCGACGGGGAGTTCAGCGCCCTCCTCCCCGAACCGTGCGGTCACCACGCCCCCGTACGGGCACGGCACCTCCACCATCGCCTTGGCCGTCTCGACCTCGACGACCGGCTGGTCGATGACGACGACGTCGCCGACCTCCACCAGCCAGCGCACGATCTCCGCCTCGGTCAGCCCCTCGCCGAGATCCGGAAGCTTGAACTCATATACCTGAGGCATCAGTTGTCCGCCTCCCACTGCAGTCGTGCGACGGCGTCGAGGACCCGGTCCACACCCGGCAGATGGTGGCGCTCCTGCATCGGCGGCGGGTACGGGATGTCGAAGCCGGCGACGCGCAGCACCGGCGCCTCCAGATGGTGGAAGCAGCGCTCGGTGATCCGGGCAGCGATCTCGCCGCCCGGGCCGCCGAAGCCGGTGGACTCATGGACGACGACCGCGCGCCCGGTGCGCCGCACGGATGCGGCGACGGTCTCGTCGTCGAACGGCACCAGCGACCGCAGGTCGACGACTTCGAGGTCCCAGCCCTCCTCGACGGCTGCCTCCGCGGCCTCCATGCAGACCGGCAGCGACGGACCGTACGTGATCAGCGTCGCGCTGCGTCCGGGACGGCGCACGACGGCCCGCCCGATGGGCTCGACGGCGGCCGGTGCCTGCGGCGACCAGTCCGCCTTCGACCAGTAGAGCCGTTTGGGCTCCAGGAAGACCACCGGGTCGTCGGACGCGATCGAGGCCCGCAGCAGTCCGTACGCGTCCTCGACCGTGGCGGGCGTGACGACGTGGAGACCCGGGGTCGCCATGTAGTACGCCTCCGAGGAGTCGCTGTGGTGCTCGACGCCGCCGATTCCGCCGCCGTAGGGGACCCGGACCGTGATCGGCAGCGGCATCGCGCCCCCGGTCCGGTTCCGCATCTTGGCGACATGGCTGATGAGCTGCTCGAACGCCGGATAGGCGAAGGCGTCGAACTGCATCTCCACGACGGGCCGGAGCCCGTACATCGCCATGCCGACGGCCGCCCCGAGGATCCCGGCCTCGGCGAGCGGGGTGTCGGTGCACCGCTCGTCGCCGAACTCCTTCGCCAGGCCGTCGGTGATCCGGAAGACCCCGCCGAGCGTGCCGACGTCCTCACCGAGGACATGCACGGAGGGATCCTCGGCCATCGAGTCGCGCAGCGCGCGCCCGAGAGCCTGCGCCATGGTGGCGGGCTTGGCCTTCGCCGTCCGCTCCCGGGCCGTGGCCGCTGCGGTGGTCATCGCCCTGAACCCCTGTCGTCCGTGCCGGGCCGGTCCGGCTGGTCCTGCTCCGCGTCCAGCTCGACCCGAAGGCGGGCCGCCTGCTCGCGCAGTTGCGTGGTCTGCTCCGCGTAGACATGGGCGAAGAGATCCATCGGGTCGAGCACGGGGTCCGCGTTCATCCGGTCCCGCAGCTCTGCCGCCATCCGCTCCGCGGCCACACGCGCCTCCTCGATGCCGTCGTCGCCGAGCAGCCCGCGCCCGGTCAGCTCCCGCTCCAGGATCCGGACCGGATCGTGGGCCCGCCAGATCTCGACCTCGCTGTCGACGCGGTACCGCGTCGCGTCGTCGGCGTTCGTGTGCGCGTCCATGCGGTAGGTGACCGCCTCCACGAGCGTCGGACCGCCGCCGCTCCTGGCCCGCGCCACCGCCTCCGAGAGCACCTGGTGCATGGCGGCCACGTCGTTGCCGTCGACCAGCCGGCCGGGCATGCCGTACCCCACGGCCTTGTGGGCCAGGGACGGTGCCGCGGTCTGCTTGGCCAGGGGTACGGAGATGGCGAAGCCGTTGTTCTGCACGAGGAAGACGACCGGGGCCCGCCAGACGGCCGCGAAGTTCAGCGCCTCGTGGAAATCGCCCTCGCTGGTGCCACCGTCACCGACCATGGCGAGCGCCACCACGTCGTCCCCCTTGAGCCGCGCCGCGTGGGCCAGACCCACGGCATGCGGCAGCTGGGTGGCGAGGGGGGTGCACAGGGGCGCGATGCGGTGCTCGCGCGGGTCGTACCCGGTGTGCCGGTCGCCGCGCAGCAGGGTCAGGGCCTCGACCGGGTCCAGTCCCCGCGCCACGGCCGCGAGGGTGTCGCGATAGCTGGGAAAGAGCCAGTCCCGCTCCTCCAGCACCAGGGCGGCCGCGACCTCGCAGGCCTCCTGCCCGGTGCTCGACGGATAGACGGCGAGCCGGCCCTGCTTGGTGAGGGCGGTCGCCTGTGCGTTGTAGCGCCGGCCGCGCACGAGCTCGGCGTAGAGCCGCAGCAGCAGCTCGGGGTCTGCGTCGGCCACGGCATCCGTACCGAGCACGCGGTACGGCTCGGGGTCCGGGAGCAGGGGCGCGGGATCGGTGAGCGGCTTCCAGGCCGGGGGCGGCGTGGGCCGGTAGGCGGCCGCGCCGGGCAGCTCTTGGACCGTCATGACAGGCACCTCCTGGCGTCGAGGGGTATCGAGCGGCATCTGGCGGTGTCGGGGGGTGCCCCGATACCGAGGGGTGTCGAGATATGCCGAAATATCGAGAGCCGTGCGAGGCGCGAGTGTGGCGCGCCTCACCTACCGATTGTTCGGTCGCGAGCGCATTTTGGCTACAGGCACCGTCAGCCTGTGGACAAACGGTTCTCCACAGCCTGGGATGGGCACAGGTCGTCCAGGACGGGAAGGCACGGGAACATGGCAGCTGAACAAATGGCCGACGGGATCGAGGAGCCCGGCCGGATTCCCCCGGCACGCCCGCTCGACGCCATCGACGACGCCATCCTCCGACTGCTCCAGACGGACGGACGCGCCTCGATACGGTCGGTGGCCGACCGCGTCCATGTATCGCGCGCCAACGCCTACGCCCGGATCAACCGGCTCATCGACGACGGCGTGATCCGCGGCTTCACCGCGCGGGTGAACCATGAGCGGGCGGGCCAGGGAGCCTCCGCGTACATCACACTCAAGATCGTCCAGAATTCCTGGCGCACCGTGCGCGAACAGCTCCAGGCCCTGCCCGGAGCGACGCACATCGCACTGGTCAGCGGCGATTTCGATGTGCTGCTGCTGGTGCACACCCCGGACAACCGGTCGCTGCGCGAACTGGTCCTGACGAGAATCCAGGCCATTCCGGAGGTGCTCTCCACCCGCACGCTGCTCGTGTTCGAGGAGACGGACCTGGCACCGGGCTCCGACCGGCCCACGGAACTCACCTGAGCCTGGACGCCCCGCCGGCAGGGCGCTGGATCAGCGGCTGGACTTCATGCCTTCGAAAGCCAGCTGTACGACCGTGTCGGCGAGCCGCTCCCCCTCGGCACCACCGTCCGAAAGCGGCCGGAACCACTCCACCAGCGAGTTGACCATCCCGAACAGCAACCGCGTCGCCAGCCGTATGTCCACGTCGGAGCGGAGGTCACCGTCCGCGACCGCCGCCTTGAGCAGATCGGCCACGCGCTGGTCGAACTCACGCCGCCGCTCCAGGGCCCAGCGCTCGGTCTTCGTGTTGCCCCGCACCCGCAGCAGCAGCGTGACATAGGGGAGCTCGGCTATCAGCACCTCGACGGTGCGGCGCGTGACGTACTCGACGCGCTCGATCGCACGGCCCCGCGTCGCGCCGGACTCGTCGAGGATGCCGAAGAGCCCGTCCAGCGCCCGGGTGACCGCACGCCGCAGCAGCTCTTCCTTGCCGGCGACATGGTGGTAGATGGACGACTTGGAGATACCGGCCGCCTTCGACAGGTGCTCCATCGACGTGCCGTCGTAACCGCGCTCGTTGAAGACACGGACGGCAACGGTGAGCAGAGTCTCCGGGGTGTACGTGTCCCGCTTGGCCGTGGTCATGCCCGCGATCCTCCCCTACGAGTGGGATCGACCGGCAAATGGGGGCGGTCTTGTCCACAGGTTTGGCAGGCCCTCTTGTCCCGACCGATCGTTCGGTTACTCTAACTCTGTCCGCCCGTCCCTGCCCAGCTCGATGAGGAGTTGGTCCGTCATGGCCGCCGAGCTCTCCCCGCACCTGCTGTCCGAGAGGCACCGCCCCACGCTGGACCGGACCCTCGAAGCGATCCGTACACGCGACTACTGGTCCCCGCACCCCGAGCACCCGAAGGCGTACGGCGAGGGCGGCGCACCCGGCAGTGTGGGTGCCGCCGAGGGCAAGGCAGCCTTCGACGCCGTGCTGCACACCCGCCTCGACCTGGGCCAGCCCGGGACCGACGGGTGGACGGGCGGCGAGACCTCTCCGTACGGTCCGGAGCTGGCCGTCGAGTATCCGCACGCCGACCTCGACGTGCTGCTCCCCGCGATGCGCGCGGGTATCCCCGCCTGGCGCGAGGCCGGACCGGAGATCAGGGCTCTGGTCTGCCTGGAGATCCTGGCGCGGATCAGCGCCCGCACCCATGAGTTCGGCCACGCGGTGATGCACACCAGCGGCCAGGCCTTCATGATGGCCTTCCAGGCCGGCGGCCCGCATGCCCAGGACCGCGGTCTGGAGGCGGTGGCGTATGCGTACGAGGAACAGATGCGCGCACCCCGGAGCGCCGACTGGTCCAAGCCGCAGGGCAAGCGCGACCCGCTCGACCTGCACAAGACGTTCACCGCGGCAGGACGCGGCATCTCGCTGCTGATCGGCTGCAACACCTTTCCCACGTGGAACGGCTACCCGGGCCTCTTCGCCTCCCTCGCCACCGGCAATCCGGTGCTGGTCAAACCGCACCCCCGAGCGGTGCTCCCGCTGGCCCTCACCGTCCAGCTGGCGCGCGAGGTGCTCGCCGAAGCAGGCTTCGACCCCAACCTGGTCGCGCTGGCAGCCGAGCGGCCGGGCGAGGGCATCGCCAAGACGCTGGCGGTCCGCCCGGAGATCAGGATCATCGACTACACCGGCTCCACCGAATTCGGTGACTGGCTGGAGGCCAACGCCCGCCAGGCGCAGGTGTACACGGAGAAGGCCGGAGTCAACACGATCGTCGTCGACGCCACGGACGACTACCGCGGCATGCTGTCCAACCTGGCGTTCTCGCTCTCCCTCTACAGCGGCCAGATGTGCACCACTCCGCAGAACCTCCTGATCCCCCGGGACGGCATCACCACGGACGTCGGCGACAAGTCCTACGACGACGTGGTGACCGATATCGCCGCCGCCGTCACCGGACTCCTGGGTGACGACGCCCGGGCGAACGGCCTGCTGGGCGCCCTGGTCAACCCGTCGGTGGAGGCTCGCCTGGAGGCGGCCGCACAGCTGGGCGAAGTCGCTCTGCCCTCGCGGGCGGTGGCCAACCCGGACTTCCCGGAAGCGGTCGTCCGTACGCCACTGATCGTCAAGCTCGACGGCAGCAAGCCGGACGACGAGGCCCCGTATCTGTCGGAGTGCTTCGGCCCGGTCTCGTTCGCGGTGGCGGTCGATTCGACGGGGGACGCGCTGGACCTGCTGCGCCGCACCATCCGCGACAAGGGAGCGATGACGGTCGGCGCGTACACCACCTCACCGGAGGTGGAGCGCGCGGTGGAGGACGTCTGCCTGGACGAGTCGGCCCAGCTCTCCCTGAATCTGACCGGCGGCGTGTACGTCAACCAGACGGCGGCGTTCTCCGATTTCCACGGCTCGGGAGGAAACCCGGCGGCCAACGCGGCGCTGTGCGACGGCGCCTTCGTGGCCAACCGCTTCCGCACCATGGAAGTCCGCCGCCAGCGCTGAGACGCCAAGCCCCCGCACACCCCGCCGGGCCCGCGCCAGCCCGGCGGGTTCGTCCGAGCCCCACGGGCCCCGTTGGCAGCCCACCGGCCTGGCCCAAGCCCCAACGGGGCCGCCTTGCGGCTCCCCCGAACCCCTTTCCGGCCTCTCCGGCGTCGGAGGAGCGGGGTCCGGGGCGGAGCCCCGGTTACGGGAAGGGACGGGTGGGGGAACAGGCCCGTCGCAGGCCCGTCACCCCGCCCTCCGCCTGACTCAAGCCCAGGCCCAGCCCCACCGGCCTAGAACCCCGCCCCGCCGGCCTCACCACCGGCCGCCGGAATATCCGCGTACCGCTGCACCCACGCATGCATCGCAATCGCCGCCGCAGCCCCCGCATTGATCGATCGCGTCGACCCGAACTGTGCGATCGAGCACACCATCGATGCGTGTGTGCGGGCCTCCTCGGTCAGACCCGGCCCCTCCTGCCCGAACAGCAGCACACACCGCCGCGGCAGCTCGGTCCGCTCCAGCGGCACCGCGCCCGGCAGATTGTCGATGCCGATGATCGGCAGCCCTTCGGCCGCCGCCCAGGCGGTCAGATCGGCGGTGTCCGGGTGATGCCGGACATGCTGGTAGCGGTCGGTGACCATCGCACCGCGACGGTTCCACCGCCGCCGCCCCACGATGTGGATCTCCTTGGCGAGGAAGGCGTTCGCGGTGCGCACCACCGAACCGATATTGAAGTCGTGGCCCCAGTTCTCCACCGCCACGTGAAAGTCGTGCCGCCGCAGATCGAGATCGGCGACGATCGCCTCCCGGGTCCAGTAACGGTACGCATCGCCCACGTTGCGCCGGTCGCCGTGGGCGAGCAGCTCGGGGTCGTACCGCTCGCCCACGGGCCAGGGCAGTGGATGCGGTCCGACGCCGATCTCCGTCCCGAACCCCTCGTCGTACTGCGCCGGCTCGCCCGTCGCCGACTCCACGGACGGTTCGGCCGCCCCGCCCGCACCATCGGTGCTGCCTGTACTGCCTGTCTCGCTGCTCACCCGACGAGCGTATGGCCCCCGCCTTCGCGGTGCTGCCCTGCCTCCCGGTCCTCGGAGCCGGCAACGGCATCCACGCCGGCGCCCTCGGCCACACCCGCACCGTCCCGCGGCCCCGGCACCTCGCCGCGCCGCCGGAACAGCAGATCCCGGCCGAGGGCGGCCTTGCCTCCGAGCCACACCAGAAAGACGGTCGGCAGGAAGACGGCGTCCGCGGCGATCATGGCCATCGAGAAGAAGGGGAGCCCCAGCAGCAGGGCGATACCGAGATGCTCGCAGATCATCGCGACGAGCAACACGTTCTTTACGCGCCGGTTGAACAGGGTGAACGGGAAGGCGACCTGCACGATGACGGTGATGTACGTCAGCACCATCACCATCACGCCGCTCGACGCGAGAAGGTCCGAGAGGCCGGGCCAGGGCGTGAAGTAGTCAAGGTTGAGCGGGTAGTACAGCGCGGTCCCGTCCTGCCAGCGCGAACCCTGGATCTTGTACCAGCCCGCAGTCGCGTAGATCAGACAGACCTCGGCCATGATCACGACGAGTGTGGCGTTGTGAGCGAGGTTGGCGATGACGTCGAGCAGAGTGCGCGCCTCGCTGTGCGGCGCGTACCGGTTCACGGCCCACCAGGCGCCGTGGCCGATCCACAGGACCCAGAAGAAGACCGGCAGCCAGGCGGTCCCGCCCAGGCTCCCCGTCACCGTGGCACCGCAGAGGACCGCGCCGGAGGCCACCCACAGAAGCGGACCGGTCACCGCGTCCGTGCCGGGGTGCGCGCCGGCCTTGCGCCGCGCACGGCGGGCGTCCAGGGACCAGACCTGTCCGCACCGGGTCAGGACCAGGTAGATCGCCATGAGGTGGATGACGTTGTCGCCGCCGTCGCCCATGAAGATGCTGCGGTTCTGCAGGGAGAGCACGCCGACCATGAAGAGGACGGACACGGCCCGGGTGTGCCAGCCCACCATCAGCAGCGCGGAGGCGACCAGCGCCAGCGCGTACACGATCTCGAACCAGATGGCGCTGTCCGACCACATCAGCGTGGTGAAGGCCTGGTTGCCGGAGATGAGCTGCTGCGCCATGTCCCAGCGCCACGGGGCCTCGGGGCCGTACATCTCGCTCCGGTGCGGAATCTCCCGCAGCAGGAACAGGAGGTACGTGGCGGAGAAGCCGATCCGGATGACAGCGCTCTGGTGCTGCCCCAGGGATGCGGCGGTGATGCGCTGGATACCGCGGGCGAGCGCGCGGTCGTGGCCGACTGTGCTCACTGGTCCGCCTCCTCGGAGTCGGCCGAGCCCTCGGGGAGGTCGGCCGGGGTGACGGTCCACCAGGGCAGTACCCGGTAGGACGGCTTGGTACTGATCTTCTCGTTGCTCCAGGCGGGGGCCGCGACCGACCGGACCTCGGACCGGACCTGGATCCTCAGGATGTCGCCGCCGTAGTCGTGCTCACTGAGGCGCAGCATCACGATGCGCCGGACGTACTGCTCGGAAAGTCTGCCGCGCAGGCCATTGGCCCGGTTCTGGCTGTCGTGCGAGCCGATGTAGAAGTCCCAGCCCCGGCGGAGTTCGTTCTGCTGGACGTGGCTGGGCAGCAGATTGCCGCGTATCGCCTTGCCGTCCTCGCCGGAGAGGCTCATCCAGGGGGTGGTCCGCCGCTTGTCGGGGCCGGATATCTCGGCGCGCACGTGCACGGCGATGTTCTGCTGCAGAGGGTTGGGGGCGAAGAGCTTCCAGTTCTGCTCGAACTCGGGGTAGATCCATTGGTCGACCGCCTCGCCGTGCTGTTTGGTCACCGTGTTGGACGGGGCGACGTGCAGGAAGACCATGGCCAGCTGGATGCAGGCGATCAGCCCGATCACCGACAGCGCCACAGCGGCGGCTACCTGGTACGGATACGAGAGCCCGGCCATCCCGACGCGCGGCGGCTCGGCACCGGCGAGGGGGCCGGGATCGGGGCGGGGGCCGGGATCGGCGATCGCGCCCGGATGCTTGCGAGGGCCCGGATCTTCGAGGGGGTCCGGATCTGTGAGGCGGTCCGGACCCGTGCGAGGGCCTGGATCGGTGCGGGGGTCCGGATCGGCGATGCGGTCCGGATCTGTGCGAGGGCCCGGACCGTCGGCGCGAGGATCTGCGTCCGAGCGCAGGCCCGGATCGGTACGGGGCTCGGGAACGGTCCGCGCATCGGGGCCGGCTACGGCCTCACCCGCACTGCTGACACCCTCACCGACACCCTCGCCGACGCCCTTGTCGTCGTACGAATTCATCCCGCCCCGATCCCCGTCGATCCCGGTCAGTTATCCACAGGGTTGACACCCTACGGGCCTCAGACTCACCATTGAAGACATTGAACCGAACGATCGGTCGGTAGGGAGTCCGGGATGGCGTCAGTGACTGCGGGCCAGACAGCGCAGGCGACAGCAGGCAGTACCGATGGGGCGGACGGCGCCTTGGAGGCGGCCTTCGACGCCGCCGTGGCGGCCGACGAGCGCATCGAGCCTCGCGACTGGATGCCCGACGCCTACCGCGCCTCGCTGGTCAGGCAAATGGCCCAGCACGCGCACTCCGAAATCATCGGCATGCAGCCGGAGGCCAACTGGATCACCCGCGCCCCCTCGCTGCGCCGCAAGGCCATCCTCATGGCCAAGGTGCAGGACGAGGCAGGGCACGGGCTTTATCTGTACAGCGCGGCCGAGACCCTCGGCACGAGCCGCGAGGAGCTGCTCGACAAGCTGCACGCGGGCCGCCAGCGGTACTCATCGATCTTCAACTACCCGACCCTGACCTGGGCGGACGTCGGTGCCATCGGCTGGCTCGTGGACGGCGCGGCCATCACCAACCAGGTCCCTCTCTGCCGCTGCTCCTACGGCCCCTACGCCCGGGCCATGGTCCGTATCTGCAAGGAGGAGTCCTTCCACCAGCGCCAGGGCTACGAGCTGCTGCTCGCCCTCGGCCACGGGACACCGGCGCAGCGCGAGATGGCCCAGGACGCCGTGAACCGGTGGTGGTGGCCGTCCCTGATGATGTTCGGCCCACCTGACGACGCCTCGTCGCATTCGGCGCAGTCGATGACCTGGAAGATCAAGCGGCATTCCAACGACGAGCTGCGGCAGCGCTTCGTGGACATCTGCGTGCCGCAGGCCGAGGTCCTGGGCCTCACCCTCCCCGACCCGGACCTCCGGTGGAACGAGGAGCGCGGTCAGCACGACTTCGGGGCGATCGACTGGACGGAGTTCCAGGAGGTCCTGAAGGGCAACGGACCGTGCAACGAACAGCGCCTCACCCAGCGCCGCCAGGCACACGAGGAAGGCGCCTGGGTCCGGGACGCAGCCGCCGCATACGCACAGAAGCACACGGACGTACCGAACGGGGAGGCAACAGCATGAGCAACTCGACCGACTGGCCGTTGTGGGAGGTGTTCGTGCGCTCGCGGCGCGGGCTCGCCCACACCCATGCCGGCAGCCTGCACGCCCCGGACGCCGAGATGGCCCTGCGCAACGCACGCGATCTGTACACACGCCGCTCCGAAGGTGTCTCCCTCTGGGTGGTGCCGTCCAGCCAGATCACGGCGTCCTCGCCGGACGAGAGGGACACGTTCTTCGAACCGGCGGGTGACAAGCCCTACCGGCACCCGACCTTCTACGCGATCCCGGACGGAGTGAAGCACCTGTGAACGCGGCCCTCGCGCTCGGCGACGACGCGCTGGTGCTCTCGCACCGGCTGGGGGAGTGGGCGGGCCATGCCCCCGTGCTGGAGGAGGAGCTCGCCCTCGCCAACATCGCCCTGGACCTCCTGGGCCAGGCCCGGATCCTGCTCTCCCTGACCGGTGACGAGGACGAGCTGGCATACCTGCGCGAGGAACGCGCCTTTCGCAACGTCCAGTTGGTCGAGCAGCCGAACGGCGACTTCGCCCACACCATCGCCCGTCAGCTGTACTTCTCGGTCTACCAGCACGGCCTGTACGAGCAGCTGTCGGCCGGCGAGGGCGAGTTCGCCGGGCTGGCGGCCAAGGCCGTCAAGGAGGTCGCCTACCACCGGGACCATGCCGAGCAGTGGACCCTGCGCCTCGGTGACGGCACGGCCGAGAGCCACGAGCGCATGCAGCGCGCGGTGGACGCCCTGTGGCGCTACACCGGCGAGCTGTTCCAGCCCGTCGAGGGCGTGGACGTGGACTGGCAGGCACTGCACCACAGCTGGCTGGACTCCCTCACCACCGTGCTGGAACGGGCCACGCTGACCGTGCCGGCCGGGCCGCAGTCCGGCGCCTGGACGGCCGGAGCCGGCCGGCAGGGCATCCACACGGAGCCCTTCGGCCGGATGATCGCCGAGATGCAGCATCTGCACCGCAGCCACCCGGGGGCGTCATGGTGACCTGGACGTCCCTGGAGGAGGACCTTCGCATCCTGGCGGGCGCCGTTCCCGATCCGGAGCTGCCCGTACTGACCCTGGGGGAGCTGGGCGTGCTCCGGGGCGTGGAGGTGCTCGCACCGGGCCGCGTCACGGTCCGGCTCACCCCGACCTACACCGGCTGCCCCGCGATAGAGGCCATGTCCACCGACATCGAGCGCGTGCTGTACGACCACGGCATGACCGAGGTCTCCGTGGTCACCGTCCTCTCCCCGGCCTGGTCCACGGAAGACATCAGCGCGGAAGGGCGGCGCAAGCTCGCCGAGTTCGGCATCGCGCCCCCGCGGCCCCACACGGCCGCGACCCCCGCCGACGGACCCGTGCCCCTCACTCTGTCGGTGCGCTGCCCGCACTGCGGATCGACCGACACGGAGCTGCTGAGCCGGTTCTCGTCGACTGCCTGCAAGGCACTGCGCCGCTGTGTGTCGTGCCGCGACCCGTTCGATCACTTCAAGGAGTTGTAGATGTTCCATCCGCTCCGGGTCAGCGCGATCGAGCGGCTCACGGACGATTCGGTGGCCGTCACCTTCGCCGTGCCGCCCCGGCTTCGCGAGACCTTCCGCCACAAGCCCGGCCAGCACCTCAATGTCCGTTACACCGTCGGCGGCGAGGAGATCCGGCGCTCGTACTCGATCTGCGCACCGGCCACCGAGCAGCCGGCCGACCCGGCCCTGCGGGTGGGGATCCGGCTCGTCGACGGCGGCGCGTTCTCCACGTACGCGCTCAAGGAGCTGGCGGTCGGTGACCAGGTGGAGGCCATGCCCCCGATGGGCCGCTTCGTGATCGCCCCGCGGGCCGGGCAGTTCGCGGCGATCGTCGGCGGAAGCGGCATCACCCCGGTCCTGTCCATCGCGGCGACCCTGCTGGCCAGGGAGTCCGATGCCTCGTTCTGCCTGATCCGGAGCGACCGGAGCGCGGCGTCGACGATGTTCCTGGACGAGGTCGCCGACCTCAAGGACCGCTATCCGGACCGGTTCCAGCTGGTCACCGCGCTCTCCCGGGAGGAACAGCAGGCAGGGCTCCCCTCGGGCCGTCTCGATCGGGAAAGGCTCACGGGCCTGCTTCCGGCACTGCTTCCGGTGACGGAGGTCGAGGGCTGGTATCTGTGCGGTCCGCTCGGCCTGGTCCGGGCCGCCGAGGGCGCGCTGCACGGTCTGGGCGTCGACCGGGCCCGCATCCACCAGGAGATCTTTCACGTCGAGGACAGCCCCGGGGCATCCACCCGGCCACGGGCCGCGGCTTCCACCCACAGCACGCTCACGGCGACCCTGGACGGCCGCTCGGGCACATGGCCGGTACAGGAGGGCGAGTCGTTGCTGGAGACGGTGCTGCGCAGCCGTTCCGACGCTCCGTACGCCTGCAAGGGCGGGGTGTGCGGGACCTGCCGGGCCTTCCTGGTCTCGGGCGAGGTGCGGATGGACCGCAACTTCGCGCTGGAGCCGGAGGAGACGGACGCGGGGTATGTGCTGGCCTGCCAGTCCCATCCGGTGACCGGGGAAGTGAATCTCGACTTCGACCGCTGACCGCCGACCGCAGACCGGTGACCGGTCACGGCGGCGGCGCACCCGGCGGCATGGGGCAGGCTCCGCACGCCCCACCGGACCCGCCGCGCACCCCACCGGACCCGCCCCTCACCCAAAGGCCCCCGCCCCTCGCACTCTGTCCGCTCCCTCCGTCCTCGGCCGTTCGCACCCCAACCCCGCCCTCCACGCACCGCGCACCGCGCCGCGCCCCGCACGGACTGTTCCCTTCTTGTAGAACCTGTTCTATCTTGACGCTCCGTCAGGTCCGAACACGGCTCATACGGCTACAGCAGTTCGCGGGAGGCCAGGACAGTGGACTTCACCTGCACCGAGGAACAGCAGGCGGCCGTCGAGGCGGCACAGGCGGTCTTCTCGGGCGTCACGCTCGATGCTGTGCCCAGCCCCGCACTCGTACCCGGGGCGGTGGCCGAGGACATCGACCGGCCACTGTGGGCCGCTCTCGCCACCGGAGACCTGCTGAGCCTGACGCTGGCTCCGGAGTACGGCGGGGCGGGCCTCGACCTGGTCGCTCTCTGCCTGGTGCTGCGTGAGTCCGCGAAGGTGCTCGCACGGGTGCCGCTGCTGGAGACTTGCGCGGTCGCGATGGCGCTGCAGCGTCATGGCGACCGTGGCCTGGCGGCCGAACTGCTGCCACGCATCGGCCGGGGAGAGCTGGTCCTCACGGCCGGCGCCAACGGCCGCACCGGCCACGATCCGGCTGAACTCGCGGTCACCGCACGGCCGGACGACGCCAGCGGCATCGCCACCGCCGGGACGGACTGGGTACTCGACGGCGTGCAGTCGGGGGTGCCGTGGGCACAGGCAGCGGACTGGATCGCGGTGCCCGCCCACGCCGGGGACGGCCGGGCCGTGCTTGCTCTGGTCCGCCCGGGCGACGACGGCGTCACCATCGCCGAGCAGGTCTCCACCAACGGCGAACTCCTCGGCGAGGTAAGGCTGGACGCGGTTCGGATCGAGGGCCGCAGGCTGATCGACAACGCGGATGCCTGGGAGTGGCTGCGCTCCGTCCTCACCGTGGGAACGTGCGCGCTCGCGCTGGGTCTCGGTGAGGCCGTACTGACCATGACGAGCCAGTACACCGGCAAACGCGAACAGTTCGGCTTCCCCGTGGCGACCTTCCAGGCCGTGGCCGTGCAGGCGGCCGACCGCTACATCGATCTGCGGGCCATGGAGGTGACCCTCTGGCAGGCGGCCTGGCGGATCGCCGTCGGCGGGACCGGCGTACTGCCACCGGCAGGCGATGTCGCGGTGGCGAAGATCTGGGCGTCCGACGGGGTCCGCCGTGTCGTACAGACGGCACAGCACCTGCACGGCGGCTTCGGCGCGGACACCGACTACCCCTTGCACCGCTTCCACGCGTGGGCGAAGCAGATCGAGCTCTCACTCGGTCCGGCAGCAGCCCATGAAGAGGCCCTGGGCGACCTGCTGGCCGCCCACCCCCTCGACTGACGCCGCCACCGCCACCGCCACCGCCACCGCCGCCCACGAACGCGCGTGCCCCGGGACTGCCCATCCACCCGGCCGGACGACAAAGCCCGGGCCTCTCATTGAGGGCCCGGGCCTGCCGAACGGCAAACAGCGAACGCTGAACAGCTACAGCTACAGCCGACGTGCAACAGCGAACGGCGAACGTCCGACAGCGAACAGCGAGGTCAGACGACGAATGCGGGGGCGCCGTTGTCGGTGACCATCGGACGCCCAGCGGCGTCCCAGGCGAGCATGCCGCCGTCGATGTTCACGGCATCGATGCCCTGCTGAACCAGGTACTGGGTGACCTGCGCGGACCGGCCGCCGACCCGGCACATCACGTGCACGCGCCGGCCGTCCTCCGCCGCTTCGGTCAGCTCACCGAAGCGGCCCACGAAGTCACTCATCGGAATGTGCAGGGCGCCGTCGACATGCCCGGCCGCCCATTCGTCGTCCTCCCGGACGTCCAGCACGAAGCCGTCCGCCGGCACCGCCGTGACGTCGACCGCCGGAAGCGGGGCGAAATTCATGGGTCATGCCTTCTCTCGTAAATGCGCACCGAAGTCACCGGAAACGCTACTGCACCAAGCCCGCCAGCTCGGTCTCACGCTGTGAGACCTCGCCCAGCAACTGCTCGGCGATCTCTTCCAGCAGGTGATCCGGATCGTCCGGCGCCATCCGCAGCATGGCGCCGATCGCGCTCTGCTCCAGCTCCTGGGCGAGCACGGTCAGCAGTTCCTTGCGCTGGGTCAGCCAGTTCAGACGGGCGTAGAGCTCGTCGGCCTCGCTGAGCTCCGCCTCGGGCAGGACCGGCCCGGCCGCCCACTCCTGGGCCAGCTCCTTGAGCAGCTCCTCGTCCCCACGCCCGTACGCGGCGTTGACGCGGGTGATGAACTCGTCCCGGCGGGCCCGTTCCTTCTCGTCCTGGGCCAGATCCGGATGAGCCTTGCGTGCCAGTTCGCGGTAGAGCTTGCGCGCCTCGTCGGTCGGCCGGACCCGCTTCGGCGGCCGGACCGGCTGCTCCGTCAGCATGGCCGCCGCCTCGGGGGACAGCCCGTCGGAGTCGATCCAGTCGTGGAACAGCTCGTCGATCCCCGGCATCGGCATCACGATCGACCGCGCGTCCTGCGCCTTGCGCAGATCCTCGGGATCGCCCGTTCTGGCGGCCCGCGCCTCCGCGATCTGCGCGTCGAGCTCGTCGAGCCGTGCGTACATCGGTCCGAGCCGCTGGTGGTGCAGCCGGGAGAAGTTCTCGACCTCGACCCGGAACGTCTCGACCGCGATCTCGAACTCGATCAGAGCCTGCTCAGCCACCCGCACGGCATGGGCCAGCCGCGCCTCGGGACGCGCCTGCTCAGTGGTCTCGCAGACCGCGGGCGCACCGGCGTCCGCATCGGCTGCGGCGTCTCCCGCAGCCCCCGTGGGGCCGTCCGCGGGCTCCTCGGCAGGGGAGCCGGGCTGCTCGTCCTGCAGGGCGTCGTCCTGCCGGGCATCGTCGTTCCGGGTGGTCGGTACCCCGGGGGCTTCGTGGGTCACCCGTCCAGCGTATGGCCACAGCCCGCCTGCCGAGGACGCGCGGTCGGCGCAGCCGACATCGCGCCCCGGCACAGCCGCCTCACTGCAGCCATCGCGCCCCCGCACAGCGGGCACCACGACAGGATTCGCACCCCCGGCGCAGCGGGCACCACGGACAGCCGTCACACCCCCCGCTCAGCGGCTATCCGTCCTGCGTCGACGGCCTGCACCAGTTCCGCATGGTCCGCCTCGGTGCGGTCCGCATACGTCACCGCGAACGCCGCCACCGCCTCGTCCAGCTCGTCGTTCTTCCCGCAGTACCCCGCGATGAGCCGTGGATCGGCGCTGTGCGCATGAGCCCGCGCCAGCAGCGCACCGGTCATCCGGCCGTAGTCGTCGACCTGGTCGGCCGCCAGCGCCGCCGGGTCGACGCTGCCCTTGCGGTTCCTGAACTGACGCACCTGGAAGGGCCGGCCCTCCACGGTCGCCCAGCCCAGCAGGATGTCGCTGACGACCTGCATCCGCTTCTGCCCGAGCACCACCCGGCGCCCCTCGTGCCCCACCTCCGGCACGTCGAAGCCCACAGCCGGCAGGTAGGGCGCCAGCACCGACGGCCTTGCCTCCTTCACCTGCAGAACCAGCGGCTCACCCCGGTGATCCAGCAGCAGCACCACGTACGACCGGGTGCCCACACTCCCCGTGCCGACCACCCGGAACGCCACATCGTGGATCGCGTACCGGGCCAGCAGTGGCACCCGGTCCTCCGAGACGGTGCTCAGGTAGTCGCCCAGCCCCGCCGCCACGGCTGCGGCCTCCGCGTCCGGCACCCGGCGCAGCACCGGCGGCGCGTCGACGAACCGGCGCCCGCCGTCCCCGGAATCCTCCGTGGACTTCGCGGCGAAGCGGGCGCTGGTGTTGTTGCGCGCCTTCTCCGACACCCTCTCCAGGGTGCCGAGCAGATCCCGCGCGTCCGTGTGCGAGACCAGTTCCTCGTCCGCGATGGCGTTCCACGCGTCGAGCGCGGGCAGCCGTGCCAGTAGCCGCATGGTCCGCCGGTACGCGCCCACCGTGTCGTACGCACCCCGGCGGCAGGTGTCCTCGTCCGCACCGGCCTCACGGCCCGCGAGCACCAGCGAGGTGGCGAGACGCTTGAGGTCCCACTCCCAGGGGCCGGCCACGGTCTCGTCGAAGTCGTTCAGATCGATGACCAGGCTGCCCCGGGCATCGCCGTAGAGCCCGAAATTGGCCGCGTGCGCGTCACCGCAGAGCTGGGCGGCCACCCCGGTGACGGGCGTCCCCACCAGGTCGTGGGCCATCAGGCCGGCCGAACCCCGCAGAAAGGCGAAGGGCGTGGCGGCCATCCGTCCTACCCGTATCGGTGTGAGACCCGGCACCCGGCCCTGATTCGACTCCTCGACCGCCCGCACCGCGTCGGGCCGCCCCGCAGGCAGATCCAGGGAGCTGTGGGCGGAGCGGGGCACGTGCAGCCGCAGGGCCTTGCCCGCAGCCCTCGGCGACAGCGGGGCGCTCCGGCCCTCCGGGTCCGCGCGCCGGGCGAACCCGGGCACGACCGGAATGCGCCAGCCGTCCTGCACGGCCCGCTGTACCGGCACGGTCACTTCGATCTCGCTCATGGCGCGCAGCCTCCCCCGACCGCACCCGGCGCCGCCGTCGGCGTCCGGCGTCCCGGTCCAGCATCAACTGCCGGAGACGGTACCGCCGGTCGCCGATCCCCCGCCCGGGACTCCGGTCAACAGCCTCCGAGGTCGTTCCGGAGGTGGGTTTCGGCCCATCGCCCCAGCTCCTTGAGCGCGGGCTCCATCGCCGCACCGGCCTGCGTCAGGCGGTACGAGACCCGCAGCGGCGGCCCCTCGTCGACCTCGCGGACCACCAGCCCCGCAGCCCCCAGCTCGCTCAGCCGGTCCGAGAGCATGCGCTCGCTGATGCCCGGAATGGCACGGCGCAGGTCGGCGAAGTGCACCGGCTGCTGCATCAGTACGGAAACGATCGGCCCCGTCCAGCGCTTGCCGAACAGCTCGAAAACGCGGCTGATCCCCACGTCCACCCGTCTGCACGCCTGCTCGCTGTGATCCGCCATGGACCCAGGGTACTGCGTGAGCGTGAGGGACTTACTATTTGTAAGCCCCTATGTTATTACTAGGTACCTACGAAATATTGGGCCGTGTATCGACCCACCCCTCACCGAACCGTGGAGACCTCTCATGGCCACCCTCCTGCACCTTGATTCCGCCGTCTTCCCCCAGGGCTCCGCGTCGCGCGAGGTCACCGCCACCTTCGTGCAGACCTGGCTGGAGCAGCACCCCGACGGAAAGGTCGTCTACCGCGACCTCGCCGCCGAGCCCCTGCCGCACCTGGACGCCGCCGCGGCCGCGGCCGGTGCCGAGCACCCGCTGCGCGGTGAGCTCGCCGCTGAACTCGCCGCCGCGGACGCGGTCCTGATCGGCGCCCCGATGTACAACTTCACGATTCCGTCGACGCTCAAGGCATGGCTCGACCACGTGATCATCGTCGGCCACAACGCCGGCCCCGACAGTCCGGTGGCCGGCACCCCGATCACCGTCGTCGCCAGCCGTGGCGGCTCGTATGCCGCGGGCACCCCGCGCGAGGACGCCGAGTTCGTGCAGAACTACCTGGCGACGCTGTTGACCTCCATGTTCGCCGCCGAGGTCGACTTCATCGTCCCGGAGCTCACTCTGGCCCACACCAATCCGCAGATGGCCGAGCTCATCCCGCTCGCCGACACCTCCCGCGCGAAGGCGCTCACTGACGCCGCGGAGAAGGCCAAGGCCCTCGCTTCCCGCCTCGCCGCCTGAAACCGCCGCATCCCTCCTGAGAACGGCTGAGACAGACAGGGAAGACAAGAAGGGCCGGGGCTCGCTAGCCCCGGCCCTTCTCGCGCAGCAGGCCCCCGCTCCCGCTCCCGGAAGCCTGAGGCACCGAGAGCCCGCGGAGTCGGGACCCGAGGAGCCAGGAACCCGAGGAACCGAAACCTCACAGGCCCGAAAGCCCACAGGGCCGCGAGCCCGAGAGAGCCAGAATCGGACGTTTCACGTGAAACCAAACCGACCAGGCGCCCGCCAAGCCCCAAACTGAAGAAGCCCCACAGGCCATTGGCCTGTGGGGCTTCTTACTTGTGCGCGAGGGGGGATTTGAACCCCCACGTCCCTAAGGACACTGGCACCTGAAGCCAGCGCGTCTGCCGTTCCGCCACTCGCGCATGAGTGGTGTTTCCAGACTCTCACTTGTTCGGTGAGCGCCTGGCGACAAACGGAAGATTAGCACGCTGGACAGGGTGGATTCACATCCGTTTGTTTCGCGGGACGTGCGAGGGGAACCGGGAACCCGCAGCCCCATCCCCCCACTCCTCCTGAGTGCACCCAAGGTGCGGGACACTGTCAGGAGGCCCCCTCTACGATCCATGTGAGGGGGGACACTCATCCACAGTGCAGACAAGGGGAACCAGCCGATTTCCCGACGCGTGGATACGATCAGTAAGCAGTACAGGGACGACGACACCGGAGGAGGTGCCCCATGGGAGTCATGAAGCGTTTCGAGCAGCGTCTCGAAGGTCTGGTCAACGGCACCTTCGCCAAGGTCTTCAAGTCCGAGGTCCAGCCGGTCGAGATCGCAGGTGCCCTTCAGCGGGAGTGCGACAACAACGCCACCATCTGGAACCGCGAGCGGACCGTCGTCCCCAACGACTTCATCGTCGAGCTCAGCGCCCCCGACTACGAGCGTCTCAGCCCGTACTCCGGCCAGCTGGGCGACGAGCTCTCCGGTCTGGTCAGGGACTACGCCAAGCAGCAGCGGTACACCTTCATGGGGCCCATCAAGGTCCACCTGGAAAAGGCGGACGACCTCGACACCGGGCTCTACCGGGTGCGCAGCCGCACCCTGGCGTCGAGTTCGTCACAGCAGGAGCAGCCCGGCCAGCCTGGCCAGCCTGGCCAGCACGGCCAGCACGGCCAGCAGGGATTCCCGAACCACCCGGGACAGCAGGCAGCACCGCCCGCCCGCCCCGGGCACGGGCGGCCCCAGGCGCCCGGCGGCTACGGCTACCCGCCCAACTCTCCCCCGCCCATGCCCGCGGCCCCGCCGCCGGGCGCCAGGCATGGCGGAGCCCCCGGGCCCGACCGGCGTCCGCCGGCCACCCCCAGCCCCCTGCCGAACACGCAGGTGCGACGCTGGATCGAGATCAACGGCACACGTCATCAGATCTCCCGGCCGACGCTGGTGATGGGACGCAGTACCGACGCCGACGTGCGGATCGACGACCCCGGCGTATCCCGCCGGCACTGTGAGATCAGGACCGGAACGCCCTCGACGATCCAGGATCTCGGGTCTACCAACGGCATCGTGGTAGACGGGCAGCACACAACCCGCGCTACGCTCCGCGACGGCTCGCGGATCGTCGTGGGCAGCACCACCATCGTTTACCGGCAAGCCGAAGGGTGAAGCGGGGGCAATGTCAGAGCTGACCCTTACGGTCATGCGGCTAGGATTCCTGGCTGTTCTGTGGCTGTTCGTGATCGTGGCCGTCCAGGTCATTCGAAGTGACCTGTTCGGAACGCGCGTCACGCAGCGCGGCTCACGCCGCACTGCTACCGACGCGCGGCCTCCACAGGCACGCCAAACCGCTGCGGCACCGCCGCAGCAACGCCAGCAACCCGGCCGCCAGCGCCGGGGCGCACCGACCAAACTGGTCGTGTCCGAGGGGACGCTCACCGGCACCACGGTGGCGCTCCAGGGCCAGACCATCACGCTGGGCCGGGCCCATGATTCAACGATCGTGCTGGACGACGACTACGCGTCCAGCAGGCATGCCAGGATCTACCCCGACCGTGACGGCCAGTGGATCGTCGAGGATCTCGGGTCCACCAACGGCACGTACCTGGACCGGACCCGTCTCACCACCCCGACGCCTGTTCCGCTGGGCGCGCCGATCCGGATCGGCAAGACCGTCATCGAGCTGCGGAAGTAGTACGACAATGAGCGATCGGAGCGAGCGAGCCGCGGCGGCCCGGGCATCGGACCCGGCCAGGCTCCCGACCGGAGGGTGGGCAGTGTGGCTCGAGACCGGTTGTACCCCGAACCGACGGGCGAGGTGCGCATGAGTCTTTCCCTGCGCTTCGCCGCCGGATCGCACAAGGGCATGATCCGCGAGGGCAACGAGGACTCCGGCTACGCCGGACCTCGCTTGCTCGCCATCGCCGACGGTATGGGCGGCCAGGCAGCCGGTGAGGTCGCCAGCTCCGAGGTGATCTCCACGCTCGTCCAGCTCGACGACGACGTGCCCGGCTCCGACATCCTCACTTCGCTCGGTACGGCGGTCCAGCGGGCCAACGACCAGCTGCGCATGATGGTCGAGGAGGACCCCCAGCTGGAGGGCATGGGCACCACGCTCACCGCGCTCCTGTGGACGGGCCAGCGCCTCGGCCTCGTACACGTCGGCGACTCGCGCGCCTACCTGCTGCGGGACGGCGTCCTGACGCAGATCACGCAGGACCACACCTGGGTCCAGCGGCTGGTCGACGAGGGCCGGATCACCGAGGAGGAGGCCACCACCCACCCGCAGCGCTCCCTGCTGATGCGCGCGCTGGGCAGTGGTGACCACGTCGAACCCGATCTCTCCATCCGTGAGGTCCGGGTCGGCGACCGCTATCTGATCTGCTCCGACGGGCTCTCCGGCGTCGTCTCCCACCAGACCATGGAGGAGACGCTCGCCAGTTACCAGGGCCCGCAGGAGACCATCCAGGACCTCATCCAGCTCGCCCTGCGCGGCGGCGGTCCGGACAACATCACCTGCATCGTCGCCGACGTCCTCGATGTCGACAGCAACGACACCATGGCCGGTCAGCTCAACGACACCCCGGTCATCGTCGGAGCCGTCGCGGAGAACCAGGCCGCCCAGCTGAACGACGGCGGCGCCATGGAGACCCCCGCCGGACGGGCGGCCGGCCTCGGCCGCCCCGTCCCGCCGCCCGCGGGCGGCTTCGGCCCTCCCGGCAGCGGTGACGACGTCGGCTACGACGGGATGCCGGACGGGGCCTTCGGGTCCTACTCCGACGACGACTTCGTCAAGCCCGGCGGCCGCAAGTGGCTCAAGCGCTCCCTGTACATCGTGCTCGCCCTGGCGGTCATCGGCGGCGGCCTGTACGGCGGCTACCGCTGGACCCAGACCCAGTACTTCGTCGGCGCGAAGAACGACAACGTCGCGCTGTACCGGGGCATCAGCCAGGACCTCGCGTGGGTCTCGCTCTCGAAGGTCGAGAAGGACCACCCCGAGATCGAACTCAAGTACCTCCCGCCCTACCAGCGCAAGCGGGTCGAGGCCACCATCGCCGAGGGCAGCCTGGCCGACGCCCGTGAGAAGGTCACCGAGCTCGCCACCCAGGCCACCGCCTGCAAGAAGGACGCACAGCGCCGCGCAGCCGAGAAGAACGCCCCCAGCGACGAGGGCCAGGCCGGCGGTACGGACACGGACGCCACCAAGACGTCCACCACGTCCGGCACCACCAAGACCAAGCAGACTTCAGCGACTCCCACTCCCGGTCCCAGCCTCTCGGAGGAAGAGAAAAAGCTGGTCCCGCAGTGCGGTAAGCAGTAAGCCGTAGGGGGCCTTCAGCACCATGAGCGTTGTCACCAACACGACCACGATCGGCGCGATCGACGCACCGAGCCGGCGCAACACCGAACTGATGATGATGGTCTTCGCCATCGCCATCTCGGTGTTCGCCTATGCCAACGTGGGGCTCGCGATCGACGGCTCGCTGCCTTCCGGCATGTTCGGATACAGCCTCGGCCTGATCCTGCTCGGCGGCGTGGCCCACCTCGTGGTGCGCAAGTTCGCCCGGTACGCGGACCCGCTGCTGCTGCCGCTGGCCACGCTGCTCAATGGCCTGGGCCTGGTGCTGATCTGGCGGCTGGACCAGTCGGAGCGTCTGATCCAGCGGGCCGAGAACATGTTCGGGGCGTACACCCCGGACGCCCCGAAGCAGCTGATGTACTCGGCGATCGGCGTAGCGCTGATGGTCGGGGTGCTGGTGGTCCTCAAAGACCACCGCATCCTCCAGCGGTACACCTACATCTCCATGGTCGTGGCCCTGATCCTGCTGATCATGCCGATGTTCTTCCCCGCGGTGAACGGCGCGAAGATCTGGGTCAGCCTGGGCCCCTTCTCCATCCAGCCCGGCGAGTTCGCGAAGATCATCATCGCGGTCTTCTTCTCCGGCTACCTCATGGTGAAGCGTGATGCCCTGGCCCTGGCCAGCCGTCGCTTCATGGGGATGTACCTGCCGCGCGGACGAGACCTCGGCCCGATCCTCGTCATCTGGGCGCTGTCGATCCTGATCCTGGTCTTCGAGACCGACCTCGGCACGTCCCTGCTGTTCTTCGGCCTCTTCGTGATCATGCTGTACGTCGCTACCGAGCGGACCAGCTGGATCGTCTTCGGCCTGCTGATGTCCGCCGTCGGTGCCGTGGGTGTCTCCACGTTCGAGTCCCATGTCCAGCAGCGCGTGGATGCCTGGATGGACCCGTTCGCCTGCTATGCGACGGACGGCGCTTGCGAGCAGATCGGCAACGCCATCATGTCCTTCGGGTCCGGCGGCACGCTGGGCACCGGCTGGGGCCAGGGCCACTCCGACCTGATCGGCTTCGCCGCCAACGCCGACTTCATCCTCTCCACCGTCGGCGAAGAGCTCGGGCTGGCCGGGATGATGGCCGTCCTGCTGATCTACGGTCTGATCGTCGAGCGCGGTGTCCGCACGGCCCTCGCCGCGCGTGACCCCTTCGGCAAGCTCCTCGCCATCGGCCTCTCCGGCGCCTTCGCGATCCAGGTCTTCGTGGTCGCCGGCGGCGTCATGGGCCTCATCCCGCTGACCGGTATGACGATGCCCTTCCTCGCCGCCGGTGGTTCGTCCGTGATCGCCAACTGGGCGCTGATCGGAATCCTGATCCGGATCAGCGACACCGCCCGCCGCCCCGCCCCGGCGCCCGCCCCGTCCTCCGACGCCGAGATGACCCAGGTGGTCCGACCGTGAACAAGCCCCTGCGCCGGATCGCCATCTTCTGCGGCGTCCTCATCTTCGCCCTGCTCGCACGGACGAACTACCTCCAGTACGTGAAGGCCGACGAGCTCAACACCCGCGACGAGAACCGCCGCGTCCGCATCGAGCGGTACGCCCACGAGCGCGGCAACATCATCGTCGACGGCGGCAGCGCCATCACCGGGTCCGCCGAGACCAAGGACAGCGACTTCAAGTACAAGCGGGTCTGGAAGAACGGGCCCATGTGGGCCCCCGTCACCGGCTACTCCTCGCAGGCCTTCGGCGCCACGCAGCTCGAAAGCATCGAGGACGGCATCCTCACCGGCAACGACGACCAGCTCTTCTTCGACAACACGATGTCGATGTTCACCGGTGACGAGAAGCAGGGCGGCAACGTCGTCACCACGCTCAACAGCGCGGCCCAGAAGGCCGCCTTCGAAGGCCTCGGCAACAAGAAGGGCGCCGTCGCCGCCCTCGACCCGCGGACCGGTGCCATCCTGGCGCTCGCCAGCACCCCCTCGTACGACCCCTCGACCTTCGCGGGCAACTCCGACAAGGACTCCGCGGCCTGGCAGAAGCTTCAGAAGGACAAGGACAAGCCGATGCTCAACCGGGCATTGCGCGAGACCTACCCGCCCGGCTCGACCTTCAAGGTCGTCACCGCGGCCGCCGCTCTGGAGAACGGGCTCTACACCGACATCGACGCGGACACGAAGTCGCCGCTGCCCTGGCGGCTTCCGCTGACCACCGGACAGCCCCTGGCCAACGAGGGCAACATCCCGTGCGAGAACGCCTCGCTCCGGGAAGCGCTGCGAATGTCCTGCAACACCGTCTTCGGCAAGATCAGCGATGACCTGGGCAACCAGAAGATGATCGACCAGGCCGACAAGTTCGGCTTCAACAAGGAGATCTTCACTCCGGTCCGCTCCGCCGCGAGCATCTACCCCAAGGACAACCGCCCGCAGAACGCCATGGCCGGCATCGGCCAGGCGTCCAACCGCGCCACCCCGCTCCAGATGGCCATGGTGGCCTCCGCGGTCGCCAACGACGGCAAGCTGATGCAGCCCTACATGGTCGCCAAGCGGCAGGCGCCCAGCCTGGACGACATCTACACCCACGAGCCGGAGCAGCTCAGCCAGGCCCTCTCGGGTGAGAACGCCCAGAAGCTCCAGCAGATGATGGAGACCGTCGTCGCCTCCGGCACGGGTGCGAACGCCAAGATCCAGGGCGTGACCGTCGGCGGCAAGACGGGTACCGCTCAGCACGGCCTCAACAACAGCGAGAAGCCGTACGCCTGGTTCATCTCGTACGCGAAGACCGACAGCGGCTCCCCCGTCGCGGTGGCCGTGGTCGTCGAGGACAGCAAGGCGCTGCGCGACAACATCTCCGGTGGCGGCCTGGCCGCTCCCATCGCGAGGGACGTCATGAAGGCAGTCATCGACAGCGAGAAGTGACGTCGCTCATACCGGGCACCGTATCTGCACATTGGGATACCGGTCAGGTATCAGGTATTGCCTGCGGGCTGATCACGTAGTGAGCGGCCGGTAGCGTATGCGCGAACAGCACACCGCCGGACCGCACACCGGTGCGGTCAGGACTGACGGAGAGGGCTGGAACAGTTATGGAAGAGCCGCGTCGCCTCGGCGGCCGGTACGAGCTGGGCTCGGTGCTCGGCCGTGGTGGCATGGCCGAGGTCTACCTCGCTCACGACACCCGGCTCGGCCGCACCGTAGCTGTGAAGACGCTCCGGGCGGACCTCGCCCGCGACCCGTCCTTCCAGGCCCGGTTCCGCCGTGAGGCCCAGTCCGCCGCCTCGCTCAACCATCCGGCGATCGTCGCGGTCTACGACACCGGTGAGGACTACGTCGACGGGGTCTCGATCCCGTACATCGTCATGGAGTACGTCGACGGGTCGACGCTCAGGGAGCTGCTGCACTCCGGTCGCAGACTGCTGCCCGAGCGCACCCTCGAAATGACCGTCGGGATCCTCCAGGCGCTGGAGTACTCGCACCGCGCCCAGATCGTCCACCGCGACATCAAGCCGGCGAACGTCATGCTGACGCGCACCGGCCAGGTCAAGGTCATGGACTTCGGCATCGCCCGCGCCATGGGCGACTCCGGCATGACGATGACCCAGACCGCGGCCGTCATCGGCACCGCCCAGTACCTCTCGCCGGAGCAGGCCAAGGGCGAGCAGGTCGACGCGCGGTCCGACCTGTACTCCACCGGCTGTCTGCTCTACGAGCTGCTGGCCGTCAGGCCGCCGTTCGTCGGGGACTCACCCGTCGCCGTGGCCTACCAGCACGTACGGGAAGAGCCTCAGCCTCCCAGCAACTTCGACCCCGAGATCACGCCCGAGATGGACGCGATCGTGTTGAAGGCGCTGACCAAGGACCCCGACTACCGCTACCAGTCCGCCGACGAGATGCGCGCCGACATCGAGGCCTGCCTCGACGGCCAGCCGGTCGCGGCGACCGCGGCGATGGGCGCGGCCGGGTACGGCGGCTACGGCGGTTACGACAACGACCAGCCCACCACCGCCCTGCGGGCCGCGGACCACGGCGACCGCACGTCGATGCTGCCGCCGGTCAACCCGGACGACGGCGGCTACGGATACGACGACCGCCCCGACCGCCGCCGGCAGAAGAAGGGCAACACCTCGACGATCCTGCTGGTCATCGCGGGCATCCTGGTGCTGATCGGCGCGATCCTCATCGGCAAGGCGGTCTTCGGCGGCGACGGCGACAGCGGCGACGGCACGTTCAAGGCGCCGAACATGATCGGTTCGACGGTCAAGGAAGCGAAGCTGCTCGCGGTCAACACCAACACCATCCTCAAGCAGGGCCCGAAGGAGGAGTGCGAGGAACAGCCCGCGGGCAAGATCTGCCGGCAGACGCCGACGAAGGACCAGACGGTCACGGAAGGCGACACCATCACGGTCTTCGTCTCCAGCGGTGCACCGAAGGTCGAGGTGCCGGACGTCACGGAGAAGTCCGAGGAGAACGCCCGCAAGCTCCTGGAGGAAAAGGGCTTCACGGTCACGGTCAACTCGGTCGAGTCCGCCGACGCCGAACCGGGCACGGTCCTGGACCAGACGCCGAAGGGCAACGCCAAGGCCGAGAAGAACTCCGAGGTGAAGCTCTCGGTCGCCACGGAGAAGCTGCTCTCGATGCCCGATGTGAGCGATCGCTCCTACGACGACGCAGTCGCGCAGCTCACCGGAAACGGCTTCACGAACATCGGCAAGTCCGACGTCGACAACGAGAAGCCCGCAGGCACGGTCGTCGGCCAGACCCCGCCCGCCAACGAGAAGGTGGGCAAGGACACCGCGATCATCCTCAAGGTGTCCAAGGGCCCGACGCAGCCCGCGACAGTCCCGGTCCCGGAGGTCAGGGGCGGGAAGGTGTCCGACGCTCAGCAGAAGCTGAACCAGGCGGGCTTCACGCAGATCCAGTTCGCCCAGGGCAGCTCGCAGGACGGCAACGCCCTGGTTGCCAACATCGATCCGCAGCCGGGCACCCAGGCCGACCCGGCCACCACCGTCATCACGCTCACCACGGTGGGCGGAGGCGGGGGCGGGGGCGGGGGCGGCCTCCTCGGCGGGGGCAACGGCCGATAGGACGTACTCCCGGCACAGCACAGGGCCCCGGTCACCTCAACGGTGACCGGGGCCCTTTGTTCGTTGCCGTACAGGCCGTCCTCGGTACAGGTCAGTTGGTGTACGGGACAGTCGTCGTACGCATCAGCTGCCGTACAGGTCAGCTGTCGTACGGAGCAGTCGTCGTACAGCTCAGCGCAGCTCCGCCGGCTTCGTGCGGTCGCGGTCGACCTTCTCCGTGCGCACCAGCTCGCCCCACACGATGTAGCGGTACTTCGACGTGAAGACGGGCGTGCACGTCGTCAGCGTGATGTAGCGGCCGGCCTTCTTCGCGCCCGAGCCCTTCGGGATCGACTGGAGCACGTCGACGTTGTACTTCGACGTCTCGGGAAGCTCCTTGAAGACCTTGTAGACGTACCAGGTGTCCTTGGTCTCGAAGACGATCGCGTCCCCGGTCCGCACCTTGTCGATGTTGTGGAACTTCGCCCCGTGGCCGTCACGATGGGCGGCCAGGGTGAAGTTGCCCTCCTTGGCCGAAGGGAGCGCGGACTTCACCGGATCGGTGTAGTAACCGGCGATGCCGTCGTTGAGGTTCTCGGTGTCGGTGCCCTTCTTGACGAGCACCTCGCCGTTCTTCATCGAGGGGACGTGCAGGAAGCCGATGCCGTCCTTGGTGTCCAGCGCGCCCGGGCCGTCGGCCCAGCGGTCGCGGACGGTGTCGCCCTGTTTGGTGGCCTCGCGGTCGGCCAGCACGTTCGTCCACCAGAGGGAGTAGACGACGAAGAGCCCGAGCACCAGACCTGCGGTGATCAGGAGTTCACCGAAGACACTGACGGCGGTCGCGACGGGGTGACGTCCCCTGGGCCGCACCGGCGGCGCGGACTCGCCGATCTGTTCTTCGTCCTCGGTCCTCGCTGCCACCGCACCGCCCCTGTCGTGATGTCGTTCGGCCCGCTCAGTCCAGGAGCGCGTCGGGCTTTCCCTTGCTGCGCGGCCGTTCGTCGACCATCTTGCCCCAGACGATCAAACGGTACGTACTCGTGAATTCGGGCGTACAGGTCGTCAGGGTGATGTAGCGGCCGGGCTTCTTGAACCCCGACTGCGGAGGAACCGCGCCGATGACCGAGACATTGGACGGCGAGGTCTGCGCAAGGGTGCTCGTCATCTCGTACGTGTAGTAGGCGTCCTGCGTCTCCACCACGATCTTGTCGCCGGGAGTCAGCCGGTTGACGTAGCGGAAGGGCTCGCCGTGCGTGTTGCGGTGACCGGCCAGGGCGAAGTTGCCCTGCTTGTCCGCGGGCATCGCCGTGCGCAGCGGTGCCTCGCCGTAGTGCCCGACCATGCCTCGGTCGAGGACCTTCTCCTTGCTGATGCCTTCGGCGATCGGCGTGACGACGTCGAGTTTCGGGATGTGGATGATGGCGAAGCCCTCACCCGGCGCGAACACGCCGGGGCTGCGTTTGCCCTTGGCCCAGTCGTCCTGGATCTTGTGCGTCTCCTGGCCGGCGATCTGGTCGGCACGCACGTTCGTCCACCACAACTGGTAGGTGACGAACAGCAGCATCAGTACGCCCAGCGAGATGAACAGCTCGCCGACCACCCGGCTGACGACGACCGCGGGGCTGTCCTTGGCCGCCTTGGCTGCCCGTCGCGCCTCGACCCGCGACATCGGCTTCGGAGGTGCTCCACCCGCGCCCTCGGCCCCCGCCGCCGCGGCCCCCGGCGGCATGTCGCCGCGCCTGCGCCCCCGGCCCTTCGCCGCGCGCCGCCGCTCGGCCCTTCCGCCGGTGGACGGCGCGGCCGGAACGGAGAGAGCGGACGGAAGGGGAATGTCCGGTTCGTCTGTATCTCCGGGGCCGGAATCCCGATCGCGCTCCGGGTGAGGAGGGATCGTCGTCACCGGCAGGACCGCCGTCACCGCCTCGTCGGCGACGACTATGCGCCGCGGTTCCGCCTTCCGCAGCGCGACGGTCTCGTCATGGCGGGGCAACGGCTCGGCGAGTGGCACGGACGACGCGGACGGAACGGACGACGCGGATGGCACGGACGACGTGGGCGACGCGGACGGACCGGGCGACGCGAACGGGACAGACGACGCGGGTGGCACGGGCGCAGTGAACGCGACAGACGGCGTGGTGCCGGGTGAAGCCTGCGCGGGCTCCTGGGGGCCGTACCAGTCCCGTTCGTACCCCTCGGGGTCGTACCACTCCCGCGGAGGGTCCTGGGCCGCCTGTGGCCCGTGTGGCGCCTGCGTCGACGCCGTCCCTGCGCCGGCGCCGATGCCGGGTTCCCTCGCCGCGCCACCGTCCGTGGCAGCCTGCGGCGCGGGAGTGTCCTCCGCCCGGAACCACGGCGATGCGTGACGCCCCGGCAACGGGTCGTTCAGCGGGTCCGCCAGGTGGTCCACCGCCGCCTCGAACGCACCCGCCGCCTCGAACCCACCCGGTTCGTACGGGCCGTTCTGTCCGGCGTCGGATCCGTGGCGGGGTGGGGTCACGCGACGGCCTTGCCCACCACCGGCGCGAGCCCCGCCGACCTCTCGACGGCTTCGGCGTCACCGCACTGCGCCAGCCAGTTCGCCAGCATCAGGTGGCCGTGCTCGGTGAGCACCGACTCCGGATGGAACTGCACTCCCTCGACCGCCAGCTCCCGGTGGCGCAGCCCCATGATGATGCCGTCGGCCGTCCGCGCGGTGACCTCCAGCTCCTCGGGAACCGTGCGCGGCTCGGCGGCGAGCGAGTGGTAGCGGGTCGCGGTGAACGGCGAGGGCAGCCCGGCGAAGACGCCCCTGCCCTCGTGGAGCACCGGGGAGGTCTTGCCGTGCAGCAGCTCGGGCGCGCGGTCCACCACGCCGCCGTACGCCACCGCCATCGACTGCATGCCCAGGCAGACACCGAAGACGGGGACACCGGTCGCCGCGCAGTGCCGCACCATGTCGATGCAGACGCCGGCGTGCTCGGGCGTGCCGGGCCCGGGCGAGAGGAGGACGCCGTCGAAGCCGTCCTGGGCATGGGCCGTGGTCACCTCGTCGTTGCGGAGCACCTCGCACTCGGCGCCCAGCTGGTAGAGGTACTGGACGAGGTTGAAGACGAAGCTGTCGTAGTTGTCCACGACCAGGATGCGGGCGCTCATCGAAGGGCCCCCATCGCGCTCGTGCCGTCGCCGTCCACCGTCACATCGCCGAACGGAAGCAGTGGCTCCGCCCACGGGAAGACGTACTGGAACAGGACGTAGACGACCGCCAGGGCGAGCACGAGCGAAATGACTCCACGCACCCACGCGTTGCCCGGCAGATGCCGCCAGATCCAGCCGTACATGCTGACCCCTCCATTCGGTACGGGACCAGACTAGAGCCTGCCCCGAGAGCCGTGGGTCAGCTGTGGAAAGCCGCCGGCCTGCCGGCGGTCACGGGCTGGGTCGCGTCCAGGTGCGCCCAGGCGATCAGCCGGTGGCTGCTGCCCCATTCGGGATCACAGGTGGTCAGCGTCAGATAGCGGCCCGGCCCGTCGAAACCGGACTTGCGGGGAACCGGGTCGATGACGCCGACGTCGCCGGGCACGGTCCGGTAGGGCTTCTTGTCGATGCGGTACGTGAACCACGTCGTCCCGTCCGTCAGAAGCACCGCGTCACCGGGGCGCAGCTCCGGGAAGTCCTTGAACGGATCGCCGTAGGTGCGCCGGTGGCCGGCCACCGCGAAGTTGCCGGTCTCGCCTGCGGCAGCGGTGCCCCGGTAGTGCCCGAGCCCCTTCTGCAGGGTCTTGACGTTCGTGTTCTCCAGGACGGGCCACTCCCAGCCCTTCCCGAAGCGGGGTATGTAGAGCATCGCGAACGGCTTCCCGTCGCGGTACGCCCGGGGTGCGGGCGCAGGGACGGACGGTGTCGGACCGGACGACTCGGTATCGGACTGCGCGGAATCGGACGGCTTCGGGTCCGACGACGGAGACGGTGTGGGCCCGGGCACGGCAATCGCCCCCTGCGCCCACTGCCTCTGCAGGTCGTCGATCTGTCCCTCGGTCGCCCCCGCGGCCTTCACACCGGTCCAGAAAAGGACGTAGACCACAAAGAGGACGATCAGGGCGCCGACGGTGATGCACAGCTCGCTGAACGTCCTGACGATCAGTCGCACCGACACCGGTCGGCCTCCCCGCAGCTGTCCGCTACTTCACCGGCTCCGCATAGTGGAGATCCACTGTGCCCGAGTAGCCGGGAAGAGTCACCGCCCCGTGCTCCTCGACTTTCCAGCCGAGCCCGTACGCCTTCACGTACAGCAGGTAGTTCTGGATCGCCGGGGAGGCGTCGAGGGCCCCCTCCAGCTTTCCGGGATCACCCACTGCGGTGATCTTGTACGGGGGTGAGTAGACCCGCCCCTGGAGGATCAGGGTGTTGCCCACGCACCGCACCGCGCTGGTGGAGATCAGCCGCTGGTCCATGACCTTGATGCCGCGGGCGCCGCCCTGCCACAGCGCGTTGACGACCGCCTGCAGGTCCTGCTGGTGAATGACCAGGTCGTTGGGCTGGGGATCCGGGTAGCCGGGGCTCGCGGTGGCGTTCGGCGGGGCGTCGTTGAGGGTGACGGAGACCGCGCGACCGGAGAGCTTCGCCGTACCTGCGGCGCGTTCCAACGCCTTGAGCTTGGCGTCCTCCGCCTTGGTGCTGCCGTCGTCGCGCTGGGCGAGCGTGTCGATCTCCTCGCGCACGGTGGCCGCGGACTCGTCCAGGGCGGCATTCTTCTCGCTGCGTTCCTGAATGAGATCGGAGAGTTTCAGCAGCGAGGAGTCCGTACGGATATTGGTGCCCTTGGCGGTATTGGCGCTGGTGACGAAGATGAGGCCGGCCAGGGCGAAAACGGCAGCGGTGAGCACTTTGGCCGGATGCCGGAAGGTGCGCCGGACCGGCCCTGGGGGAGAGTCGGCAGAATTGCTCAACGTACCCTTATCTCCTTAGGCGCCACGGAAGCACTACGCTAACGGACGCCCGGGGGAGGCAGCATTCCCCCTCGCGCCCAGCTACCGGCGCCAGCCACAGTTCCCTGCGCGGTCACGCAGCGCATCGACAGGAGAGTTCCTCGTGCCGAAGTCACGTATCCGCAAGAAGGCCGACTTCACGCCCCCTCCGGCGAAGCAGGCAACCAACATAAAGCTGACCAACCGCAGTTGGGTGGCGCCGGTGATGCTGGCGCTGTTCCTGATCGGTCTGGCCTGGATCGTCGTTTTCTACGTGACCGACGGCGACCTGCCGATCGACTCACTGGGCAACTGGAACATCGTCGTCGGCTTCGGCTTCATTGCCGGCGGCTTCGGCGTCTCGACCCAGTGGAAGTAGCTCCGGGGATCGCCTAGAACCACAGCGGGCACCCGTCCCGCAACCCCTGCCCTGAGTTACCCACAGCGTTATCCACAGGCGGGGGAAAAGGTCAGACGATCTGTGGATAACTCCTCGGCCGTTGACGCCGGTGTGACTGCAGCCACCCCCCGAGCCGGGCGGCACGCCCCTTGTCCTAGCTGGAGAAAGCTGGAAATACCCAGCTCAGCGACAAGGGGCGCAGTCATGTCCGCAGGATGCACAAGATCGCGTGCACGCTGTGGACAACTTCGATCACAAACGGTCCATATCGGGCTTACGGCTTGCGTGGCGTCGCCACTTATGTCAGAGCAGCCGTTCTGGCGACCACGATCAGGACCACCACGACGAGGGCGACGGCACAGGTGCCGTACTGCACGAGATTCCGCCGCTCGCGCGGGGCGTGCACCATGCCGATCGCGATCAGCGCACCGGCGATCAGCCCTCCGACATGTGCCTGCCAGGCGATTCCGCCCCAGGGGTTGAAGGTGATGACCAGGTTGATCGCCAGGAGCGTGAAGACCGGGCGCATGTCGTAGTTCAGCCGGCGCATCAGCACCACCGTGGCGCCGAGCAGGCCGAAGATGGCTCCCGAGGCACCCAGCGAAGGCTGGTTCGGCGCGGCGAGCCAGTAGGTCAGGGCGCTGCCCGCCAGCCCGGAGATCAGATAGAGCGCGAGATAGCGGGCCCGGCCGAGCGCCGCCTCCAGCGGACCGCCCAGCCACCACAGCCCCAGCATGTTGAAGGCGATGTGCCACACCTCCTGGTGCAGGAACATCGACGTCACCAGCCGGTACCACTGGCCCTCCGCGACGCCCTCGGGCGGCCCGCCGTCGTAGTAGACGGCCCGGCCCAGCAGCGCCAGATCGTCGGCCAGCGCGCCGTTGGCCAGCACCGCGACGAACACCGCGACGTTGATCCCCAGAAGGATCTTGGTGACCAGCCGGGGATCGGCCGCGATCCTGCCGCCGGCGAGCGTACGCGGCCGGCCGGCGTCCGGGTGGTGTCCCGTACCGGACCCCTGGCGCACACAGTCCGGGCACTGGAAGCCGACCGAGGCGCTGACCATGCAGTCGGGGCAGATCGGGCGGTCGCAGCGGGTGCAGCGGATCGCCGTCCCCCGGCCCGGGTGGCGGTAACAGCTGACCGGTCCGTCGACGGACGGGCTCGGCTCCTGGCCGCCCGGCGGCTGCTGGTCCATCGGTCCTCCCATCACTCCCGGTCCTCTCGGTCCTCGTCGTGGCAGAGCACGCACGACACCGCCCTGCGCGTCCGCTCTCCTAACAAGTACGGACGGACAGGGCGGTTGGTTCCCGACGGAAGAGCCGGAGAGTGACCGGGCGGTGACGGCAGGCGATCAGCGCTTCTCGATGACGACCGACTCGATGACCACGTCCTGCACCGGGCGGTCGGTGCGGTCGTTGGTCGCGGTGGCCGCGATGGCGTCCACCACCTTCTGGCTCGCCGGGTCCACCACCTCGCCGAAGATGGTGTGCTTGCCGGTCAGCCAGGCGGTGGGCGACACCGTCACGAAGAACTGCGAGCCGTTGGTGCCCGGGCCCGCGTTGGCCATCGCCAGCAGGTACGGCTTGGTGAAGGCGAGGTCGGGGTGGAACTCGTCACCGAACTCGTACCCGGGACCACCGGTTCCGTTGCCCAGGGGGTCGCCGCCCTGGATCATGAAACCGCTGATGACCCGGTGGAAGACGGTGCCGTCGTAGAGCCGGTCCTTGGACTTGGCCCCGGTCGCGGGGTGGGTCCACTCGCGCTCACCGGTGGCGAGTTCGACGAAGTTCTTGACCGTCTTGGGGGCGTGGTTCGGCAGAAGCCGGATCTCGATGTCGCCCTGATTGGTCTTCAAGGTGGCGTAAAGCTGCTCGGCCACGATCTGCCTTCCGTAAGTCTGCTCTGACGTCAACCGATCCTCGCACGGACCACCCCGCCCGGCGCCCGGCCAGGCTGCGCCGCACCGTCCCGATGCACCGATCCGCCCCCCTGCCGACCCCGCCCGCCCGCGGCCTACACCACCGTCCACCGGTGGCCGGCGCGGGAAGACATGCGGCCAAGTGCGTGACGAACCGGCGCGTGGCGGGCCGAACCGTGGCATTGTCGTCGGCAGGCTCCCCTTGCACCTGCTTGCCCCGAGGCATCCCCGATGACCCGAATGACCCGGATGCCAGCCCCGCGTGCCGCACAGGTCCTCTGCAGGCATGATCTCGATCTGGGTGGAAAGGCGGAGTATCTACCCGCCACCAAGGAGGAGGATCCCGTGACCCGCATCGACAGCGTGCGCGCCGCAACCGACTCGGCGAGGGACAGCGTGCAGCACGCCGCGGTAGTGGTGGCGCCCTACGCCGACTCGGCCAAGGAACAGGCCGCTCACTATGCGCACGAGGCCCGCACGCTGCTCGCACCGAAGGTGTCGAAGGCAGCTCAACAGGCTCGTGTCCAGTACGACGCTCACCTCGCACCACGTCTCGAACTCGCCCTCGCACACGTGCCCCCCAAGGTCGACGAGGCCGCGCAGCGCGCCGCGCTGCGCACCCGCCAGGCCGCCCGGAGCGCCGCGGACTACACCGTCCCCCGCTTCGAGCACGCCGTCGCCGCAGCTCAGCCCGTGGCCGAGGAGGCCACGGCCCGCAGCGCGGCCGCCCTCGCCGCTCTGCGCGGGCAGGTGACGGCCAAGGAGATCAAGAAGCTGGCCCGGAAGCACGAACGGCGGGCCAAGTGCGGCCGCGCGTTCAAGGGACTGGCCGTGGCCGGACTCCTCGCGGGCGGCGCCTACGCCGTCTGGCGGTGGTGGGACAAGCAGGCCAACCCCGACTGGCTGGTCGAGCCCCCGGCCCCCACCGAGGTCGACGACCGTGACCCGCTGACCTCGGTCGACGGCAGCGACCGGACGATCCTGGACCCGGAGGTCCGGGCCAAGCAGTCCGACGCGGAGGCGGAGGGGCTGGACGCCCCGGACCGACAGGACCCGGACGACCGCCCCTGACCTGCCCCTGACGTCGGCGGCCGCCCCACCGGCCGTCGGCACAGCACGAAAAAGACCCCCCTGATCTGCGAAAACGCAGATCAGGGGGGTCTGATCATGTGGAGCCTAGGAGATTCGAACTCCTGACATCTGCCTTGCAAAGGCAGCGCTCTACCAACTGAGCTAAGGCCCCGGACAGCAGACAGCACCCGACACCAGGTGTCGTGCGCAACCGCCGCAGACCAGAGTACCGGGTGACCCCCTGAATCCTCCAAAAAGATTGGGACTCCCGGTCGGCAACCACTCTCCGTAAGATGCTCGTCGAGGTTCGCAGCAGCGAAGCCGCAGCGAAGGGGAGACGCCATGGATGCAGCGCAGCAAGAGGCAACGGCCAGAGCCAGAGATCTCCAGCGCAGCTGGTACGGGGAGCCGCTCGGCGCGCTCTTCCGACGGCTGATAGATGATCTCGGCCTGAACCAGGCCCGGCTCGCCGCGGTGCTCGGGCTGTCCGCTCCCATGCTCTCCCAGCTCATGAGCGGCCAGCGGGCCAAGATCGGCAACCCCGCGGTCGTCCAGCGCGTCCAGGCGCTCCAGGAACTGGCCAGTCAGGTCGCCGACGGCAGCGTCAGCGCGGGAGAGGCCACGGCGCGCATGGAAGAGATCAAGAAGTCCCAGGGAGGCTCCGTGCTCACCGGTACCGGCCAGACCACGACGCACGGCGGCGCTCCCACGGTGCGCCGCGTGGTCCGCGAGATCCAGTCACTGCTGCGGTCCGTCGCGGCCGCCGGCGACATCATCGATGCCGCCGACTCCCTCGCCCCGACCCACCCGGAACTGGCAGAGTTCCTCAGGGTGTACGGCGCGGGGCGCACCGCGGACGCGGTGGCGCACTACGAGGGGCACCAGAACTAGACACGACAGACCGGGCACCCGCCCGGCAACCGGAGCATCCGGGTCCGGGCGCAGGCACGAGGATGCGCGGACCGAGACAGGAACGGGGAGCGGGCGCAGCGCAATGGGTGAGGTCTTCGCTGGTCGGTACGAACTGATCGATCCGATCGGACGTGGTGGGGTCGGTGCTGTCTGGCGTGCCTGGGACCACCGGCGCCGCCGTTATGTGGCGGCCAAGGTCCTCCAGCAGAGCGACGCGCACACGCTGTTGCGCTTCGTACGTGAGCAGGCGCTGCGGATCGAGCATCCTCATGTGCTCGCCCCTGCGAGCTGGGCGGCGGACGACGACAAGGTCCTGTTCACCATGGACCTGGTCAGCGGCGGTTCGCTGGCCCATGTCATCGGCGATTACGGCCCGTTGCCCCCGCGATTCGTCTGCACGCTTCTCGACCAGCTGCTTTCCGGGTTGTCGACGGTGCACGCCGAGGGGGTCGTGCACCGGGACATCAAGCCCGCCAACATCCTGATGGAGGCCACCGGCACCGGCCGGCCGCACCTGCGGCTGTCCGACTTCGGCATCTCCATGCGGAAGGGCGAGCCCCGCCTCACCGAGACGAACTACGTGGTGGGGACGCCGGGTTACTTCGCTCCCGAGCAGATGATGGGCGCGGAGCCGGACTTCCCCGCGGACCTCTTCGCCGTCGGCCTCGTCGCCCTGTACCTGCTCCAGGGGCAGAAGCCCGACTCCCAGGCGCTCGTCGAGCACTTCGCCTCGCACGGGACGCCCGGCGCTCCCCAGGGCATCCCCGAGCCGCTGTGGCAGGTCCTGGCGGGGCTGCTGCAGCCGGACCCGCAGGCCCGCTTCCGCACCGCCACGGGCGCGCGCAAGGCCCTGACAGCCGCCGTCGAGATGCTGCCGGAGCCCGGGGACGACGAGGAGCCGGTGGAGGTCTTCGACCAGATCGGCCCGCTGCCCGCCGGATTCGGTCCCACCGGCCCCGTACAGGCCCCACCGATCCCTCAGGCCACCCCGGCCGCCCCGCAGGCCCCTCAGCTGACCGGACACCAGGAAACGGGACAGCGGCAGCCGGGCACGGGAGAACAGGCAGCCACCGGGCAGCAGTCGTACGTGCGGCCACCGGCCGCGATGTCGGAGACGGGCAGCTTCCACCTCCCGCCGCCCCCGCAGCACACGGCGCCCGCGCCCCAGGCCGCTCATCCCCTCGCTCCGCACCCGGCGGCCCACGCGGCGGCCCCCTTCGCCGCCCCCGCACCGGATCTTTCGCAGGCGCCCACCTCCGCCGTCCGGCACGAACAGCCGCCCACCCGTGCCTACACCGCCCAGCACCCGCAGGCCCCGGTGGCGGCACACGCTTCCGCGCCCACTCCGCACGCACCTGCGCACACCCCGCGAACGCGTCCGGGACCGTCCCCGAAGGTGGCGGTCCCGGTGCTGCTGGTGGCGCTGATCTGTTTCGCCGTGGGCATCTGGGCGCTGACCCAGGCCTGAGCGGGAGGCGGGCCGGCCGGGCCCGCCGGCTACCAGGCCTGCGGCGGCGGCCCCGCGTACGGGGGCTGCCCGCCGGTGGCGGCCGCGCGGCGCCGCGCGATGAGCATCCACGCGCCCAGAGCCAGAACCAGCACGGCGCCGGCGCCGATCCCCGCCGCTCCGACCAGCTTCATGGTGTTGCTCTTGCTCTCGGCCGCCTGCGGGCCGCTCCGGCCGCTCCTGGCCAGGTCCTTGTCGTTCTCCGTGACCGCGAAGATACCGGCATCGCCCGCGTACGGCGTCTTCCCCGCCGTGCCCTCGACCTTGACCGACAGCGTCAGCGGGAACGGCTTGTCGCCGTAGTCCTTGGCGACCGCGGGGCTCAGCGAGACGGACAGGTAGTACCAGCCCGCGAAGCGCATGGCGCTGACAGCGGTGTCGGAGTCGAACCTGTTCCGGTACGCGACCGGAGGCACCGGATCCAGCGAGACGGAGGCCGGCTTGCCCGTGTACGACATCGGTGACGCGTCGTCGACATGGCCCTGGGCCGGGTTGTCCAGGGACAGGGCGAGCGCGTTGCCGATGTACTCGTCCGAGGCGGGGCTGTTGCCGAGACGGGCCGTGGCGAAGATCTGCTGTCCCCAGTCCACCGGAACGCGGTAGAAGAGGGTCTGACCCGGCTCGACCGCGTCCTTCCACTCGCCCGTGTTCAGACTCGTGGCGTCGTAGTAACTGCTGCCGCCGTGCCTGCGGTTGTCGGAGGCGGGCGTGGGCGGCGCGGGCGACGCGGACGGCCAGTCCTGCGGCGCCTCGGTCGGCATCGCGGCGTCGTCGGCGAGCTGCGGCTCCGACGCGTACCGCAGTTCCAGGTCCCAGTCCTCCGGCCCCGAGGTGGCCTTGCTCTCCCGCTCGACCAGGACGTTGTACGTACCGGGGCCCTGGCAGCTGCCGCTGTCCCTCTCCACGACCCGGTAGGCGTACGCGGTGATCGGGCGGGGGAACTCCGCGGACTCGAAGTTGGCGTCCTCGGAGCTGCACTGCAGGTCCGAACTGTCCCTGATGCTGACCGTGATGCCGTCCCCGTAGGCGACCTTGCCGCCGCCCTTGGGCACGACGACGGCCGAGACGTACGCGTTCGTCGTCGCGTCCAGGTTCAGGCGGTAGTAGAGCTTCTCGCCGACCTTGATCGAACTCTTGTAGACCGAACCGGCCTTGAGCTCCGTCGCGTCGGTGTTGACCGCCGCGCCGCTGACCGCCTCCGCCTCCGGGTCGAACGCGTACGGCGCCGCATCACCGGACGCGTACGCCTGTCCCGGCAGCGCCGCCACCGCGCACATCGCCGCGACCGCGGCCAGCGTCACCCGGCCTCTGCTGCGCTGCCTCATCACGCGCTTCCCCTCGTCGTCCGTGCGCCTGCCCGGCGGCGGCTGCGTACATATACGAACACGGCGGCCGGCACGGCGATGACGGCCGCTCCGGCAGCAGCCGCGATGCCGGTCCATCCTGCCCCTCCCGCACCACCGCTGTCTGCGGACGCGATCGAATCGCCCTTCTCGTCCGCGTCCCGCGCGGCCCCGCCCTTCTTCGCCGCCACGGGGGCGCCGTGCTCCGGGCCGGTCCGCTCGTCTCCGAGCACCGACACCCTCAGCACCAGACCGATCTGCGGATTCTCCGCGATCTCGGCGGCCCGCGCGCCCAGCGTCACCGAGATGTAGAAGCCGCCCCCGGTATGGACGGGCTGGACGTCGGTCCGGTTCTCGTAGCGGTTGGTCCAGGCGACCGGAACCCCGCCCATCGCCACCGCCGAAGGCCGGCCGCTGTACATCGCGTGCGGGTTGAACTCGCTGCCCCCCGTGAGCGGGTAGCGCGCCGGTGTGTAGAGCTGGGTCGTCCCGTAGGAGTACGTGACCTCGGAGCGGTCGACCGTCGGCTCGTTCGCGAACTCCACGTCGTAGCGCACCTGCTGGCCCCAGCCCGCCGGAACCTTGTACCAGAGCGTCTGGGACGGCAGGATCCGGTCGCGCCACACGCCCTCGCCGATCGTCTCGGCGTCGTTGAACCCGGTACCGCCGCGCACGTCGCGGGGGTCGCCCGTCGGCAGCGTGGCCTCCTTGCCTCCAGGGCCGTACTCCGTCTGCGACTGCGCGGGCGTCACGCCCTTCGCCAGCGGCGCCTCGACCCCGTACACCAGCTCCAGGGGCCAACGCGCGGCGTCGGAACCCTTCTTGCTCTCCCGCTCCACCACCAGCCGGTACCGGCCCGCCCGGTCACAGGTGCGGGTGCCCTGTTCGGAACGGATGCGGGCCACCGCCGAAGTCAGCGGAACCGCACCCTCCTTCTGCAGGAAGCGCGCGGTGTGCGTCCCGCAGGAGCCGTACGCGTCGTACTCGATCGTGGTGCTCAGCGCGTCGAACGTGTCCACGGCAGCCCCGGGTTGCGGCACGGCCGTCGCCGCGAAGTCCACCGTGGACTCGGCGTCCAGATCGACCGCGTAGTACCGCTTCTCGCCCGGCCCGATGGTGTCCAGATACTGCCCGGGTACGAGGGCGGGGGCACGGTCCGCGGTGGCCGCACCCGTCACCCGCTCGCCTCGGAGGCGGTAACCGTCGGCGGACAGCTGGGAGGCACGCTGGAGCTGACGGGCCAGCGCCTTGGCGTCCGGTGCGTCGTAATAGCGGCCGTTGCCCGCGTCCGCGATGCACTCCAGCTGCTTGCGGGCCGCACCCTTCACCTGGAAGCCGACGGTGTCGATCCGCAGCCCGACCCCCTCCTTGCCGAGCTGCTCGGCGACCTCGCAGGGCTGCGGCGTACCGCAGTTGTCCTCGCCGTCGGAGATCAACAGGATCGTGCGCGTCCCGATGGCCCCGTCCGCGGGCTCCGGCAGGTCCTGTGCCGCCTTCCGGAGCGACAGGCCGATGGGGGTGTCCCCGCGGGGGCGTACGGCCGCCACGGCCTGCTTCATCGCGGCCCGGTCGAGCTTGTCCACCGGACGTACGAGCCGGGTGTCCGTGCAGCCCTGCGGCTGGTCGGCCCCGTACACACGCAGGCCGGTGGGATAACCGTCGGGGAGCCCGTCCACGACCGTGCCGACCGCCGTGCGCGCGCTCTCCATCCTGGTGCGCCCCGTGCCGTCGTCGTCCCCCATGGATCCGGACGAGTCGAGCACCATGACCAGGCTGCCGCTTCCGTCGGACCGGACCGCGTCAGGTGCGCCGCCGGCGTCCGCCGGGTCCGCCATGGCCGGTAGCGCGCCTGCCACCAGGGCGAAAAGCGCCCCGCCGATCCATGTCCCCACCCGCACAGTGCGCTGGTGATTGCGTGCCCTCACGCGTGCCCCCTCGACCGAATCCCCGGCTTCTTTGCTCAAGCAACCTATTGATTTGCTTCGGCGAACTCAAGAGCACAGGTGTCACGGTCCCGCAACAGCACGAAGCCCCGGTCGCATCTGCGACCGGGGCCCGCGACAGGCTGTTCTGTCTCACACACCCGAACCTGCGGGCACGGAGTCAGTCGCCTCCGTCCACAGATCCTGCTCGGCGCGATCCGCCTGGATCTGGCGGTACACGAGGAGCCCGCCGATGGCGGCCAGTGCGACCAGGAGAAGCTTCTTCACCGCGCGACCTCGTCTTTCCTTGGCATTGGGGAGTTCTGCTGCCCGACTATACACATCGGCCGATATCGACCGGTGACCTCCCCGCAACCCAACTGGCGCCTATGGAAGAGCGATCGTCGGAAGATTGTGCATCGGCGGCCGACCGGCACGGACGGCCACCGGAGGACCGCCCTGACCCGCCCCGGACACCGCGTTCCGGGACCGGTTGCACCATACGAGTGGTGTTCATCTGAAGAACGGCATATCGGTAGCGTCGGTCCACGAAATCGCGGGCCGGATCCACATCATCAGAAAGGTAAGCAAACCGGACCACCTGAAAGTGAGGGGCCATGAGCACCTTCAAGGCCAAGAGCATCTGGACCGCCTTCATCACCGCGTTCTTCGCACTTCTCGCGTCGCTGGGCCTCGCAAGCGCCGCCACCGCGGCCACGGAAGCCACGGTCACGGAGCCGGCGACCACGAGCCACGAGCACAGGGCCCCGACCGCCGCAACCCCGACCGCCCCGTCGGTGCGATGGACCCTTCCGCGTGACCGGGCACTGCCGCCCACGATGAAGCAGCGCATCCGCGCCGAGGCACACGGCTCCTCACCCGCCGGCCGGACGCTCGCACCTGACACCCTGGACACCGCCCGCGCCACTCACGGCGCCCACGCCGCCCTCGGCCACGCACAGGACCAGGACGGGGCTCCTCTCCCACCCTGAGCGCACAGCGCCTGACACCGCGAGGCCCCTGGACCGGGATTCCCCGGCAGGGGCCTTCTTCATGCCCTGATGCCGGTCGCGGGTGCGGGCGTAGGGGCTTGCTGGCGTGCGGGGCGTGGGCGCGTGCGGGCGTGCGGAACCGCCGCAGGCGTACGGGCGTGCAGGCGTACGGGCTTGCAGGCGTACGGGCTTGCGCTACCGCCTCAGGGCGTACGCCTGCGCGGACCGCCACACCCGTACGCCTGCGGACCACCGTGCCCGGCAGGCCCGGTCGGCAAATCCGCAGGCCCGGTCCGCAGGCCCGGTCCGCAGATCCGCAGGCCCGTCGGACAGACAGATCCGGCAGCCCCGGCCCCCCGCCTCGGCGAATCCCGCCGTCACGCGCCTCGGTGAATCCTGAATCCCGGTGTCACGCGCCTCCGGCGCCTTCGCATCCCCTCCCCGGGAGCGCCTCGCGGAGGCGTGCGCCCCGCTGCGGCATGCCGATACGGCGGAGACGGGGAGCGGGTTCCGGTCGTCGACCGGGGGCGTTCGAAACCGACAGCTCGTGCCTGGCCCCGCGGGGGCCTCCGCCGTCGGAGGCACCGAACACGCAGAGACCCCCAACCATGATCGGTTGGGGGTCTCTGTACTGGTGGGGCTAACAGGATTTGAACCTGTGGCCTCATCCTTATCAGGGATGCGCTCTAACCAACTGAGCTATAGCCCCGCCGCGCTTTTGTGTCGCGCTGACGTGAAGAAGATTAGCGCACGTCGGGGCCAGTCCCAAAATCGATACCCGCGCCGCTACTCGTCCTCGGCCAGCGTGAGCTCGACACCGCCCACGAAGCCGGCCGACAGGTTGTAGATGAAGGAGCCCAGCGTCGCCAGCGCGGTCGCCAGCACCACGTCGATCACCGCGATGACCGAGGTGAAGATCAGCACCCGCGGCAGGGACAGGAACGACTGCAGGTCGAAGCCGTTGCCCTCGTTGGAACCGGTCGCCTCGCTGATGGTGCCGCCCACGGTCTCGAAGACGCCCATCGCGTCCATGACCATCCACAGCACCGCCGACGCGACCACCGTGCAGATGCCGAGCGCGATGGACAGCAGGAAGCTGACCTTCATCACCGACCACGGATCCGCCTTGGCCACGCGCAGACGTGCCTTACGGGTACGCGGAGTCGTCCGCGCCCCCGTGCGGGGTCTGCGGGTCGCCTGGGCCGTTCCTGCGCCCTGCATGGCGCCCTGCCGCCCCCCGTGGGACCGGCCACCCTGGGTCCCGCCCGCAGGGGGCGAGGGGTAGGCCTGCGGCGGGTGGTACGGGCCCGCCTGGCCCGGTGCGGGTTCCCGCTCACCGGGCAACGGCCCGGTCGCGTAACCCTCGTACTGGGGCTGAGGGCCCCGGGTATCCGTCACAGTGCCCCCTTGGGAGTCCGTGGCAGGGCCACGGGCGCCGTTCTCGCCGGCTTCGGAAGCGGCCGAACCGGCGCCCGTGGCTCCACTCACGCTCTACTCCTCGTGCTCCCCGGTCGAGGACGTGTTGCCCTCGACTGTGCCGTCGACCGTGCTCTCGGCAGTCGCGTCGGCCGTGGTGGCCTCAGCTGTCACTGCCTCGGTCGTCTCGCCCTCGGCGTCGGCGGGACCGTCGACCTCTTCGGCCTCGCGACCTGCCTCGGCGTTGCGCGCGATGCCGACGACGGCGTCTCGCTTGCCCAGATTGATCAGTTGGACGCCCATGGTGTCACGGCCCGTCTCCCTGACTTCATTGACTCGCGTACGAATCACACCACCGCCGAGCGTGATGGCGAGGATCTCGTCCGTCTCCTCGACCACCAGCGCGCCGACCAGCGAGCCCCGGTCCTCCACGATCTTGGCGGCCTTGATGCCCAGGCCGCCGCGACCCTGGACGCGGTACTCGTCGACAGGGGTCCGCTTCGCGTACCCGCCGTCAGTGGCAGTGAACACGAAAGTACCGGGCCTGACGACATTCATCGAGAGCAGTTCGTCTCCCTCACGGAAACTCATGCCCTTGACGCCCGAAGTGGCGCGGCCCATCGGGCGCAGCGCATCGTCCGTCGCAGTGAACCTGATCGACTGGGCCTTCCTGCTGATGAGCAGCAGGTCGTCCTCGGACGACACCAGCTCCGCGCCGATCAGCTCGTCGTCGCTGCCGTCGGCCGTCTCGCGCAGGTTGATGGCGATGACGCCGCCGGAACGGGGCGAGTCGTAGTCCTTCAGCGCGGTCTTCTTCACCAGACCGCCCTTCGTGGCCAGGATCAGATACGGCGCGGCGTCGTAGTCGCGGATCGCCAGGATCTGCGCGATCTCCTCGTCCGGCTGGAAGGCCAGCAGGTTCGCCACGTGCTGGCCGCGCGCGTCGCGGCCGGCGTCCGGGAGCTCGTAGGCCTTGGCCCGGTAGACGCGGCCCTTGTTGGTGAAGAACAGCAGCCAGTGGTGCGTCGTCGACACGAAGAAGTGGTCGACGATGTCGTCTTCCTTGAGCTTCGTGCCGCGCACCCCCTTGCCGCCCCGCTTCTGCGAGCGGTAGTCGTCCGTCTTCGTGCGCTTCACATAGCCGCCGCGGGAGATCGTGACGACGATGTCCTCCTCGGCGATCAGGTCCTCGATGGACATGTCGCCGTCGAAGGGCACGAGCTTGGAGCGCCGGTCGTCGCCGAACTTGTCGACGATCGCCGCCAGCTCCTCGCTGACGATCTGCCGCTGCCGCTCGGGCGACACCAGGATCGCGTTGTACTCGTTGATCTTCGCCTGGAGCTCGTCGTGCTCGGCGGTGATCTTCTGGTGCTCCAGCGCGGCCAGCCGGCGCAGCTGCATCTCCAGGATCGCGTTCGCCTGGATCTCGTCGATCTCCAGGAGGCCCATCAGGCCCTCGCGCGCGATCTCCACGGTGTTGCTGCGCCGGATGAGGGCGATGACCTCGTCGATGGCGTCCAGGGCCTTGAGCAGGCCACGCAGGATGTGCGCGCGCTCCTCGGCCTTGCGCAGCCGGAACTTCGTGCGCCGGACGATGACCTCGATCTGGTGCGTCACCCAGTGGCGGATGAACGCGTCGATCGACAGGGTGCGCGGCACCCCGTCCACGAGCGCCAGCATGTTGGCACCGAAGTTGGTCTGCAGATCGGTGTGCTTGTACAGGTTGTTCAGGACGACCTTGGCGACCGCGTCCCGCTTCAGCACGACGACCAGGCGCTGGCCCGTCCGCGACGAGGTCTCGTCGCGGACGTCCGCGATGCCGCCGACCTTGCCGTCCTTGACCAGGTCGGCGATCTTCTGCGCGAGGTTGTCGGGGTTGGTCTGGTACGGAAGCTCCGTCACGACCAGGCACTGGCGGTTCTGGATCTCCTCGACCGCCACGACCGCGCGCATCGTGATCGAGCCACGGCCCGTGCGGTACGCCTCCTCGATGCCCTTGCGGCCCACGACGAGCGCGCCCGTCGGGAAGTCCGGGCCCTTGATCCGCTCCAGGAGAGCGTCCAGGAGCTCTTCCTGCGACGCCTCCGGGTGCTCCAGGTACCACTGGGCGCCGGACGCGACCTCGCGCAGGTTGTGCGGCGGGATGTTGGTCGCCATGCCGACCGCGATGCCCGCCGAACCGTTGATCAGCAGGTTCGGGAAGCGCGCCGGCAGAACCACCGGCTCCTGGTTGCGGCCGTCGTAGTTGTCCTTGAAGTCGACGGTCTCCTCGTCGATGTCACGGACCATCTCCATGGACAGCGGCATCATCTTGCACTCGGTGTACCGCATGGCGGCGGCCGGGTCGTTGCCCGGGGAACCGAAGTTGCCGTTGGAGTCCACCAGCGGCATACGCATCGACCAGTGCTGCGCCAGGCGCACCAGGGCGTCGTAGATCGAGGAGTCGCCGTGCGGGTGGTACGTACCCATGACGTCACCGACGACGCGGGCGCACTTGTAGAAGCCCTTCTCGGGCCGGTAGCCGCCGTCGTACATCGCGTACAGCACCCGGCGGTGGACGGGCTTGAGGCCGTCCCGCACGTCGGGCAGGGCACGCGACACGATGACGGACATCGCGTAGTCGAGGTAGGAGCGCTGCATCTCCGTCTCGAGCCCGACGGGCTCGACACGCATGCCCACGCCCTCGACGGGCGGAACCTCTTCGGGCGTCACGGGGACAGGGGTGTTCTCGTCGGCCATTGCTGGTCAAAGTCCTTTCGCGCTGCGGCTGCGGCTTGCTTGTACGGCCGACTCAGATGTCGAGGAAGCGGACGTCCTTGGCGTTGCGCTGGATGAACGAGCGCCGCGCCTCGACGTCCTCACCCATCAGCACCGAGAACAGGTCGTCGGCCTGCGCCGCGTCGTCGAGCGTGACCTGGCCGAGCACACGGTGGTCGACGTCCATCGTGGTGACACGCAGCTCCTCGGCGTTCATCTCGCCGAGGCCCTTGAAGCGCTGGATCGAGTCTTCCTTGATCCGCTTGCCGTTCTGCTTGCCGAGTGCCACGAGGGCATCGCGCTCGCGGTCCGAGTACGCGTACTCGAAGTCGTCCCGGCCCCACTTGATCTTGTAGAGCGGCGGGCGCGAGAGGTAGACGTGCCCGGCCTCGACCAGCGGTCGCATGAAGCGGAAGAGGAACGTCAGCAGCAGGGTGTTGATGTGCTGACCGTCGACGTCGGCGTCCGCCATCAGAATGATCTTGTGATAACGGAGCTTCTCGATGTCGAAGTCCTCGTGGACCCCGGTGCCGAAGGCCGAGATCAGCGCCTGGACCTCGGTGTTCTGCAGGATCTTGTCGATCCGGGCCTTCTCGACGTTCAGGATCTTGCCGCGGATCGGCAGGATGGCCTGGTACATCGGGTTACGGCCGGACTTCGCCGAACCACCGGCGGAGTCACCCTCGACGATGAAGATCTCGCACTTCGTCGGGTCGTTGGACTGGCAGTCGCTCAGCTTGCCCGGCAGCGAGGCGCTCTCCAGGAGCCCCTTGCGACGGGTCAGGTCACGCGCCTTGCGGGCCGCCACACGGGCGGTCGACGCGGCGATGCCCTTGCGGATGATGTCGGCGGCCTCGTTGGGGTTCCGGTCGAACCAGTCCGTCAGCTGCTCGTGGACGACCTTCTGCACGAAGGTCTTGGCCTCCGTGTTGCCCAGCTTGGTCTTCGTCTGGCCCTCGAACTGCGGCTCGCCGAGCTTGACCGAGATGATCGCCGTCAGACCCTCGCGGACGTCCTCACCGGTGAGGTTGTCGTCCTTCTCGCGCAGCAGCTTCTTGTCTCGCGCGTACCGGTTGACCAGCGAGGTGAGCGCCGCACGGAAGCCCTCCTCGTGCGTACCGCCCTCGTGCGTGTGGATCGCGTTGGCGAAGGAGTAGACACCCTCGCTGTACTGCGTGTTCCACTGCATGGCGATCTCGGCCGAGAGAAGACGGTCCTTGTCCTCGGCCTCGATGTCGATCACTGACTGGTGGATGACATCGCCCTTGCGGGAGTTGAGGTACTTGACGAAGTCGACGATGCCGTTCTCGTAGTGGTACGTGACCGTGCGCGTCGTCTCCTCTTCGGGGACGTCCACCGCCTCGGCGCTGTCCGCACCCGCCGTCGCCTTCGCCGACTCGCGCTCGTCGGTCAGCTTGAGGGTGAGGCCCTTGTTGAGGAAGGCCATCTCCTGGAAGCGCCGCGAGAGGGTCTCGAAGGAGTACTCGGTCGTCTCGAAGATGTCCCCGTCGGCCCAGAAGGTGACCGACGTGCCCGTCTCGTCGGTGGCCTCGTTACGGGCCAGCGGGGCGGTCGGGACGCCGAGCTTGTAGTCCTGGGTCCAGCGGTAGCCGTCCGTCTTGACCTCGACGGCCACGCGGGTGGACAGCGCGTTGACCACGGAGACACCGACGCCGTGCAGACCACCGGAGACGGCGTAGCCGCCGCCGCCGAACTTGCCGCCTGCGTGCAGCACGGTGAGGACGACCTCGACGGCCGGCTTGCCCTCGGACGGCACGATGCCGACCGGGATGCCACGGCCGTTGTCGATCACGCGCACCCCGCCGTCGGCGAGGATCGTGACGTCGATGGCGTTTGCGTGCCCGGCCATCGCCTCGTCGACCGAGTTGTCGACGACCTCTTGTACGAGGTGGTGGAGACCACGCTCACCGGTCGAACCGATGTACATGCCAGGCCGCTTGCGGACCGCGTCCAGACCCTCCAGCACGGTGATCGCGCTGGCGTCGTACGAGGCTTTCACCTCACCCGAAGCCTTCTGCTCGGCCTTCACCTCGGCCGGGGCGGGAGCAGCGCTGCTCTCACCGGGGGTGGACGGAATGTTCTCGTTGGGGTTGCCGGAATCGGCCACGAAGCGCCCTTTCTGGCACAGCACAGGCCGTTCTCCGGGCAGGCGGGAGCGGCTGCGTCGTTCGGCTTGTATCGACGAATCCCGCAAGGACGCGGGATTGTCCACCAGTCTACCGGTAGCGCCGACCCGAATGGGGGTTTGCCGGTACCTGAGTCCGCATGTGCCGCCCTGAATGAGCGCCTGACGACTCCCCATATTCGGGAAGGGGCCTCAAGAGGCTCACACGGGCATTGAGCGCTTCTGCCTGTCAGCCTCCCACTACGGTGAGGGACACCCGCTCGCCGCCACATGGCTGCAACCACCACATACTCCCGCCACAGGGGCAACGGAGTCATCGGCGACAAGCAGGGCACACCACACCCCGGGCCTCGCGCGCACAGCAGGGGGATCACGGTGGACCGGAAGGAGAATTGCCGCCCGCCAGCCGGAAAAGACCAGGTCAGGCGCGGTTGTCAGGAGGTGTCATCCGTAGGTGTCGCCCGGGCCGGTACTCCCCGGCGCGCGCAGCGGACCGTATCTGCGGGCCGGTCCTCCCGGTCCCAGGACCTTGATCATCCGCACGGTGCCGTGCCCGAGATCCGCGTTCAGCCGGGCCACCAGCTGCGGTGCCAGCAATCTGAGCTGCGTCGCCCACGCCGTGGAGTCGCACTGCACCGTGAGCACCCGCTCGTCGGGGGCCTCGTCATAACGCAAAGGCACACAGTGATTGGCCAGATCGTCACCCACGATCTGCGGCCAGCGGCCCATCACACCGCCCACCGCGGCCGGCGTCTCCCAGCCGCGCTCGGTGATCAGACGGTTGATCGCGGCCCCCAGCGGCAACGGATCCCGGCCGTCCGCCCGCGCACCGGAACGCAGCCCGCCGCCCCGCCGGGCCTGCTTCTTCTGCTGCGCGGCCGCACCGCGCGCCTTCGCCTGCTCCTTCGCCGCGCGCAGGGCCACCCGCGCCAGGTCCACACCCGAGGGCTCCGGCTGCTTCGCCGGGTCCCCGGCCGGGTCCTTGCCGCCCCCGTCGCCGCTCACAGCCGCTCCACCTCACCGGCGGACACCGCGTACCGCGTACCGGCGAGCACCCCGGGGACGTCGTCGTCCACCGCGGCCGTCACCAGCACCTGCTCGCCGGGGGCCACCAGCTCGGCCAGCCGCTCCCGGCGCCGGGCGTCCAGCTCGGCGAAGACGTCGTCCAGCACCAGCACCGGTTCGTTGCCCTCGGAGCGCAGCAGATCGTACGAGGCCAGCCGCAGGGCCAGCGCGTACGACCAGGACTCCCCATGGCTCGCGTACCCCTTGGCGGGCATCCCGCGCAGGCCCAGGACCAGGTCGTCGCGGTGCGGGCCGACCAGCGTCACGCCCCGCTCGATCTCCTGCTTGCGCACCTCGGCGAGGGCCGCGATCAGCTGCGCGTACAGCTCCTCGCGCGTGCGGGCCGGCTCCACCTCGGCGCCCACCGAGCTCCGGTACTCCAGCGTCACCGGACCGCCGCCCGGCGCCACGTCCGCGTACGCCTTGTCGGCCAGCGGCTGCAGCGTCGCGATCAGGTCCAGCCGCTGCGCCAGCAGTTCGGCGCCCACCCGGCCCAGATGCTGGTCCCACACGTCGAGCGTCGACAGGTCCATGGACCGTCCGCCGTGCCGGCGCGCCATCGCCGCGGACTTCAGGAGCGTGTTGCGCTGTTTCAGCACCCGTTCGTAGTCGGAGCGCACCCCGGCCATCCGCGGCGAACGCGCGGTGACCAGCTCGTCCAGGAACCGCCGGCGTTCTCCGGGGTCGCCCTTGACCAGCGCGAGATCCTCCGGAGCGAACAGCACCGTGCGCACTATTCCCAGTACGTCACGAGGCCTGACCTGCGAGGATCTATTGATCCGGGCACGGTTGGCCTTGCCCGGATTCAGCTCCAGCTCGACCAGCTGGGACCGTTCGCCCTGGGTGACGGCCGCCCTGATGACAGCCCGCTCGGCCCCCATGCGCACGAGAGGAGCGTCGGAGGAGACGCGGTGGCTGCCGAGCGTCGCGAGATAGCCGACCGCCTCGACGAGATTGGTCTTCCCCTGGCCGTTGGCCCCCACGAACGCGGTGACGCCCGGGTCGAGAGGCACCTCGACCCGGGCGTACGAGCGGAAGTCGGCCAGCGACAGATGCGTGACATGCATGGTGTACGCCGACCTTCCCGGCTTCCTGCTCCGTGCTGCGGGACGGACCGTCCGGTCCGTCCCGCCCCTCGTTGCGGTTACTGCTTGTGCGCGCGACCGCTGCTTCTCGTCGGTCCCGCTACTTCTTGTTCTCGACCGCGTGGCCGCCGAACTGGTTGCGCAGCGCGGCGATCATCTTCATCTGCGGGGAGTCGTCCTGGCGCGAGGCGAAACGCGCGAAGAGCGACGCGGTGATCGCGGGCAGCGGCACGGCGTTGTCGATGGCCGCTTCCACGGTCCAGCGGCCCTCACCGGAGTCGGCGGCGAAGCCACGGAGCTGGTCCAGGTGCTCGTCGTCGTCCAGCGCGTTGACCGCCAGGTCGAGCAGCCAGGAACGGATGACCGTGCCCTCCTGCCAGGAGCGGAAGACCTCGCGCACGTCGGTGACGGAGTCGACCTTCTCCAGGAGCTCCCAGCCCTCGGCGTAGGCCTGCATCATGGCGTACTCGATGCCGTTGTGAACCATCTTCGCGAAGTGGCCGGCGCCGACCTTGCCCGCGTGGACGGAACCGAACTCGCCCTCGGGCTTCAGGGCGTCGAAGACCGGCTGGACCTTCGCGACGTGCTCGGCGTCACCGCCGTACATGAGCGCGTAGCCGTTCTCCAGGCCCCAGACACCGCCGGAGACTCCGCAGTCGACGAAGCCGATGCCCTTGATGCCCAGCTCGACGGCGTGCTTCTCGTCGTCGGTCCAGCGGGAGTTCCCGCCGTCCACCACGATGTCGCCGGGCGAGAGCAGCTCGGCGAGCTCGTCGACCGTGGACTGGGTCGCGGCACCTGCCGGGACCATCACCCACACGACGCGGGGGCCCTTGAGCTTGCCCACAAGCTCTTCGAGGCTGTGGACATCGGCGACGTCCGGGTTGCGGTCGTAACCGATGACGGTGTGGCCGGCGCGGCGGATGCGCTCGCGCATGTTGCCGCCCATCTTGCCGAGGCCGACGAGACCGAGCTCCATCAGAGATTCCTTAAGCGTTGTGCCGATTCGTACCCGAGACCGAGCCTACGCCCGGCAGGGGACAGGACGCCGGGCATGCTCGGCGCTGAACGTGCCCGTCGGGTCCTGCCGCCGTTCCTTGAGCGTCGGCAGGACCGGTGGCCGGATCAGCCGGAGAGGCGGACCGGCATGATCAGGTACTTGTACGCTTCGTCCGCTTCGGCGTCCACGGCCGGGCGGCCGCTGAGCAGCGCGGGCTTGGTGGACGTCGTGAAGGAGAGCTGCGCGACCGGGGAGTCGATGGCGCTCAGGCCGTCGAGCAGGAAGGTCGGGTTGAAGGCGATCGAGATGTCGTCGCCCTCCAGCACCGAGTCGACGCGCTCCACAGCCTGTGCGTCGTCGCTGGAACCCGCTTCCAGGATCAGGACGCCCTGCTCGAAGCTGAGCCGCACCGGAGTGTTCCGCTCGGCCACCAGGGCCACGCGCTTGACGGCCTCGACGAACGGGGCCGTCTCGATGACCGCGACCGAGTTGAACTCGGTGGGGAAGAGCGTGCGGTACTTCGGCAGATCGCCTTCGAGCAGTCGGGTGGTCGTACGCCGGCCCGCACCCTCGAAACCGATGAGCCCCTCACCGGCACCGGAGCCCGACAGCGCCAGCGTCACCGTGTCACCACTGGTCAGCGCCTTGGCGGTGTCCAGCAGCGTCTTGGCGGGCACCAGCGCGACGGCGGAGGCGTCGGCGTTCTCCGGCTTCCACAGGAACTCGCGGACCGCGAAGCGGTAACGGTCGGTGGAGGCGAGGGTGACGGTGTCGCCCTCGATCTCGATGCGCACACCGGTGAGCACGGGCAGCGTGTCGTCGCGGCCCGCCGCGATGGCGACCTGGGCGGCTGCCGAGGCGAAGACCTCACCGGGCACGGTGCCGGTCGCGGTCGGCATCTGCGGAAGGGCGGGGTACTCCTCCACAGGAAGGGTGTGGAGTGTGAAGCGCGAGGAGCCGCAGGCCACGGTCGCCCGTACACCGTCTGTGGAAATCTCCACCGGCCGGTTGGGCAGGGCGCGACAGATATCGGCGAGCAGGCGGCCGGAGACGAGCACCGTGCCGTCCTCCTCGATCTCGGCGTCCACCGAGACCCGGGCCGAGACCTCGTAGTCGAAGCTCGAGAAGCTGAGGGCTCCGTCCTCAGCCTTCAGCAGAAGGCCCGCAAGAACGGGCGCCGGCGGACGGGCCGGGAGGCTACGGGCCACCCAGGCCACAGCCTCCGCGAGTACATCGCGCTCCACCCGGATCTTCACCGGAACCGCCTCCTGCTGTTGCTCGCTCGCCCTGCTGGCCTTCGTCGTCTGGTCGGGTCGCTCCACCGATGCCGGGGGGAGGACGCCGGGGACCAGTCTGACGTACGGCACCGACACTCGGTGCTGCTCGGGGTCAAGTCGCGACAAGAGGTTCGGGGAGCTCCGGCGCCGAGTTGTGCACAGCCCCCACTTCGAAGCGGATTCCGGGCTAACTATAGGTGGCAGTAGTAGTAGGGCCTGTGGAAACGGTGGATAACGTCGTTTTCGCAGGTCAGGCCCACTTTTTTGTCCACCGACCCTGTGGGTGGCACCGGTGGACAACCCGGTGTTTCTGTGGACACCCGAAAGTTGTGCACACCCGATACACAGGGCAGGGGGGTTTCTCCCCAGGGCTGTCCCCAGCTTTACCCACGTTCCCCACAGCCCAACCGACCCTCTTGGTGTGACGCCTTTCACTCGCGGCGGTGAAAGCGGGTGTCGCGTTGCCGAACAGTGGACAGCGGTGTGGAGAAGCCCGTCCTTCCTGGGGAAAACGACCACCGGCCTGTGGGCCGTCGGTGGACAACCGCGGCGGGCCCCTGTGGGCGAAAAACTTGTCCACAGGCTGTGGATCATTGTTGACCACAAATCCCCAGCCCTCTGAGCTGGCCTGATGGAGTATCGGCTGGCGCGCCTGTGGAAGCAGTATGGACAACTTTTGGATCCCCAGGCTGTGGAGGGAGGATTCTCCCCAGATCTGTGGAGAACAGCCCTTCCACAGCGGGGATTCGAACAGTGTGGGAGGTCAGGGGGCCTGCTCGATCCCCTGAGGAACGGTCAGAGAAGGCCGATCGGGCCGCTCGTGGAGGGTCCCGCGTGCCCCTCACCGCGGGTCTCGGCGACGCAGAGCAGCTCTCACAGCAACGCAGGCAGCCCTCGCGGCGGCGTATGACAGCTCTTATGGCGGCACAAGGCAGCTTCCGCGGCGGCGCACGGCAGCTCCCGTGGGCGACATCGGGCAGCTCCCACGGCGTCGTACGACGCCTTTTGTGGCGGCACAGGGCAGCTCTCCGGCGATCTACCGGGCTCCTGCGATGGCGTGCGGTCGGCCGCCGGGCTGTCCCAGCCGCTTCCTGACCCGCCTTTCCGACCCGCTTCCCGGGAATGCGGAAGGGCGCTCCGCAGACTCCCTGGGAGTCTGCGGAGCGCCCTTCTCGTCGGTGCCTGGTGGCGTGTGCCGGCGACGTTGCGGGAGCTCGTCAGCCGTTCTTGATGCGGTTGGTGAGCTCGGTGACCTGGTTGTAGATGGAGCGCCGCTCCGCCATCAGCGCGCGGATCTTGCGGTCGGCATGCATCACCGTCGTGTGGTCCCGGCCACCGAACTGCGCACCGATCTTGGGAAGCGACAGATCCGTCAGTTCACGGCACAGGTACATGGCGATCTGGCGCGCCGTCACCAGCACTCGGCTCCGGGAGGATCCACAGAGATCCTCCACCGTAAGACCGAAGTAGTCGGCGGTCGCCGCCATGATGGCCGTCGCCGTGATCTCCGGCGCCGAGTCCTCACCGCCCGGGATCAGATCCTTCAGCACGATCTCGGTCAGCCCGAGGTCCACCGGCTGACGGTTGAGGCTGGCGAAGGCCGTCACCCGGATGAGAGCGCCCTCCAGCTCACGGATGTTGCGGGAGATGCGGGAGGCGATGAACTCCAGCACCTCGGGCGGGGCGTTGAGCTGCTCCTGCACGGCCTTCTTGCGGAGGATCGCGATGCGCGTCTCCAGCTCGGGAGGCTGCACATCGGTGGTCAGGCCCCACTCGAAACGATTCCGCAGCCGGTCCTCCAGGGTCACCAGCTGCTTGGGCGGGCGGTCCGAGGACAGCACGATCTGCTTGTTGGCGTTGTGGAGCGTATTGAAGGTGTGGAAGAACTCCTCCTGCGTCGACTCCTTGCTCGCCAGGAACTGGATGTCGTCGACCAGCAGGATGTCGACATCGCGGTACCGCTTGCGGAAGGTGTCGCCCTTGCCGTCGCGGATCGAGTTGATGAACTCGTTGGTGAACTCCTCCGAGCTCACGTACCGCACCCGAGTGCCCGGATAGAGGCTCCGCGCGTAGTGGCCGATGGCATGCAGCAGGTGGGTCTTGCCGAGCCCCGACTCTCCGTAGATGAAGAGCGGGTTGTACGCCTTCGCGGGCGCTTCGGCCACCGCGACGGCCGCGGCGTGGGCGAAGCGGTTGGACGCCCCGATGACGAAGGTGTCGAAGAGGTACTTCGGGTTCAGCCGGGCGTGCGGTTCGCCGGGGCCGGGCGCCGGTGAGGGCTGTGCGCCCATCGGGCCGGTGCCGCCGCCGGGACGTCCGGTGCCGGCACCCTGCCGGTGCGGGGGCTCCTGCATGTCGTGGCGCTCGGGGCGCTGCGACTCGTACCCCTGGCGCTCGGGAGGCTGCGGACGGTAGTCGTGCTGGGGCTGCTGCTGGGGGCGGCCGCCGTACGGCTCGCGCCACTGGTCGGCCGACGTGTCGCGGTCCTGGAACCCGCCGAGCCGGGGCTGCTGCCAGGACAGGTCTTCCTGGGTACGCGGCCAGGCGCCGGGCTCGGGGCGCTGCTGCTGGTAGTCGGGGTAGGCGGGACGGGCCGTCGGCATGCCGTCGTCCGAGGGCCGGTGACCGTAACCGTCGTAGGCGTCGTTGTGCTGACGCTCGTCGTGCTGAGGCCCCTGATAGCGGTGCTGCGGCTGCTGGGACTGGTGCATCGGGGGCGCCGGCGGGTTCGGCGGTTCGCCCGCGGAGTCGTCGACCGTGATCGCGATCCGGATCGGCCGGCCGCATTCGCGGCTCAGCGTCTCGCTGATGAGCGGGGCGAGCCGGCCCTCCAGGACGCGCTTGCCCCATTCATTGGGGACGGCGAGCAGCGCGGTGTCGGCGACCAGGGCGAGCGGCTGACACCGCTCGATCCACTGCTTGTCCTTCGGCTCGATGCCCTGCTGGCCCTCCCCGAGGAGCTGCTCCAGCACGCGTGGCCACACTGCGGCAAGATCGGCAGGTACGTCAGCCACAAGGCACGCTCTCTCGCTGGTCCCACGAATGTGTGTTTCTCGGGACGTATGGGTCGGGATGGGTGAGGACCGGCAGGCGGGAAGAAAAAGAACCGGGGTTCAGCCACGGTAGGCGGGCCGACCCATGCGGTTCAAGTCGTTGTCCACAGGCTGTGCACAATGGGGGGTCCGACAGGGTCGGTTTGACCGGATGGCGTAGCCGCGCGTACCGTGACCAGGTCGAGTTGTCGATGGCTGCTGCCGCCTGCCTCCGATGGGCAAAGATCACGATCTGTGATTGTGAAGCGGTGCAACTAGGGCGTTTACGCGAGTCTCTCGTGGGCGCACGGTGACAGCCAGGCGATGTCCCGCCAATACACGATCATTACTGGAGCCCCCGAGTGAGCAAGCGCACCTTCCAGCCGAACAACCGTCGTCGCGCGAAGACCCACGGCTTCCGTCTGCGTATGCGGACCCGTGCCGGCCGCGCGATTCTCGCGTCCCGCCGTGGCAAGGGCCGCGCCAGCCTGTCCGCCTGATCGCGTACAGGTCGTCATGACGTGCTGCCTACCGAGAATCGGCTGAGGCGGCGCGAGGACTTCGCGACCGCGGTACGACGAGGACGCAGGGCAGGCCGCCCTCTACTCGTCGTCCATCTACGCAGCGGTGCAACGGACCCGCACGTGACTGGGGAGACTGCTCCCCCGCCGCGTGCGGGTTTCGTTGTCAGCAAAGCAGTGGGTGGCGCGGTCGTCCGCACAGCGGTGAAGCGAAGGCTTCGCCATCTGGTCCGAGAACGGCTTGCCCTGCTGCCCCCCGGTAGCCTGGTTGTCGTACGCGCGTTGCCCGGTTCGGGTGACGCCGACCATGAACAGCTGGCCCGAGACCTGGACGCCGCGCTTCAGCGGCTACTGGGAGGGGGCGCGCGATGAAGTACCCGCTGCTGGCTCTCATCAAGCTGTACCAGTGGACGATCAGCCCACTTCTCGGGCCTGTCTGCCGTTACTACCCGTCGTGTTCCCACTATGGATATACGGCGATCGACCGGCACGGAGCGATCAAGGGAACAGCGCTGACAGCCTGGCGCATCCTGCGATGCAATCCGTGGTCACCCGGCGGCGTGGATCACGTCCCACCACGCAAACGTCCGCGTTGGCACGAGTTGCTGCGTAGTGCCCTACGCGGCAGCAAGGGCGGGGACTCCGCCGCTGATGTGCCTCCCGGGAGGTCGGCCACCGATCTCCCGAGCTCGGCCGCAGAGACTTCGCCCAATGCTCAAGGAGCCTGATTAGTGGACACGATTGCCAGTCTGTTCAGCTTCATCACGTGGCCCGTTTCCTGGGTCATCGTCCAGTTCCACAAGTTGTACGGGGCGATCTTCGGCCCTGACACGGGATGGGCCTGGGGTCTTTCCATCGTGTCCCTCGTGGTGCTGATCCGTATCTGCCTGATCCCGCTGTTCGTCAAGCAGATCAAGTCGACGCGGAACATGCAGGTGCTCCAGCCGAAGATGAAGGCGATCCAGGAGCGCTACAAGAGCGATAAGCAGCGTCAGTCCGAAGAGATGATGAAGCTGTACAAGGAGACGGGTACCAACCCGCTCTCCTCGTGCCTTCCGATCATCGCGCAGTCGCCGTTCTTCTTCGCCCTTTACCACGTGCTCTCGGCCATCGCGTCGAACAAGAAGATCGGTGTCATCGACCAGTCGCTGCTGGACAGCGCACGTCAGGCGCACATCTTCGGTGCCCCGCTCGCTGCCAAGTTCATGGACAGCGCGGAGAAGGTCGAAGCGCTGGGCGCCTCGCTCGTGGACGTCCGGATCGTCACCGCGGTCATGATCGTGATGATGTCGGCCTCGCAGTTCTTCACGCAGCGCCAGCTGATGACGAAGAACGTCGACCTGACGGTCAAGACGCCGTACATGCAGCAGCAGAAGATGCTCATGTACATCTTCCCGCTGATCTTCGCCGTCATGGGTATCAACTTCCCCGTCGGTGTCCTCGTCTACTGGCTCACCACGAACGTCTGGACCATGGGTCAGCAGATGTACGTGATCAACCAGAACCCGACCCCGGGCAGCAAGGCGCAGGAGCAGTACCTCGGCCGTCTCCTGAAGAGCGTCACCGCTCACGGTGAGGTGCGGGGACGGACCAGGCGCAACACGGTCAAGCGGATCGCGGTCAAGGGTCCGGACCGTAATGACATCGAGCGGAAGTTCGTCACGGGACTGGCCAAGCTCGGCCTGGCCCCGCAGGAGGACGGCTCGGTGGTCAAGAGCGATACGGCCGTGGCCGAGGCCGAGGGCGGAGCCGCGCAGCGGCGTCAGCAGCCCAAGCGCCAGACGAAGGCGAAGCGCCAGACCGCGGCAGGCCACCCGGCCGGGGCCAAGGACACCGATTCCGGCGAGGCCGAATCCGAGTCCAAGACCTCCCTGCAGAAGAGTGCACCGCAGGACGACAAGTCCAAGCCGGCGGGCAAGCCCGCGTCCGGCTCCTCACGCCAAGCCAAGTCCGGACAGCGCAAGGGCCCGCAGCGGCCCAAGCACCCGTCCAAGAAGTAAGAAGGAGTCCATCCGTGACGGAAGGCACCACCTCCACGGCCGCTGAGGGCAGCGACACCTTGACCCGTCTCGAGCAGGAAGGGGAGATCGCAGCGGACTACCTTGAGGGCCTGCTCGACATCGCCGACCTGGACGGCGACATCGACATGGACGTCGAGGCGGACCGGGCCGCGGTCTCGATCATCAGCGATTCGGCACGTGAACTGCAGAAGCTCGTGGGTCGCGACGGTGAGGTGCTGGAGGCACTTCAGGAGCTGACGCGGCTGGCCGTGCACCGGGAGACCGGTGACCGGAGCCGTCTGATGCTGGACATCGGCGGCTTCCGGGCCAAGAAGCGCACGGAGCTTGCCGAGCTGGGTGCCAAGGCCGCGGACGAGGTCAAGAACACCGGTGAGCCGGTGAAGCTGGACCCGATGACGCCGTTCGAGCGCAAGGTCGTACACGACGCGGTTGCGGCCGCAGGTCTGCGCAGCGAGTCGGAGGGCGAGGAGCCGCAGCGCTTCGTCGTCGTCCTTCCGGCCTGACCGGACCCTCTCTTGTCGGCCCCGTCTGTTCGCAGACGGGGCCGATCTTTGTCAGCCTGATAGTCAGCCACCCATGGTGCGGTGATGCGGTATGGAAGGACGGTTCCCGTGACGGAGGAAGTAGAGCTTCCCCAGGCGCCCGACGAGGCCCGGGAGGTGTTCGGTGAGTGCTTTCCCGAGGCCGTCCGGTACGCGGAACTGCTGGCCGACGCGGGGGTCAAGCGGGGACTGATCGGTCCGCGCGAGGTCCCGCGTCTGTGGGAGAGGCATCTGCTGAACTGTGCGGTGCTCTCCGAGGTCGTTCCCGAGGGCGTCACGGTCTGCGATGTCGGTTCGGGTGCCGGCCTGCCGGGGATTCCGCTGGCGTTGGTGCGCCCGGATCTGAAGATCACCCTGCTCGAGCCGCTGCTGCGGCGGACGAACTTCCTCCAGGAGGTCGTCGAGCTCCTGGGCCTGGACCATGTCACGGTCGTCCGTGGCCGGGCCGAGGAAGTCTTGGGCACGCTCCAGCCCGTTCATGTGGTGACGGCCCGAGCGGTGGCCCCCCTGGACCGCCTGGCGGGCTGGGGAGTGCCCCTGCTTCGCCCGTACGGGGAGATGCTGGCGCTCAAGGGTGATACTGCCGAGGAGGAGATCAACGGCGCACGAGCGGCCCTCAGCAAGCTCGGGGTCGTGGAGACCGAGGTGCTCCACGTGGGCGAAGGTGTGGTCGATCCGATGTCCACCGTGGTGCGTGTGGTGGTGGGCGAGAGCCCCGGTGGTGTGAGGTTCGCCGCAAAGCGAGCCAAGGCCGCGAGAGTCAGCCGGACACGTCGTCGTCGCTGAGTAGCGCGATTACGCTACGCATCTGACTGTTACCTACCGTTTGATCCCGATCTCGGTCATATGTCGGTCAAGGAGCTGTGCGTACCCCGCGCGGAGTGTCGTGCCCCTGTAGCTACGCTGCAGGGGCATCGTGTTTCACGTGAAACGTCGCTCTCTGCTGCATGGAATCATCGGCCGCGGTCGTGCGGCTGCCACCCCTCGCCATCGCAGGCCCGTTAGGGCTACGGAGTTGTCCACAGAAGTGGATTCATCCACAGAAGAGCGGGCCTCGCTGGTTCACGACCCCGAAACCATGGCAGGCTCTGCTCATTGCGAGCCTGAAGTCGAGGAGAGTGAATCCTTGCGGTCCGACGCCAACATCGCGGGACCGATGACCGATCCGGTCCCCGGTCCCCGAACCGAATCGGCGGGGGACGGTGTTTCACGTGAAACACCGCCGCCGATGGATGACACACCTATCGGTCGTGCGGCCCAGCTGGCGGTGGAGGCCCTCGGCCGTGCCGGCGAGGGTCTGCCGCGGCCTGACCAGACGCGAGTCATGGTGGTGGCCAACCAGAAGGGCGGGGTGGGCAAGACCACCTCGACGGTCAACCTTGCCGCGTCGCTTGCACTTCATGGTGCACGCGTTCTGGTGGTCGACCTTGACCCGCAGGGGAACGCCTCTACGGCTCTGGGCATCGACCACCATGCCGAAGTCCCCTCGATCTATGACGTCCTGGTGGAGAGCAAACCGCTCTCCGATGTGGTTCAGCCCGTCCCGGACGTCGAAGGCCTCTTCTGCGCCCCGGCCACCATCGATCTCGCCGGTGCGGAGATCGAGCTGGTGTCGTTGGTGGCGCGGGAGAGTCGACTGCAGCGGGCGATTCAGGCCTACGAGCAGCCGCTCGATTACATCCTGATCGACTGCCCGCCTTCGCTCGGCCTGCTGACGGTCAACGCCCTGGTGGCCGGTGCGGAGGTGCTCATCCCCATTCAGTGCGAGTACTACGCGCTGGAAGGGCTGGGACAGTTGCTGCGCAACGTCGATCTGGTGCGGGGGCATCTCAACCCCGATCTCCATGTGTCGACGATCCTGCTCACCATGTACGACGGCCGGACCCGGCTCGCGTCACAGGTCGCAGAGGAGGTGCGCAGCCATTTCGGCAAGGAGGTGCTGCGGACCAGCATTCCTCGTTCGGTACGGATCTCTGAGGCGCCGAGCTATGGGCAGACCGTATTGACCTATGACCCGGGTTCGAGCGGTTCCCTGTCCTACCTGGAAGCAGCCCGTGAGATCGCCCTGCGCGGGGTCGGGGTCCAGTACGAGGCCCAGCATGCCCACACGGGCAGTCGCAACAGCCAGCAGAATACTTCGGAGGGGATCCAGTGAGTGAGCGTCGTAGAGGTTTGGGGCGAGGGCTCGGTGCCCTGATCCCCGCCGCTCCGCAGGAGAAGCAGGTGCCGCCCGCCGGGATGGGCACGTCGACGCCCGGAACGATGCCGGTGCTGACGTCCGAGCGGGGCGTGGCCGTCGCCAAGGTGACCACCCTTGGCTCGGGTGGACCTGTGGTGCCGGAGCCGAGCGCACCTGTTTCGGTGCCCGAGGGGACCGGCGGGCCGGCCGAGGTGGCGGGGGCGTACTTCGCCGAGCTGCCCATCGACTCGATCACGCCGAACCCTCGTCAGCCCCGCGAGGAGTTCGACGAGGACGCGCTGGCGGAGCTGGTGACCTCCATCAAGGAGGTCGGTCTCCTCCAGCCCGTCGTTGCCCGGAAGACAGGGCCCGGGCGCTATGAGCTCATCATGGGTGAGCGGCGTTGGAGGGCCTGCCGTAAGGCCGGGCTGACGCAGATCCCCGCGATCGTCCGGGCGACGGACGACGAGAAGTTGCTCCTGGACGCGCTCCTGGAGAACCTTCACCGGGCTCAGCTGAACCCCTTGGAGGAGGCGGCTGCGTACGACCAGCTGCTCAAGGACTTCAAGTGCACCCATGACCAGCTGGCCGACCGGATCGGGCGTTCGCGGCCGCAGGTGTCCAACACCTTGCGCCTGCTGCGACTGTCGCCGCGGGTTCAGCGCAGGGTCGCCGCCGGAGTGCTGTCGGCGGGACATGCGCGGGCGCTGCTCTCGGTGAACGACTCCGAGGAGCAGGACAAGCTGGCCCATCGCATTGTGGCCGAGGGACTTTCGGTGCGTGCGGTCGAGGAGATCGTGACGCTCATGAGCTCCAGGCCCACGAGCGCCGCGAAGCCCAAGGGGCCGCGGGCCGGCGGTCGGCTGTCGCCGGCTCTGACCGATCTGGCGTCCCGGCTGTCCGACCGGTTCGAGACCAGGGTGAAGGTGGATCTCGGTCAGAAGAAGGGCAAGATCGTCGTCGAGTTCGCCTCGATGGAGGATCTGGACCGCATCCTCGGCAGCCTCGCACCGGGCGAGGGCCGCGTTCTGGACCGTGCTTCCGCGGAAGAGACGGACCCCGCTGAGGGGGCAGCTTCTGCCGAGGGAACGGCTTCGTCTGAGACGACTGCCGAGGACGACGAGGGCTGACGTTCTGAGTGGTGAGTGGCGGGCTGTCTACCGGTGGGTGTCGGTGGACAGCCCGCTTTTTGCTCTCCGAGGAACACGGCTCGCCCTTTGCTTTCTCACGGTGTCGGCTTGATCCCCTGGTGGATACGATGCGTTCTGGTAGAGCACATCCAAGGTGATCCACCTCCGTGAACGGAGTGCACCGGCCGTCGCGTGATGGGGCGGGTGAGGGAAGTGAGGAACGACCTTCATGGGGCGTCGGCTCGTACCGCTCACATTGGACAACCTGTCCGATCTCCCGCAGCGTTGCCGGTCGTGTGTCTTCTGGGAGCTCGATCCGGTGCGCGGTGCCGCCGCGGTCAAGGGCGGGAGGTCCGAGGAGGAGAAGGAAGCCTGGATCTCCGCGGTTCTGCTGGAGTGGGGGTCCTGTGGCCGCGTGGTCTATGTGGACGATGTGCCCGTCGGATTCGTCCTCTACGCACCGCCTGCCTACGTGCCGAGAGCAACGGCCTTTCCGACGAGCCCTGTCTCCCCCGATGCGGTTCAGCTGATGACTGCCCTGATCCTCCCTGGGTACCAGGGCCAAGGGCTGGGGCGAGTCATGGTGCAGACGGTGGCTAAGGACCTGCTCCGCCGAGGGTTCAAGGCCATCGAGGCCTTCGGGGATGCCCGGTGGAAGGAACCCGCGTGTCTGTTGCCGGCGGAGCACTTGCTGGCGGTGGGATTCAAGACTGTTCGGCCCCATCCGGTGCATCCACGGCTGAGGCTGGAGCTGCGCACGACGCTTTCCTGGAAGGAAGACGTCGAGATGGCACTGGACCGACTGCTGGGCGTAGTGCAGAAGGAACCGGCGCTGCGTCCGCTGTGAGCGGTGCATGGCCAGGAACGTAGAACGGGCCCATCCCCTGGGGGATGGGCCCGTTCTACGTTCTTCACTTCTCACGCTTCATGTTTCACGTGAAACAGCGGGGCTGCTGTACTGCCCTATTCGGTGATGAAGCCTTCGAGGTCGCGGAGGATCGCGGCCTTCGGCTTGGCACCGACGATGGTCTTGGCGACTTCGCCACCCTGGTAGACGTTCAGCGTCGGGATGGACATGACGCCGTACTTCGCAGCGGTGGCCGGGTTCTCGTCAATGTTGAGCTTGACGATCTCGATCTCGCCGTGCTCGGCCGCGATGGCCTCCAGAGAGGGGGCGATCTGACGGCACGGGCCGCACCAGGCAGCCCAGAAGTCCACCAGCACGGGCTTGTCGCTCTTCAGGACGACCTCGTCGAAAGAGTCGTCGGTCACGTTCTTCAGGGCGCCGGCCACGGCGGCCTCCTTAACTTCGCGGGGTGTGGGGTGAGGCGTGGATCAAACGGTGGCTGCAGCGACCTTCTCGTCGTCGGCGAGCGCGGCCAGGAAGCGCTCGGCGTCGAGAGCGGCGGAGCAACCGGTGCCGGCAGCGGTGATGGCCTGCCGGTAGGTGTGGTCGACGACGTCTCCGGCACCGAAGACGCCGGAGAGGTTGGTGCGCGTCGAGGGGGCGGCGACCTTCAGGTAGCCCTCGTCGTCGAGGTCGAGCTGGCCCTTGAAGAGCTCGGTGCGCGGGTCGTGGCCGACGGCGATGAAGAGGCCGGTCACGGGGAGCTCGGACGTCTCACCGGTCTTGGTGTTGCGCAGGGTCAGACCGGACAGCTTCTGCTCGCCCTGCACACCGGCGACCTCGCTGTCCCAAGCGAACTTGATCTTCGGGTCGGCGAACGCCCGGTCCTGCATGGTCTTGGAGGCACGCAGGGAGTCACGGCGGTGGACGATGGTGACCGACTTGGCGAAGCGGGAGAGGAACGTGGCCTCTTCCATCGCGGTGTCGCCGCCGCCGACCACGGCAATGTCCTGGTCCTTGAAGAAGAAGCCGTCGCAGGTCGCACACCAGGAGACGCCACGTCCGGAGAGGGCGTCCTCGTTGGGCAGACCGAGCTTGCGGTGCTGCGAGCCGGTGGTAACGATGACGGCCTTGGCGCGGTGAACCGTGCCGGCGGTGTCGGTGACCGTCTTGATGTCACCGGTGAGGTCCACGGAGATCACGTCGTCCGGGACGAGCTCGGCGCCGAAGCGCTCGGCCTGGGCGCGCATGTTGTCCATGAGGTCCGGGCCCATGATCCCGTCCTGGAAACCGGGGAAGTTCTCCACGTCAGTGGTGTTCATCAGCGCGCCACCGGCGGTGACGGCGCCCTCGAACACCAGCGGCTTCAGCGAGGCGCGCGCGGTGTACAGGGCGGCTGTGTAGCCCGCGGGGCCGGAGCCGATGATGATCACATTACGCACGTCGCTCACGGGTTTCTTCCTCGTCTCTGCAGACTGCCTACTGTCCACGCCTACTGGGGTCGGTTCAACGACTCTCACCCCACCCAACGGATCCTACGGGGGATGCATTCCCGACGTGCCGGGGCGGCATCCGGCGTGATTCTCAGGGGCGCTGGTAGGCGTGCGTCAGTAGGAGCTTTCCCTTGGCCGAGGGCTTGGCACCCACACACGCCGCGTCGACGACGTAGGCCTGCACCCTGCGTGCGTCCGTGGGATGCGGCAGGACAACGAGGAAGGCATCGGCGCCTTCATACGTGCCCCGCTGTATGGCGAGAGCGGCACTCGTCCTACCGATGCCCTGCTCGACACAGGACGGGACCTTCACAGAGGGAGAGCGGAGCGGGTTCCGAGGCGATGCGGACGTGGGGGCAGTGGATTCCGGCGAGGACTTGGTGTCGGCGGAGGGATCCTGCGCCTCGCTGCTGGAGTCCTGCGAGCTGGCAGCATCAGCATGGGAGCGCAAGAGACTGTCGACCTGCTCTCCCAGTGTGGACTGAGAGAACGTGTCCGATTCTGTCTTCGAGAGGGCGGATCCTCGGTCCATCGCAGTCCTGTCGTCGCTGCTCTGGGAGAGCTGGACGTTCTGCATCAGGAAGATGCTGACGCTGACCAGGGCGGCTCCGAGAGCGGCCCCGAGCACCACAGTGCGCCGGCGTCGCCGTGCTGGGCGACGGCCGGGCCCGGTGGCAGCACGCGCGTGCCCGGCGGGCCGGTCTGCGAGCTCCGGGGAAGTTCCAGCGGATGTGGTTTCACGTGAAACATCGGCCGCCGCATCCGGTGTCCTGGGCAGGGAGCGGGCTTCTTCCGCGAGTGCGGCGTCGATGCGATCTGCGATGTCGGACGGCATGGGTTCCGGGGCGGGCAGAGCGCCGAGTAGACCGCGGATCTCCTCCAGCGACTGGTGGACGTCGGCGCAGAGCCCGCAGGCGGCCATGTGGCGCTGGACGTCAGCTGAGCGCGAGGGAGAGAGCAGCCCTTCGGTGAGGTCGGAGATCTCGGAGACGTCCGGGTGCTGGGTCGTGTCGGTCGTCGATGTCATGTGCGTCCACCTCCGCCCTTCGCTGCCGCCTGATCGCTTGTGTCTGCGTCTCTTGGTCCCGCCGCTGGTGGGACGGATGCTCTCGGCGTCCGGTTCCCTTCTGCCTCGGGACCCTCGCCTCCGCCGTTTCCGATGCGGAGATGAGTGAGCTGAGGGGCCAGCCTGGCGCGCCCCCGCGCGCAGCGGCTTTTCACGGTGCCGACCGGCACATCAAGGATCTGGGCCGCCTCCGCCACCGGGTATCCCTGCATGTCGACGAGGACGAGCGCGGCGCGCTGTTCGGCGGGGAGGGTGGCCAGGGCCGCGAGCAGCTCGCGATGGAGGTCCTGACGTTCGGCCGGTGCCTCGGCGGACTCATGCGGCTCCAGGAGCTGGTCGAACCGCGCAGGGTCGTCCACCGGCGCGGTTTTCCTGGAGGAGGCTTTGCGGACACGGTCGAGGCAGGCATTGACCGTGATGCGGTGCAGCCAGGTGGTGACGGCGGACTGCCCGCGGAAAGTATGGGCCGCGCGAAAGGCAGAGATCAGGGCGTCCTGTACGGCATCGGCCGCTTCCTCGCGGTCGCCCAGCGTCCGCAGCGCCACGGCCCACAGGCGGTCGCGGTGCCGGCGTACGAGCTCACCGAAGGCGTCCGGTTCACCGGCTACATGGCGAGCGAGGAGGTCTGAGTCGCTGAGTTGTCCGGACGGCTCGGCGGCCACCTCCCCCTCCCTCCCTCTCGGAATCAAGATCCGTCTGTCTATCACGGTTCAGGTGGGGAGGGGGAGGGGCGGTCAGCCGAGAACGGAGATCTCTGAAATTCCTCCGCGATATCCGCTGCCGGTGTCGTCCTGCGGGAGCTCCGTGATGTGGATCAGGAGATAGCGGGTCCGCACCGGCTTGGCGAGGGTCTCCTTGAGACTGCTTTCCGTCGTTCCCAGCTGAGTGAGGCGTTGCGGGAAGTCGGAGAGGGAGGAGGGCGCCGAGGCGTTCTCGTCGGCCGCCAGAACTTCGGCCTTCTGTCCGCTGCGGTACATGGTCACGTCGATGCCTGAGACGTCTTTCACGCTGCCCAGGTCTACGACTATCCCGCTGCCGTCCTTGCGGTTCGGATAGTTGCCGAAATTCGGGAAGCCCAGGTAGCGAGGAGTGATCCACGAGGTGCCCGGCTTGCCGTCGACGGCGTTCGGTGCCTCGTCCTGGCTGATGCCCGAGCCGCTGGGCATGAACTCCGCAGCATCGGCGATCTGGAGAGGCTTGGCGGGCTGGGACTTCGGCTTGTCGCCGTTCTCCGGGTTGGTCTGTGTGGTCCCCGGGTCGTCCGAGCCGTTGTCGCGGTCGAGGAGCGTCTCGGCGAGCTGCCAGCTGCCCAGACCCAGCGCGGCGATGAGCAGCGCGGACACGGCCCATTTGAGGGCCTTCCCGGTGCGGCTCTGCAGCGGGGCAGGGGGTGCGACGACGGGCGGGGTGACGCCGGCGCCGGGTACGGCCGGACGCCCGTAGGTGCCCTGCTGGTACGTGGTCCGCTGGTACTCGGGCGGCGCGGCGAAGGTCGGCTCGGGCGGGCGGATGCGCGGCATCGCCGCAACGGCCTTGGCCAACTCGTCGGGGGTGGTGCACGGCTGTTCCTGGCGGGAGGCCGTGGCTCCGTCATTGGCTAGCGCCCGCATGGCGATCTCGGAGAGACCGCGGTGGACTCCTGCCCGCACCTGGTCGGGTGCGATCAGCCCCACGCCCTTGGGGAGCCCGGTGAGGCCGTAGGCGTCGCTCTCGTAGGGCCAGCGCTGGGTGAGCGCGGCGTACAGCAGGGCACCGATCGCCTCGGTGTCGGCGCGCTGCGGTCCGGCGGAGGTGATCCCCCGCAGCGCGGCGTTCACCGCGAGACCCCGGATGCGGTACTGGCCCGAGGAACTGCGCAGCACCGCTCCGGGCGTGAGCCTCAGATGGGCCAGCCCCTCACGGTGTGCGGCCGCCATGGCCTGGGAGATCTGACTGACGAGCTGGTACGCGTCGTGCGCGTCCATCGGCCCCGCGCCCAGGAGAGCGGTCAGCTCGGTGGCGTCGGGGAGCCACTCGTGGACGACGTAGACGAGATCGTTCTCCTCCACGGCGTCGAGGACCTGCACGAAGCGGGGGTCGCCGAGCAGTGCGGAGGAACGGGCCGCGGCCAGCACGGAGCGGGCCCGCGGGTGGTCCGCGGGCAGGAGGTGTACACCCACCGCGCGCCGCAGTTTCTCGTCGACGGCACGCCAACTGCTGAACCCGTCCAGACGGGTGACGCACTCCTCGAGCCGGTAGCGCCCGGCAAGCTTGTGACCGCTGTGCAGATCAGGGGTCGGCACGGCGGTCTCGGAGCCGCTCGGCTCGTTCTCCGCGTCCTGAGGGTCTGTACCCGTTGAATCCTGAGCTTCTGCCGTACCGTCGCTCGTGGCCTCGTCCGCCTTCGCGGCCAGCGGCTCGTCGCCACTGTTGTCGGCCACGTCGACGGCAGCCGTGCTACGTTCCGCCACCGTCGTTCCTGCCTCCCCATCCGTTGGGCGATGCCAGCCAGCCCCGCACAGTCACGCCAATTGTGCCCACACTCCAGCGCTATGCACGACACGCGGAGACCGGTGATGGTTGTGCGGGCCGGTGATCCTCAGCGGCCGAGCCGTCCTCGGACCATGCCGACCATGCCGTTGATCTCTTCGATCCGCATGCGCTTCGCCGCGACGAAGAAGACTCCCAGCAGCACGATCCCACCGCAGGCCAGCGCGATGAGCGAGCCACCGGCGCCGTCGCCGAGCACCCGGAGAAGGCCGAATCCCACAGCGCCGCCGACCACTGCCGCCGGAATCGCGGCGAGGCACAGCCGGGCATAGGTGCGCAGCACGTGGGCGCCGTCCAGGTCGCCCCCCAGCCGGTTCCGCAGCCGCCTCCAGGCGATACCGACCCCGACGGCGTAGGCGAGCCCGTACGAGGCGGCCATGCCGACCACAGCCCACTGGGCGGGCAGCACGACGTAGCAGATGGCCGAGGCCGCCGCGTTGACCAGAGCGACGATGACCGTGTTGTAGAAGGGCGTGCGGGTGTCCTCGTACGCGTAGAACCCTCGCAGCACGACGTACTGGACGGAGTAGGGGATCAGACCGAGGCCGAAGGCCATCAGGATGAAGCCCATGGAGCGGGCGGCTTCCGGGCCGCTCGAGGCGTAGAGCAGGGTGCACATCGGTACGCCCAGGGCCAGGAACGTGAAGGCGACCGGCACGATGGCCACCGCCGAGTTGCGCAGCCCCTGCGAGATGTCGTCGCGCACCGCACCCGGGTCGTTGTCATGGGCGGCACGGGAGATGCGCGGCAGCAGGGCGGCCATGACCGACACGGTGATGATCGCCTGCGGCATGCCCCAGATCAGCTGAGCGTTGGAGTACGCGAGGAAGCCCGCCCCGTTCTGGCCGGACGCCTTGCCGGCAGAGGTCGCGAGCTGGGTGACGACCAGCACACCGGCCTGGTTGGCGAGGACGAACAGCACCGTCCACTTGGCCAGCTTGACCGTCTTGCCGAGCCCGTGGCCCTTCCAGTCGAAGCGCGGACGGAAGCGGAATCCGGCTTCGCGCAGATACGGGACCATGGCCAGGGCCTGGACGACCAGGCCGAGCAGCGTGCCGATGCCCAGCAGCCGGATGCCCTCCGGCGGGATCGTCGTGACGCCCATCTGGGACTCGTGCGAGGTGCCGTACACCCAGATGAACAGGCCGAACGTGACGATCATGACGATGTTGTTGAGGACCGGGGTCCACATCATCGCGCCGAACTTCCCGCGGGCGTTGAGGATCTGCCCCATGACGACGTGCACACCCATGAAGAAGATGGTGGGCAGGCAGTACCGGGCGAACGTGGTGGCCACGTTGTTGGCCGCCGGATCAGCGGCGATCGTCGACGACATCAGGCGGATGAGGAAGGGCGCGACGAAGACCGCGAGGGCGACGATCAGCCCGAGCGCGACCATGACGAGGGTGAGCAGCCGGTTGGCGTAGGCCTCGCCGCCGTCCTCGTCGTCCTTCATCGAGCGGACCAGCTGGGGGACGAAGACCGAGTTGAGGCCGCCGCCCACCGTGAGGATGTAGATCATCGTCGGCAGCGTGTAAGCGATGGTGAAGCTGTCGCCGAGGAAGGCCGCACCGAGCGCGGCGGTGATCACCAGGCTGCGGATGAAGCCGGTGAGCCGTGAGACGAGGGTGCCGGCGGCCATGACAGCGCTGGACTTCAGCAGACCGGACGCCCGGCCGCCACCGCCGGATTTCGGCGGCTGGGGGGCAGGAACGGGGGACGGCTCGGGCCGGTCGGGGGGCGGGGACCCGGCCGGACCTTCCTGATCCCGGAAGAGATGAGCGAACGCGTCCGGCTCCTCGCGGTTCGTCGACGCCTGGGTGACGAGATCGTCCAGGCCCACGAACTGGGTGGTCGCGGCGTCGTCCCCGTACGGCAGGTGGCGCGACGGGCCGTCCGGCTCGGGGGGCGGGGTCTGCGCCCAGATCCGGGGGTCGGGCGGGTACTGAGCGGCCGGCGGCTGCTGGTAGAGCGGCTGCGGCTGCTGGTAGTAGCCGGGAGGCGGCGGCGGATGCGCGGCGCGGTCGTACAGCGCCTCGCTCACCGGGTCCTGGGCGGAGAGATCCTGGGACCGGTAGGGGTCGTAGTCGTAGGCCGCCTGCAGGTAAGGGTCGGGGGGCGGGGGCATCTGCTCCGGCCCTGGCGGCACCGGTGGCCCGCCGGAAGACCCAGCTCCGCCCGTACCCTGACCGCGGTCACCGTCGTACGGCGCGTTCATCGAAACCCCACCTCATCGTCCCCGGCCGACCGGCCACGACAGACATCGCTCAACGGTCCACTTTCTCACCCGTGCCCGGCGGCTTCGTGCTTTCGGGACCGGTGTCCGGCGTCGGGTCACTCGGCTGCTCGGGTTCACTGCCGTCGTCGCCCGCCGCGCCGCCCGCGTTGGCGCGCTTGCGATGTGCATACATCCGGATGCCGGCGAGAACCAGCAGCAGGAGCCCCCCGGCGATCACGAGCAGGACGGTCGGGGTGAGTTCGGACACCTTCACGGTGAACGCCATCTCCTCGCCGTACGGCCTGCCGTCCTCCGTGTAGAGCTGCGCGGTCATCTGCACTTGACCGTTGATGTTGGCCGCGGCGTCGAACTTCACGGACTGGCTGTGGCCGGCGCCGATCAGGATCGGCTGTTCCGCCACTGCGCCGCCGTCGTTCAGCTCCAGACGCGTCGCGTTCTCCGACTTCAGGCGGAGCACGAGGTGCTTGACGTCCTGGAGCAGTCTGTTCTGCACCGTCACGGGAATGGTGGCGCTGCGTCCGGACAGGGTGACATCCGACTTCGAGATGAGCTGGACCTCGTTGGTCAGGCCCTGGAGGTAGGTGCGGACCGAGTCCCGGTACTGCTGGGCCTCCAGGGGCTTGCCCCGCCACGACGTCGACATGGAGCGGTTGATCGCGTTACCGAAGGGGGTCACCACCCGCTCGGGCTGGGTGAGGATGACCCGGAAGTTGTCGAGGGAGGCCTGGGTGGACTTGATGTCCTGGAAGGCCTGGGTGGGCAGCTCCTGGCTGCGCAGCTTCTTCGGGTACTGGGACGTCCGGGGGACCGTGGTGGTCGCGTCCGCGTCCGGCTTCGCACCTGCGGCTTGCATCAGGGTCTGCGACTGCGTCCAGCGCCCGTCGTCGAGGGCGTGAAGCGCGCGAGCCATCGACTGGGCCTGGGCGATGGTCGGCATCCGCTGGGGCGCCACGACGATGCTTCGGTCCTCGTCCGTGTCCTGCTCGGACAGGGCGAGCGTGAGGGCCAGGAACTTCTGCACGGCGAGCGTGGAGTTCCCCGCGTTCGTCATGTCGCCCTGGAAGGCCGTGGAGAGCCGGGCGTCGGAGACCACCGCGGTGGTGCCGCCGCCGATGGGTCGCGCAGCGGTCGGCGTGTACAACAGGCCGGCGGTCTCCTGAAGGCTGTCACTGCGGGCGATCACGTTGTGGGCACCGGTCGAGGTGGCGACATCCACGATGGACGGGTCGATCGCACCGTCGACGGGCCAGGCGAAATCGGTCGACGGCTTCATGTGGAGGATGGTCTCCACGGTCATTCCGGCGACCTCGCTGGCCGTCTGGAGGTGGCTGAGCGTCCCCGACACGTTTTTGCCGCGGTGGGCGATGGACGCCAGATCGGGATCTCCGAAGGGCAGCGCGACGACCTTGCCGTCGGCCACGGCCGATTCCAGTGAGCCGAGCCACTTCTTGGCCACGGCCTGGTTCGTACCGGGAACCGTGGTGTCGCCCGACTTGACGCGGTAACTCTTGGTCATGGCGTCGACACTGGAGAGCAGATCCGGGTCGATGACCCAGGTCACGGGCAGCTGACTGCCGAGCGACACCATGCGTTCGAGGCGGCCGCCCGGTGCGATCTCGGCGGCCAGGTCGTCATCGGCGAACACGGGGGTCTGCTGCTCGTCGGAGCCGGTCTCCGCGGTGAGATGCGCCGATGCGATCAACGGCCAGAGGTAGCTGATCCCCGTCTTGGAGTCGCTGTCCTTGTCCTGCCAGGGCAGGAAGGTCCGCTTGATGCCGAGCACGTGGTCGTACGGAGCGCGAGCCGTCCGGCCCGACAGTGATACGCCCAGTTGGTAGACGCCCTCGTCCCCGAGCTCCAGCTTGCTGACGGGCACGGACAGGGTGAAGTCCTGGCTGATGCCCGAGGCGAGCTTGGCGATCTTGACCGTGTATGTGCCCCCGAGCGGGTAGGGATCCGTCCCCGGGACGTATCCGGTGCGCTGAGCGGCCGCGTCGATCGAGGTCCGGCCGTAGAGCTGCGGGCCCACACGCAGGTCGACCTGCGCGTCGGTGACGGTTTCCTTGCCCTTGTTGGTCAGGGTGCCGGAGACGGTGAGCGTGTCCCCCTTCACAGGGGCGCTCGGCGTCAGCGTGTCCAGAGACACCGCGACGGTGCTGGACCCGGTGGGAGCCCGGCTCGGCTCGCCTGCCTGCGCCTGCGGGGCGGCCACCCCGGCCAGCAGGGTGGCGACGAGTGGAGCCCCGGCGAGCGCTGCGGCGGTGCGCCGCAGCCACCGGCGGGCAGGAGAGGGACTCATCCCCTGAATGTCTGCCGCCTCGGCCACGCGTATCCGTCCCTCGTCGTCGTCAGCTGCTGTCACTCGTTGTCCGTTGCTGCGTCCCCGCATGGTAACGATGTGCGCGGTGGCCAAGTGCCGGGGAGTGCGTCACATGATCGGGAGAGTCTCACAGCACGAGCGGAAACGATGACGCCCGGGCCGGTCCGGGCACGTACCCTTTTCTGTTGTGCCGAACGCCAATGAAGACAACTCCAGCGCCCTGACCCAGGTGCAGCTCCGCGCAGTCAGCGAACTGCTGCGGGTGTCCCCGGTCGCCGACGATCTCGCCCGCCGATTCCAGGATGCCGGATTCGGTCTCGCCCTGGTCGGCGGCTCGGTCCGGGACGCGCTCCTCGGCAGGCTGGGGAACGATCTGGACTTCACGACCGACGCACGACCCGAGGACGTACTGAAGATCGTGAGGCCCTGGGCGGACTCGGTCTGGGAGGTCGGGATCGCCTTCGGCACGGTGGGTGTCCAGAAGGACGGCTACCAGATCGAAGTCACCACATACCGGTCCGAGGCGTACGACAGGACCTCGCGAAAGCCTGAGGTTTCCTACGGTGACTCCATCGAGGAAGACCTCGTCCGCCGCGACTTCACGGTCAACGCGATGGCGGTCGCTCTGCCGCAGAAGGAGTTCGTGGATCCGCATGGTGGCCTCGCGGACCTCGCGGATCGGGTGCTGCGCACCCCTGGAACGCCCGAGGACTCCTTCTCCGACGACCCCCTGCGCATGCTGCGTGCCGCGCGTTTCGCCGCGCAGCTGGACTTCGAGGTCGCTCCGGACGTCATCGCCGCGATGACGGAGATGGCGCGCCGGATCGAGATCGTCTCCGCCGAGAGGGTGAGGGAGGAGCTCAACAAACTCCTGCTCTCTTCGCACCCCCGTAAGGGGCTGGCACTCCTCGTCGACACGGGGCTCGCCGAGCAGGTCCTTCCCGAGCTTCCCGCGCTCCGGTTGGAAAGTGACGAGCATCACCGTCACAAGGACGTGTACGAGCACTCCCTGACCGTCCTGGAGCAGGCGATCGCTCTGGAGGAGGACGGGCCGGACCTCGTTCTGCGCCTTGCTGCCCTTCTCCATGACATCGGCAAGCCGAGGACCCGCCGCTTCGAGAAGGACGGACGGGTCTCGTTCCATCACCACGAGGTGGTGGGTGCCAAGATGGTCAAGAAGCGAATGACCGAGCTCAAGTACTCCAATGACATGGTCAAGGACGTCGCGAAGCTGGTGGAACTGCATCTTCGCTTCCACGGGTACGGCGACGGGGAGTGGACCGACTCGGCGGTCCGTCGCTATGTGCGTGATGCGGGGCCCCTCCTTGAGCGCCTCCACAAGCTGACCCGCTCGGACTGCACCACGCGGAACAAGCGCAAGGCCAGTGCCCTCTCGCGGACCTACGACGGGCTGGAGGAGCGCATTGCCCAGTTGCAGGACCAGGAGGAACTGGATTCGATCCGGCCGGATCTGGACGGGAACGAGATCATGGAGATCCTGAGCGTCGGACCGGGGCCGGTCATCGGCAAGGCTTATGCGTTCCTGCTTGAACTCCGGCTGGAGAACGGGCCGATGGAGCATGACGCGGCCGTGGCAGAGCTCAAGAAATGGTGGGCGGCGCAGAGCTGAGGCCGCGAAGGCCCGCTCTGGCTGGAGAGCCGCTGGGCATGTTTCACGTGAAACATGCCCAGCGATGGTGATGCCGACGCCGTTGTTTCACGTGAAACAACGGCCGTCAGTCGGCCCTGCTCCATCGGAACAGCGTCGCTGCCACCAATGCGTAGAGCACGGCCACGCCGATCACCACTGTCGCCGATCTCCCATCGTCGGGCAGGAGCAGCGCAGAGGCCCCGGCGGCACCCACGAACGCCACGTTGAACAACACGTCATAGAGCGAGAAGACCCGGCCACGGAACGCGTCGTCCACCGCTGTCTGAACCACGGTGTCCGTCGCGATCTTCGCCCCCTGGGTGACCAGTCCGAGCACGAACGCCGCGATGAGCATCGGCAGGGGCCTGAACCAGAGGCCAAGTGCCGGCTCAAGGACGGCCGCGGCCGTAGCGCACACCACCATCCAGCGGAACCTGCCCAGGCGTCCCGCGGCCCAGGGAGTCAGCACGGCCGCGGCGAAGAACCCCGCCCCGGACGCTCCGACCGCCAGGCCGAGAAGTGCGAGCCCGTCGGAGTCGTGATCGGCCCAGGCGTATCGGCACAGCATCAGGACCATGACCGTCAGCGCCCCGTAACAGAAGCGGAGCACCGTCATGGCGGCCAGTGCTTGGGCGGCACTCCGTCGCGCCGCGAGATGGCGTAGGCCATGACCGAGGCCGCGTGCGGTGGTGGCCAGGGCTGTACGCAGCCGAAGGTGACTCCCGCTCCTGTCCGGCCCCAGCAGGCCCGACGCGAGGCTCAGGGACGCCAGTGCAGAGGCGAGGTAGAGCCCCGCTCCCAGGAGTACCACCGCGGCGTCGGAATCGGCGAGCAGGAGCCGTACGGCGAAGGCGAGACCGCCGCCCGCGGTGGCGGCCAGGGTGCCCGCGGTCGGCGACAGCGAGTTGGCCATCACCAACAGATCCCGGTCGACGACACGTGGCAGCGCAGCGGAGAGGCCGGCCAGGACGAAGCGGTTGACCGCCGTGACGCAGAGCGCCGAAGCGTAGAAGAGCCAGTCAGGGGCGGAACCGAGGATCAGGAGCGCGGTGCAGCAGGCGAGTGCGGCGCGCAACAGATTTCCGTAGAGGAAGACCTGCCGACGCGGCCAGCGGTCCAGCAGCACACCGGCGAAGGGGCCGATGAGCGAGTAGGGCAGCAGGAGTACAGCCATCGCGGAGGCGATGGCACCGGCGGATGCCTGCTTCTCCGGGGAGAAGACGACATGTGCCGCGAGGGCCACCTGGTAGACGCCGTCGGCCGACTGGGACAGGATCCGCACGGCCAGCAGGCGGCGGAAGTTCCGAAGGCGCAGGAGTATGCGCAGGTCACGCGCGACGGGCATGGAAGCAAGGGTCACATACGTTGAGGGTCCCCGGGCGGATTGCCCGGGGACCCTCAACGGTGCGGAGCCGAAGAGCGTTGCCGCTCTTCACCATGCCGCGCCGACACACCGTGTCCGGTGGGTCAGTTGGAGACCTCGCCGCGGATGAACTTCTCGACGTTCTCGCGGGCCTCGTCGTCGAAGTACTGGACCGGCGGGGACTTCATGAAGTACGAGGACGCGGAGAGGATCGGGCCGCCGATGCCGCGGTCCTTGGCGATCTTCGCTGCGCGGACGGCGTCGATGATGACACCGGCCGAGTTCGGGGAGTCCCAGACCTCGAGCTTGTACTCCAGGTTCAGCGGAACGTCACCGAAGGCGCGGCCCTCAAGGCGCACGTACGCCCACTTGCGGTCGTCCAGCCAGGCCACGTAGTCCGACGGGCCGATGTGGACGTTGTCCGCACCGAGCTCGCGGTCACGGATCTGCGAGGTGACGGCCTGCGTCTTGGAGATCTTCTTGGACTCCAGGCGCTCACGCTCGAGCATGTTCTTGAAGTCCATGTTGCCGCCGACGTTCAGCTGCATCGTGCGGTCCAGGACGACGCCCCGGTCCTCGAACAGCTTCGCCATCACGCGGTGCGTGATGGTGGCGCCGACCTGCGACTTGATGTCGTCGCCGACGATCGGGACACCGGCCTCGGTGAACTTGTCCGCCCACTCCTTGGTGCCGGCGATGAAGACCGGAAGAGCGTTGACGAACGCGACCTTGGCGTCGATGGCGCACTGCGCGTAGAACTTCGCAGCGACCTCGGAACCGACGGGCAGGTAGCAGACGAGCACGTCGACCTTGCGGTCCTTGAGGATCTGGACGATGTCGACCGGGGCCTCGGCCGACTCCTCAATGGTCTCGCGGTAGTACTTGCCCAGGCCGTCGTGGGTGTGGCCGCGCTGGACGGTGACGCCGGCGTTCGGCACGTCGCAGAGCTTGATGGTGTTGTTCTCGCTGGCGCCGATGGCGTCCGAGAGGTCGAGACCGACCTTCTTCGCGTCGACGTCGAAGGCGGCGACGAACTCGACGTCCCGGACGTGGTACTCGCCGAACTGGACGTGCATCAGGCCGGGCACCTTGCCGGCCGGATCGGCGTCCTTGTAGTACTCGACGCCCTGGACCAGCGAGGCGGCGCAGTTGCCCACGCCGACGATGGCTACGCGAACCGAACCCATTCCGGTTGCTCCCTGTGTGTAATGGATGTTCCTGATGAGCCCCCGCGGATCTGCGGAGAACTCACTTGGCGGTGTCGCCGGACGGATCCGGCGGGTTGTTACCCCGCCGGGGCAGGCCGTCCGGCTCTCCTGCGGTGTTCTGCTGAGCTGAGCCCTCGGGCGAGGATCGTCGATGATCCCGTCCCGACCGCTCGCTCTCGATGAGCTCGTTCAGCCAGCGCACTTCGCGCTCCACGGACTCCATGCCGTGTCGCTGCAGCTCAAGTGTGTAATCGTCGAGGCGCTCGCGGGTGCGGGCCAGAGAGGCGCTCATCTTCTCGAGACGCTCCTCCAGCCGGCTGCGACGGCCTTCCAGCACCCGCATGCGCACGTCGTGCTCCGTCTGCCCGAAGAAGGCGAAACGAGCAGCGAAGTGCTCGTCCTCCCAGGAGTCGGGGCCCGTGTGCGAGAGCAGCTCCTCGAAGTGCTCCTTACCTTCTGCCGTCAGCCGGTAGACGATCTTGGCGCGGCGCCCTGCCAGTGAAGAAGCGGGTGCCACAGCACGGCCGGCGCCGGGCGGAAGGTCTGCCGGAGCATTCCCCGGCTCCTCGATCAACCAGCCGTTGGCGACCAGCGTCTTGAGGCAGGGGTAGAGGGTTCCGTAGCTGAAGGCACGGAAGATCCCCAACGAGGTGTTGAGGCGCTTGCGCAGCTCGTAGCCGTGCATCGGGGACTCGCGGAGCAGTCCGAGGACGGCGAACTCGAGGATGCCTGAGCGTCTGCTCAACCTCGCCTCCTCCTTCTCCGAGTGCTCTCGCGTGCCCTGTGCCGAGCCTGTGTGCCGAGTCGATGTACCGAGCTGATGTATCGACTCGATACATCAGCACGATAGATCGGACTCCGGGCTGCGACAAGGGGGGCCTTAGTGAGCGGCGTCACATCACTAATTCGTAGCAACCGACTTGCGTATTTTGGGGTGAAGTTCGGCGCCGGGGGGGTTTTGACCGTGCGTAGTCTGTGCGGCATGCAGACCACCGGGAACCGTGTGACGTCCGAGCGCGTCAGTTCTCGCGGACTAACCGGATGCACTGCGGATGAGCCTTTCGCGGGGCTGGTCCGTAATTCGGGGGACCGGATCTCAACTGCCGCTTCCAGGCGCTCTCGCCTGCCCGAGGAGTAGTCGTTCGATGAGCGAGCACCGTCGCAAGATGCCGCAACCGCAAGGTGGCGGTCGTGCCGCGGCCAGACGAGCCGCCCAGCAGTCCTCCGGACGCCGCGCGGCACCGTCACGCGGAGTAACTTCCGAATCACCTTCCGATTCGTACGGGGACGAGACCCCGTACGGCGGGCGTGCAGCGGCCAGGCGGGCCGCCCAGCGGGGCGGCGGTGGCCGCGGTGGTTCCGACGGCGGCGGTGGCCGGCGTCGCGGAGGCGGGGAGGGCGGCCAGGAGGGCCCCGGGAGGGGCCGTGGGCGCGGCAGCCAGCGCCCGGGCAAGAAGCGCTTCATCGACTACCCGCGCTCCGGCAGGCAGGGCCTGCGGCGCTGGATGCCGTCGTGGAAGCTCGTCTCCGGCCTCTGTATCGGCTTTCTCGGCCTTCTGATGGGGCTCGCCGGTCTCGCGTACGCGATGGTCGCCAAGCCTCAGGTCCAGGCGGCCGCGAGGGCGGAGAACAACGTCTACTTCTGGAAAGACGGCTCGCAGATGGTGGCCACGGGCGGTGAGGTCAACCGTCAGATCATCGACTACGCCCAGATCCCGGAAGCGATGCGCAACGCCGTCATCTCCGCCGAGAACAAGACCTTCGACACCGACCACGGCATCGACCCGATGGGTATCGCCCGGGCCGTGTTCAACATGGCCAAGGGCGGCCAGACCCAGGGTGGCTCGACGATCACCCAGCAGTACGTGAAGAACGCGCAGCTGTCGCAGGAACAGAGTCTGAGCCGTAAGTTCCAGGAGCTCTTCATCACGCTGAAGGTCGGCAGCGAGATGGATAAGAAGGACATCATGGCCGGGTACCTCAACGTCTCGTACTACGGACGTGGTGCCTCGGGTATCCAGGCGGCGGCACGTACGTACTACGGCAAGGACGCCAAGGACCTGAACCCGAGCCAGTGCGCCTTCCTGGCCACCCTGCTCAAGGGAGCGAGCTACTACGACCCCGCAGGTGCCCCGGAGATCGACTCCGTGGAGGCAACCGCGCAGAAGAACAGGGACCGGGCCGAGAAGCGCTGGAGCTGGATCCTCGACGAGGAGGTGAAGGACGGCCGGATGTCGAAGGAGGACCGGGCCAAGTACACGAAGTTCCCGATGCCCGACAAGCCGAAGAAGAACGCCCAGCTGGGCGGCCAGATCGGCTACCTCGTCAATACGGCCAACACCTACATCGTCAACAACGACAAGAGCATCACCCGCGAGAAGCTCGCCCAGGGCGGTTACGAGATCCACACGACCTTCGACGAGAAGAAGGTCGGGCAGCTCAGCAAGGCCGTCAAGAAGATCTACGACACGAAGATCGACCCGAAGAAGCGCCCGAAGACGGACACCCACGTTCAGTTCGGCGGCTCCTCGGTCAATCCGAAGACCGGCGCCGTCGAGGCCATCTACGGCGGTGAGGACGCGACGAAGCACTACACCAGCAACGCCGATCCCACCGGTGCCGCCGTCGGCTCCACCTTCAAGCCGTTCGTGCTGGCTGCCGCGATGGAGTACGGCAAGCGGGACCCCTCGGGGGGCACGGAGCAGGACGAGTCCGAGCGTACGAAGGTCTCGCCGAAGAGCGTCTACAACGGCAACAACAAGCTGAAGATCAAGAAGTACAACGGCGAGATCTGGACCGACGAGAACGGCAAGGAGTGGCTCCAGACCAACGACGGCAATGAGTCGAAGGGCAATATCACCCTTCGTGAGGCGATGCGGGTGTCGGCCAACTCGCCCTACGTGCAACTCGGCATGGACGTCGGCACCGACAAGGTGAAGGCGGCTGCCATGGCAGCCGGCCTGAAGGACGACCGGTACATGGCCGACGCGCACGTCCCGTCGTTCTCCATCGGCACCTCCACGCCCAGCACGACCAGCATGGCGGGCGCGTACGCCACGTTCGCGGCCAGTGGCCAGCAGCGTGAGCCCTTCTCGGTGACCGAGGTGAAGAAGCGCGGCGAGATCGTCTACCAGCACAAGGTGGTCTCCAAGAGCGCCTTCTCCAACGTCATCGCCGACAACGTGACGGACGTACTCAAGAACGTCGTCGAGAAGGGAACCGGTACGCCGGCCAGGCTGCCCGGACGGGACGTCGCGGGCAAGACGGGTACGACGGACTTCAACAAGTCCGCCTGGTTCGTGGGCTACACCCCGCAGTTGTCGACCGCGATCAGCATGTACCGGATGGACGACGACGACAGCCACAAGGACCGTGCCTTCGAGAAGATGTACGGCACCGGTGGCGAGGAGAAGATCCACGGCGCCTCGTTCCCCGCCAAGATCTGGCACGACTACATGGCCGAGGCAATGGAGGGCCAGGAGAAGATCTCCTTCCCGAAGCCCGAGCCGATCGGTGACACGGTCTACGGCGGCGGCGCGAAGAGCCCCGAGCCGACCCCCACCCCGACCCCGACGCCTACGCCCACGCCTTCCGAGACGGCGACGGTCACCCCGTCTCCGACACCTGACGTTCCGACGCCCGACCCGACCGAGACGTGCAGTACGTGGGACGTGACCTGCCAGAACAACAACGGCGGCAACTCCACCGGCTGGACCGACGGGGGCACCGACAGCGGGACGACCGATGGAACCACGAGCGGCACTGACGCCGGGACCACGACCGGGACCACGGAAGGGGAGACTGCCGGAGGCGCCAGCCCCTCACCCGACACAGGCGGCACCGGGAACGGCAACGGCAACCCCTGGGGCGGCCAGGTCGGCTAGACGGCGGCTCACCCCACTCGTCCGCCGTCGCGGACCGAGGTGAGCCGAGCAGTGCGACGAGGGCCGCGGCACCCCAGGGTGTGGCGGCCCTCATCGTTTCCACACGTCGGTACGGCAGGATGTGCGGCATGCCAAGCGCAGAGGATACGAGCGTGCACCAGGAACCGTCTGTCGTACGGCCCACGCACCAGGACGAGGTCGCCGCGGCCGGCAGTGAGCTGATCGGCGGGAGGTCGGGCCGCTGGGCGCGGCTGGGCAGCACCGCGCTCACGCCCGTGGGTGCCGTCGCGCTGGTGGCGATCGGGATGTTCGCGCTCGGCATGGTGCAGAAGCTGCCCTGCTACAACTGGGCCTGGTTCAGAGGCGCGGGCTCCCAGTACACCCACGCCTGCTACTCCGACATCCCGCACCTGTACTCGGGGCGTGGGTTCGCCGAGGGCCTGGTGCCGTACTTCGACCGGCTGCCCGGCGACATGCAGTTCCTGGAGTACCCGGTCCTCACCGGCGTGTTCATGCAGATCGCCGCCTGGCTCACCCCGGGTGGCTCCATCCAGGACCAGGAACAGGCTTACTGGCTCGTCAACGCGGGCATGCTGATGATCTGCGCCGCAGTCATCGCCGTGTGCGTGGCACGCACGCACCGCCGCCGTCCCTGGGACGGTCTCCTGGTGGCACTGGCGCCCGCGTTCGCCCTCACGGCCACCATCAACTGGGACCTGCTGGCCGTAGCCCTGACGGCCGCGGCGATGCTCATGTGGTCGCGGAGCCGCACCCTCGCCTTCGGCATCCTGATCGGGCTGGCCACGGCCGCCAAGCTCTATCCCGTCTTCCTTCTGGGCCCGGTCTTCGTGCTGTGCTGGCGGGCGGGGAAATGGCGGGAGTTCGGGGTGGCGACGTTCGGCGCCGCAGGCTCCTGGCTGGTGGTCAACCTGCCGGTGATGGTGTTCGCGCCCGAGGGCTGGAAGAAGTTCTACACGTTCAGCCAGGAACGCTCGATCGACTTCGGATCCTTCTGGCTGGTCATCACCCAGCGCACCGGTGAGTCCATCGAGGTCTCCACGGTCAACACCGTCTCCACGCTGGCGACGGTGGGCCTGTGCGCGGCGATCGGGGCGTTGACACTGACGGCACCGCGCAGGCCCCGGTTCGCCCAGCTCGCCTTCCTCGTCGTCGCGGTGTTCATCCTCGTCAACAAGGTCTATTCACCGCAGTACGTGCTGTGGCTGATCCCCCTCGCGGTGCTGGCCCGGCCGCGCTGGCGGGACTTCCTGATCTGGCAGGCATGCGAGGTCATGTACTTCCTGGGGATCTGGATGTACCTCGCCTACACGACGAGCGGGGACAAACACCAGGGTCTGCCGACGGAGGGCTATCAACTGGCGATCGTCCTGCACCTGCTGGGCACGCTCTACCTCTGCGCCGTGGTCGTACGGGACATCCTGATGCCGGAGCGCGACGTGGTGCGGAAGGACGGTTCGGACGACCCGTCGGGCGGTGTGCTCGACGGGGCCGATGACGTCTTCGTGCTGGGTCACGCGGCGGCGCACCCGCCGCGCCATGCCGCGCTGACGGAGGCGGGACCGCGGGTGGAGTGGGGCACGACGGGCACACCGGCCGCCGACTGAGCGACCGGCGGCCCGGGGCGCCTCAGCGGTCGACGAGCCGGTCGAACTGTGTGGTCGTGTGACGCAGATGGGCCACCAGCTCGTCGCCCACCCGCGGCTCCTCGGCGTCCGAGGGCACGAACAGGATCGACACCTGCATGTGCGGCGGCTCCGCGAACCAGCGCTGCTTGCCGGCCCAGACGAACGGCGACAGATTGCGGTTGACGGTGGCCAGTCCGGCCCGGGCGACCCCCTTGGCGCGGGGCATCACGCCGTGAAGGGCCTTCGGGGCCTCCAGGCCCACGCCGTGCGACGTGCCGCCCGCGACGACGACCAGCCAGCCGTCGGAGGCGGCCTTCTGCTGCCGGTAGCCGAACCGGTCGCCCTTGACGACGCGCGTGACGTCAAGCACCGCGCCCCGGTACTCCGTGGCCTCGTGGTCGCCGAGCCACAGCCGGGTACCGATGCGCGCGCGGAACCGGGTCTGCGGGAACTGCTGCTGCAGCCGGCCCAGTTCCTCGGCGCGCAGATGACTCACGAACATGGTGTGCAACGGCAGCCGGGCCGCCCGGAGACGGTCCATCCAGGCGATGACCTCTTCGACCGCGTCCGAGCCGTCCGTGCGGTCCAGCGGCAGGTGCAGGGCGAAGCCTTCGAGACGTACGTCCTCGATGGCGGCGTGCAACTGCCCGAGCTCCTCCTCCTTGACGCCGTGGCGCTTCATCGAGCTCATGCACTCGATGACGACCCGGGCGCCCACCAGGGCGTGCACGCCGTCCACGGACGAGACGGAGCGGATGACCCGGTCGGGCAGCGGCACCGGCTCCTCGCCCCGCCGGAACGGCGTGAGCACCAGCAGATCACCGCTGAACCAGTCCTTGATCCGGGCCGCTTCGTAGGTGGTGCCGACCGCGAGGATGTCGGAGCCGAAGCGGATCGCCTCGTCGGCCAGCCGCTCGTGGCCGAAGCCGTACCCGTTGCCCTTGCAGACCGGTACGAGCCCGGGGAACTGGTCGAGCACGGATTTCTGGTGCGCCCGCCAGCGCGCGGTGTCGACGTACAGGGAGAGCGCCATGGCCGGTCCGGAACCTTTCTGGTGGCTGCGGTGGTGTCAGAGGGGTGCGGAGCTTCCGGAACAGCTTCCGGAAGAGCCCATTGAAACGAATAAAGCCGGTTTCGTCAGCCTTGCGCGGCGAAACGGCGGCCGGTCAGCGGCGTGACATGTAGATGTCGAGAGCCTTGTGCAGCAGCTTGTTGAGCGGGAAGTCCCACTCACCGAGGTACTCCGCGGCCTGGCCGCCGGTGCCCACCTTGAACTGGATCAGGCCGAAGAGGTGATCGGTCTCGTCCAGTGAGTCGGAGATGCCGCGCAGGTCGTAGACCGTGGCACCCATCGCGTACGCGTCGCGCAGCATTCGCCACTGCATCGCGTTGGAGGGGCGGACCTCACGCTTGTGGTTGGCCGAGGCGCCGTAGGAGTACCAGACGTGCCCGCCCACGATCAGCATGGTCGCGGCCGCGACGTTCTCGCCCTCGTGACGGGCGAAGTAGAGCCGCATCCGGTTGGGGTCCTCGTTGTTGAGGGCCGTCCACATGCGCTGGAAATAGCCGAGCGGACGCGGGCGGAAGTGGTCGCGCTCCGCCGTGATCTCGTACAGCCGCTGCCACTCGGCGAGCTCCGCGTAGCTGCCCTGGACGACCTCGACGCCGGCCTTCTCGGCCTTCTTGATGTTGCGCCGCCAGAGCTGGTTGAAGCCCTTGTGCACGTCTTCGAGGGAGCGGTTGGCCAGCGGCACCTGGAAGATGTAGCGGGGCTGTACGTCACCGAATCCGGCGCCGCCGTCCTCGCCCTGCTGCCAGCCCATCTTCCGCAGCCGGTCGGCGACTTCGAAGGCCCGGGGTTCGATGTGGGTGGCCTCGACGTCGCGCAGACGCTTCACGTCCGGGTCCTGGATGCCGGCCTTGATGGCGGTGGCGTCCCAGCGGCGGATCACGACGGGCGGGCCCATCTTCACCGAGAAGGCACCCTGCTGCTTGAGGTGCGCGAGCATCGGCTGCAGCCAGTCGTTCAGGTTGGGGGCGTACCAGTTGATGACCGGGCCCTCGGGCAGATACGCGAGGTATCGCTTGATCTTGGGCAGCTGCCGGTAGAGCACCAGACCGGCGCCGACGAGCTGGCCGCCCTTGTCGAACCAGCCCAGGCTCTCCGAGCGCCATTCGGCCTTCACATCCGCCCATGCCGGGACCTGCATGTGACTGGCCGCGGGCAGGCTCTGGATGTACGCCAGATGCTGCTCTCGGCTGATGGTCCTCAGGGTCAGGCTCATGCGGGGCGCTCCTCGGCAGGTGTGTCCCCATGGGTCAGGGGCTCCGGCTCTCGCGCCGAAGCCTACTGTGACCCGGAAGCGCGCGGTCTGGCCCCGTCGTACCCGTGCGCTCCCGCTATGGCGTACGGGGCGGCCCCGTCCGTGGACGGCGCCGCCCCGCCGACTGCCGGGACGCTCCCGCGGCGCGCTCAGCTGATCACGCCGCCGAAGAGTCCGCCGTGGGCCATGCCGAGGAAGAACCCGAGGCCGGCAGCGCCCATGCCGATGAACAGCGGGAACCTCTCCCGTGTGGTCGCGGAGATGTACAGCCCGTAACCGCCCGTGAGGATTCCCACGAGTCCGGCCCATGAGCTGACCAGATGCAGGCTGTGGAACATCGCCGTCACGAACGCGAGGGCGCCGAGCACCACGGTCACGGCCACCAGGGCGTCCTGGAGGGGGTGGGGCCTGCCGTCCGTCGCGAAGAGGGAGACGGAGGAGCGGGAGCGGGATCGCATTGCTTGTGCCATGGAATACCTCCTGGCCGAAAGGCGGCGCATCGTGGCGCCGCTCACACCCGATGTGTACAGATTGCGTCTCCTGACCACCGGATTTCAACCGGAAGCCGGTCTACGGGTACTCTGTACGGTCTGCACCGGTGTCTGCCCAGGCCAGCACAGTCAGCCCCTCCTCGACGGAGGGTGTTGTCAGTGGCGGCTGTTTTACTCGGAGACACTGATGCTTCACGCATCACGACCCTCCTGCCACGGAACGACCGTGGCCGCTGAGTCCAAAGGAGGTGGGTTCCACATGCGTCACTACGAGGTGATGGTCATCCTCGACCCCGATCTCGAGGAGCGAGCAGTCTCCCCGCTGATCGAGAACTTCCTCTCCGTCGTCCGTGAGGGCGAAGGAAAGGTTGAGAAGGTCGACACCTGGGGCCGTCGTCGGCTCGCTTACGAGATCAAGAAGAAGCCCGAGGGCATCTACTCGGTCATCGACCTGCAGGCCGAGCCTGCGGTCGTCAAGGAGCTCGACCGCCAGATGAACCTGAACGAGTCGGTCCTCCGGACCAAGGTCCTCCGTCCCGAGATCCACTGAGCTTCTAGCTCAGTGGTCATCGGGTTCGAGTAGCAGCAAGCAGCCAGAAGCAATCCCCGCCGAGAGGTTCATCCATGGCAGGCGAGACCGTCATCACGGTCGTCGGCAATCTCGTCGACGACCCCGAGCTGCGCTTCACCCCGTCCGGTGCGGCGGTCGCGAAGTTCCGCGTCGCGTCCACTCCCCGCATCTTCGACCGGCAGACCAATGAGTGGAAGGACGGCGAAGGCCTGTTCCTCACCTGCTCGGTCTGGCGTCAGGCGGCGGAGAACGTCGCCGAGTCGCTCACGCGAGGCATGCGCGTTGTCGTGCAGGGCCGGCTGAAGCAGCGGTCGTACGAAGACCGCGAGGGCGTCAAGCGCACGGTCTACGAGCTGGACGTCGAGGAAGTCGGCCCCAGTCTCAAGAGCGCCACCGCCAAGGTCACCAAGACCACCGGTCGCGGTGGTCAGGGCGGCCAGGGCCAGGGTGGATACGGCGGCGGTCAGCAGGGTGGCGGTAACTGGGGCGGCGGTCCCGGTGCTGGTGGCCAGCAGGGTGGTGGCGGCGCTCCCGCCGACGACCCGTGGGCCACGAGCGCGCCGGCCGGCGGCCAGCAGGGCGGGGGCCAGCAGAGCGGCGGAGGCGGTTGGGGCGGAAGCTCCGGCGGCTCCGGCGGTTCTGGCGGCGGCTACTCGGACGAGCCGCCCTTCTAGGGCAGCTCGTACCCCCACTTCTTGATCACACAGGAGAAACACCATGGCGAAGCCGCCTGTGCGCAAGCCTAAGAAGAAGGTCTGCGCGTTCTGCAAGGACAAGACCCAGTACGTGGACTACAAGGACACGAACATGCTGCGGAAGTTCATTTCCGACCGCGGCAAGATCCGTGCCCGCCGCGTCACCGGCAACTGCACGCAGCACCAGCGTGACGTCGCCACGGCTGTCAAGAACAGCCGTGAGATGGCGCTGCTGCCCTACACGTCCACCGCGCGATAAGGGAAGGGTGACCGAATCATGAAGATCATCCTCACCCACGAGGTCTCCGGCCTCGGTGCTGCTGGCGACGTCGTTGACGTCAAGGACGGGTACGCCCGTAACTACCTGGTTCCGCGTGGCTTTGCCATTCGCTGGACCAAGGGTGGCGAGAAGGACGTGGCGCAGATCCGCCGCGCCCGCAAGATCCACGAGATCGCCACGATCGAGCAGGCCAACGAGATCAAGTCCAAGCTCGAGGCCGTGAAGGTCCGTCTGGCCGTTCGCTCCGGCGACGCCGGCCGTCTCTTCGGCTCTGTCACCCCGGCCGACATCGCCTCGGCGATCAAGGCTGCCGGTGGCCCGGATGTCGACAAGCGTCGCGTCGAGCTCGGCTCGCCGATCAAGACGCTCGGCGGACACCAGGTGTCCGTGCGTCTGCACCCCGAGGTCGCTGCGAAGCTCGGCATCGAGGTTGTTGCTGCCTGATTGGGCCGCACCTCAGCAGAACAGTGAAGGGCCGCACCCTCTGGGTGCGGCCCTTCGCCGTTGTCCCGGGCAGCCGGGTTTCACGTCTTCCTGTCTTCATGGCTGCCTGTTTCACGTGAAACAGGCAGCCATGAGCCCTCAGCGGGTGGCCCCGGTGATCATCCAGGCGCCGGAACGGACGCGAAGCCAGAGGGTTGCCATGCGAACGAGCATCATCAGCGTCATCGCACCCCACAGCGCGGTCAGGCCGCCCCCGAGGACGGGTACCAGCAAGGCCACCGGGGCGAAGACGGTCAAGGTGATGAGCATGGCCCAGGCCAGATAGGGCCCGTCCCCGGCGCCCATCAGGACGCCGTCCAGGACGAAGACGACCCCGGCGATCGGTTGCGTCAGAGCTACCACCAGCAGGGCCGGGAACAGTGTGTCCTGCACGGACCGATCGCTGGTGAAGAGAGGGACGAACAGAGGACGGGCGAGAAGGATCAGGGCTCCGAACACCACCCCGGAGACGACGCCCCACTGCACCATGCGGCGGCAGGCCTCGCGCGCGCCCTTGGTGTCATCCGCTCCCAGGTAGCGTCCGATGATGGCCTGCCCGGCGATGGCGATGGCATCCAGCGCGAAAGCCATCAGGCTCCACAGCGACAGAATGATCTGATGCGCCGCGATGTCGGTGTCGCCCAGCCGGGCGGCGACGGCCGTGGCGATGAGCAGGACGGCGCGGAGCGACAGGGTACGGACCAGGAGGGGGACACCTGCCTGGGCGCTGGCCCTGATGCCTGCGATGTCGGGACGCAGGGACGCTCCGTGGCGCCGTGCGCCGCGGACCACGACCACGAGATAGACGATGGCCATCCCGATCTGAGCGATCACCGTGCCCCAGGCCGATCCTGCGATGCCGAGCCCGGCACCGTAGACGAGGGCTGCGTTGAGGGCCGCGTTGGCAGCGAATCCGCCGACGGCGACGTAGAGCGGAGTGCGGGTGTTCTGCAGGCCCCGGAGGACACCGGTCGCCGCCATCACCACGAGCATCGCGGGGATTCCGAGGCTGGAGATCCGCAGATAGGTGGTGGCGTAAGGGGCTGCTGTGTCGGAGGCGCCGAACACCTCGACGAGCCAGGGAGCCAGGGGGAGGGTGAGGGCGATGACGGCAAGGCCCAGCAGAATCGCCAGCCAGATGCCGTCCATGCCCTGGCGGATTGCTGAGGCCAGATCGCCGGCGCCGACCCGCCGGGCGACAGCCGCGGTGGTGGCGTAGGCGAGGAAGACGAAGATGCTGACGGCGGTCGTCAGCAGGGCTGCGGCGACGGCCAGGCCGGCCAGTTGCGGAGTGCCGAGATGGCCGACGATGGCGCTGTCGACCATCACGAAAAGCGGCTCGGCCACGAGTGCGCCGAAGGCGGGGACGGCGAGGGCGATGATCTCGCGATCATGCCGCCGACGACGGGACGGCGGGGTCGTCGGTACCTGGATCATGGGAGGCAATCTAATCTTCCACAGGTAATGGACGCAAGCATCGAGAGAGTCTTACACACTCCACGGTGTGACGTTCTGGCATGTGCCGGTTGTCGGGAACTTGTGCCGACTCGGAAAGTTTTTCTCCCCCACAGCCCGTGGATGGAGAAAGTGCAGGTCAGGTGCTTATTGGTGTCGTCGCTATGAGTTTGTCCACAGTGCTGTCCCCCGGTCCGTGCACAGGTTCCGGGGAGTTCTCCACAGCATCTGGTCCGTCGTCCACATGCCCTGTGGATAACCAGATTGGCTGACGCTTCCGGGACGCCTACCGTGGTCCGGCGCCCCCACCTCGTTTCGGCCCTGGAAACCCGCAGATCCCGACACACCGGAACCGGAGTCGGGCGTCCTGATTGTCGGTGCTGTGCCGTAAGAAAGAGTGGCACGGCTAGGTCCGCGGAGCGGACGGGAGGTGGTGGCCGGATGAGCATTCCCGAGCCTTTGGACGATCCCTGGGCCGATACCGGTCCCAGCGACCGGCTGCCTGTTTCCCGCCAGCGACGGGGCGAGGGCAGGGACCGCGGTGAGCAGCACGACCGAGGCCGGGAGAGCGGCGGATGGGAGGGCGGTTCCCCCGGTTTCGAGCGGGTCCCGCCCCAGGATCTCGACGCGGAACAGTCCGTCCTCGGCGGCATGCTCCTGTCGAAGGACGCCATCGCCGACGTCGTGGAGATCATCAAGGGCCACGACTTCTATCGTCCCGCGCACGAGACCGTGTACCAGGCGATCCTCGACCTGTACGCGAAGGGCGAGCCGGCCGACCCGATCACCGTGGCGGCCGAACTGGTCAAGCGTGGCGAGATCACCAAGGTGGGCGGAGCCCCGTACCTGCACACCCTGGTCCAGTCGGTGCCGACCGCGGCCAACGCTTCGTACTACGCGGAGATCGTTCACGAGCGGGCCGTCCTGCGGCGACTCGTCGAGGCCGGCACGAAGATCACGCAGATGGGATATGCGGCCGACGGTGACGTCGACGACATCGTCAACTCCGCCCAGGCCGAGATCTACGCCGTCACCGAACAGCGGACCAGTGAGGACTACCTGCCGCTGGGCGACATCATGGAGGGTGCGCTCGACGAGATCGAGGCGATCGGGTCCCGCAGCGGAGAGATGACCGGTGTGCCGACCGGGTTCACCGACCTCGACGCCCTGACCAACGGTCTCCACCCGGGACAGATGGTCGTCATCGCTGCCCGTCCCGCCATGGGTAAGTCCACGCTCGCCCTGGACTTCGCCCGGGCCTGCTCGATCAAGAGCAACCTGCCCAGCGTGATCTTCTCCCTGGAAATGGGCCGGAACGAGATCGCGATGCGTCTGCTGTCCGCCGAGGCACGGGTGGCGCTCCATCACATGCGCTCGGGCACGATGACCGACGAGGACTGGACGCGGCTGGCGCGGCGGATGCCCGACGTCTCGGCGGCCCCGCTCTACATCGACGACTCGCCGAACCTCTCCATGATGGAGATCCGGGCCAAGTGCCGGCGCCTCAAGCAGCGGAACGACCTCAAACTGGTGGTCATCGACTATCTGCAGCTGATGCAGTCCGGTGGTTCGAAGCGTGCCGAGAGCCGTCAGCAGGAGGTCTCGGACATGTCCCGAAACCTCAAGCTGCTGGCCAAGGAGCTGCAGTTGCCGGTGATCGCGCTCTCCCAGCTGAACCGTGGACCGGAGCAGCGCACCGACAAGAAGCCGATGGTTTCCGACCTTCGTGAGTCCGGATCGATCGAGCAGGACGCCGACATGGTGATCCTGCTGCATCGTGAGGACGCTTATGAGAAGGAGTCACCACGTGCGGGTGAGGCCGACCTGATCGTGGCGAAGCACCGTAACGGTCCGACCGCGACGATCACGGTCGCCTTCCAGGGTCACTACTCGCGCTTCGTGGACATGGCGCAGACCTGACCGGTGTGGGCACGGGGCCGGTTCGGCCCATGCATCGTGCCCGTGGGCCGACTGCGCGTCACCCACGTCGGGTTCAGCCGGACCCGCGGGGCCGACGCTGACGACGGCCCACCGATCGGCCCTGGCTCCGCCGTGCCGTGCCGGCTTCCGCGAAGGCATCACGGCAATTCGGCCGCACCTTCCCGGGCGGGATCCGCGGACTCCGGGCGCTCCGGTCCGTCGGCCGGGGCTGCGGCGCGCAGGGCCGCCTCGACCCGGCGGTTGCCGGTCATGGTCGCCGTGACGGCGGTCATGGCGAGGAGGAGACCGGCGGCGGCGTACAGCGGGGTGCGTATGTCATACGCGGTGGCCAGCCAGCCGCCGAAGAAGGCGCCGAACGGGGCGGCGCACATGGCGAGCATGCGAGAGGTGGAGGCGACCCGGCCCATCAGGTGGGCGGGGACGATCGTCTGTCGGAGGGAGGGACCGAGCACCATCGTGGCACCCATGCCCGCTCCGCAGACGGCGAGTGCGAGTCCCGCCAGGTAGGCATTCGGGGCAGCCGCAAGCCCCAGGATGGCAAGCCCTTCGATCGATGCCGTGCAGGTCAGCGCGGTGCCTATGCCGAGTCTCCGGCCGAGGAAGGAGGCGATGCCCGCGCCGAGCAGGCCGCCGGTGGCCTCCGCGGTCAGGAGCAGGCCGAAGCCGAACGCGCCGATGCCGAGACGCTCGCGAGCGAAGAGAGCGAGCACCGTCTCCACGGCGAGGAAGGCGACGTTGCCCACTGCTGGACGGAGCGCGAGCCCGAGCAGCAACCGATCCCGGAAGACGTACGAGGCCCCGGCCCGGGCCTGCCGGAGCAGCGACTCGCGGGACTCCGGTACGGGCAGGGGCGCGGCGGGCAGCGAGCGGACGAGCAGCGCGGAGAACGCGAACGACACCGCGTCCGCGAGCAGGGGAACCGCCCGCCCGAGTGTGAGCAGCGCACTGCCCAGGGGCGGCCCCGCGAAGCCGGACGTGGCCGTCTGGGTTCCGCGCAGGCGGGAGTTGGCGCGCTCCAGGAGCGCGGGGTCGCGGCCGAGCAGATCCGGCAGATAAGCCGTGGCTGCCGTGTCGAAGAAGAGCCCGCCGACCCCGAGCAGGAAGGCGACGGCCGCGAGCAGCGGAATGCTCAGCATGTCGAGCGCGGCGGCCGCCGCCGGTATCGCGAGCAGCGCCGCGCGCGTGGCGTCCGCGACCCACATCGTGCGCCGGCGGTCCCAGCGGTCCACCAGTGCGCCGCCGAGCACCCCGAAGAGCAGCCACGGCAGCGTGCCGGCGGCCGTGACGACGGCGAGCGCCATCGGATCCCGCGTCAGCGACAACGCGAGCAGCGGAAGCGCGCCATGCGTCACTCCGTCACCGAGCGAGGACACCGTCTGCGCGGTCCACAGCCGGCCGAACCCGGCGGGCAACCTTCTTCCGTCAGACTTCACTTGGCATCCTCTTCGGTCTGCTCGTGGGGTTCCGGCCGCGCCGGCCGGAACAGTGCGAAGGCGAGCGATACGTCGGGCAGGGACGGATCGGACAGCTCGCGGTACTCCTCCGCCAGTGCCTGCAGGCGCGCACCCAGTTCCGTGAACTGCTCGGCGGTGAGCCGCAGATGCGCCATCCCTACATGTCGTTCGCTCTCCACAGGGGCCGACTCCAGGTCCGCCACCGCATGTCGCATCAGCACATCCGGCTGCCCCACCCCCGGATCGGGCAGCTCGATCGTCCGTGCGGCCATCGCGTAGTACCGCTCGGTGACCCCCCGCACCTTCCGCGTCCGCACGACCTTCACCAGGCCGGCCCGTTCGAGCAGTCGCACGTGGTAACTGGAACTTCCCTTCGCGAGACCCACCCGGGCAGCGATCTGGGTGATCGTCGCCGGCTCGAAGCGGAGCACGGCCATGATCCGGTGACGCGTGAGATTGGAGACGGCGCGCAACTGCGCGTCAGTGGTGACGTGAAGGGTCTCGGGGAGTTCGTCGGCAGGCATGTGCTCAATGGTCAACGAGTCTTGACCATTAGGCAAGAGGAAATGCCCGCCGTCTTCCGGGAGTTCGTCGTCCGGGCGCGAGACCGTCGCTTCTCCGTGCGGCAGTGGCCGGTGCGCCGCCACCGATGGCCGGGACCGTCGACATGGCTGCCGCCTCGTGGACAACCCCATTCGACGAAGGTCTCGATCGCGCTGAGAGGGCCGCGACGGCACCGGAAATGAAGTCGCCCCACGGCGGTCCGGGAGGTAGTTGTTGACGATGACTTCTCCCGCTGAACAATTGCTGCCGGGCACGCAGCGCGCGCTGCTGCACCGCATCGCCACGGCTCAGGCCGAGGGGCGCTCACCTTCTTTTGCCGCTGCCGTACAACGGCAGGGCCGCATCGTCTGGGACGGCTCCCGCAGCTGTGTCGACGGCCATGCTCCGGACACGGACACACAGTTCAGGATCGGTTCGCTCACCAAGACGTTCACCGCCGTGCTGGTCCTGCGGCTCCGGGACGAGGGCCTGCTGGACCTGGGCGATTCCCTGGAGAAGCATCTGCCCGGTACGGGCGCGGGTGACGTCACCCTTCACCAACTGCTCGGCCACAGTGCGGGGCTCGGTGCCGAGTCGCCCGCGCCTTGGTGGGAACGGACACCCGGCAGTCTGCGGCCGGGCCTTGCGGACGTCCTCGGTGACCGGACCAGGATGCACCCTCCCGGCCGCCGGCATCACTATTCGAACCCGGGCTACACACTGCTCGGAGCGCTGATCGAAGCGGCCCGCGGAGCGTCGTGGGCCGAGGTGCTGCGCAGAGAGATCCTGGAGCCGCTGGCCATGCACCGGACGAGCCCGCAGGCGCAGGCTCCGCACGCCGGTGGCTGGGCCGTGCATCCCTGGGCGGACGTCATGCTGCCCGAACCGGCCGAGGACCTGGGGCTGATGGCGCCGGCCGGTCAGCTCTGGTCCACCACCGCCGACCTTCTGCGTTTCGCCGCCTTTCTTGCAGAGGGAGACGACCGGGTGCTCTCGGCCGCATCCGTGGCGGAGATGCGGGAGCCGGCGGCTCCGCCCGAGTCCGGGGACTGGGACGGGCATTACGGGCTGGGCCTTCAGGTGGTCCGGAGGAAGGGCCGCACACTTATGGGGCACACGGGGTCGCTCCCCGGCTTCTTGGCGGCGCTCTGGTTCAGCGTCGAGGATGATGTGGCTGCTGTCGCGGTCGCCAATGTCACGTCCGGCGTGCTGGTCGGTGAGGTGGCCGCCGAACTCGTCGACATCGTTGCCGAGGCGGAGCCCCGTATCCCGGAGCCGTGGCGCCCGTTGCCCGAGGTGGATGCGGAGCTTCTGGCACTTACCGGCCCTTGGTACTGGGGTACCCGTCCGAACGTCCTGCGACTGACCCCGGACCGGGGGCTGGAGCTGCGGACGCTGAACGGTCAGGGCCGCGGGGCCCGCTTCACCGCCCGTCCGGACGGGACCTGGATCGGGCTGGACGGCTATTACGCGGGGGAGACGCTGAGCGTGGTGCGGAACAGCGACGGCAGCGTGAACCATCTGGATCTTGGTTCGTTCGTCTTCACACGTGAGCCGTACGATCCCGCTGCGGCCGTTCCGGGTGGCGTGGACGCGGACGGATGGCGAGGCCTGGAAAGCTGAGTGGGTGGGCGTTGAGCTGCTCGGAGAGTTGAGTCGCCCGTTTCACGTGAAACGGGCGGCGGGCCGGTCAGGCGGTCAACTCCCTTTCCAGCGGCGTGCGGAAGCGGGGCGTGATCCGTGCCTCGCCCACCCAGCCCGCAAGCCGTGATGCCTCTGTCTCGATTGCGGCGGAGGCATCGCGGCCCGCGTCGGTGAGGAGCCGCCACACCGGCTCGCCGTCGCCTCGCAGAGCCCATCCGCCCACGATCCGGCCGTTCCACCACACGGTGGGGCCGACATTGCCGGAACGGTCGAAGAGCGCTTCCCGGTGCTCGGCGGGAAGGTGGAAGCCGCGATCGGCCCACCCCATGGCACTCGGATCAAGTGCGGGCAGCAACGCGGCCCAGGGCTCGGGCGCCGGATCGGGTTCGTAGTCCTGCGGCGCGATCCAGGCCGTGGCGCCGCTGTCGAGCCGTGCCTCTTCCGCCCCTGCTGTTGCCAGTGCCCGGCGCACCTGGCCGATCCCCCAGCCCGTCCACCACTTGAGGTCTCCCTCGGACGCGGGGCCGTAGGAGCGGAGCCAGCGCAAGGCCAGCTCCGCCTGAGCCCGGCCGGTGTCCTGTGCGGGCCGTGGCGAGGATGCCGTCCACCGGAATTGGCTGGAGGTCCAGGAGCCGCGTGGCCGGTCCCGGCGGATCCGCCCTTCGGCTGCCAGCACACGGATGACCCGTGAGGCCACGCCCTGCACAGCTTCCTGCTTCTTTCCGGGGAAGAGCGTGATCTTGGTGCGCAGAGCGGGTACGGCGGCGGAGAGCTCGCTGCCTGTGGCGGAGCCGCGGACTGCGAGGGCTGCGAGGACGGACTTCTCGGTGCCGGTCAGCCACTGGTCGTCCAGCCCGTTGCCGTCCTCCGCCAGGTGTTTGAGGAGATTCCGGCGTTCTTTGGCGGCGACAGCGCGCGCATTGGAGGCCTCGGCCCACGGGGCCATCTCCTGCGACATGACGAACAGGGTGTTGCGCATGGAGAGCAGCCGGACCAGGGAGACGTCCTCGTAGAGGTGCTGCTCCACCAGGGCGACGTCCGGCTCCCGGAGACGTGCGCAGGTGGAGAGGAAGACGGTGGCCGCGTCGGTGGCGTGCAGGGCGACGACGGCGTCGGCCACGGCGACGGGGGACTCGGACCGCACCGAGGGGGCGAGAAGGTGGCGGCGGCCGATCCTGATGCGGCGCTGTTCGTCGCTGATGCGGTGCACAATCGACTCCTCCGAGACGGGAACCTCGGTCAAAGGGCGAGCTTGAAGCCCACATGGCTGGCCACGAAGCCGAGCCGTTCATAGAAGCGATGAGCGTCGGTCCGAGTCGCATCGGACGTCAGCTGAACCAGCTGGCATTCCTGTCGTCGTGATTCATCCACGGCCCACTGAATCAGCTGCGTACCGAGACCGCTGCCGCGCTCGTCCGTGTGAACGCGGACGCCCTCGATCACCGACCGTGTCGAGCCGCGCCTGGAGAGCCCTGGGATCACGGTCAGCTGGAGTGTCCCGACGACGCGGTCCGCGCGTACGGCGACCATCACATGCTGATGGGGATCGTCGGTCAGCCGGCGGAACGCCGCGAGGTAAGGGGCGAGGTCGTCCGGTGACTCGCGTTGGGCACCCAGCGGATCGTCGGCGAGCATGGCCACGATCTCGGAGAGATCGCCGACGGCCGCAGGACGGATTTCCGGATCGCTCATGATCGGCAGCCTACGCCGCGACCCAGTGGCGGGACCCTCTATGCGGGAACCTTCAGCTCCTCGACCGTCCGGACGAGCGGGGCCAGTTCGGGGTTCTTGGCGGCCTCGTCCAGTGCGGCCCTCAGCGCGGTGTCATTGGTCGGCCGCGCCTCGGAGAGCAGTGTGAGGCCGGCTTCGGTGACATCGGTGTAGATGCCCCTCCGGTCGGTGTCGCAGAGGTACCGGGTCAGCAGGCCCCGGTCCTCAAGGCGGGTGACCAGACGGGTGGTGGCGCTCTGGCTGAGCACGACGGCGTCGGCCACCTGCTTCATCTGCAGATGGCCGCCCGGTCCGTTGTGCTGGCGGCTCAGGACGTCCAGCAGGGAGTACTCCCGCACGCTGAGGCCGTGCCCGGTCTGCAGGGCCCGTTCGATGTGGGCCTCGATCTTCCCGTGGAGCAGGGAGAGCGCGCACCAGCCCTGGGAAAGGGCGGTCAGGGCCGGGTCCGTCGCTGTCATGGGTCTCTCCTCCGTGCCGGAGTTGCTTGCGTCCAGGATAGGCGACGAGCGCAATAGCTCGCGCTTGCAATTAACCCGCGCCTGCAATTATTGTGGACGCTCGTAAGGCGCAGACGCAATCTCCAGGGAAGGTGAAACCCATGCCGCTCGCGCTCCTCGCCCTCGCCATCGGGGCATTCGGTATCGGAACGACCGAGTTCGTGATCATGGGGCTGCTCCCCGAGGTGGCTGCGGACTTTCAGGTCTCGATCCCGACTGCGGGCTTCCTCGTCACCGGCTACGCGCTCGGTGTCGTCATCGGAGCCCCGCTGATGACCCTCCTCGGCACCAAGGTCAGCCGCAAACGCATGCTGATGATCCTCATGGCGCTGTTCGTCATCGGCAACGTGGTCTCCGCGACGGCTCCCGTCTTCGGAGTGATGCTCGCGGGCCGGGTGATCGCTTCGCTCGCCCACGGCGCGTTCTTCGGCATCGGATCGGTGGTGGCAGCCGACCTGGTCGCCCCGCACAAGAAGGCCGGCGCGATCGCCATGATGTTCACGGGGCTCACCGTCGCCAATGTCGTCGGTGTGCCGCTGGGCACCTACATCGGTCAGAGCGTCGGCTGGCGGAGCACGTTCTTCGTCGTGGCCGCTCTCGGCGTCATCGGTCTGCTCGGCGTGGCCCGGCTCGTTCCCGACCAGCCCCGCCCCGAAGGTGTCCGACTGCGCCACGAGCTCGCTGCCTTCCGTAACGTGCAGGTACTGCTCGCCATGGCGATGACCGTGCTGGGCTTCGGAGGGGTCTTCGCCGCGATCACCTACATCACGCCGATGATGACGGAGATCGCCGGCTACTCGGCCTCCTCCGTCACCTGGCTGCTGGTGCTCTTCGGCCTCGGCATGGTCGGAGGCAACCTGCTCGGCGGCAAGTTCGCAGACCGCCACCTGATGCCCCTGCTGTACGTGTCGCTGGGTGGCCTCGCCGTCGTCCTGTTGCTGTTCACGCTGACCGCCCACAACCAGATCGCGGCAGCCGTCACCATCTTCCTGATCGGTGGCCTGGGCTTCGCGACCGTGCCCCCGCTGCAGAAGCGGGTGCTCGACCAGGCGGCCGGGGCCCCGACCCTCGCCTCCGCGGTGAACATCGGCGCCTTCAACCTGGGCAACGCCCTGTCCGCATGGCTCGGCGGCATCGTCATCGCAGCCGGTCTCGGCTACACCGCACCCAATTGGGTCGGTGCCGTGCTCGCCGCCTCCGCGCTGGTGCTCGCCGTCGTCTCCAGCACCCTGGAGCGCCGTACGACCACTCGAAGCCGCCTCGTGACCGCCCACACCCCGGAGCCGGCCGGCGTACCCGTGGCCGCCCGGCACTGACGGCTCCGTATCCCCCACACCCCGGAGTCGGCGGCCATACCCGTGGCCGCCCGGCAGTGACGACTCCGTATCCCCCACACCCCTCACCGCACCACATCAAGGAGACACCCCCATGAGCACGCTCACCGCCGCTGTAGCCCCGCTGACCACGCAGGAAGCGGAGGCGCTGATCGACGCAGCCCGTACGGCCGCCGAAGCCGCAGGCGTCGCGGCAGCCGTCACCGTCCTGGACGCGGGAGGCCACCTGCTGGCCTTCCGCCGCGACGACCGGGCCGTTCTGATCGCCGGCGAGACCAGCACCCGCAAGGCGTACACGGCACTTCAGCTCGACGCCTCCACAGCCGACCTCGTCGAGGCGGTACAGCCGGGCGGACTCTTCCACACCCTGCCGACCGCACTGGACCGCCCGCTGCTCTTCATCGCCGGCGGTGTCCCGGTCCATCGCGATGGCCGGCTGATCGGCGCCGTCGGGGTCGGTGGCGGTGCGCCCGAGCAGGACCACGGATTCGCGACCACCGCCGTCGCAGGCCTGGTCTGAGGTCCGTTCGCCCTGCATGCACAGATAGTCAGCCTGCGCGCAGAAGCAATTGGATGGTGCCGGTTCCCATGTGCCCGGAGGATCTCCGTCCATGGGAGCCGGCATTCACGGGTCCATCGCGTGCCGGGCGCGAGAGTCGCAGCCGGAGGACGTGTGGTCCGCGGCCGTCGATCCGGACTTGCTGTCGGATGGGCGGGACTCCCCGCCGATCCCGCGGCCGGCGTGACCGGTGCCTCCGGCCCGATGGACTGGCCGGATAGGGAGCGAACGGAGCGGCGGGATGATGACCGCTTCTACCGGCTGCAGCGGATGACCCCGGCGCGAGGCCGTGCCGCCGGACGGTGCCTGGAGGCCGGTGTCGTCCGTGAGGGATGCTCTCGCCGCCGTCCATGAGGACGCCGACGTCCGGCTCACCGTGTGTTTCGACGACTGAGACCGGACCGGGGCGACCGATGGCGGGCGGAGTATCGGCAGCGCTTCAGCCCGTTGCCACGCTCAGCGGTGCGAAACGCCGTGTCCAGTCCCCCGGTGGTGGCGGGGTGCCGAGGGTCATGATCGTGGTCGACGAGCCCGGCTCCAGACCACATTCCGCGAACCAGGCCAGCAGTTCTTCGTGACGAGCATCGACGTCCGCGCGCAGTGGACGGTCCGTCGCCCCGGCGAGCGAGATGACGAGCAGCTTCGCCGTGGCGGTGTCCCGCGCGATCAGCGGCCCGACCACATGGTTGTCCGAGCTGGGCCACAGCGCGGCGTACCCGATGAGTTCCCCGTTGTCCTCGGCCACGCGCAGATGGTCGGCGAAGGCCGGGAGACGGGCCAGGAGCTGCATCCGGTCGAGACCGGACACCTCCGAGTCCAGATGCAGCATGGCGGGCAGATCCCCCGCCGTGGCAGGGCGGACAGTCAGGCCCGTAACGTCATCCGGGCCCGGCTGACCCCCCGTGGTGCGGCTGCCCGGCTCCGAGGCCGGCCGGAAGTGCCCGCTCACTCGTTGGGTCCGTCCCACCGTCCTGAAACCGAGCTCCTCGTAGAGCGGGCGGCCTGCCGGTGTTGCGTAAAGGCTGAGCGGAGCGCCCCCGGTCGAGTCGATCACCCGGTGCATCAGGTGTCGCGCGACCCCCTGGCGGCCGTAGCGCCCGGCGACCAGAAGCATGCCGATGGCCGCCATGTCCGGACCGTACGAGGTCACCACGCAGGTCGCCATCAGACCCTTGCCCTCGGGATCGTCGATGCCGTAGGCCGTCCCCGCGGTGAGGAGTAGTCCCCATCGGTGCTCATCGCGGGGCCAGCCGCGTTCCTCGCTGAGATCGGCGCACGGGACCAGATCATCCCGGGTGAGACGCCGGACGGGTAGGTCGGCGAGCGGGCGGGTCAATGAGCTGGGCATAGGGGTCAGGCTGTCCGACTCGGTGATCGCTCGTCCACCGCTTTAACGGATCTGTTCGAGATACGCAGCCGTCGGCCGCGTCGAGTAGGCCCCCAGGGCTTCAGTACGGAGATTGCGGTGATGAACAGATAGGTCGCCGTGGCGACCGAAGGTGCCACGACAAGGCTGATGTCGGCAGCCCCGCGTTCCGCCGCTTCGTTGATACCGGGGCGCAACGAGAAGACCGACAGTCCCGTCGCGACCAGGGTGAGCCAGAACTTCACCCAGATCCAGCGATGTCTGGCCAGTCCCCAGGGGGTGCCGAGGGACAGGATCAGGCCGGTGAGCAGGGACCCCAGCGCGACCGGGACGACGAGCCAGTCACCGAAGATCTTCATGGCCCTGGTGGCCGCCTGCGCCGTGACCGGATCGCCGGTCGAGAAAGCGGTGATGCCGAGCGTCAGCAGACCGACGGTGAGACCGAGCCAGCTGACGGATACGGATACGTGGGCGACGAGCAGGCTTCTGCGGGTGCGGCGCTTCAGTGGTTTCACGTGAAACACGGTGCAGCGGACCGCGTGAAGGGTCATCTGCCGAGGGGAGTATCCCCGTGTACTGGCCTCGGCGTACGAGTGGCTCGGAAGCGGGACCGTTCGCCCCGCGATCCGGCTGCTGCCCCTGCGAACCGGCCCGGACCCGTGGTGCCGCCCCAGGTCGGTACGCCTTCGGGGAATCAGCCCAGGTCGGGTGCGTGCATTGCTCGCACACCCTCGATATTGCCGTCCAGGTAGTGCCGCAGTGAGAGCGGCACGAGGTGCACGGCAGCGATCCCGACCCTGCTGAACGGCACCCGCACGACGTCGTACTCCCCGCAGGGGTCGTCGATCTCGGGGCCGTGACGCAGGGACAGGTCCATCGATTCGAGTCGGCAGACGAAGAAGTGCTGGACCTTGACGCCCTTCACGCCGCCGCCCTCGATGTGCTCCACGGTGTCGACGAAGCAGGGCACCACATCGGTGACCTTGGCGCCGAGCTCCTCGTCCAGCTCGCGGTGCAGGGCCTCGACGACAGTGGCGTCCTCGCGCTCGACCCCGCCACCTGGTGTGAGCCAGTACGGGTCCACCCCCGGCTTGGTGCGCTTGATGAGGATGAGGTCGTTGCCATCGAGCAGGACGGCGCGTGCGGTGCGCTTGACCACAGGACGTTCGGTCATGGCAAGAGAGTGGCCCGCAGAACCGGTTCTGAAACACCTGAGGCCTGCTGGACCGTCCTGCGGTCACCAGTCGGCGGCGGCGCGCAGAAGTAAATCGTGCGCCCGAGCGAGATGCGGAAGAGCGAGCGTGCCGGTCCGCGCAGCCAGGAAGTACGTACGCAGGGGCGGCACCGGGGGATCGAGCAGCGCCACCACCTCACCCCGTTCCAGTGCGCCCGCGCACAGATACCGGGGCAGCACGGCGAGCCCGGCCCCCGCCGCCGTGCATTCCAGGACCGCGCGCAGATCGGGTGCGATGACGGCCCCGGTTGCCGCGGGGCGGCTGTCGAAGACCGCTGCCCAATAGCGGGAGACGAGGGGCAGGCTCTCATGCACCTCGACCACCGGAAGCTGCTCCAGGACCACCGGGCCGTTGCGGCGCAGCGTTCCCGGTCCGAGACGTCCGGCCCATCGGGGTGCTGCGACCAGAACGTGTTCCTCGTCGCAGAGCGGCGTGGCGGTGAGCAGCCCACCGCGCGGGCGGGCCGTCACGATGGCCAGGTCATGGTGACCGGCGGCCAGACCGTCGAGCGCCTCGTCGGTGTCTGCGGAGAACGAGCTGCGCAGTGCGAGCCCCTGGGTGATCAGTGGGGTGAGGGCCGGCAGAGCCCGCAACGAGGCGAACTCCGGTGGTCCCGCAAGATGCAGCGTCCGAACGCCCGACTCCTCGTCGAGCTCGGTCTCGGCGATCTCGACGAGCGCGTCCAGGTGGGGAGCAGCCCGGTGCGCGAGCTCGTCGCCCATGGTGGTGGGTGTCACGCCACGGGCGCGGCGGAGGAAGAGTGGGCGGCCCAGCTGCCGTTCCAGGGTGCGGATCTGCGAGGTCACGGCGGGCTGGGAGAGGCCGAGAAGCGCGGCGGCTCGGGTGAACGAGCCCGCGCGGTGCACGGTGACGAAGGTGCGCAACAGGGTCAGGTCCATGTCCGTCCCCTCTCACGCGTGTGACTCGTCGGACCCGGACAACTATAAATATGTCGATAGGTCGCTGCCGCTACTGTGATTGGACACTGACGCAGAGTCAACTAGCCTTGTCGAGGCGGTTCTTCGCGAGGAGAAGGCGGAGAACCGGGACGGTCCGAGCCACGAGGGGGGAGGCTCGGACCGTCCGTACCGTACCGGCGTGGGAGATCAGCTCCCGGTGACGGCCTCGGCCAGGGCGCGTTCGACGTCGGCCACCAGGTCGGCGGCGTTCTCGGCGCCGACGGAGAAGCGGATAAAGCCGTCCGGTACGGCGTCGCCGCCCCAGCGGGCCCGGCGTTCGGCGGTGGAGCGTACGCCTCCGAAGCTGGTGGCGTCCTCGGCGAGATGCAGTGCCGAGAGGAAGCGCTCGGCAGTCCCGCGATCCGCCAGCACGAACGAGACGACGGAACCGAAGCGCCGCATCTGCCGCACGGCGATCGAGTACGAGGGGTCCGTAGGCAGACCGGGATAACGCAGCCCGCTCACCTCGGGCTGCTTGGCGAGAGCCTCGGCAAGCACGAGGGCGTTCGCGCACTGCCGCTCGATCCGCAGCTCCAGCGTTGCCAGGGAGCGGTGAGCGAGCCAGGCCTCCATGGGGCCGGGGATCGCACCGACCACCTTGCGCCAGCGCCGTACTCCCGCCGCCAGCTCGGAGTCGCGGCAGGTCACATGGCCGAGCAGGATGTCGCCGTGGCCGGTCATGCCCTTGGTGTCGCTGGCCACCGAGAAGTCGGCGCCCAGCTCCAGCGGGCGCTGGCCGAGCGGGGTGGCGAGGGTGTTGTCGACGGCCACGAGCGTGCCGCCCGCATGCGCCGCCTCGACCAGCCGCCGTATGTCACAGACGTCGAGCCCGGGGTTGGACGGGGTCTCGATCCACAGGAGCTTCGCCCCCTCCAGGGCGGCCAGCTGAGCGTCGCCCCCGGTCGGGGCGGTGCGCACCTCGACGCCGTACTCCTCGAGCTGTGCGCGTACCAGCGGAAGGGCCTGGTACCCGTCGTCGGGCAGCACGACGACATCGCCGGTACGCACCTGGGACAGCAGGACCGCCGAGATCGCCGCCATGCCGGAGGCGAAGACCGTGGTCTCGACGTTCTCACCCGGAGCCTCGAGTTCGCCGATGGCCCGCTCCAGACGGGTCCAGGTCGGATTGGTGTCACGGCCGTAGGTGTACGGCCCGGTCGGTTCGCCGGACAGATGGAAATGCGCGGCGAAGACCGGCCCGGGGAGTGTGGGCTCGAACTGCTGCGGTTCCGGCAGGCCCGCACGTACTGCCCGGGTTCCGTCGCCCATGGTGCTCATACAGCTTCCTCGCTTCTCTCCCCGGTCGGTCGCCGGTCCTGGCGTCACTGTTTCAGGTGCCCGGGGGTCAGTCCTCGTCGGGCAGGATGACGTTCAGCGCCCAGGACACGATCGAAATGATCAGGCCACCGAGGATGGCGGTCCAGAAGCCGTGGACGTGGAAGCTCAGATCCAGCACGCCGGCCAGCCACGAGGTCAGCATCAGCATCAGGGCGTTCACGACCAGGGTGATCAGGCCGAGCGTGAGGATGAAGAGCGGCAGTGTGAGCAGCTTCACCACCGGCTTGACGAGGAAGTTGACGAGGCCGAAGATCAGCGCGACCACGATCAGGGTGATTATCTTGCGGCCGGTGCTGCCACCGGTCAGCGTGATGTCCTGGAGCAGCCAGATGGCCACGGCCAGCGCACCCGCGTTGGCGATCGTCTTGACTACGAAATTCTTCATGTGTCTGATCGTGGCAGACATGATCGGTGGCGGACACCGGCTGGGCACAGGCGAGGGGCGGACGGGCCGTGAAGGCATTCAGACTGGACGAGCTGGAGGCGGAACGCGCCGCCAACGACGGTGCCTATCTTCAGTTCGTTCGCGAACGGAACATGTCCGTCGGTCTGTACGCCCTGAACGCCGGTGAACTCGACCCGCAGCAGCCGCACAACCAGGACGAGGTCTATCTCGTCGTGAGCGGGCGAGCTTCGATCACCGTGGGCATGGAAACGACCCAGGTGGGCAGGGGAAGTGTCGTGTACGTACCGGCCGGCACCGCCCATAAGTTCCACCACATCACCGAGGACCTGCGCGTGATGGTGGTCTTCTCGCCGCCCGAAGGCTGAGCCGGTCCCACCGGGGGACGTTCCGCACCTCGGGGATCCCTAGGGGATCGATCAGGGGAGTTCAAGGGATCGGGAGCCCCGCAGCCCGCCCCCGCGCCTCTAGCATCGAAGCAGGAACTCACAGAGACGAGGTATGGACGATGGCCGTGCGGGAGATATTCGCGGGAATGCCCTGGTGGGTGAAGTGGATCGCGGTGCCCGTCATCGCGATCGTCGTGTTCGGCGGGCTGATCGCCAGCATCGTCGGCTTCGTGATCGGTCTGCTGTTCAAGCTTCTGCTCTGCGTGATCCTGATCGGCGGGCTTGTGTTCGTCGTGCGGAAGTTCACGTCCTCCTCCTCGCGCAGCGACTGGTAAGCGCGGCCCGGCTGGGCGATTAGCCCAGCTGAGCTAAGCGGAAGGCGAAACGGCACCCGGCCCGGATGCTCCCGATACAGTGGCAGTCCGCTGCCGCCGCCTGGGAAAACACCGTCAGTCGCCACCCTGACCAGTGGTTTGTACGGCATCCGGCCTTCTGGACCCCAGGCCTGTGGCAGATCTGTGGGGGCGGCCCCCACAGGCGGGCTGACCGCCCGTCACCATGCCTGGGGGTGACCGTTGACCACGGCATCGAGTACCGCTGTTCCGACGCTGATCGGATCGGTGCAGCGGGCGCTGAGGTTGCTGGAGGCTGTGGGCACCCATCGCGACGGTGCGCCGGCCAAGCAGCTGGCCCGGGAAGCGGGACTCCCCCTTCCCACCGCCTACCACCTGCTGCGCACGCTGACACACGAGGGATATCTGCGCAGGGAGAACGGGGTCTTCCTCTTCGGTGCCGCCGCGGAGCGGCTGGTGGACGACGGCGCACTGCAGAATCGTCGCAGCAGAATGACGCAGTCCCTGGGGCGGTGGCGGGACATCATCGGGGCCCCGGTGTACTGCGCGGTCTACCGCGACGGTGAGATCGAACTCGTCGCGGTCGCGGACACTCCCGCTCTGCCGGCGGTGGAGGAGTGGGCGGCCTTCGGCGAAACGGGCCATGCCCACGCGATCGGCCAGTGTCTGCTGAGCCAGCTCGACGAGCAGGCGCGCGAGGACCATCTCGACCGGCATCCGGTCCGCCCGCTGACTCGCTACTCGGTGCGTGACCGCCCGGCACTTCTCGAGCGGCTGCGGTCGGTCGAGCGTACGGAACCTGTCATCGAACGACAGGAGTACGCCCTCGGGACGGTCTGCGCGGCCATCCCGATCACGGCCGGATTCACCGCCGCCGCGATGGCCATTTCGGTCCCCCTCGACCAGGAAGATCGGTTGCTCCCCGCAGTCGAACGACTACGTGGCGAAGTGGCCAGCCTCTTGCGTTCGTTCGTGTTCTCTATCAGTATCTGAAAAATCACTCCTTGTGATCTGCTATCGGGTGCACCACGATGGCGTCAATAGGGCCATGGGGGATCATTCCTGGCCAGATTCATCTACTGCGGGGTTGAACGATGCGCGAGTCGGTTCAAGCTGAGGTCATGATGAGCTTCCTCGTCTCCGAGGAGCTCTCTTTCCGTATCCCGGTGGAGCTCCGGTACGAAGTGTGCGATCCGTACGCGATCCGGATGACCTTCCATCTCCCCGGCGACGCCCCCGTCACCTGGGCTTTTGGCCGTGAGCTGCTGCTCGACGGTCTCAACAGCCCCAGTGGTGACGGCGACGTGCACATCGGGCCGACGGAGCCCGAAGGGCTGTCCGACGTCCACATCCGGCTCCAGGTGGGCGCCGACCGTGCGCTGTTCAGGGCCGGCACGGCACCTCTTGTGGCCTTCCTCGACCGGACGGACAAGCTCGTGCCACTCGGGCAGGAGTGCACGCTGGGTGACTTCGAGGGCAATCTGGAAGAGGCGCTGGGGCGGATTCTGGCCGAGGAACAGAACGCCGGCTGACGAAGACCGTGCCCATGGCCTGTATGCCGCTCGAACAGCACACCTGCCGAACGGGTGAATCGCTCTCCGTGTCCGGGCACTCAGGACCTCGCCCGGCGACGGCGTCCCCTGCCGTTGCGTACGGGTGCCTGCGCTTCGGATTTCGCCGCGAATCCGGTGCGGTCCGCAGCGACGACCAGTGCCGCGAGCGCGGTGGTCACCGGCACCGAGGCGACCAGTCCGATCGAGCCGATCAGGGTGCGCACGATCTCCTCCGCCACCAGTTCGCTGTTGGCCACCGCTCCCACGCTGCTCCGGGCGATCGAGAACAGCAGCAGCAGCGGAAGCGCGGCGCCCGCATAGGCCAGCACCAGGGTGTTGACCACAGAGGCGATGTGGTCGCGTCCGATTCTGATCCCTGCCCGGTAGAGCTCCTTCGCACTCATCGTCGGGTCCGCCTGATGCAGTTCCCAGACCGCCGAGGTCTGGGTGACCGTCACATCGTCGAGTACCCCGAGGGATCCGATGATGACGCCGGCCAGCAGCAGCCCGCTCATGTCGATGTGCGGATACAGGCCGTGGATGAGGCCGGTGTTGTCGTCGGTGTTCCCGCTCAGGCTCGCCCAGCCGATGAAGAGCGAGCCGAGCAGTCCGATCAGCAGCAGTGAGATCAGGGTGCCGATGACGGCGACCGAGGTGCGGGCGGTCAGTCCGTGGCAGATGTAGAGCGCGATCAGCATGATGGCGCCGGCCCCGACGACTGCCACGACCAGCGGGTTCGAACCTTGCAGGATCGCCGGAAGGATGAACAGCGTCAGGACGGCGAACGACAGGGCGAGTGCCACCAGAGCCATGACCCCGCGCATCCTGCCGACGGCGACCACCACCAGGGCGAAGATCCCGGCCAGCAGCAGCAGCGGGAACTTCCGGTCCACATCGGTCACGGAGTACTGGAGGTCATGGGGCGCGTCGGGGGCGTATGCGACGACCACCCCCTGTCCCTCCCGCAGCTGTCGGGGTGCGTCCGGCTGGACGACCTCGATGAACCGGCGGCCCTTTTCCTGGCCGCTCGTCACTTCGACGGTGGCCTTCTCGCACAGGTCCTCGCCGGTGGGCGGTTCACTCGTGGTCGGTGACGTGTCACCGCTGACGGGGATCTGGGAGGCGTTCACGTCCTTGCAGTCGATCTTGTCGATGTTCACCACCTTGCCCTGCTGGGTCTGCCGGTCGAAGCCGACGCCGGTGCGCTCGTGCGCGGGCGCACCACCGGGCCAGAGGACCACGAGCCCGACGACGACCGCAGCCGCGAACGGAATCAGCACGGCGGCGATCACTTTGCGCAGATGGCCGGAGACGGGTGCGGCGGGGCCATGGCTGTGGGAATGCGTGTGCTGATGGCCCTGCGGTGCGGAGTCGTTATGAGGGGATGTCACCGGCCGATCATCGCAAGAGGGACGGGGCCCTCTGGCCAGCCGGCCGATGAGGGCGCTAGCGTGGTGGCACCTTTGCACACGCGGGAGCTCGGAGCACCGGGCTGAGAGGGCGCTGATCTCCGTACGTCCGTACGGGACAGGCTGCGCCGACCGCCGAACCTGTTACCGGGTAATGCCGGCGTAGGGAGTAGGTCTCATGACCACATCGGACGTACGCACGCCTGCCTCGAACCAGAGCGACGAGGCGGAGAAGTCCATCGGATGGCACAAGGGTTACGTCCAGGGCTCACGCCCGGACCTCCGGGTGCCGGTCCGCAAGGTGCACCTCACCAACGGCAACGACGTGACGCTGTACGACACCTCGGGGCCGTACACCGATCCCTCGGCCGAGACCGATGTCCGCCGCGGACTGGCGCCTCTGCGGGAGAACTGGATCATCGCCCGCGGCGACACCGAGGAGTACACGGGGCGTCCGGGCCGTCCCGAGGACGACGGGCTCAAGCACACCTCACCGCGCGGTGGGCTGCGCAATCTGGATGCCGTCTTCCCGGGCCGTCCGCGCCAGCCGCGGCGCAGCCGGGACGGCCGGCCCGTCACCCAGCTCGCGTACGCCCGCCGGGGCGAGGTCACCCCGGAGATGGAGTACGTCGCGATCCGGGAGAACGTCGCGCCGGAGGTGGTCCGCGAGGAGATCGCCGCCGGCCGGGCCGTGCTGCCGGCCAACGTCAACCACCCGGAGATCGAGCCGATGATCATCGGTAAGCGGTTCCTGGTGAAGGTGAACGCCAACATCGGCAACTCCGCGGTCTCGTCCTCCATCGAGGAGGAGGTGGACAAGATGACCTGGGCGACCAAGTGGGGCGCCGACACCGTCATGGATCTGTCCACCGGGCGCAACATCCACACCACCCGTGAGTGGGTTCTTCGCAACTCCCCCGTGCCGATCGGCACCGTGCCCCTGTACCAGGCCCTAGAGAAGGTCGACGGCAAGGCGGAGGAGCTGACCTGGGAGATGTACAAGGACACCGTCATCGAGCAGGCCGAACAGGGCGTCGACTACATGACGGTCCACGCCGGCGTGCGCCTGCCGTACGTTCCGCTGACGGCCCGCCGTAAGACCGGCATCGTCTCCCGGGGCGGCTCGATCATGGCGGCGTGGTGTCTCGCGCACCACAAGGAGTCGTTCCTCTACGAGAACTTCGAGGAGCTCTGCGAGATCCTCGCCTCGTACGACGTGACGTACTCCCTCGGCGACGGGCTGCGGCCCGGGTCGATCGCGGACGCCAACGACGAGGCCCAGTTCGCGGAGCTGCGTACGCTCGGCGAACTGAACACCGTCGCCAAGCGGTTCGGCGTCCAGACCATGATCGAGGGCCCGGGGCACGTCCCGATGCACAAGATCAAGGAGAACATCGACCTTCAGCAGGAGATCTGCGAGGAGGCGCCGTTCTACACGCTGGGCCCCCTGACAACCGATGTGGCACCGGCGTACGACCACATCACCTCGGGCATCGGTGCCGCGATGATCGCCTGGTGGGGGACGGCGATGCTCTGCTACGTGACGCCCAAGGAGCATCTCGGTCTGCCCAACCGGGACGACGTGAAGACCGGGGTCATCACCTACAAGATCGCGGCCCATGCGGCGGACCTCGCCAAGGGGCACCCGGGGGCGCAGGAGTGGGACGACGCGCTGTCGGACGCCCGGTTCGAGTTCCGCTGGGAGGACCAGTTCAACCTGGCCCTCGACCCGGACACGGCACGGGAGTTCCACGACGAGACGCTGCCGGCCGAGCCGGCGAAGACGGCGCACTTCTGCTCGATGTGCGGACCGAAGTTCTGCTCGATGAAGATCAGCAGGAGCATCACCGAGCAGTTCGCCCCCGATCTGGTCCTGAACAGCGACGCCGAGGTGCAAGCGGGGATGCTCCAGAAGTCGAAGGAGTTCTCGGAGGGCGGGAACAGGCTGTATCTGCCGCTCGCGGACTGATGCGGGACGGCGGAGGCTGATCGCGCCCCGAGGAGCCCGGTCCGGGTGAGGCCCACCTGGACCGGGCTCCTCGGCGTGGTCAGGCCGCGGTGTCCTGCGGGTACCAGCGGAGTTCCACGGTGTTGCCGTCCGGGTCCCGGACGTAGACGGACGTGGCGGTGCCCCGCGCGCCGAAGCGCTCGACAGGTCCTTCGAGGACGGAGAAGGAAGCCGACCCGATGAACTCGTCCCAGTCCAGCGGTTCCACGGTGAGGCAGATGTGGTCGACGTTGGATTCCCCCCGAGGGCGGCCGACCAGGTCGATGATGGTCTCAGGGGTGATTCTCACGGAGGGGAACGGGATCTCGCCCGCGCGCCACTCGGCCACGCGCACCGGCTCCAGCCCGAGGCGTCCGACGTAGAAACCCAGGGCCCGTTCGACGTCCCCGACGTTGAGGACCAGGTGGTCGAATGCCTTGACGCGCAGAGAGGTCACTGCTTCTCCAGAACGATGAGTCGGTGCGGGACGGCCGCTGCCTACGATCCGCCGGAGGACGTCCGCCAACAAGGCAGGATCTGCATACGAACGTTGAGCCCGGTTCAACGATGAGGGGATGGATCATGCTGGAGCGGGTGGAGGTCGAGACCTTCCTGACGCTTGCCGAGGAGCTGCACTTCGGCCGTACCGCCGAGCGCCTGCGCGTGACGACCGGGCGGGTGAGCCAGGTGATCAAGAAACTTGAGCGGCGGATCGGCGCCATGCTGTTCGAGCGGACCAGCAGAACCGTGCGGCTCACGCCGCTCGGACGACAGCTGGCCGATGACCTGGTGCCTCTCGTCGCAGGGATGGACGAGGCGATCCGAAGGGCCTCCGACGCCGGCCGTGGCGTCACGGGATCGCTGCGGGTCGCCTTCCTCGGTGAGTGGACCGCCCCCGCACTCCTGAAAATCGTCGATCTGTTCAGCGAGCGCCACCCCGACTGCAGGGTCGAGGTGCGGGAGGTTCAGCTGTCCAACTCGCGCGCGAGTCTGCAGGACGGTTCGGTGGACGTCCTCATCGCCTCGTACCCGTTCGACGGTATGGCCTGCGGGCCGAAACTGCTGACGGAGGAACGGGTGCTCGCCGTTGCGGCCGGGCATCCGCTCGCCGCCGAGGAGTCCGTCTCCGTCGAAGTGCTCGCGGAACACCCCGTAGTGCAGTACCCGGAGGTGACGTCGGCGGGGTTCAAGCGGGATCGCACACCGGACCACACCCCGTCGGGCAGGCCGGTGCCGAAGGGGCCGGCCGGAGGATCGTTCTCCGAGATGCTCACACTGGTCGCGATGGGCAGGGGTGTTCTTCCGGTCGGGGAGCACTCCCGCCTCTACTACCCCCGGCCGGACGTCGCCTATGTGCCCCTGCACGACGCGCAGCCGATCGAGCGGGGACCGGTCTGGATGCACGAGAACGCCACCGAGCGCGTGCGCGAGTTCGTACGTGCTGCGGCGGACGTTGCCGAGGAACTGTCGACGCCATGAGTGCGCGACCCCCGCGGTGGGTCGTTCCCTCGTCCGGCCGATGTCACCGGCTCCGGTCCGGGGGAGCCTTCGACGACTCCCCCGGAAGGTCCGCCGGCAGGTCTGCAGGACGCAGTCGGCCCGCTCAGTCCAGCTCGTGCTCCGGGCCCCCGAAGTCGGGGCTCGTGAAGTCCGGGCTGGTGAACGTCGGGCGGGGCGCGGCTGCCGGACCGTCGCCCGGACTGGAGAAGTCCGGCCTGCTGTAGCCGATCTTCGGGATGCGGTTGGCCGAGCGGTGCGGGATGCGTGCGGCGGGGGCGGCCCCGGGGTCGGCGAGGGCGTCCCGCAGGAACGGCAGGATGCCGCGTTCCAGCAGGGCGTGCCGCCAGGCCTCCCTTGCGCGCGCCACGTCTTCGGGCAGCTCCTCGCCCTGTTCCTCGGCGGCCACCGACGTGGAGCCGTTGCGCAGAGCCGTGACGAGGAGGCCGACGGCGGCGACGAGGATCGCGGCCGCGGTCGCCGCCGCGAAGAACCAGCCCGCGCCGATCATGGTGCGCGCGAAGGCCGGGGGCGGGTCGAGCGCCCTGAGGATGTAGCCGATGAGCAGGAAGATCACCGCGGCGGTACCGGCCAGCACCGGGGCCAGCACGGTGATGACGACTCCTATGCCCGCGCCCGACTGGTTCGCGTCGGCCGGGCCCGTGTCGGGTTCACCGTCCTCGTCCCGGCGGGTGGCCGCGGCGGCGCGGATCTCCTCGCGCGCCTTGACGTAGTACTCGTACTCGGTGGCCGCGGCGGCCGTGATCAGCGCCGTGGCGGCCATCGCCATGGTGCGCAACTGCACCGGGTTGAGCCGTTCGCCGACAGCGGCCAGATCCGGTCGTTCATGGGCGTGACGCAGTGCGTCGTCGAGGATCCGCTCGTACTCGGGGCGGTCCTCGGTCAGCAGGTGCGGAGCGCTGTTCATGTGCATCCCCCGATGCTCCGTAGGGCCTGTGTACCCGGTCGAACCGGGCTGTCGGGCGGAAACGGAGGAGAGCCTGCTACTGATACGCCGATGGTAGAGCGCCCACGGCACGGGGTGACAGGGGGTTTCCGGAAATAGGCCCAGTGGTCCGCGTGTTCAGGTCGGGATGCGTCTTCCCCGAAGAACGTCAGTCATGCAGCGGGAGTTGCACGACCAGTAGCTTTCCGGCCATGGTCACTCCGCCGTCCATGGCGATGGCGAGCCCGCCCGCGTACACGTGCGGTCCGTCCACCAGCGGTCCCGACCTGTCCTCGCCGTCCTCGGAACCGACCTCGCCCAGGAGGTAGGGGATGGGGCTGTGACCATGGACGACGCGTCGGCCGCCGTACGCAGCCATGAGCTCCTGCACCGCCTGCGGACCCGATTCGTCGCGGAAGGCGAACCGCTTGGTCAGCTTGCGGAAGAGGTCCCAGCATTCGTCGGCGTCGTTCCGCGTGAGAATGGCGTGCACCGTGTCGTTGACGTCCTCGATGGTGGTGCCGTAGTCGAGGTACGCCGTCGTGTCCGAGTGCATCAGGAGGTGCTCGTCCTCCTCGACGACGGCGTCAAGCCGGGACATCCACTGGAGGTGGACGTCCTGGAGCCGTTCCATGTCGGCCTTCTGGCCGCCGTTGAGCAGCCAGGCGGCCTGGAAGGTGGCCGTGCCGGCGCCGGAGTTGACCGGGGTGTCGCCGAACCTCTTGGCGCCGATGAGCAGCAGCTCGTGGTTGCCCATCAGGGCCTTGCAGTAGCCGCCGGCGGCCGCGGCCTCGGCGGAGAGGCGCATCACGAGGTCGATGACGCCGATGCCGTCGGGCCCCCGGTCGGTGAAGTCGCCGAGGAACCAGAGGCGCGCGTTGCCCGCGGCCCAGCTGCCCTCGGAGTCGATCAGGTCCTGTTCGGCGAGGGCGGCGAGAAGCTCGTCCAGATAGCCGTGGACGTCACCGACGACGTAGAGCGGTCCGAGACCCGGCTCCCGGGCGGGCCGCGGCTCGGGCACGCTCCGCACCTGGACCGTGTCCTCGCGGCTGATCACGGGGAGGTCGCGCGCGGTCGGCGTGTACCCCTCCGGCGGCTCGCCCCCCGGGAAGTCGTTGCCCGGGTGCGGGGCGGGCGGCGCAGCGGACTGCGCATAGGGCGGTACGCGGAAGTCGCGCAACGTCGCCGTCCGCACCACGGGTTCCTGACCGGCCCCCTGTGTCATCGACCCCTCCACCACCGTCGCGCCGCCGTACACCTGACGGGCCCTGCTGGTCGGGGTGGTCCGCGGTGTCGTGCGCCCATCATAGGAATGAGGATCGTGCTCTGTGACGCACCAGGGGTGGTGAATCCGCGCGCACGCCAGGTTCATCGGTCGATTAGTCCCAATTGGCCTGATCAATCCCCTGCCGGGGAGCGTGGTGCGCTCACCGTGGTGCGTGGCGGACGGCGTTGCGACGAGGTCCGGACGATGAGTTCCGTCGGTATGACCTGCTCCACCGGTCCGTCCTGGTCGACGCCTTCGATGGCGTCGATGAGTAACTGGACGACCGCCGTGCCGATGCGTCGCGGTTTGAGCGAGAGCGTGGTGATGGGCGGCTCGGTCGTCGCGTACACGGTGGACTCGCTGCAGCAGACCAGGAGCAGGTCCTCCGGGACGCGCAGGCCGTACCGGCGGGCGGCCGCGAGCAGATCGGTCCCGTTGGGGTCGAAGAGGCCGTAGACGGCGTCCGGGCGGTCCGGACGGGCCAGCAGGCGGTCGGCCGCCACGGCGCCCGCGCACGGGTCGTGGGCCGGGTACGACTCGTACACCGGGTCCTGGCCGACGCGCTCGCACCAGTGGAGGTACGCGGTGGTGGACAGCCGGGTGTACGTGTCGGTGGTGGTGCCGGTGAGCAGCCCGATGCGGCGGGCGCCGGCTGCGGCGAGATGGTCGAGGAGGTCGAGGACGGCTGCCCGGTGGTCGTTGTCGACCCACGCGGTGACCGGGAGGGTCCCGGCCGGCCGGCCGTCGGAGACGACGGGCAGCCCCTGGCGCACGAGCTCGGTGACCACCGGGTCCTGGTCGGAGGGATCGATGACGACGGTGCCGTCGAGCGCGACATTCGACCAGACGTCGTGGCGTGAGGTGGCGGGAAGGATGACGAGGGCGTAGCCGCGGGCGAGCGCGGCAGAGGTGGCGGCTCTGGCCATCTCGGCGAAGTACGCGAATTCGGTGAAGGTGAAAGGTTCATCCCCGTAGGTCGTCACGGTCAGGCCGATCAGGCCCGACTTGCCGGTACGGAGCGTTCGGGCCGCGGCGGAAGGGCGATAGCCCAGGCGCTCGGCGACCTCGCGGACATGGCTGCGGGTGGCGTCCGGGAGCCTGCCCTTGCCGTTGAGCGCGTCGGAGACGGTCGTGATGGAGACCCCGGCGGCGGCGGCCACGTCCCGGATTCCTGCTCGTCCCTGCCGGCCGCCGCGCCGGGGGGTCTCCGTCCGGCTCACCTGGTGCTTCCCTGCTGCTGTCATGGCGAGCCGATAGTAGGGCTCGGGCAGGCACTTGGCCTGGTCGCATATGCACTCGTTGACAGGCACGTTTCTGCATGATCATCAAGGTCCAATTGCCTTGGTAACAGAGGGTCTTATGGGGAAGTGCCATCAAGTGTCACGTGTCCGGCCGGATGGGCCTGCCGATACGTCGATGTCTCGAAGAGGTCTCAACTCACCTCTTCGAGGGACGCGCGCCACGGAGTGAGCCACCGGCGCGCGCCACAGCCGGGGGCGCTCCCCCTCATTCCGGGGTTCACCGGACGAATCATCGGTCCACCCATTCGCACCGGCGCCCAATCCTCATAAGGTGAGCAGTATTGATGTGTACGGACGGTCGAGGAGGACCTGCGGTGAGCGAGACGAGCCCCAAGCTGCGCGCCGAACTGGATGGCGTACCCGCCTATGTGCCGGGCAAGCCGGCCGCGGCGGACGGACCGCTCGCGTTCAAGCTGTCCTCCAACGAGAATCCGTATCCGCCGCTGCCGGGGGTGATGGAGTCCGCACTGGCCGCGGCCGCGAACTTCAACCGGTACCCGGACATGGCGTGCACCGGCCTGATGAACGAGCTGGCGAACCGTTTCGGTGTGCCTCTCTCGCACCTGGCCACCGGCACCGGTTCGGTCGGCGTGGCCCAGCAGCTGTTGCAGGCCACCTCGGGCCCGGGCGACGAGGTCATCTACGCCTGGCGCTCCTTCGAGGCGTACCCGATCATCACCCAGGTCAGCGGGGCGACGTCGGTGAAGGTGCCGCTGACCGGCGGTGAGGTGCACGATCTGGACGCGATGGCGGACGCCATCACCGACCGGACCCGGATGATCTTCGTCTGTAACCCCAACAACCCCACCGGCACTGTGGTGCGCCGGGCGGAGCTGGAGCGGTTCCTGGACCGGGTGCCCGGCGATGTGCTCGTGGTGCTCGACGAGGCGTACAAGGAGTTCATCCGCGACGTCGAGGTCCCCGATGGCATCGAGATCTACCGGGACCGGCCCAATGTGGCGGTGCTGCGGACGTTCTCCAAGGCCTACGGCCTGGCGGGGCTGCGGGTCGGCTTCGCCGTGGCCCACGAGCCGGTGGCGGCCGCGCTGCGCAAGACGGCGGTGCCCTTCGGGGTCAGCCAGCTCGCCCAGGACGCGGCGGTGGCGTCACTGCAGGCCGAGGACGAACTCCTGGGCCGGGTGGGTTCCTTGGTGTGCGAGCGGCAGCGGGTGTACGAGACGCTGGTGCGGCAGGGCTGGACGGTGCCCGAGTCCCAGGCGAACTTCGTCTGGCTGCGGCTGGGGGAGCGTACCGCCGACTTCGCCGCTGTCTGCGAGAAGGCCGGTGTGGTGGTGAGGCCCTTCGCGGGTGAGGGCGTGCGGGTCTCGATCGGCGAGGACGAGGCGAATGACCTGTTCCTCAAGGTGACGGAGTCGTACCGCAAGGACCTGTAGCGCCGGCCACCTCCGGCCGCCACGGCCCCGCCCTCGTTCGCGAGGTGCGGGGCCGTTCTGCGTGCGTGGGCGCCGATGCGGGGGTGTCTGCTTCGGCGGCAATGATCGTTACGTCCCCAGGGGCACCCCCGGTCTTACCGTCCGAAAGCGTGTGCGCCATAATTGCTTGTGAATGTGAACGCGTTCACAAGCGTGTCCTGTTTCCTCCGCTGTTCAGCCGGATTTATAGGACAAACTGCCGATGTATTGGCGGCGACGTAAGGAGAAGACGACGTGGAGCTGGCTCTGGCGCCGGAGACCCTGGCGCGATGGCAGTTCGGAACGACCACCGTCTACCACTTCCTCTTCGTTCCCCTGACGATCTCTCTGGCCGCGCTGACCGCCGGCCTGCAGACCGCCTGGGTGCGGACCAACAAGGAGAAGTACCTCAGGGCCACCAAGTTCTGGGGAAAGCTCTTCCTGATCAACATCGCCATGGGCGTCGTCACGGGCATCGTCCAGGAGTTCCAGTTCGGGATGAACTGGTCCGACTACTCGCGGTTCGTCGGCGACATCTTCGGTGCCCCACTCGCGTTCGAGGCCCTGATCGCCTTCTTCTTCGAGTCCACGTTCATCGGCCTGTGGATCTTCGGCTGGGACAAGCTGCCGAAGAAGATCCACCTCGCCTGCATCTGGATGGTCTCGATCGGCACCATCCTCTCCGCGTACTTCATCCTGGCGGCCAACTCCTGGATGCAGCACCCGGTCGGCTACCGCATCAACAAGGAGCGCGGACGCGCCGAGCTCACCGACTTCTGGCACGTGCTCACGCAGAACACCGCGCTCGCCCAGTTCTTCCACACCATCACGGCGGCCTTCCTGGTCGGCGGCGCGTTCATGGTCGGCATCGCGGCCTTCCACCTGGCGCGCAAGAAGCACATCCCTGTGATGCGTACCTCGCTGAGGCTCGGACTGATCACCATCGTGATCTCCGGACTCCTCACCGCTGTCAGCGGTGACCAGCTGGGCAAGGTGATGTTCAAGCAGCAGCCGATGAAGATGGCGGCGGCCGAGGCGCTGTGGGACGGGCAGAATTCCGCGCCCTTCTCGATCTTCGCGTACGGAGACGTGAGCAAGGGCCACAACTCCGTCGAGATCTCCATCCCCGGGATACTGTCCTTCCTCGCCGACGACAACTTCAACTCGTACGTCCCCGGCATCAACGACATCAACAAGGCCGAGCAGGAACGCTTCGGGCCCGGTGACTACCGGCCCAACATCCCCGTCGCCTTCTGGAGCTTCCGGTGGATGATCGGCTTCGGCATGGCGTCGTTCGGCCTCGGGATCCTCGGGCTCTGGCTGACCCGGAAGAAGTTCATGCTGCCGCCGGGGATGCGCACCGGTGAGGACGAGGTGCCCCATCTGGTCCTGTTCAAGAACAAGGCGCTGAGCCCGAAGCTCGCCAAGTGCTACTGGATCGTCGCGCTGTGGACCCTGCTCTTCCCGTTGATCGCCAACTCCTGGGGCTGGATCTTCACCGAGACGGGCCGCCAGCCCTGGGTGGTCTACGGCGTCCTGCAGACCCGTGACGCGGTCTCCCCCGGCGTCTCGCAGGGCGAGGTGCTGACCTCACTGATCGTGTTCACGGTGCTGTACGCGGTGCTCGCCGTCATCGAGGTCAAGCTCCTCGTGAAGTACATCAAGGCCGGACCGCCGGAGCTCACGGACGCCGACCTCAACCCGCCCACCAGGATCGGCGGCGACCACGACGACGCCGACCGCCCCATGGCCTTCTCCTACTGAGAGCACAGGGAGCCGAGAGATGGAACTCCACGACGTCTGGTTCGTGCTCATCGCCGTTCTCTGGACCGGCTACTTCTTCCTGGAGGGATTCGACTTCGGGATCGGTGTCCTGACCAAGCTGCTGGCGCGGGACCGGAAGGAACGACGGGTCCTGATCAATACGATCGGGCCCGTCTGGGACGGCAACGAGGTCTGGCTGCTCAGTGCCGGCGGGGCGACCTTCGCCGCGTTTCCCGAGTGGTACGCCACGCTGTTCTCCGGCTTCTACCTGCCGCTGCTGATCATCCTGCTCTGCCTGATCGTGCGGGGTGTCGCCTTCGAGTACCGGGCGAAGCGGCCCGAGGTGAAGTGGCAGACCAACTGGGAACACGCGATCTTCTGGACCTCGCTGATCCCGGCCCTGCTCTGGGGCGTGGCCTTCGGGAACATCGTCCGCGGCGTGAAGATCGACGCGGACATGGAGTACGTGGGCAACTTCTGGGACCTGCTCAATCCGTACGCGATCCTCGGCGGACTGGTCACGCTCACCCTGTTCACCTTCCACGGTGCGGTGTTCGCCGGTCTCAAGACGGTCGGGGACATCCGGGCCCGGGCGCGCAGGCTGGCGCTGAAGCTGGGCGCGGTCACCGCGGTTCTCGCTCTGGGCTTCCTGATCTGGACCCAGATCGACAACGGTGACGGCTGGAGCCTGATCGCGATGATCATCGCCGTGGTGGCCCTGGTCGCCGCGATCGGCACCATCGCGGCAGGGCGCGAGGGCTGGTCCTTCGCCTTCTCGGGCGTGACCATCGCGGCCGCGGTCGCCATGTTGTTCCTGACGCTCTTCCCGAACGTCATGCCGTCCTCGCTGAACGACGCCTGGAGTCTCACGGTCACCAACGCGTCGTCCAGTCCGTACACCCTGAAGATCATGACCTGGTGTGCGGGGATCGCCACTCCCGTCGTCCTCCTCTACCAGGGCTGGACGTACTGGGTGTTCCGTAAGCGCATCGGTACTCAGCACATCGCCGACGCGCACTGATTCCAGTGAGTGCCTTGACCGAGCCGAGCGCCATGGGGTGTTTCACGTGAAACCGATCGATCCGCGTCTGCTCCGCCACGCCCGTGCCACCCGCCTCTTCCTGGTGGCAGTGGTGGCCCTCGGGCTGGCCGGGGCGGCGCTGGTCATCGCCCAGGCGATGCTTGTCGCCGAGGTGGTCGTGGGCGGCTTCGAGGACGGGCTCACCGGTGCGGGCCTCCGCACGCCCCTCCTCCTGCTCGCCGCGGTTGCACTCGGCCGGGCCCTGGTCTCCTGGCTCACCGAGCTGGCCGCCTACCGGGCGGGTGCGGCCGTCAAGTCCGAACTGCGCGGGCGCCTTCTCTCCCGGGCGGCAGAGCTGGGACCGGACTGGCTGAGCGGGCAGCGCACCGGTTCGCTGGTGGCTCTCGCCACCCGGGGGATCGACGCGCTCGACGACTACTTCGCGCGCTACCTCCCGCAGCTCGGACTCGCCGTGGTGGTGCCGGTGGCCGTGCTGGCCAGGGTCGTCACCGAGGACTGGGTCTCGGCGGCGATCATCGTCGTCACGCTGCCGCTCATCCCGCTCTTCATGATCCTGATCGGCTGGGCCACCCAGTCGCGGATGGACCGGCAGTGGCGCCTGCTCTCCCGGCTCTCCGGCCACTTCCTCGACGTGGTCGCGGGGCTGCCGACACTGAAGGTCTTCGGCCGGGCCAAGGCCCAGGCCGAGTCCATCCGAACCATCACCTCGCAGTACCGGCAGGCCACCCTGCGCACGCTGCGGATCGCTTTCCTCTCGTCCTTCGCCCTGGAGCTCCTGGCGACGCTTTCGGTGGCGCTCGTCGCCGTCACGATCGGCATGCGGCTCGTCCACGGTGAGCTCGACCTCTACACCGGACTGGTGGTGCTGATCCTCGCGCCCGAGGCCTACCTGCCGATCCGGCAGGTAGGCGCTCAGTACCACGCCGCTGCCGAGGGACTCTCGGCAGCGGAGGAGATCTTCGCCGTCCTGGAGACCGAGCCGCGCATGGGCGGTACGCAGGACGTTCCCCGCTCGCTGCGGCTGGAGCTGGAAGGAGTGACCGTCCGGCACGCCGGGCGCACCGAACCCTCGCTCGCCACGGCCTCACTCGTCGTGGACGAGGGGGAGACCGTCGCGCTGGTCGGTCCGAGCGGCGTCGGCAAGTCCACCCTGCTGAACGTGGTGCTGGGGTTCGTGGAACCCGACGAGGGGCGGGTTCGGGTCGGCGGGACCGATCTCGCGGCCCTCTCCCCCGAGCGCTGGCGCGAGCGGATCGCCTGGGTGCCGCAGCGGCCGCACCTCTTCGCGGGTTCGATCGCGGAGAACGTCCGGCTGGCCCGCCCCGAGGCGGACGACAGCGCGGTGACGGCCGCGCTGCGCGATGCGGGGGCGTACGCATTCGTGTCCGCGTTGCCGGACGGCGCCCGCACGCTCCTCGGCGAGGACGGTGCGGGGCTCTCCGCCGGACAGCGCCAGCGGCTCGCGCTTGCCCGGGCGTTCCTTGCGGACCGGCCGGTGCTGTTGCTCGACGAGCCGACGGCAAGCCTGGACGGCGAGACGGAGGCGGGCATCGTCGAGGCGGTACGACGGCTGGCGAGGGGCCGCACCGTGCTGCTGGTCGTCCACCGGCCGGCGCTGCTGTCGGTGGCCGACCGGGTGGTGACGCTGGCGCCTGCCGGAGTGACCGGGCCGGCTTCGGACGCGGCGGCTGCTGCGGTGGCCACATCTGCTGCGGTGCCCGGGGCAGAAGCGGAAGAGGCGTCTCTGCCCGGGGCGGTGTCGGACGAGACGTTCGCTGCGGTGCCCCGGGCGGCGTCCGGCGTCGCGTCCGACACGGTGGCTCAGCCGGTGGGGACGCCGACGGCCGCTGCGGAGTCCGAGCCGGCACATGAACCCAGGACACTGCGGGACACCGCTGCGTGGACCGGACACGTGCTCGCCCGGGTGAGGGAGGCCGCCGGAGCGCAGCGTGGCAGACTGCTGCTGGCCCTGCTGCTGGGAAGCCTGGCGACGGGCTCGGCCGTCGGCCTCATGGCCGTTTCCGGCTGGCTGATCTCCCGCGCCTCCGAACAGCCTCCGGTGCTCTATCTGATGGTGGCGGTGACGGCGACCCGCGCCTTCGGGATCGGGCGAGCGGTCTTCCGCTACGCCGAACGCCTCGTCTCGCACGACGCCGTGCTCCGCATGCTCGCCGAGCTCCGCGTTGCCGTCTACCGAAGCCTGGAGCGCATCGCGCCCGCGGGCCTGCGCCGGACCAGGCGGGGCGATCTGCTCTCACGGCTCGTCGCCGATGTGGACGCCCTCCAGGACTACTGGCTGCGGTGGTTGCTGCCCGCCGGGACCGCGGTCGTCGTAGGAGCGGGAGCCGCTGCATTCACCGGCTGGCTGCTGCCGGAGGCGGGCCTCGTACTGGCCGCCGGACTGTTGCTGGCCGGAATCGGGGTCCCGCTCGTCAGCGGAGCCTGCGCCCGGCACGCGGAGCGCCGCCTGGCGCCCGCACGGGCCGATCTGGCCACCCGGGTCACCGACCTGCTCGGCGGAACCGCCGAGCTGACCGTCGCGGGCGCGCTTCCGGGGCGCGTCGCCCGGACCCGGGAGGCCGACGGCGCACTGACCCGGATCGCCGCCCGCGCGGCGGCCGCCACCGCGCTCGGTGGTGGTCTCAGCGCCCTGATCGCCGGCCTCACCGTGGTCGCGGCCGCCCTCGTCGCCCTTCCCGCAGTGGCCGATGGCCGACTGGCCGGGGTGGAACTCGCCGTGGTCGTCCTCACCCCGCTGGCCGCCTTCGAAGCGGTGACCGGCCTGCCGGTCGCCGTGCAGTACCGGCAGCGGGTCAAGCGGAGCGCGGAGCGGGTGTTCGAGGTGCTCGACGCCCCGGTGCCCGTGCGGGAGCCCGCCGTCCCGGCCGATACACCCGCGTCGCCCTTCCCTTTGGAGGTGCGGGGGCTGTCCGCCCGTTACGCGGGTGCCGGACACGACGCGCTGGACTCCATCGACCTCACGCTGGAGGCGGGCCGGCGCATCGCGGTCGTGGGGACGTCCGGCTCCGGGAAGACCACACTGGCCCAGGTCCTGCTCAGGTTCCTGGACGCGCGGGCGGGGACGTATCGGATCGGCGGGGTGGAGGCGTCCGCGCTGGACGGGGACACGGTGCGGCGGTTCGTCGGCCTCTGCGCCCAGGACGCCCACATCTTCGACAGCTCGATCCGGGAGAACCTGCGGCTGGCCCGCACCGGTGCGACGGACGGGGAACTGCGCGAGGCCCTCGGCCGGGCCAGGCTGCTCGATTGGGCCGAGGGGCTGCCGGACGGCCTGGACACCCTTGTCGGTGAGCACGGCGCCCGGCTGTCCGGCGGTCAGCGCCAGCGGCTCGCCCTGGCACGGGCACTGCTCGCGGACTTCCCCGTGCTGGTCCTGGACGAGCCGGCCGAGCACCTCGACCTGACGACGGCCGACGCCCTGACCGCGGACCTGCTGGCGGCCACTCAGGGGCGTACGACGGTATTGATCACTCACCGTCTCCAAGGGCTGGAAGCCGTCGACGAGGTGGTCGTGCTGGAGGCGGGTGCCGTCGTACAGCGCGGCTCGTACGAGGTCCTCGCGGCGGTGGACGGGCCGCTGCACCGGATGCTCGCGCGTGAGCGGGAGACCGCACTCGCTTCCGGTGAACCCGTGCCAGCACCTGCCTGAGAGGGTGTGCCGGCTTCGGCTCTCGACTTTCCCTGGCAAATGGGACTAACTACGCTCTGGGTATGTCAGAGCAGGACCCGAACCACCCGCAGCATGCGAAGGACCCGGACCGCTCGGATCAACCGCTGAAGTCGTCGGGCCCGAGGGATCCGCTCGGCCCGCTCGAACCGATGGAGCGGGCCGAGCCGGCGGGCCCGCCCGGCCCGGCAGGCGCGGGGGATTCACTCGATGCCGCGACGGAGGCGACCCGCAGTCTGCGGGGTTTGTCCACCGAACTCACCGCCCGCGTACCGCGGCTGCTGGAAGCCATGCGGTCGGTGGGCACGGGACTCGAACTCCACTCCACGCTCGACCGGATCTGTGAGACGGCCGCCGAGCTGGCGCACTCCCGCTATGCGGCCATCGGTGTCGTGGACGAGGAGGGCGAAGGGCTCTCCGACTTCGTCACGTACGGGGTCTCCGAAACCGTCGCGCGCCGGATCGGGCGCCGGCCGGACGGGCACCGGGGGCTGCTCGGTGCCCTCATCCACGACCCAGGGCCTCTGCGGCTGGCCGACCTGACGTCCGACCCGAGATTCGCGGGCTTCCCGCCGGGCCATCCATCGATGCGCACGTTCCTCGGCGTTCCGATCCGGGTCCAGGGCGAGATCTTCGGCAATCTGTACCTGGCCGAAAAGACCGACGGCGGCGAGTTCAACGACTACGACCTGCACATGGTCCGCGTGCTGGCCACCGAGGCCGGCATCGCCATCGGCAACGCGCGGCTGTACGAGGCGGCCAGGCAGCGCGAGCGGTGGATCGACGGTTCGGTGGCCGTGACCACCGCCCTGCTGTCCGGCGGGGACGCCGACGACGCGCTCTCCGTCGTGGCCGAACAGGCCCGCCACCTCGCCGGATCCGCGGCCGGCATCGTGCTGCTGCCCGCCGAGGACGGGGGACTGGAGATCGTCGCCGTCTCCGCCGACGACCCGTCCGGCTCGCTCGGAGTGATCATTCCGGCACACAGCCCCGTGGTGGCCCGGCTGGTGAGCGGCGAGGCGGTCTTCATCGATGACTCGGCCACCGACTCCCGCATGATCACCAGGCTGGCGGACCGGTTCGGCCCGAGCATGATGCTCCCGCTGCACAGCGGGGGCCGGGTGCTCGGCGCGCTCGCCACACCGCGAGCCAAGGGCGGCCGGCCTTTCACGGAGACCGAACGGACTCTCGCCACCCAGTTCGCCTCGCAGGCCGCACTGGCGCTCATGATGGCCGAGGCGCAGCGAGACCGGGAGCGGCTCGCGGTCTACGAGGACCGCGACCGTATCGCCCGTGACCTGCACGATCTGGTCATCCAACGGCTGTTCGCCACCGGGATGATGCTGGAGAGCGCGCAGCGGCGGTCGGACGTGCCGGAGGTGCAGACCGGGGTGGGCAGGGCGGTCGACGAACTGGACGTGACGATCCAGGAGATCCGTACCGCGATCTTCGCGCTGCAGCAGGAGCCGGCCGAAGCACCCTCCGGGCTGCGCACCCGCGTTCTGCGCGAGATCAACATGGCGGCGGTTCCCCTGGGCTTCAAACCGTCTCACCGCTTCCTCGGCCCGGTCGACTCCCTGGTCGGTGAGCTGACCGGAAAGAACCTGATCGCGGCGCTGCGGGAGGCGTTGTCCAACGCCTTCCGCCACGCCCGTGCGGCACGGATCGACGTGGTCGTCGACGCGACGGCCACGCTGCCCGACGGACGGGACGCCGTGCGGCTCTCGGTGGCCGACGACGGTGTGGGCATCCAGGCGGGCGGCCGGCGCAGCGGGCTGCGGAACCTGGCGCGCCGGGCGGAGTCACTCGGCGGGGCCAGTTGGTTCGGACCCGGCATCGGGGAGAACGGCGCCGGCACCAAGGTGGTGTGGCAGGCGCCGCTCTGACCGTCGGGGACGGGGCAGGGGTGGGTCCTGGCTCTGACCGGCCGGGGACTGGGCGGGAATGGGTCCTGCGGCTCTGACCGGCCGGGCCTCAGGCGTCGGTCGCTCGGCCGTCGGCCCCTTCATCAGCGCCCCGCGCTGCGAGCGCCGGCCCCCTCAGCGCCCCGCGCGGGCCCGGGAGTTCTCGGCGATGATCCGTTCGATGACGACCGCGACGCCGTCTTCGTTGTTGGTCGCGGTACGGCCGGAGGCCGCCGCCAGAGCGGCCGGATGTGCGTTGCCCATCGCGTACGACGTACCCGCCCAGCTCAGCATCTCCACGTCGTTCGGCATGTCGCCGAAGGCGACGACCTCGGCGGCGGTGATGCCGCGCTCGGTACAGCACAGTTCCAGCGTGCTGGCCTTGGAGACACCGGGCCCGCTGACCTCCAGGAGTGCGGTGGGGCTGGACCGCGTGAAGGAGGCCCGGTCGCCGGCCACCCTGAGGGCCAGGGCGAGGAAGTCGTCCGGGGCAAGTTCGCCGTGGTGGGCCAGGAGCTTCAGCACGGGAGCGCCCGCACCCGGCGTCTCCTCCCGGAGCAGCTTCTCGGCGATGGCCACCGTCGCACCCGGGTCCAGGTGGAAGGGCGGGTACGCCGGTTCGTAGTGAATGCCGGTGGCCAGCTCGACGGCGAACGAAGTGCCGGGGGCCGCCGCGCGAAGCGTGTGCACGACATCGAGAGCCGTCTGCCGCTCAAGGGCCCGCACCTGCAGCAGCCTGCCGCCGGCGTGCAGGTCGGCGACGGCGGCGCCGTTGGCGCAGATCGCCAGGCCGTGGCCGTGCACATGGTCACTCACGACGTCCATCCAGCGAGCGGGACGTCCGGTGACGAAGAAGACCTCGATCCCGGCCTCCTCGGCAGCGGCGAGCGCCGCGACCGTGCGGTCCGACACGGTCTTGTCATCGCGCAGGAGCGTGCCGTCCAGGTCGGTGGCGATCAGCCGGGGAGCGGCAGGAACGGGCTGTTCGGTAGCTGAGGTCACTGGTCCATTCTCGCGCACGAGGGTGCACGGGCGTGCGTAGGGGCGCACATTTGAGTACGCACGCCCGTGAACTGGCGAACGTTCCCCTGGCATATGCCGTCGGATTCTCGCGGCGTGCCGGGTCGCCCCCGGGGCATCCGAGCCGCCAGAAGGCGTCTCGCAGCCTCTGTCGACCATCTAGCTGTGACGCGGCTGTCCGGCCACGCACCGCCGTCCCGATCGCGGCACACGGCACGGGTCCCGTCCGTGGCGCCGGCACCCGTCAGACGTTCGATCCGAGAAGGTGGGTCCGGACGGCCCGCCGTAAACTCTGAGCCATGAGCCCCACTCTGCGCCTCAGCACTGTCATCCTGCCCGTCCGCCGCTGGCACGAGGGCGGGCGCTCGCAGTGGCAGCGCGCCGAGGAACTGGGGCTGCACGCCGCATACACGTATGACCATCTGGCCTGGCGTGCCTTCCGGGACAGGCCGTGGTTCGGCGCCCTCCCCACCCTGACCGCGGCCGCATGCGTCACCTCCACTCTGAGACTGGGGACGCTCGTGACCTCGCCGAACTTCCGGCACCCGGTCACGCTGGCCAAGGAACTCATCTCGCTCGACGACATCTCGGGCGGACGCATCACGCTGGGCATCGGGGCCGGCGGCAATGGTTTCGACGCGACGACGCTCCTGCGGGGAGACGAGCAGCCGTGGACGCCCCGCGAACGGGCCAACCGTTTCGGTGAGTTCGTGCCGTTGCTGGACGCCCTGCTCCGTGAGCCCGCCGGACTGACGTCCGAGGGCGACTTCTACGCCGCCACCGAGGCGCGGAACCTTCCAGGCTGTGCACAGCTGCCGCGGCTGCCGTTCGCCGTGGCCGCCACGGGTCCGCGCGGGCTCAGGCTTGCCGCGCAGTACGGGCAGGCGTGGGTGACCACGGGAGATCCGAAGCGGTACGAGGCGGGCAGCCCGGCGGATTCGCTCGCGGCCATCCGTGGCCAGGTCGCCGCGCTGGGCAAGGCCTGTGCGGAGAGCGGCAGGGACGTGGACGAGCTCGACAAGATTCTGCTCACCGGTTTCACTCCGGAGTTCAACCCGGATCTCACCAGGGGTGGGGGCGGGCCGTTCGAATCCGTGGACGCCTTCGTGGACTTCGCGGGCAGGCATGCGGAACTCGGATTCACCGAGATCGTGATCCACGCACCGGTACCCGAAGGCAGCCCCGAATTCTCCGCCGCGGTGGCGGACGAGAAGCTCTTCGAGCAGATGGTGACACAGGGCCTGGCCCAGCTCGCGAGCTAGCGACCGGCGCCGGACCGGCGCGTGGCAGGGCGAGGGAGAGGGCAGGGCCCGGAACGGTGCCGGGCCTCGTGGGTCGGGGTGACGGCCGTGTCAGCCGGGCAGGCGCAGGAATTCCGGGGGTACGGCGGCGGTGAGCCAGACGCCGTTGGCGCTGACGTAGAAGACGTGTCCCGCCCGGTGCATCGCACCCGCGTCCACGGACAGGACGACGGGGCGGCCGCGCCGGGCTCCGACACGGGTCGCCGTCTCGCGGTCGGGCGAGAGGTGGACGTGTGTGCGGTTCATCGGACGCAGCCCCTCATCGCGGATCGCGTCCAGGGAGCGGCCGACCGTGCCGTGATAGAGGTACGCGGGCGGGTCGGCAGGGGGCAGGTCCAGGTCCACGTCGACGGTGTGCCCCTGGCTCGCCCGAATGCGGTCGCCCTCGATGGCGAAGCGCTGCTTGTCGTTGGACGCGACGACATGGTCGAGCTCGGCGCGGGTGAGCGGGAAGTGGTGGCGGGCAACGGCCCGCAACAGCTCGTCGATCGTCACCCAGCCGTTGGCGTCCAGCGTGAGACCGATGCGCTCGGGCTGATGGCGGAGGTGTTTCGAAAGGTACTTGGACACCTTGACGGTGCGTCTTTCATCCATCCCGACAGCCTGCCCGTGACGGCCTCTCCGTCGCATCCGGATTTGGCTTCTGATTTCGCTCGGCAATTTTCTGCCCACAGGTTTGATCCACAGCCAACTTGGGTTATCCACAGGCAATTTGGCGATTCTGTGGACAAGTGCCGTACTAATTAAGGCTTTTGGTTAACTATGCCCGTATTGACGTGAGATGGCGCAAGTGCATCCAATGTCCTTGATTGCAGCTCTCGTTCGGTAGCCGCCGTGATGAACGCGGTCGCGTTGTCCCGCCCAACCAGACGCTCCACCGCGCTGATCGTCGCGCCCGGGAGTGCGACGGACGTCGGCGGGGGCAGAGCCGAATGGCCGGTGAAAGGGCCCTCGGCGGCAAGGTGGTGTTCCAGATGACGGGTGGCGAACGTCCGCATGGCACGCGCCAGTTCGGCGTCCACTGTCTGCTGGGCGAGTGGGCGCAGCCGGCGGACCATCGAAGCCGCCTCGGCCGCATCGGCGTCGGTCGGCGGGCGATGGCCGAGATATCGGGCGAAGACGTGCTCCGTCGTGAACTCCAGGAAGCGGGACGCTATCTGTTCGACCTGGCCTCGAAGTTCCCGCAGGTGACCGGAGATTGCACTCAGTGGGACTCCTGCGGCATACAACTCCACCGCAACGGCCAGTTCTTGAGGGCTCGGCACCAGGAACTCGTCATCTCGGCCCGGGACCGGTTCGAGTACTCCCAGCTCCACCGCCTCCGAGACCGCCTCGTCGTCGGACCGCCCGCCGAACTTCACCTCCAGCTCCGCGCGGGTGATGCGGTCGGCCCGCTCATCCGTCCACGGGCCGTGCACCTCGGCGACGAGCCCGAGCACACCTCCGAGTCCGCGTCCTGTGTCCCAGGCCTCCAGCAACTCCTTGATACTGGCCAGGGTGTAACCACGGTCCAGCAGGTCTGCGATCTGCCGGAGCCGGGCGAGATGGGTGTCCCGGTACACATTGGCCCGGCCCCGCCGCTCCGGGGTCGGCAGCAGCCCGCGGTCCTGATAGGCGCGGATGGTGCGGACCGTGGCGCCGCTGGCGTGTGCGAGGTCCTCGATCCGGTACTCGGCGGCTGCCCGGCCGGCCGGCGACGGCCCGGTGGCGCTCACAGCGGCGGCTTCAGCCGGGCGATTCCGCGCAGCACTCCCGGACTGAGCCGGGACACGAACCGGGCGGCATGGGACTCCGGCGTCACCGGGACGACGGCCTGGTTGCGTACGACCGCCCTGAGGATCGCGTCGGCGACCTTCTCCGGCGGGTAGTTGCGCATCCCGTACAACTTGCTCGTCCGCGTGCGCAGCCGCTTCTCCTCCGCCGCGTCCGTCCCGGCGAATCGCGTGGTCGCGGTGATGTTCGTGTTGACGATGCCGGGACAGATCGCACTGACCCCGATCGACTTCTCGGCGAGCTCGGCGCGCAGACATTCACTGAGCATCAGTACGGCTGCCTTCGACGTGCTGTACGCGGGAAGGGCCCGGGAGGGCTGATACGCCGCAGCGGAGGCCGTGTTGACGATGTGGCCGCCCTGTCCGCGGTCGGCCATCTGCTTGCCGAAGAGCCGGCAACCGTGGATGACGCCCCACAGATTCACGTCGAGGACGTTCTTCCACTCCTCGGCGGTCGTCTCCAGGAAAGAACCGGAGAGCCCGATGCCGGCGTTGTTGACCAGGACGTCGACGATGCCGTACTCGGCGGCGACCTTCTCGGCCAGCTTCTCCATGGCCTGCTCGTCACTGACGTCGACGGTCTCGGCCCAGGCGGCAGGAGCGCCGATCAGCCGGGCCAGCTCCGCCGTCCGGCTGGCCCCCTCCGCGTCCCGGTCCACGACCACCACACGGGCCCCGGCCTCGGCGAACGCGAAGGCCGTGGCCCGCCCGATCCCGCCTGCCGCGCCCGTCACCAGGACGAGCTGACCGCCGAACCGTTGCGCGTACGCCCCGTCGGGTGCGGAGTCCCGTACGGGAACACCGCTTTGCGCGGCTGCCTCATGGGCGGCGGCGAACTCGTCGATCCAGGAGGCCAGCTGGTCCGGCCTGGTGCGCGGCACCCAGTGCTTGGCGGGCAGCGAGCGACGCGTCAACCGGGGCACCCAGGCGTCGAGCTCGGCATAGAGCTGTTCCGAAAGGAATATGTCACCGGTCGGAGTGATCAACTGGACGGGTACATGCGCGAACGCGTCGGCGCGGGGCCTGCGGAGCCGGGAACGGACGTTGTCGCGGTAGAGCCAGGCCCCGTGCGCGGCGTCGTCGGGCAGGGAGGCCGTCGGATAGTCGCCCGGCGGGACCTTCTCCAGCCGCTCCAGGATGCGCGGCCACCGCTTGCCCAGCGGGCCGCGCCAGGCGAGCTCCGGAAGGACCGGCGTATGCAGCATGTACACGTACCAGGACTTGGCACCCTGGCCCAGCAACTGGCCGACCCGGCGCGGGGTGGGCCGGGACATCCGCTGCTTGATCCAGTGCCCGAAGTGGTCCAGCGACGGGCCGGACATCGAGGTGAAGGAGGCGATCCGTCCCTCGGTGCGGCTGACCGTCGCGAACTCCCAGGCCTGCACGGAACCCCAGTCGTGCCCGACCACATGGACCGGCCGGTCCGGGCTCACGGCGTCGACGACGGCCAGGAAGTCATCGGTGAGCTTCTCCAGCGTGAAGCCGCCTCGCAGCGGCACGGGCGCAGTCGACCTGCCGTGACCGCGCACGTCGTAGAGCACGACGTGCCACTGTTCGGCGAGCTGCCGTGCGACCTGCGTCCAGACCTCCTTGCTGTCCGGATAGCCGTGCACCAGCACGATCGTGGGACGTGTCGCCTCACCCAGTTCGACCACGCACAGGTCGATTCCGCCCGTGGACACCCGGCGCTCGCGCGCTCCCGGCAGATTCTGCAGACTCACGCCGCCACCCTTTCCTCGGCCCAGCGCCGCACATGCGGCAGATCGTCGTCCAGCCAGAAGGCACTCTGTTCGGGATCCCGTGAGTCGGTGACGACGAGGATCTCCTCGAACTTGGCCCCGGTGCCCCGGAATCCGAGGTGGGGCTCGACCGCCCACAGACCCGGCTGCGGGGGATGGTCCGAGAAGCGGTGGGGGCTCCAGAGCGGCGACCAGCCCTCCCGATGCCCGTGCACCGCGTCGCTCAGAAGTCCCTTGAGCGATTGAGTGCCGAACCCGAACACGTGGGGCGACCAGCGCCGTTCGGTGACTCGGTCGACCTTGTGGGCGATGACCCCGAACGGATAGGCGCGGTGCCGGTTGGCGTATCCCTGCCGGGTCATCAGGCGCTCGACGTCCTCGTAGATCTCGCGCAGCGGACGCCGTTCGCGCACCTTGCGCAGGATCAGCTCGCGGTGGACCTCCAGATCGGCGAGCAGCCGGTCGTGCAGGGGATTGAGCCCGAGGCAGCCCGAGTACCCGATGTCGGCGGTGAATCCCTTGTACACCGGGGCCATGTCGAGGATGAACGGCATCCCGGGCTCCAGCCGGCGGTCGGTCGGGAAGAACTGCAACGGCACCTTGAAGCCCGCGAACGCCGTGCGGTCCCCGAACCAGGCGAACGGGAGATGGAACCAGTCGCGCACCCCGCGCTCGCGCAGCCACTCGCGCTGCATCCGGGCCGCATCGCGCTCCGTCATCCCCGGCCTCAGGCGGGCGGCGACCGCTTCCGCGCAGGCGTACGCGAGACGTTGCACCTCCCTGAACCCCTGCAGTTCCGGGGTCCGTTCGTCCTTGGCGCGCGCGACCATGCCACCGTCCGTTCCCTGCTGTGTGCGGTACGTGCTCGTAACGTGACACTGATGAATGTGACAATGTCCGGCGGCTACGTCAAGGGGCTTGCGTAGCCTGTGGACAACCGCGGGTGCCGTACGGTCGGACGCACCGGCCCGCATGTCCGGCGCACCCGGCCCGCATGTCGGACGCACCCGGCCCGCCTGGCCGGAGCACTGGTCCGGCCAGGCGGACGGACCCGCCCCACATGGCCGGACGTGCCGGTCCCGTGCGTTCCGACGCACCGGCCCCGCCCCTCGGAAGAGCCCTGCTCCCGCCCCTCGGATGCCCTGCTCCCGCCCGTACCGCGCCGCTGTCATCCTTCCCGGGGTCCCCCTACGGGTCCGTACATCTGGAGTCTGACGGGAATCCAGCCATCAGGTCTGACGACTGGTGTGGCCGACGCCACTACCGTCGATGACGTGACTGTGATTGCGACCGAAAGCCTGAGCATGCGGTTCCCCCGGGTGACCGCGCTTGACCGGCTCTCGTTGGACATCGGCCCCGGCGTGACCGGGCTGGTGGGCGCCAACGGAGCCGGCAAGTCCACGTTGATCAAGATCCTGTTGGGTCTGTCCTCCGCGACCGAGGGCCGGGCCGCAGTGCTCGGGCTCGACGTCGCGACCAGCGGCGCCGCCATCCGGGAACGGGTCGGCTACATGCCGGAGCACGACTGCCTGCCGCCCGACGTCTCGGCCACCGAGTTCGTCGTCCACATGGCGCGGATGTCGGGACTCCCTCCGACGGCGGCCCGGGAACGCACCGCGGACACGCTGCGGCACGTCGGCCTGTACGAGGAGCGCTACCGGCCCATCGGCGGCTACTCGACCGGCATGAAACAGCGGGTGAAGCTGGCCCAGGCGCTGGTACACGATCCGCAGCTGGTCCTCCTCGACGAGCCGACCAACGGACTGGACCCGGTCGGCCGTGACGAGATGCTGGGCCTGATCCGGCGTATCCACACGGACTTCGGCATCTCGGTCCTCGTCACCTCGCACCTTCTGGGCGAACTGGAACGGACCTGCGACCACGTCGTCGTCATCGACGGCGGAACGCTCCTGCGCTCGAGCTCCACCAGCGACTTCACTCAGACCACCACGACCCTCGCGGTCGAGGTCACCGACAGCGACACCCACCCTGACGGGACCGACGCCCTGCGTCAGGCCCTCACCGGTGCGGGGATCAAGCTGGTGGGCCTCGACGGGCTGGACGCGGAGGGGCTGCCCGGGGCGGGCCACATCCTGCTGATCGAGGCGACCGGCGAGGAGACGTACGACCTCGTCCGCGACAGCGTCGCCGGGCTCGGCCTCGGCCTCGTCCGGATGGAACAGCGCCGCCATCACATCGCCGAGGTCTTCCGTACCGAAGAGGCACCGGCGGCGCACCTCGAGGCGCGGACCGCGTCCGTGGCCGCCGCAGAGCAGAAGGGGAGCGGTCGCGATGAGCACTGAGACCGGCGCCGCGACCGGGAGCGAGACCTCCCGGATCCACAACATCGGCTACCGCGCCTACGACGGCCCGCGCCTGGGCCGCGCGTACGCGCGCCGCTCGCTCTACTCGCAGTCCCTGCGCGGTTCCTTCGGACTCGGCCGCTCGGCCAAGTCCAAGGTGCTCCCCATGCTGCTGTTCGGCGTGATGTGCCTGGTCGCGGCGATTCTCGTGGCGGTCGCCATCGCGACACCGAACTCGACGAAGCTGCCCATCCAGTACACCTCGTTCGCGATCTATCTGCAGGCCGTCATCGGCCTGTTCATCGCGGCGCAGGCACCGCAGTCGGTCTCCAGGGACCTTCGGTTCAAGAGCGTTCCGCTGTACTTCTCCCGGCCGATCGAGCGGTCCGACTACGTCCTCGCCAAGTTCGCGGCCATGGTCTCCGCCCTCTTCGCCCTCACCGGTGCGCCGCTCGTGATCCTTTACGTGGGCGCGTTGCTGGGCAAGTTCGACTTCGCCGACCAGAGCAAGTGGTTCGCCCAGGGGATGGTGTCGGTGGCGTTGCTGTCCGTGCTCTTCGCCGGTCTCGGTCTCGTGATGGCCGCCCTCACGCCCCGGCGTGGCTTCGGTGTCGCGGCGGTGATCGCCGTGCTGACCATTACGTACGGCGCCGTCAGCACGATCCAGGGCATCGCCTGGTCCACGGGGTCCACCGGGGCCGTGCCGTGGCTGGGGCTCTTCTCCCCGATCACGCTCATCGACGGTGTGCAGACCGCGTACCTCGGGGCGACCTCGGCCTTCCCCGGAGGGGAAGGCCCGGGGGCCGGTGCCGGCGTGGTCTATCTGATCGTTGTTCTCGCGCTCGTCGCCGGCTCGTACGCCGTACTGATGCGCCGCTACCGGAGGGTCGGGCTGTGACCACCATCGAGATCGACCACACGTCCCGCTGGTTCGGCAATGTGGTCGCCGTCAACGACGTGAGCATGACGGTGGGCCCGGGGGTCACCGGTCTGCTCGGGCCCAACGGGGCCGGCAAGTCCACGCTGATCAACATGATGGCCGGATTCCTCGCCCCGTCGACGGGCACGGTCACGCTCGACGGCAAGGCGATCTGGCGCAACGAGGCCGTCTACCGGCAGATCGGCATCGTGCCGGAGCGGGAGGGGATGTACGACTTCCTGACCGGTCGCGAGTTCGTCGTGGCCAACGCCGAACTGCACGGTCTCGGCGACGCCGAGGCGGCCGCCGCGCTGGCCACGGTCCAGATGGAGTACGCGCAGGACCGCAAGATCTCCACGTACAGCAAGGGCATGCGCCAGCGCGTGAAGATGGCGTCCGCTCTGGTCCACGACCCGTCCGTGCTGCTGCTCGACGAGCCGTTCAACGGGATGGACCCGCGCCAGCGGATGCAGCTGATGGAACTGCTGCGACGGATGGGAGCGGAGGGCCGCACGGTCCTCTTCTCCTCCCACATCCTCGAAGAGGTCGAGCAACTCGCCTCGCACATCGAGGTGATCGTGGCCGGGAGGCATGCGGCGTCCGGTGACTTCAGGAAGATCCGCCGGCTGATGACGGACCGCCCGCACCGCTATCTCGTACGGTCCAGCGATGACCGGGCGCTCGCAGCCGCGCTCATCGCCGACCCGTCGACCGCGGGGATCGAGGTCGACCTCGGCGAGAACGCCCTGCGTATCCAGGCCGTCGATTTCGGACGCTTCACCACGCTGTTGCCGAAGGTGGCGCGTGATCAGGGAATTCGGCTTCTGACCGTTTCGCCGTCCGACGAGTCCCTCGAATCGGTCTTTTCCTATCTCGTAGCGGCCTGAGTAGTGGCCTGAAAGGAGCTGTGACGTCATGTACGACCCCACAGTCGCCCGGCTCACCTACCGGGCCCTGCTCGGCCGGCGCCGGGCCGCCATCCTGTTCGTCCTGCCCGCGCTGCTGATCGTCATCGCGGTGGCGGTACGGATGTTCGCGGGGGCCGACGACCAGGTGGCCTCGGATGTGCTGGGCGGTTTCGCCATCGCCACCATGGTGCCGCTGATCGGCGTGATCGCCGGGACCGGCGCCATCGGGCCGGAGATCGACGACGGCTCGATCGTCTATCTGCTGTCCAAGCCGGTGACCCGGCCGACGATCATCTTCACCAAGCTGATCGTGGCCATCGCGGTGACGATGGTGTTCTCGGCGGTGCCGACCCTGATCGCCGGTCTGATCCTCAACGGCAACGGTCAGCAGATCGCCGTGGCCTACACGATCGCGGCGCTGGTCGCCTCGATCGCCTACAGCGCGCTGTTCCTGCTGCTGGGCACGGTCAGCCGGCACGCGGTGGTCCTCGGACTCGTCTACGCGCTGGTGTGGGAGGCCCTGTTCGGCAGCCTGGTGCCCGGTGCGCGCACGCTCAGTGTGCAGCAGTGGTCCCTCGCGGTGGCGGAGAAGGTCGGCGGGGGCGGCGCGATCACCTCCGACGTCGGGCTGCCGGCCGCGACGGTCCTGCTGGCCGCGGTCACGGTGGTCGCGACCTGGTACGCGGGCCAGAAGCTGCGGACGCTGAAGCTCGCCGGCGAGGAGTGAGCGCAGGCGGCTCGTCATCTGCGACAACCCCCGTCCGATGGACGGGGGTTGTCGCATATCGGACAGTCTGACGCGTAACTGTACGGTTATCGGTTCGTTGTTCCCGATGCGTGGAGGCAACTGGAATCCGTGGCGTCGTAGCTTTCGTGAAGATGTGGATAGCCGATCCGGTGGGAGCCATCCGTCGGCCGGTCATTGAGTGAGTGGCAACCGTGAGCGTCCTCCGCCCCCAAGGCCCGGGGAAAGGGCTGTCCGCCGTCGCATTCACGATCGGAAGGCACGCTCATGCCCACGGAAGTCGCCCTGCTCGAATCACGCGCGCTGCGTGTCGAACAGATGGGGCGCGTCGACGCCCTGGACAAGGTGAAGAGCCTTGTCATGCTCCCGGACGGAGTTCACGTTCGCACCGAGGACGTGGCGCGGTACTTCGAAGTATCCACAGAGGTCGTCAAAAAGGTGACCCAGCGCCATCGAGCCGAGATGGAGGAGAACGGTCTGACCTTGCTGCGCGGTCCTGACCTGCGAATCTTCCATAGGGACATGATGTCCCTATGGGGCGGTGGTGAGGGCGGAAGTTATCCACAGGCGGCCACGCAACTCACGCTCTACACCCGCAGGACCGTCCTCAACGTCGCCATGCTTCTTCGCGACAGTGACATCGCCCGATGCGTCCGTACGTATCTCCTCGATGCCGAGCAGGACCTCCGCGCCGGATACGCGTCGCTCGAACACCGCGTCACCCGGGTCGAAAGCTGCCTCGCCGGTGTCGGCGCCGCCCTCCAGGAGCTCGGGCCCGTGCTCGGCCGGATGTCGCACCGGCTGGACAGTCTCGACCGGAGGCTTGAGGTCACCCAACAGGTGGTCGGCGCCATGAGCGTGCGGCTGGGCAGCGTGTCCGAGGACATCGGCCGGCTGGACGGGCGCATGGACGAGCTCGTGCGCCATCTGAAGGACCTGAGCCACCGCAACAGGAACCGCTGAGGAAGGCCGTTGCCCCGGTGCCGCCCGTAATCGAGTGGCACCGGGCAACGGGGACACGGCACAGTAAGCGGTACGGAACAGCACGTTGCGGCAAGCAGCAAGCGGTGGAGCAGGCTGCGCGCACCAGCCGGCGGGACAGCAAGCCGCACCAGCCGCACGGCACACGTCGGCAACGGCACCAGGGACCGGGAGAGGAGCGCGGCGATGACCGAGAGTCCGAGTCCGTCGAGCTCCCAGCAGGGTGTGCCCGAGCCGGCACCGGAGTAGTCAGCGACTGCTCCGCCGCGCCGCTCCCGACAGCACGCCCGGGCGGCCGTTCCCGCGCATCGCGCGCGGCCGCCTCCCGGAGGATTGGCCGAGTGGTAAGGCAGCGGCTTGCTAAGCCGTCGTCGGGGCCGGAACCCCGCGCGCGTTCGATCCGCGCATCCTCCGCCGTCACGAACCGCCCGAAACCTAGAGCAACTGCTCCAGCACCACGGCGATCCCGTCGTCCTCGTTCGACGCGGTGATCTCCTGCGCGACGGCCTTCAGGTCCTCGTGCGCGTTGGCCATGGCGACGCCGTGCCGCGCCCACGCGAACATGGGGATGTCGTTCGGCATGTCACCGAAGGCGATCGTGTCCGCCGCCTTCACGCCCAGCCGGCGCGCGGCAAGCGAGAGGCCGGTGGCCTTGCTGAGTCCCAGCGGGAGGATCTCGACGACACCCGGACCCGCCATGACGACGTCCACCAGATTGCCGACCGCCGCCCGCGCGGCCTTCGCCAACGCGTCGTCGTCCAGCTCGGGATGCTGTATGTAGACCTTGTTCAGCGGAGCGGACCACATCTCGGCCGGGTCCTCCACGAGGACGGCCGGCAGGGGCCCCTCCTGTACGCGGTAGCCGGGGCCGACCAGTACTTCGCCGTCGAGCCCGTCGCGGCTGGCGGCCAGCGCCAGCGGACCGACCTCGGCCTCGACCTTGGAGAGCGCGAGTCCGGCCAGCTGCCGGTCCAGCGTCAGCGAGGTCAGCAGCTTGTGCTCGCCCGCGTGGTAGACCTGCGCGCCCTGGCCGCAGACCGCGATGCCTTCGTAACCCAGGTCGTCCAGGATGTGGCGTGTCCACGGGACGGAGCGGCCGGTGACGATGATGTGCGCCGCACCGGCCGCGGTGACCGCGGCCAGTGCCTCGCGCGTGCGCTCGGAGACCGTGTCGTCGTCACGCAGCAGCGTGCCGTCGAGGTCGGTCGCGACGAGCTTGTACGGAAAACTCACTTGGCGACCGGTTCCAGGAACTCACGCCCGCCCAGGTACGGACGGAGTACCTCGGGCACCCGTACCGAACCGTCGGGCATCTGGTGGTTCTCCAGGATCGCCACGATCGTGCGCGGAACGGCGCAGAGCGTGCCGTTCAGCGTGGACAGTGGCTGGAGCACCTTCTTGCCGTCGCGGGTGTCGCGCATCCGGACGGACAGCCGGCGCGCCTGGAAGCCGTCGCAGTTGGACGCGGAGGTCAGCTCCCGGTACTTGCCCTGGGTCGGGATCCACGCCTCGCAGTCGAACTTCCTGGAGGCCGAGGAGCCGAGGTCGCCGGTGGCGACGTCGATCACCTGGAAGGGCAGGCCGAGTGCGGTGAGCCACTGCTTCTCCCAGTCCAGGAGGCGCTGGTGCTCGGCCTCGGCGTCCGCCGGGTCGACGTACGAGAACATCTCGACCTTGTCGAACTGGTGGACCCGGAAGATGCCGCGGGTGTCCTTGCCGTACGTACCCGCCTCACGGCGGAAGCAGGGCGAGAAGCCCGCGTAGCGCAGGGGCAGCTTGTCCGCGTCGATGATCTCGTCCATGTGGTACGCGGCGAGCGGGACCTCGGAGGTGCCGACCAGGTAGTAGTCGTCCTTCTCCAGGTGGTACACGTTCTCCGCGGCCTGGCCGAGGAAGCCGGTGCCCTCCATGGCGCGCGGGCGGACCAGCGCGGGAGTGAGCATCGGGATGAAGCCGGCCTCGGTTGCCTGGGCGATCGCGGCGTTGACGAGGGCGAGCTCCAGCAGCGCGCCGACGCCCGTCAGGTAGTAGAAGCGAGAACCGGACACCTTGGCGCCGCGCTCCATGTCGATCGCACCGAGCGCCTCGCCGAGCTCCAGGTGGTCCTTGGGCTCGAAGCCCTCGGCGCCGAAGTCGCGGATGGTGCCGTGCGTCTCCAGGACGACGAAGTCCTCCTCGCCGCCGACCGGCACGTCCGAGTGGACGATGTTGCCGAGCTGCAGCAACAGGCTCCTGGTCTCCTCGTCCGCCTCGTTCTGCGTCGCGTCTGCCGCCTTGACGTCGGCCTTGAGCTGCTCGGCCTTCTTCAGGAGTTCGGCGCGCTCCTCCGGGGAGGCCTTGGGGATGAGCTTGCCGAGCGACTTCTGCTCGGAACGGAGTTCGTCGAACCGGACCCCGGACGACCTGCGCCGTTCGTCGGCGGAGAGAAGGGCGTCGACGAGGCCGACGTCCTCTCCACGGGCGCGCTGGGAGGCGCGAACACGGTCGGGGTCCTCACGAAGCAGGCGAAGGTCAATCACCCCTCCAGGCTACCGGTGTCGGCTTCGGGAGTTCGAACCGATATTGCCAAGCGTGTCACTTTGCCCGAATTGCCGGTATTGGTAATGCTGGGGGCGGAATCCGCGAGGGGTGCGCGGGCGGTCGCGGCAGGAAAGAGACCCTATTCCCCTAAAAGGGGCAGAAGGACCATGCGGCTTGACACGTCGGCCTTGCCTGAAGGGGGAGTTGGTTGCCGCTTGTCCACAGGGATGGATGATCGCTCGAAGTTATCCACAGGCTGTGAGGAAGGTCTGTGGACATGAAGGAGATCATTCCGAAAGCCGCATGCCGGCTTGTGGATTCACGACTTAAACCCCCTTCGCGCACTCGTTCGGGTGGGAATTCCTCGCCCTAAAGAGTTGATCAATGGAATTGAGCTGACAAGGGGCGACCCGCCGACCTGTGGACCGATCTAGGCGAGGTGGGCAGATTTGTCGACCATGTCGCGTTGTGGTGTCGACTTGTCCCCAGGCGAAGGAGTGCACCTGTGGATAACTTTTCCGTCGAAGACAATCAGCTGATCGCATCGGGTGTCTGGGCAGTCTCCGGCCGAAGGGCGGGGCGGTTGGGCCCTCGTCGGAAGCGGCCGAAGCGGCCGAAGCGGCTGAAGCAGCCGAGTAGCGGAAGTAGCCGAAGCAGCGGAAGTAGTCGGAGCAGCCGGAGTGGCTGGAGTAGCCAAGTCGCGAGGATGGCCGAGGCGTCAGAATTGGCGGATAAGGAAGGAAAAGGCGCCAGTCGTTCCAGTCAGTCAGCCAGTCAGCCAGTCAGCCAGTCAGTCAGTCAGCCCACCAGCCCAGCAGAACGTCGGACCGCCAGACCCGCAGAGCGCCTCAGGCTCTCAAGCCCTCAGATCCTCAGACCCTCAAGCCCGGCCGTCCTGATTCCGGGCCAGCCAGTCGGAGGCCTCGGTGAACGCCGTGTCCGACGTACCCGCACGCAGGGGCCGTACGTCCGCCGGGGCCACACCGGCTCGTGGGTAGGAGCCGAGGAAGCGCACCTTCGGGCAGATGCGCTTCAGTCCCATCAGCGCCTCGCCGACCCGGCGGTCGGAGATATGGCCCTCGGCGTCCACCGCGAAGCAGTAGTTGCCGATCCCCGCGCCCGTCGGCCGGGACTGGATCAGCATCAGGTTCACCCCGCGTACCGCGAACTCCTGGAGCAGTTCGAGCAGTGCGCCGGGGCGGTCGTCCCCCAGCCAGATGACCACGGAGGTCTTGTCCGCACCGGTCGGTGCGGCCGGCCGGGCCGGGCGGCCCACCAGTACGAAGCGGGTCTGGGCGTTCTCGGCGTCGTGGATCTCGGTCACCAGAGGTTCGAGCCCGTACGTCGCCGCGGCGAACTCACCGGCGAAGGCGGCGTCGTACCGCCCCTCCTGCACGAGCCGTGCACCGTCCGCGTTGGATGCCGCCGACTCCCATACGGCCTGGGGGAGATGGGCTGCCATCCAGTTGCGTACCTGCGGCTGTGCGGCCGGGTGCGCGGTGACCGTCTTGACGTCGGACAGCTTGGTGCCGGGACGCACGAGCAGCGCGAAGGTGATGGAGAGGAGCACTTCGCGGTAGATCATCAGCGGTTCGCCGCTGGTCAGCTGGTCGAGCGTGGTGGTGATGCCGCCCTCGACGGAGTTCTCGATCGGTACGAGCGCCGCGGCGGCCGTGCCGTTGCGCACCGCGTCCAGCGCTGCTGGTACGGAGACCATCGGGACGAGTTCGCGGGTGGCGGCTTCCGGGAGCGTACGGAGGGCGACCTCGGTGAAGGTGCCCTCAGGGCCGAGATAGGCGTAGCGCGTGGCGGACATACCGTCACCCTAATGCGCCGGGTCGGCTCAGGACTCCAGGAGCCGCTGACCCACGTACTCCCCGTGCGCCGCACCGCCCGGCACCGCGAACAGGCCGCTCGCCTCGTGGCGGAGGAACGGGGACAGGGCGTCGCCCCGGTCGAGTTTGCGCTGTACGGGTACGAAGCCGCGCAGCGGATCCGCCTGCCAGCAGATGAACAGCAGACCGGCGTCCGGAGTGCCGTCCGAGGAGATGCCGTCGTGGTACGAGAACGGACGCCGCAGCATGGCCGCGCCGCTGTTGCGCTCGGGGGAGGAGATCCTGGCGTGGGCGTTGTCGGGGATCAGTAGTTTCCCGTCGGGGCCCGCCTTGTCGAGGTCCATCTCGGTGGTTTCGGTGCCGCCGCTGAGCGGAGCGCCGTCCGCCTTGCGCCGGCCGATGACCCGTTCCTGACGCTCCACCGGGAGCTTCTCCCAGTCGTCGAGCAGCATCCTGATCCGCCGGACGACGGCGTAGGAGCCACCGGCCAGCCAGTCGTACGCGGCGTTCTTGGCGCCCGCCGCAACGAAGACACGCTGGTCGAAGTCACTGTCGGCCGGTTTCGGGTTCCCGGTGCCGTCGATCTGGCCCATGAGGTTGCGGGCGGTCATCGGTGTCGCGGTGGCGCCGGGCGTGCGGTTGAAGCCGTCCATCTGCCAGCGCACGGTGGCCGTCGAAGCGGCCTCCTTCTGCAGGGCCCGCAACGCGTGGAAGGCGACGAGTGCGTCGTCGGCGCCGATCTGCACCCAGAGGTCGCCGTTGGACCGTCCGGCGTCGAGGTGATCGGCGGAGAACGGCGGCAGGGGATCGAGCCCCGGTGGACGGTGATCCGTCAGGCCCGTCCGTTCGAAGAAGGTGGCGCCGAAACCGAAGGTGACGGTCAGCGAGGACGGCCCGGCGTCCAGGGCGATGCCGGTGTCGTGCCCCGTACCGTCCGCCGCACCGCCGGCGGGATCACCGACCATCAGCCGCTGTGCCGCGGCCGACCACCGGCGCATCAGGGACGCCGCCTCCTTCCGCCCGGCTCCGGGCTTCAGGTCGAAGGCGACGAGATGGCCGCGGGCCTGAAGCGGAGTGGTGATCCCCGGTTGATGTTTCCCGTGAAACATCACCTCGGTGGAGCCGACCGAGGACAGCGCCGCCGGTGCCTCGTCCCGGGTCGCGGCATAGCCGGTGGCGCCGCCGGCCGCGCCGAGGACGAGGCCGGTGGCCCCGGCCGCTCCCGCGGTGCCGATCAGCCGCCGCCGGGAGATCGGGCCGGTCACGGGTGTGACGGTGTCACCGGTGCGCTTGTTCCTGCTGCCCGCGCTGTTCGACGTGGTTGCGCTGTTCGTCTTCTTCTTGCTCACGGTCCTGCTCAGCCGATCTTCACGTTCTTGTCGACCGTGGTCTGGTCGATGTCCGAGGTCCGCACGGTGACCGCGACGTTCCAGTTGCCCGCGATCGGGATCTGGATACCGGTGGCGGTCCAGTGGCCCTCGGTCAGCCGGACGGGGAGGGCCGGGAGGGGCCCGATGTCCTTGGACTTCAGGGTGAAGGCGAGCTTCACCTCGGGGACGTCCATGGCCTTTCCGTCGATGCCGTCGATCCAGAGGTGCACCACGTTGGCTCCGGTACGCCCGGGGTCGAGGTCCATCCGGACCGTGCCCTTGCCGTTCTTGCCGCCGGTGTCGAAGGGCAGCGTGAGGTTGACGGGGCCGCTTGCCACGGGCGCGGCGGCCGGTGCCGACGAGCGCGCCGCCTCCTCCTCGGTTCGGCCGGGTTCGGTCGAGGTGAGGATGGTGGTCACCGCCAGCAGAGCCACCGCGACGCCCACTTCGGCCAGCACCGAGCGGCGCAGGCCGGACCGGTCGGGGTCGGCGTCACGTATCCGCTTCTTCACCGCGGTCGCCATGGCGGCCTGCTGCCGGGCGAGCTGGGCGGCCCGAGCGGGGTTCTCGGAATCAGACGTCTGCGGAGCTCCCGCGGTGCGGTCCTGCTCGTCCTTCTCCGGGCCTGCGGCTTCCTCCTTCTCGTCCTCCTCCGTGTCTGCGGGGTCGTTCGCACGGTCCGTGCCCGGTCCCCCTGCCAGCCGGGCGGTCCACCGGCGCGAGATCCCGGCGATGCCGACGAGGACGGCGACGAGCCCCACCTTCACGAGCAGCAGTTGTCCGTACCCCGTGCCGGTGAGCGCGGACCAGGAGCCGACCTGGCGCCAGGACTGGTAGATCCCGGTCGCGGTGAGCACGAGCACGCTGGTGAAGGCGATCCTGGAGAAGCGCCGCACCGCGGCGGCCGTGATGTCGGGGGTGCGGTACAGCGCGACCAGCAGGGCCGTGAGCCCGCCCAGCCAGGCGGCGACGGCCAGCAGATGGAGTACGTCGACCGGCATGGCGATGCCCGGCTGGATTCCGGTCGACGCGTGTTCGGCCAGCGCCCAGGTCCCGGCGATTCCGGCGGCGACGACCGTACCTCCGATGGCGAGCCCGAAGGTGAGGTCCTTCTTCTCCCGTTCGTCCTCGCGCTTGGCGTACGTCCCGAACAGCACCGCGATGAACAGCGCGCTGGCGCCGAGCAGCAGCAGTCGTGAGACGAGCGCGGCGCCCGGCTTGGTGTCCAGGACAGCCTTCAGACCGTCGAGGTCGAAGGCGTCGCCGAGCTTCCCGGAGCCGGTGTACGGGCTGCGCAGCAGCAGCATCGCGATCGTTGCCGCGGTGAGGGTCATCCAGCCGCGGACGACGAGGCGCTGCAAAGGGCGGGCGCTCGCCCCGCGTTGCCAGCAGGCCAGGACGAACGCCGCGCCTCCGGCGAGCACGATGAAGCCGGCGTACGCGGCGTAGCGGGCGATGCCGTAGAGCGTGCCGACGAGGCCGCCGCCGGCCTCGTTGTCCGGGAGGGCGACAGTGGTCTCGGAGGGAGCGCCGATGGAGAAGGTGAAGGCTCCGGAGACCGGATGGCTGTCGGCGGATACGGCCTGCCAGGCGACGGTGTACGTACCGTCCGGCAGCCCGGCGTGCAGGGAGACGCCGTACTTCACGGTGGAGCCGCTGTGCAGATCGCGCGGGGCGTCCTCGGTGTCCGCGCGTTTGCCGTCCGGGTCCAGGACCCGGATGGATCCCTCTCCCATGGCGACCTGTTCGGAGAAGGTGAGGGTGACGGCCTCGGGCGCGGTGCCGACCACCGCCCCGTCCTGTGGATCGCTCCCGGTGAGCGCGGCATGCGCCGACGCGGGACCCGCGACGGCCAGCAGCAGACCGAACACCACGCCGGCCAGGGCGGCGAGGAACCCGGCGACGGCGAGCGGCCGTCGCCGGGCGGGTGCGGATATGGACGGGGGCGGTCCGAAGGGCGGGGCGGTGGCTGTCATGGTCTGTCAGTCCCTCACTGCTTCTTCGGGTTGTGGGTGGTCTCCTTCACGGGAAGATCGACCTTGATGGGGCCGGCCTTCTCGAAGTGCAGTTCCACGGACACCTTCTCGCCCTGCTTGGGCTGCTGCTTGAGGTTCGCGAACATGATGTGGTTTCCACCGCGTTCCAGGTCCAGCTCACCGCCCGCGGGTACGTCGAAGGACGTCACCATGCGCATGGCCTGGTTCTTCGTCTCGTGGATGGTGACCTCGTCCGAGAGCGGACTGGTGACCGAGGTGAGCCGGTCGGAACTGCCGCCGTTGTTGCGGACGACGAGGAAGCCGGCGGCCATGTCGCTGACGGGCTGCGGCATGAACGCGCCGATGACCTTCAGCTCGGGCTTGCCGTCCGAGGACGAGCACCCGGCCAGCGTCAGACCCGTGGAGAGGGCCAGGACGCCGGCCAGGGTGGTGCGGCCGTTCACGGGTTCTCCCCCTTGACGATCTTGGGGAGGTCCTTGGTGTAGTCGTCGGGCGTGGTGTCCTCGCTGTACAGCACGTACCCCTTGTCGGTCTTCGGGGAGAACGCGATGACCTGGGAGCCGTGCATCGACACGATCGTGCCGTCCTTCTCCTTCTTCGGCGCGTCGATGCCGATGCCGATCTGCCGGGCGCCCGCCTGGATGGTCGGGAAGTCACCGGTGAGACCGATGAAGGAGGCGTCCTGGGACTTGAGCCACGTGCCCAGCGACTTCGGGGTGTCCCGCTCCGGGTCGGTGGTGACGAAGACGACCTGGAGCTTCTCCTGGTCGGCCTTGGGGAGGGACTTCTTGGCGATCGCGATGTTGCTCATGATGAGCGGGCAGACATCGGGGCAGTTCGTGTAGCCGAAGTAGATGAGCGTCGGCTTGCCCTTGGTCTGCTCGCGCAGGTCGTACTTCTTGCCGTGGGTGTCGGTCAGGACGAGGTTCGGCTTGGTGAACGGCTGGTCGAGCACCGTCGCGGCCTGGGTCTTCGCCTCCACCGACACGTCGGCGATGGGCTTCTTGCTGTCGTTGTCACTGCCGCCGCAGGCGGACAGGGTGAGTGCGGCCGCGGCGACGAGCGCCGCGGCCAGCACAGACTTCTTAACCATGGAGCACTGATTCCTGATGGGTCGGTGTACGGGTGGGGCTTTGGGGGATCAGGCGTGACGCCGACGGCCGGCCAGGAAGCCGAAGGCGACGCCCGCGACGCCGATGACGATGCCGACGATGCCGAGCACCCGGGCCGTGGTGTCACTGGAGGAGGACGCCGAGGCCGTCGTCTGCTCGTCCTTCGCGTGGTCGGCCGTGGCGTTCTTGTCGGCGGAGTCCGAGCCGGAGGCTGCGGTGGCGCCGTGAGCGTCGTCGGTGGCCGCGGTCAGCTTGAGGACCGGTGCGGGGCTCTCGGGCTCCTCCGCTCCGTCCTTCTGCTCCTCGATCCAGCGCACGACCTCCTTGTTGTCGTACGTCTGGATGGCCTTGAAGACCAGCTGGTCGGCGTCCTCGGGGAGCTGGCCGACCGAGAGCGGGAACTGCTGGAAGCGGCCGGGCTCGATCTTGCCGCCGTCCGCGGTCCAGGTGACCTTCGAGACGGCCTCGTTGATCTTCTTGCCGTGCATGTCGAGCGGCTTGGCCAGCTTGCTCGTGGTGACGTCGATCTTCCAGCCGGGTACGGGCTGCGGCATGACGGACGCCAGCGGGTGATCGGTCGGGAAGTTGACTTCGAGCTTGGTCGTCGCGGCGTCGTCGCGCTCGTTGGGGACCTTGAAGTTGATGACGGCGTAACCGCCCTTGGCGGCCTCGCCCTGCGGCTGGACGCTGACGTGGGCGGAGGCCGTACCGGCGAGGATCAGCACGGTGGACGCGGCGACGCCGCCGACGAGTGCGATGCGGGAAACGTTCATGGCAGGGATCACTCCACAGATGCACGAAGGAAGGGTGCTCCGGCGCGCGGGTGCGCGCCGGTTTCGCGACACCTCTTCCTCACGAGCGGCGTGCGCATGACGACCCGTACCGGCACCGCAGGGGTGCGTGGTGTGGGTCGAGCGGGCATCGCGTGGAGGGCGTCGCGTCAGGCTGCGAGGGTGAGTACGCAGGGCGGCCCGCGCCTGATCACCATGTGCTGCAAGGGATCCCCGGTGGCCGGGGGCGGTGCGTCCACGGCGGTACGGGGGATACGCGGCCCGGTCGTCGGTCCGCCGGGAAGTCCGGCGCGCAGCGCGGCCACGAGGAAGAGCGCGGCGCGCAACGCCCGGAGCCGGGCCCCGGCCGCCACCTGCTGGGCGCCGTGGAGCGACAGCCGGGCGAGGCGGAACAGGGCGATCTCGCCCCGCCGCAGCAGCCAGCCCGCGGCCAGCGCGGCCAGCAGATGGGCGAGCACCATGGGAAGGTCCGGCAGCATCCCGGCCGTGTCAGCGGAGGCGGCGGCCGTCAGGTGCTGATGTTCGGTCACCGAGGCCGGGTCGATGCCCGCGGTGGTGACGATGCGGTGGGCGTCGGCGGCGTTCAGCCGGTCGGGTCCGGCCCCGCAGACGAGGCTCGCCGCGAACCGGATCAGCGCGTCCTCGCCGGCCGGAACCCGGGGCGAGGCGGTGTGCGTTCCCATACCGAAGAGCGTGTGCAGGACGAGCTGTCCGCCGGCCAGCGCCGCGGCGATGGACGCCAGTGAGCGTTCGCGTCCGGCGAGGGGGGCCGTCACCGCAAGGATCCCGAGAAATCCGGCGAGCAGTGTCCACCAGGGGACGGTCGCGCAGGCGGCCATCGCGTGCCCGGCTGCGGACAACGCGACGCAGACCGCGGCGAACACCGCGGCCCTCAGCAGCCGCATACCGGCTCCGGCGCGTCCCACAGACGTAGTCATGGCCGAGACATCATCCCACTGCACCCCCGGTCCCCGTACGGCAGGTCCGGAAGGTCGTCTTCCGCCCGAATGGGCGGGAGGCGGGTTGTTCGGACCGGTTACGGACGGGGCAGAACGGTTCTGTGGGCCGGGGATGCACAGGTGTGGCGAGCGCGGGTATCCGCCGAATGAGCGGTCTCACATCCCGTCCGTGCTTACGAATGGCATCGGGCGGCAATACGTATCGGTATGTCGAGCCGCAGCCAGGAGGCTGGAGCATGAGCATCTGGTGGTCACTCCATTTGCGGCGCGAAGCTGCGAGCGTTCCGCTCGCCCGTCGGTTCCTGCTCGGCACGATGGAATCCGCGGGCGTGGACCCGGACGTCTCCTTCGACCTGTCGCTCGCCCTGAGCGAAGCCTGTGCCAACGCCGTTGAACACGGCGGGGCTCGTGGCGGCGCGGGCGATGCCACGGAGGACTGGGATGCCTGGGAGGAGCCGTCCGGTGCCGCCTGCGGGCAGTACCGGGTCACCGCGTATCTGGACGGCGAGAAGTGCCGTATCGAAGTCGCCGATTCCGGACCGGGCTTCCCCGCCAGGCGCGTACTTCGCACCGCCGCACAGCAGCACGAAGCACAGCAGCCGCACGAATCGCCTCAGCAACATGAACGGCACCAGCCGTACGGGGCGACGCCGCCGCATGACACGAGGCAGCCGCGCGGACCGCAGTACGCCGAACACCCGCCGCTCACCGCGGAGGACGGGCGGGGTCTCTGCCTGATCGAGCAGCTCTCCGATCACGTCCACTTCGGCAACCGGCCGGGCCACGGCGGAGCGGTGGTGAGCTTCGACAAGGTCCTGAAATGGCGGGAGGGCGCCCTGCTCATGGTGTCTTGAGCGGGGCGCCCTCCGGCGCGTGCGGCGAGGCGGACGGTCAGCCCTTGAGGCGGGCCATCCACGCCTCGACCTCGTCGGCCTGCCGCGGCAGCTTGTCCGAGAGGTTCCGGTTGCCGTCCTCGGTGACGAGGATGTCGTCCTCGATCCGGACGCCGATGCCGCGGTACTCCTCGGGAACGGTCAGGTCGTCGGCCTGGAAGTAGAGACCGGGCTCCACGGTGAGGCACACACCGGGCTCCAGCGTCCCGTTGACGTACGACTCGGTCCGCGCGGCGGCGCAGTCGTGGACGTCCATGCCGAGCATGTGACCGGTGCCGTGCAGTGTCCAGCGGCGCTGGAGGCCCAGCTCCAGGACCTTGTCCACGGACAGGTCGCCGAACAGACCCCACTCGACGAGCTTCTCGGTGAGCACGCGCTGCGCGGCGTCGTGGAAGTCGCGGAAGTCCGCTCCGGGCTTCACCGCGGCGATGCCCGCCTCCTGCGCCTCGTACACCGCGTCGTAGATCTTCCGCTGCAGCGGCGTGAACGTGCCGTTGATGGGAAGCGTGCGGGTCACATCGGCGGTGTAGAGGTCATTGGTCTCCACGCCGGCGTCGAGCAGAAGCAGCTCGCCGGAGCGCACCGCACCGTCGTTGCGTACCCAGTGCAGGGTGGTGGCGTGCGGACCTGCGGCACAGATCGAGCCGTAGCCGATGTCGTTGCCCTCGATGCGGGCGCGGAGGAAGAAGGTTCCCTCGATGTAGCGCTCGCTCGTCGCCTCGGCCTTGTCGAGGACCTTCACGACGTCCTCGAAGCCGCGCGCGGTGATGTCGCAGGCCTTCTCCAGCTCCGCGATCTCGAAGGCGTCCTTGACCAGGCGCGCCTCGGAGAGGAAGACCCGCAGCTCCTCGTCGCGCTCCGCGGTGACCTTGTCGGTCAGCGCGGCCTCGATGCCGGCGTCGTGACCGCGGACGTTACGGACCGGGCCGGTGGCCTCGGTCAGGGCGGCGGGCAGCTCGCGGACGTCCTTCGCCGGGATGCCGAGCAGCTGCTCGGCCTCGGTCAGGGAGTGCCGGCGGCCCACCCACAGCTCGCCCTGGCCGTCGAGCCAGAACTCGCCGTTCTCCCGGTCGGAGCGCGGCAGCAGGTAGACGGTCGCCTCGTGGCCCTCGCCCTTCGGCTCCAGGACGAGGACGCCGTCCTGCGTCTGGTCGCCCGTGAGGTACGCGTACTCGGTGGAGGCGCGGAAGGCGTACTCGGTGTCATTGGACCGGGTCTTCAGCCGGCCGGCCGGGATGACCAGCCGCTCGCCGGGGAAGCGCGCCGACAGCGCGGCGCGGCGGTCCGCGGTGTGCGGGGCCTGGGCGACCGGCTCCAGGCCGTGCAGCTCGGTGTCGGCCCAGCCGGACTTCATGCTCGCGGCGAGCTCATCGGAGACGCCCGGGTACAGGCCGTTCTTCCGCTGCTTGACCGGTTCGGTCTCTTCGGTCTCCGGGTTCTCCGGGGTGAGCTCCTCAGACACGACTTGTCTCTCCTTGATACGACACTGGACCCCCTCCATCGTACGGGCGTACGGAAGGGGGCCCAGGGCCGGAAGGCCTCTTACACAGGGTGGTGTGCCCGGCACCGGTGGGTGCGGGACGGCTCAGTCGAAACGGGCCGCGAGCAGGACCACGTCCTCGGTGCTGTCGCCCTGGTCGATCCCGTCGGGCAGCATGGTGCGCACCACGTGGTCGGCGACCGATCCGGCGTCGTGGCGCAGGGCCTTCGGGACGCTCGCCGCCGCCGAGTGCAGCCGTGCGAACGCCCGGTCCATCGAGTCCCCGGCGCGGCGCAGCAGACCGTCGGTGTACAGCAGGACCGTCTCGCCGGGTGCCGGCACGATCTCCACGCTCGGCGCCTCCCAGCAGGACAGCATGCCCAGCGGGGCGGAGAGGGTGGTCTCGACGTACTCGGTGCGCCGGTCGCCGACGATCAGCGGCGGTGTGTGCCCGGCACCGGCCAGCAGGACCTTGTGGCGGGCGGGCTCGCAGTAGGCGAAGAGCGCGGTCGCGGAACGGGCCGGTTCGGTCAGCCGCATCAGGAGTTCGAGGTCGGAGAGCACGGCGACCGGGTCCTCGCCCTCCATCACCGCGTACGCCCGCAGGCCCGCGCGCAGTCGTCCCATGGCGGCCAGGGCGCTGGGACCGGAACCGCCGACCGAGCCCACGGAGAGGCCGAGCGCACCCTCCGGCAGGGCCAGCGCGTCGTACCAGTCGCTGCCGCTCTGCGGTGCGGCGTGATGGCGTACGGCCAGTTGCACGCCGGGCACGCGGGGCAGCCGGCTGGGCAGGAGTTCCTCGGTGATGGTGGCGACGTCGGTCCTGGCCCGCTCCAGTTCCAGCAGCCGGGCCAGATGCTCGGCGGCGTACCCGGTGTACAGGCCGGCGAGATGGCGCTGACGCTCCAGCGGCTCGGCGGGTTCGTCGTAGAGCCAGACCGCGGCGGCGAGCCGCCCGGTGCGCTCGGTGGTGATCGGCAGCGCGTAGCTGGCGGCGTAGCCGAGGCGGGCGGCGACCTCGCGCCTGCGGGGGTCCAGGCTGGTGTCGCCGAGCAGATCGGGGGTGGTCAGCGGACCGTCGGCGTTGGGCAGACCTTCCAGGATGCGGCCGTAGGACGTGGCACTCCGTGGCACCGTCTCGATCTGGCCGAGCTCCGCGTGGGCCAGCCCGAGACCGATGGTGCTGACGGGGCCGCGGCGGTCGGACGGTTCGAAGGCGATCAGTCCGCGACGGGCCCCGACCAGGGCGGCCCCGGCGTCCAGCAGCTCGTGCAGGGCGTCGTCGAGGGTGTTGGTTCTGGACAGCCGCTCGGTGAGCTCGTGCAGGGTCGTGAGGTCCGAGACCCAGCCCGCGAGACGGTCCTGGATGAAGGCGCCGGGCGCGGCCGGTACCTCGGAGAGAGGCCCGGCAGTGTGCGCCGAAACCGGAACTGTGGGATCGATTCCAGCCACTTTCGGCAGGTGTGGGGCGCTCATGGTCGCCGGCTTTCCGACTGGTTTGTTTCGTCGAATAGCATCGCAAACCCCCATGTCATTCTGCGCCGCTATCAGTGCATCCACATGTACACGTACAAGTAAGGCGATGTCCAGCATTGTCCCCACGGGATTTGTGGTGTCCAAGGGGTAAGTAACTTGGCCAAAAAGTGCACCCTGTGGCGGTCATTTGCGGTCGACTGGGTCTGCTCGACCGGGGGTTGCCCCCGGGTGAAGTCCCAGGGGCGGCGTCATTCCGGGCTTGCTGGGTACGTAAATCGGTAGATGACCAGAGGTGGTCCCGATCACCTCCGGAACCTGACAGCGGGCCCGGACGTCCTCACCTGTGACGGCCACGCCCCCTCCCGCAGTGGTGAGGCCGTACGACGGACGGCAGGCGCGGCAAGCGCCCTGCACCTCGCCATGATTTCGACTGGAACCGGCTCGATTCGGCTCAGCACAGCTCACGCTCGGTACCGAAGACCAACCCGTACCGAAGGCTCGACGAGCATGTACACACAGTGAAGTTCCGCACACGTGATGTGACGCGCGCGTGGTGTGATGTGGACCCTCGGCGTTCAACGGAAAGGAACGAGCGCTCATGCGCGAGATCCTCGGAAGGCGACGCAGGATGCGGTTCGGACGCAAGGATGGGGCCGCGCGTCTCGATGCGGCCCTGACCTGCGCCACCGCATGGCAGTGGCCTGTACTCCCAGGAGCGGGCCTCCGGGCGGCAGGCAGTCGTGGTGAGCGTGGCCGCGGCTGCGCCTGTCCCGATCCCGAGTGCGCCGTGCCCGGCGCCCACCCCTTCGATCCCGGACTGCTCGCTGCCACCACCGACGCCCGGATGGTGCGCTGGTGGTGGACGAACCGGCCCACCGCGCCGGTTCTGCTGGCCACGGGAGGGCGTGCGCCGTGCGCGTTGAGCCTGCCCGCTGTGGCCGGTGCCCGCGCACTGGCCGAGCTCGACCGGATGGGCATCCGGCTGGGCCCCGTGGTGGCGACGCCGACCCGGTGGGCGCTGCTGGTCGCTCCGTACACCCTCGAACGGCTCGGTGAGCTGCTGCACGCCCAGGACTGGGTGCCCAGTTCGCTGCGGTTCCACGGTGAGGGCGGCTATCTCGTTCTGCCGCCGTCCGAGATCGGTACGGGGCAGGTGCGCTGGGAGCGGGCGCCGGAGCGGGACCTCCGGGCGGACGGGGATGCGCGACCGGGCAGGGTCGCGCGGGTGGACAGGGGTTCCCTGCCGGGTCCCGGTGGTGGAGTTCAGGGCGGGTCGGCGGCGCCGTGGCTGCCGGATGTCGGTGCGGTGCTGGACGCGCTGGTCGAGGCGAGCAACAGCGCCCCGGACGGCGGCAGCCGGCTCGCGTACTGACCGGCGGACTCCCGGCGGTGACAGGCAGGTCCGGACCGGCGGCTCCCAGGGGGCGGACCGCCTTCCGGGCCGATGCGCCGGTTCGCTTCGATGCACCGGGCCGAAGGGCTGGTTCGCTTCGACGCGCCGGTTGGCTTCGACGGGCCGAGCAGGGGGGCGGCCGTAGTTGCCGTGCCCTCGGTGCGGTGCTGGATATGCCGTGCGATCGGAAGCCGGATACGTCGGGAATGCCGGGTCGGGTGTATCCGCGGACGACGGTGCGGGGTGCAAGCAGGCCGCTTCCGTTCTTGATCCGTATCTGTTCTTCCCGATTCGTCTTCATTACCCAGCGCTGTCGGATCTCTGACGCTTCCCTTCCGGATGCGGTGATCGACGCGGGTGTTTCGGTCATCCGGTGAGGGCTGATTCGGTCATGCAAAGTCTGCCGGTGCAAAGTCCGCCGGTGGTCGGCTTTCTGATGTCCCTTCGGAATCCCTTGGGTATCCGTTCGAACCTACTTCGAAGATCTCTTCGGGAGCTCTTCCGTGCGGTATTCGGCGAGAGGGGCGACCGGTCACTTCTGTCCGATACCGAGCGGTCCGGTGATCGCGTGCCGCTGTTGTCGGCGTCGGGTCAACCGGGCTCCCCCGGCGACAGATTGACGCAGCGCCACTGCGGAAGCCGTCACGGGGTGCCTGAAGGGCGGCAGCGGTGGGGTGGGCCGGATGTCAGGCCGAGGGGCTCGTCCAGGGAGCAGGCGCAGGGCGTGTGCGCGGCTCGTGTGCCGCCCGGTGCGCCGTGCGCGCCGGGCCAGGACATGAGGATGCCCGATCGCTGGCGACGGGGGATGCACCAGCGACCGGGCTTCTAGAACGGTAACAAGAGATCTGCCGTTCGCAAATTCGATCTCGGGTATTCGGACAGCGATTTACCTGTGAGTACGGCGAGTTGTGACGGGCGTCACCGTACGGTCCGGGGGACGGTCACTGTCAGCTGAGGGTCACTTGGCGGTTGGTGAGCCCGCCACGCGCCCGCCGCTCGTCGGCCGTGAGGGGCGCATCCGAGGCGAGCGCCGTCGCGAGGCGCTCCGCGAACGCGGCGGCGGGCTTCTCGCACTCCTCGGCACCCATCGCGCTCGGCAGGTCCCAGACCGGGACCATGAGGCCGTGCGCACGGAAGGAGCCGACCAGCCGGGTCCCCTCCCCGAGCGAGGAGGCACCGGCGGCGTGCAGCCGCGCGAGTGCGTCGAGGAGCTGCTCCTCCGGGTGCGGCATGACCCAGCGCAGGTGGTTCTTCTCCGGCGTCTCGCACCAGTAGGCGGCGTCCACCCCGGAGAGGAGGACGGTCGGGATCGCCGCGTCGTTGGCGCGCTCCAGGGAGGCGGCCACCTCGGCCGTGGCGTTCTCCGCGTCCGGCACCCAGAACTCGAAGCCCGGGTGCACGACCGGCTTGAACGGCGCGTCGGCGTCCAGGACGTCCTGGAGCCGCGGCCCTTCGGCCGGTACGCGCCTGGCGGCGACGGGCGAGCCGGGCTCGGCCTCCAGTGCTCGCTGGAGGGTGTCGGCGAGGTCGCGGCTGAGGTCGCCGGAGGAGGTGTCGTTCTGCAGGGCGAGCAGGACCGAGCCGTCGTCGCGGCGCAGTGCGGGCCACGCCATCGGGAGGACGGTCGCGAGCGTCACGGACGGCACGCCCTCGGGCAGTCCGCCCTTCAGCGTCAGTTCGACGGTGGCAGCGGGCACCAGCTCGCGCAGCGCGACCCAGTCGCATTCGCCGGCCAGTCCCTCGAAGGGGCGCTGGACGAGCTCGGCCACCGCGTGGGCTGCGGCGCGGCCGTGGCAGGCCTTGTATCGGCGGCCAGAACCGCACGGGCAGGGCTCACGAGCCCCGACCACCGGGATCTCGCCGTCCGTGAGCTGCTGCTTCCCGGCCTTGGTCTGAGGGCGCTTCTTCGCCATGGTGGGCTTTCTCCCGATTGCGACAGTGCGGTCTGGGCCGCGAGCCTAGCCGCCCGTGCGCCGCCCGTGCGCCGCCCGTGCGCTGTCCGGGGCCGCCCGGGGGTGTGGCCGGCCCGGGAACGGCGGACATGGTTCCGTCGCGCGGCTCCGAAGTGCCCGCTGTCTCTCGGAACGGAGGGCGGTACGGGACGCCCGGGCGCGGCCCCCAGACCGCGCCTGCCGGTCCTGCGCGCAGGACGGAGGGCCTGTCAGAGGCGGTTCCCCGGGGGCCCGGATACCGGGGTGCTCCTTGCCCGGCTTCAGTCCCCGCAGGGTGCGCCGCCGCGCTTCAGCCCGCGTCGGGTGCGCCGCCCCGTCTCGGTCCGCCGGGTACGGGGCCCGGCCTCATTCCGCGCGGGATGCACAGCCCGCTTCAGCCCGCGTCGGGTGCGCCGCCCCGCCTCAGCCCGCGCCGGGTACGCGGCCCGGCTTCAGCCCACGTCGTCGAACGCACCGGCGAAATCCAGTCCGTCGAGGCCCGTCGCACCGGTCACCGCCGAGCCGCCGCCCGGCAGCCCCAGACCACTCGGTGCCCGTCCGTTGCCCCGGCCTCCAGGCCGTTCGTCCGGTCGGCTGTGCCCCTCGTTGAGTAGCACCCAGACCGTCACCTCGCCGGACGAGTCGTCCCGCACGCCCCACTCCTCGGCGAGAGCGCTGATGATGTTGAGCCCCCGGCCGCCACGAGCGGTCACCGACGGAGTGGCCGGAACCGGCCTGGTCGGACCGCCTCCGTCCGTTACTTCGACGGTCAGCCCACCCGTTCTGTCGACGCGCCATGCGGCGCGCACGTCGCCGTCTCCCACCTCGGTGTGCCGGCCCAGCGGCCTGCCGTGCCGGCAGGCGTTGCTGAGCAGTTCGGAAAGGATCAATACAGCATCGTCGACGACCGAATCCGACACCCCGTGGCTGCGCAACTGCTCACGCATCCGGTGCCGTGCCTGACCCACGCCCGCAGGGCCATGGGGTACGGCCATGCTCGACGACGTGGGCACTTCTTGTGCCACCACCAACGCCACCCCCGAGACCTCCTTTGCCCCACGCCACGGAGTGGATGCCCCCCTGGACTGGACCGGAAACCGGCCAATGGGTCGCGAGTGACGCACTCGTAACGATCGGGTACGCGTCGAATGCGCCGGTGTACTCCCCGTAATCGACGGTGCGGGCGGGCCCTTCCCGTCGTGGACAGGTCCTAAGCGCGCCCCAGCTGTGCCAGAACCTGCTTCGGCCGATTGGTGATGATGGCCTCTACGCCGAGCCGGACGCAGAGCTCGACGTCCTCCGGCTCGTTGACCGTCCAGACGTGCGCCCGATGACCGGCGCGGTGCAGGCGGTCGATGTATCCGGGGTGACTGCGTACGATCCGCATCCCCGGTCCCGCGATGAGGGCACCTGCCGGCAGCCGTCCATCACGCAGCCGAGGCGAGACGAACTGCATCAGGTAGACGGTGGGCAGCTCCGGTGCGGCGTCCTGGATGCGGTGCAGTGAACGGGCCGAGAAGCTCATGATGCGGACCGGTGAGGGGCCGTCGGACGGTGGCACATCGAGATCGAAACGCTTCAGCAGCTGCAGCAGCCGCTCCTCGACCTGGCCCGCCCAACGTGTCGGGTGCTTGGTCTCGATGGCCAGCTGGAGGGGGCGGCCGGCGGCTCTGGTCTCGACGAGGAGCTCCAGGAGCCGCTCCAGGGTGAGTACGGAGGTGAGCTCGCCCGGCACCGGATCCCAGTCCGGGGACTCCGCCTCCTCGCGGTCCTTCCACGAGCCGAAGTCGAGGGCCGCGAGCTCGTTCAGCTCCAGGGCGGAGACGGCGCCGCGGCCGTTGGAGGTGCGGTTCACCCGGCGGTCGTGTACGCATACGAGATGGCCGTCGGCAGTGAGCCGTACGTCGCACTCCAGGGCGTCGGCGCCGTCCTCGATAGCCTTCCGGTACGCGGCCAGCGTGTGCTCGGGGGCGTCGTCGGACGCGCCCCGGTGTGCGATGACCTGGATGGGATGCTGGCTGGGGCGCTGCTGCCGTGCTTGGGTCACCCGCGTCATGGTGTCATCGGGAGACCATGGGTGCGTGCACCTTGTCGTGCGAGACCGTTTTGTCCGGTGTAAAGGACTGTGCGCAGATGCACAGGTCCTGCTTACAGTGGCCTGACGTGCTGTGGGAAAAGCTGACTCCAGACACGTACACAGCGGATCTCTTGCCGAATCATGATGTGGAACCGAGGAGTAAAGAGCTGTGAGCACAGAGAACGAGGGCAACGAGGGCACCGCGGCCGGGGCCGCCCCGTCCGTTCCGTCCGCACCTCCAGTGCCGGCCGACGCTCCCCAGGGACCTCCCGAGAGCGCGCCCGCCGCTGCTGCGCACCCGGACGCGACAGCCACACAGCAGCAGCCGGCCTCCCCCGCCCAGGATCCGGCGACGGCCCCCATGGCCCCGGTTCCGGCGGCCGCGCCGCAGTACGCGCCCCCGCCCGCTCCGCAGTCCGCTGCCGACGCCGGCTGGCCCCCGCCCCCGCCGGCGGTTCCGGCGTACGCGCAGGCGCACGGGGGGCAGGGCGGCGGCCCCGCGTGGGGCCCGCCCGGCCAGGTGCAGACGCCCGACGCGCCGCGCAAGCGGGGCGCGGGCGGCCTGGTGGCCGCGGTGGTCGTGGCGGCGCTCGTCGCGGGCGGCGTCGGCGGTGCCCTCGGCTTCTGGGCGGCGGACAGCAACAACGGCTCCGACTCCGCCGGTTCGACGACGGTCGCCGCGTCGGGCACTCCGCAGGACCTCAAGCGCGACCCGGGCACGGTCGCGGGCGTCGCGGCCAAGGCGCTCCCCAGCGTCGTCACGATCGACGCGCAGGGCGGTGACGGGGAGGGCGGTACCGGCACCGGCTTCGTGTACGACAAGGAAGGCCACATCCTCACGAACAACCACGTGGTGGCTTCCGCGGCGGACAGCGGCCAGCTCACGGCGACGTTCTCCAACGGCAAGAAGTACGACGCCGAGGTGGTCGGCCGGGCCCAGGGCTATGACGTCGCCGTCCTGAAGCTGAAGAACCCGCCGCAGGGACTCACCCCGCTGCCCCTGGGCAACTCCGACCAGGTGGCGGTGGGCGATTCGACGATCGCGATCGGCGCCCCGTTCGGCCTGTCCAACACGGTCACCACGGGCATCATCAGCGCGAAGAACCGCCCGGTCGCGTCCGGCGACGGCTCCGGCGGCAGCAACTCGTACATGAGCGCGCTGCAGACCGACGCCTCGATCAACCCGGGCAACTCCGGCGGCCCGCTGCTGAGCTCCGCGGGCGCGGTCATCGGCATCAACTCGGCGATTCAGTCGACCGGAAGCACCGGTCAGAGCCAGGCCGGTTCCATCGGCCTCGGCTTCGCGATCCCGATCAACCAGGCGAAGAACGTCGCCCAGCAGCTGATCAAGACCGGTCAGCCGGTCTACCCGGTCATCGGCGCGACGGTGACGATGGACGAGAAGACCGGTGGCGCGGTCATCTCGGACCAGGGCGCGGGCGGCACCGAGGCGGTCTCCAAGGACGGCCCCGCGGCCCGGGCCGGCCTCAAGGCGGGCGACGTCATCACGAAGTTCAACGACACCGTCGTCGACAGTGGCCCGACCCTGATCGGCGAGATCTGGACCCACAAGCCGGGTGACAAGGTCAAGCTGACCTACAAGCGTGACGGCAAGACGTCCACGGTGGAAGTCACCCTGGGCGAGCGCAAGGGTGACAGCTGACCGGCTAGGCTGTCCTCCGCGTCGAAGCGGCCCTTCGTGGGCCGTTGGCGCGGGGTGGGTTGCCCGAGCGGCCTAAGGGAACGGTCTTGAAAACCGTCGTGGCAGCGATGTCACCGTGGGTTCAAATCCCACACCCACCGCAGATCAACGGCCCCCGACCAGTACATATGGGCGGGGGCCTTTGCCATACCCGTTCCCAACCGGGCGCCGCTGTTCTCCCTGGGTTCCCGGTCAATCGGGCACGGACGGGGCACGGGAGGGCACGGCTTTGGAGCTGCGGGGGTCAGCTCTTCAGCGGCTGATCGGGGCTCGTAGACGATCTCGTAGGGCGCTGCGGGCACCACGATGTCCGCTGTCACCACGGGGCGGCCCTCGTCGCTGTAGTACGTCCGCCGGATGAGCGTCACGAGTGCGGCTTTCTGGATGCCGAGTAGCGATGTCTCCTCGGCGGTCGCGTGCCTCGGTTCGGGCTGCTCCACCGAGTGGCTGATGGTGACTCCGATCGCGGCCATGCGGTTCACGGCTCCCGCCCTGGCCAGGGGCAGGCAGCCGAGCCCATTGGCTACTGCGGCTCTCATTACCCAGCAGGGGCAAATGCGGACATGCCTCGCCTGGGAACACCATCGGCTGGTTCATGTTCGGGGCACCGACATCAGCCGATAGGGTCGTGGCCATGGGGGATGGGAAGACTCGTAAGTGCGTTTGGTGCAGGAGGCAGTTCACACGGCGTTCGATGTGGCGGGCGAAGCGCTACTGCAAGAGGTGGCACCAATGCGTGCACTACGGCGCAATACTGCTGGGCGCCTTGTTCTCCTGAACGATCAGGCAGTGCACTGACCGGCAGAGTAGGCGCAGAGCTCGCCAGCGGGCTCTTTTGAAAACCGTCGTGGCAGCGATGTCACCGTGGGTTCGCATCCCACACCCACCGCAGGCGAACGGCCCCTGCCCGGGTGAACGGTCAGGGGCCTTTCTCATGCGCCCTGCCCGGGCCGCGGAGCCGCCCCGGTGGTTCCCGTCCGATCGGGTGCGGAAGCGGCACGCGCTACGCGGTCACCCGGCGTTCAATCGCACCGTGCGACGGCGTCGGGTTGCAGCCGCAGCTCCTGGACCTGATAGCAATCCGAGTAGGTGGTGGCGACGATCGCGCCGCACGTACAGGCCAGGTTGGGTCCCCATTCGCCGTCCATCCCGCAGCAGTGGCCGCGGTGCATCGCGATGTCCGGGTGCTCCTTCAAGCCGAGGCTGTCGCCGGGGTGGAGCACGATGGTGCCGGTCGGACCCGACTCCACCAGGAAGCCGGACTGCTCATCCAGGACGTACGGAGGGCCCGACGGATCGGGGTCGACCGCGAACGTCCCCGGTGGCATCCGCACGACGGGTGCGGCGCAGTGCCCGTCGGCATCCGGGGTCGATGCCTGAGGCCGGTGCCACCCTGCGTCCACATCAGGGTCCGGCAGGGGCCGCTCGGCGACGGCCGGTGTCACCGAGCGGTGGCAGCTGCGGCACTGGAAATCCGTCATCAAGGCTCCTCGTTCCCTAGCTTCCCGGCCAGTGTCGGCGAAGGCACCGCCCACACGCGACCACATGGTCGGGTGGCGGCTCTGTGGAGGAGCTGTCACCCGACGAGTGAAGGCGGGGGGCCGTTCAGCGGGTGGTCGTGAGGCGGGCGGCGGAGGCGATGGTGGCGCGGGCCTCGTGTTCGGGGAGGCCGGTGCGGACGGCGGCTTGGGTGAGGGCTTCGGCCAGCGCGTCGCCGAAGCCGTGTTCGTAGGCGCGGCAGGCCGCCCAGAAGAGCCTCGTGTTGCGCTGCCCCGCATCCGCCGCCAGGACGAACCGGATCAGGCCCCGACCCCGGTCGTCGGGGTGGGTTCGGTGCCGGTGGGGGCGTGCCGGGGGTGTCAGCAGGTGGAGGAGGGCGCTCGGACAGGGCGCGGGCGGCAGGGTGCCGGTACCGGGTACGAGGCGGTAGGTGCCGTGGGAGGTGACCGAGCCAGGGCCGACCAGGTAGCCGCCGGTGCCGCGGATGTCGATGCCGGGGGCGAGGCGGCCGGCGGAGTTGGGCACGGGTACGTCGGGCGGGCCGGACAGCCAGATGTGGCGGCCGCCGGAGGGGGTGAGCACCGTGACGGTCGGCGGAATGGTGAACAGGTGCTGAAGGGCGAGGTGTTGCAGGGCCGCCACCGAGTCGTTCCGGCCGGTGGTGTCGATGTCGAGGTCGACACCGATGAGGTGGTGCGGGGCGCGTCCGCACGCGATGCCGTAACCGGTGGCCCAGGGCGCGGCGGCGAAGAGGGCGCGTACGGCTGCGGGGTCCGTGGTGGCGTCGTGGACGCCGTGTCCGGGCTGGCCGCAAGCGCCCCGGCAGCCGGACGGCTGGGGCTCGTCGCGGTGCGGGGAGCGCAGGGCGGGGAGCTTGGTGGCGGACAGCGGGATGACGGGGAGCCCGTGCTCCGCGGCGGAGAGCGCGTGGGCCAGGGCCAGGGTGGCGGTTCGCCGATCGGTGGTGGCCATGGTTCTATGTTCGTACGAATGTTCGAATAAAGGAAGAGGGGAGGGTGTGAGGGTGGTCGCCGCGCGGCGGTGGCGGAACGCTTCTTCTGTTGTGGGGCGCGTGGCCTTCCCGTGCGCTGGGGGCGACCTGGGGGTTCGAGGGGTACGAGGTTTATTTTCGCTTCCTCATGCTTGCGGGGGAATCGGAATGCATGAGCGGTTCGCCGGTGTGGTGCTGGGCAACTTTGATCTTGCGACGTCGTGACCATCACCGGGGCGGTCGGCCAACTGGCCCGGATTCAGCGTTACTTCCGGTTCCTGGAGGAATAGACATGGCAAGCATCCGTACCGCTCGTGTCCTCGCCGCTGTTGCCGCGTTGCCTCTTGCTGCCGCCCTCCTCGGTGGTGTGGCCCAGGCCGACAACGGGTCGTTCGCGAACGACGGATCGAATGCGGGCGTGGCCACGATCGGAGGAAGTGGGGACAACTTCGGTAATTCGTCAACCTCGCAGCAGCAGGCCACCGGCTCCGGAGCGTCCAACCAGAGCAACTCCGCCCAGGTGAACGGTTCGGCGTTCACGGCTATCGACCAGTCCAGCCACGATGTGGTGGTGAACTTCAGCCCCCTCTGGTGAGCCGCTGCCTCTCGCGGTCCGGTCGGGGGGCCGGACCGCGGTGGGGGGATGACGGCCTGCGTGCAGCCACTGCGGTGGTGGCACGCGGGTCGTTCGATCTCCAGGCCCGGCCGGAGGGTGAGGTCTCAAGGGTCCGCCGGGGGGCGGGGTGGACGCAATGTCGAGCAGGGCGGGCGAGGAGTGAGGTGATGGCCGGAGTCGAGCAGGGGTGGGCGGGGAGTGAAGTGGGGGCGGATCAAACAGGGATGGCAGCCCGGGGAATCGAGAGGCTGCGTGTCAGGGCAGGTCAGGGCAGGCAATCGAGGAGGGCGGAGGGGGGTCGGGCGGGGAGCTGAGGGGGCAGGGGCGAGCGAGGCGGGGAATTGAGGTGGGCGCGGAATCGAGGTGTGAAGGGAATCTTGGCGGGTCGGGCTGTCCGGTGCCTTGACAGTCGTGCGGAATCTGACGGACAGTCAGAAACCCTGATCCGCATGCCCGTTCCCGGGAGGCAGCCGCCGTGCATCTGGCCCCGACCGAGCGCCAGCAGGAGCTGCGCGCCGAACTACGCGCCTATTTCGGCGATGTGATGCCCGGCGGTGGTGGGCATGCAGGCCCTACCGCTCAGGGGGCCGCCGCCCAGGGCCCTGACGCTCAGGGGTCGGCCGCCCAGGGGGCCGCCGCCCAGGACGCGCAGCGGCGGTTGCTGCGTCGTATCGGGGCCGACGGGATGCTCGGTCTCGGCTGGCCCGTCGAGTACGGGGGGCAGGGGCGTGGTGCGGACGAACAGTTCGTGTTCTTCGACGAGGCCTACCGGGCCGGCGCCCCGGTCTCCATGGTCACGCTCAACACGGTCGGCCCCACGCTCATGAAGTACGGGACCGAGGCGCAGAGGGCGTACTTCCTGCCGCGCATCCTGGCCGGCGAGCTCGTCTTCGCCATTGGTTACAGCGAGCCCGAGGCCGGTACCGACCTTGCCGCCCTGCGCACCAGGGCCGTACGCGACGGCGACTCCTGGGTCATCAACGGGCAGAAGATCTTCACCAGCAACGCCCAGAACGCGGACTGGATCTGGCTTGCCTGCCGCACGGATCCGGATGTGCCCAAGCACCGTGGCATCTCGATCGTGCTCGTCCCGACGGACGCGCCCGGTTTCTCGTGGACGCCCATCGAGACCGTGGGCGGGCTGACCACGACCGCCACGTACTACGACGGCGTGCGCGTACCCGCGACCGCGCTGGTGGGCGAGGAGAACGGCGGCTGGGGGCTGATCACCAACCAGCTGAACCATGAACGGGTGGCGCTCGCCGCGATAGGCATGCAGGCCGAGGACTTCTACGAGACGGCGCTCGCGTTCGCCCGCACCCGCGACCCCGTGACGGGGCGGCGGCCGGCCGATGAGCCGTGGGTCCGCTCGCGGCTGGCGGAGGCGCATGCCCGGCTTGCGGCTACCCGCCTGCTCAACTGGCGCCTGGTGGGGGCTGTGGGGGCGGGGGCGCTGGCTCCCGGCGACGCGAGCGGCGTGAAGTTCGCCGGAACCGAAAGCGCCATAGAGGTGTATCGGATGTGCCAGGAGATCACGGGAGACACCGGATTGATCCGGGGCGGCTCGCCCGGCGCCTTCGGGGACGGGGAGCTGGAGCGCATGAACAGGGCGGCGCAGATCAACACCTTCGGGGGCGGGGTGAGCGAGGTGCAGCGGGAGATCGTCGCGACCATGCGGCTCGGTATGAAGAGGGGGAAGCGGTGACGACCGGGCAGGACGTGCGGGACGAGTTGTACGAGCGGCTCAGGGGGTATGAGGGCAGGGCGGCGGCCACGTCGGGGGTCGGCAAGGACGTGGTCAACGAGGCGATGATCAGGCACTGGTGCGAGGCGATGGGGGACACGCACCCCGCCTACACCGGACCCGGCGCCGTCGCCCCGCCGACGATGCTCCAGGCGTGGACGATGGGTGGGCTGTCGGGGCACACGGACCGGAGCGGCCCCTACGACGAGCTGTTCGGCCTTCTCGACGGGGCCGGGTACACCTCCGTGGTCGCGACCGACTGCGAGCAGGAGTATCTGCGCCCCCTTCGGCCCGGTGACCGGATCACGTTCGACGCGGTGATCGAGGCGGTGTCGGAGCGCAAGACGACGAAGCTGGGGACGGGCTACTTCGTCACCACGCGCATGGACGTCCGGGCGCAGGGCGAGCCCGCCGGGACGCACCGCTTCCGCATCCTCAAGTACCGCCCGGCGAAGGCGATGCCACGGCGGAATCCGGAGCCGGAGCCGGAGCGGAATCCCCAGCCGAGGCCGGAGTTGCCATCGGAGCCGGAGCGGAATCCCCAGCCGAGGCTGGAGTCGCCATCGGAGCCGGAGCGGAAGCCGGAGCGGAAGCCGGAGCGGAAGCCGCAGCCGAGGCCGGAGTCGGAGCCGGAGCCGAGGCCGGAGCGAGACCCGGAATCAAAGCCAGGGCGGAAGCCGGAGCCGGAGCGGAGGTCGGGGGCAGAACAACCACCGGGGAGGAAGCTCCGGTCCCGGCCGGTGGTCAACCGGGACAACGCCGGATTCTGGGAGGGTGTCGCCGCCCACCGGCTGCTGATCCAGCGCTGCACTGCCTGCGAAACCCTGCGCTTCCCCTGGCTGCCCGGATGCAACGCCTGCGGGGCGCCCGGCTGGGACACGGTGGAGGCGTCGGGCGAGGGCACCGTCTTCAGCCATGTCGTGATGCACCACCCTCCCTTTCCCGCCTTCAGCGAGGACGGCGAGGGTGGGCCCTACGCGGTGGCGCTGATCGAGCTCGCGGAAGGGGTCCGCATGGTCAGCAATGTCGTCGGGGTGCCGTGCGACAAGGTGCGGGCGGGCATGGCGGTGCGGCTGGAGTTCCTGCGTACGGACCCCGAGCTGGTTCTGCCGGTCTTCCGGGGAAGTGAGGGCTGACATGGATTTCACGCCGAGCGAGGAGCAGGCCGCGGCGCAAGGGCTCGCCGCCCGGATCTTCGGCGATCTGTCGACGCACGACCGCCTGGTCGCGGCCGGCAGCGCTACGGACGCCGAGCTCTGGAAGGAGCTCTGCGCGGCCGGACTGCCCGGTGCGGTCGAGGAGACCGGGCTGCTCGGGCTGGTGCTGCTGGCGGAGGAGCAGGGCAGGACGACCGCGCAGGTCCCCTTCGTGGCGAGCTGTGTGTACGGGCTCCTGGCCGTCGCCGGGCACGGTACGGACGAGCAGCGCGGGCGTCTGCTGCCGCCGTTGCGGGACGGGACGGCTGTGGTGGCCGGGGCGTTACCGGCCCGCGGCACCGTGCGGGCGGAGCCCGGCGGCGGGCCGGTCGGCGCCCTGCCCCCTGCTGCGGGCGGGCGGCTGAGTGGCGGCGTCCCTCTGGTGCCGTGGCTGCGGGACGCCACTCATGTCCTGGTCGCGGACGAGGAGCGGAGTCTGTGGATCGTACGGATCACCGACCCCGGGGTGGTGACCGAACCCGTGGAGACGACAGCCCCGTGGTCGGCCGGTCGGCTGGTGCTGGACGCGGCGCCCGCGGAGCGGCTGGGCGGGCCGGAGGCGTACGAGGAGGTGCTGGCCACCGCCCGGACGGCGTTCGCCGGAGTGCAGGCGGGCGTGTGCGCGGGCTCGCTGGCGCGCGCGGTCGCACACACCGCCACACGTGAGCAGTTCGGGCGACCGCTGTCGACCAACCAGGCCGTGCTGCTGCGCGCCGCCGACGCGTACATGGACACCGAGGCGATACGCGTCACGGCATACGAAGCGGCATGGCGGCGCGACGAGGGACTGTCCCACGGGGCGCAGGCGCTCAACGCCGCATGGTGGGCGTCGGAGGCCGGAAGGCGGGTCGTCCACGCGGGCCAGCATCTGCACGGCGGAACCGGAGCCGACCTCGACCATCCCGTGCACCGCCACTTCCTCTGGGGGCGTCAGCTCGACGCTTATCTCGGCGGCAGCGGCACGGTTCTTCAGGAACTCGGCGAACTACTGGTGAAGGAGGGACCGGAGTGAAGACCGGTGAGGAACTGGCGCCTCTGGAGATCGCGGTGACCCGCACCCTGATCGTGGCGGGCGCGATCGCCTCCCGCGACTACCAGGACGTGCACCACGACGCGGAGCTCGCACGGGAGAAGGGGTCGCCGGACATCTTCATGAACATCCTGACGACCAACGGCCTGGTCGGGCGTTACGTCACCGACCACTTCGGGCCTTCGGCCGTGCTCAGGCGGGTCGCCATCAGGCTCGGCGCCCCCAACTATCCCGGCGACACCATGGTGCTGAGCGGCACGGTCACCTCGGTGGCCGACGACGGGACGGCCGAGGTGGCCGTCGTCGGCGTCAACGGGATCGGCAGGCATGTGACGGGCACTGTGACCGTCGGTGTCCTGGAGGAGTCCGTATGAGCGTGCGCAGGGCCGATTCGCTCGGCGGGAAGGCGGCGGTGGCCGGGATCGGGGCGACCGAGTTCTCCAAGGACTCCGGGCGCAGCGAACTCAAACTGGCCGTCGAGGCGGTGCACGCGGCACTCGACGACGCGGGGCTCACACCCGCCGACGTCGATGGACTCGTCACCTTCACCATGGACACCAGCCCCGAGATCACCGTCGCGCAGGCGGCCGGCATCGGTGAGCTGTCGTTCTTCTCGCGGATCCACTACGGCGGCGGCGCGGCCTGCGCCACGGTCCAGCAGGCGGCTCTCGCCGTCGCCGCCGGGGTGGCCGACGTGGTCGTCTGCTACCGGGCGTTCAACGAGCGGTCGGGGCGCCGCTTCGGATCCGGGGTCCAACAGCGGGAGCCCACGGCCGAGGGGACCGCGCTCGGCTGGAACCTGCCCTTCGGGCTGCTCACGCCCGCCTCCTGGGTGGCCATGGCGGCCCAGCGCTATCTGCACACGTACGGGCTGACGCCCGAGGTCTTCGGCCATGTCGCGGTCACCGACCGGCGCCATGCTGCCAACAACCCGGCGGCGTACTTCTACGGGAAGCCGATCACGCTCGCCGACCATGCCGCCTCCCGGTGGATCGTCGAACCCCTGCGGCTGCTCGACTGCTGTCAGGAGACGGACGGCGGGCAGGCGATCGTCGTCACCAGCGCCGAACGGGCCCGCGACCTGCGGCAGCCGCCCGCGGTGATCGTCGCCGCAGCCCAGGGCGCCGGGCGGTCGCAGGAGCAGATGACGAGCTTCTACCGGGACGATCTGACCGGGCTGCCGGAGATGGGCGTCGTCGCCCGCCAGCTGTGGCGCAACTCCGGCCTGGCCCCGGCCGACATCGACGTGGCGATCCTGTACGACCATTTCACCCCCTTCGTGCTGATGCAGCTGGAGGAGTTCGGCTTTTGCGGACCGGGTGAGGCCGCTGACTTCGTGGCTGCCGACACGCTGCCCCTGAACACCCACGGGGGTCAGCTGGGGGAGGCCTATCTGCACGGGATGAACGGCATCGCGGAGGCGGTCCGGCAGATCCGGGGGACGTCGGTGAACCAGATATCCGGAGCGGCCACCTCCCTGGTCACGGCCGGCACGGGGGTGCCTACCTCGGGCCTCGTGCTGGGCCGCTCGCGGTGAGCGCCCGGTGAGCGCCCGGTGAGCGCCAAGTGAACGCCCGGACCAGGCCGGCGTCGGAACGGCGTCGGGCGGGGGCGAGCCGGGGACGGAGCGGGGACGGAGCGGGGGTGTAGCGAGGACGGAAAGGGATGGAACGAGGCGCGGGGCCGGCTCCGCGTCCTCGGGGGCGACCCTGAGTACGGGAGGACGACCCCTCCACCTTCAGGAGGTCGAGGGGGCGTCGGACCTACACCCTGAGGCGGACGTCGTTTCGGGACCTGGGGGCGATCCCTCCGGCGGCGCCCGCTCCTAGCGTGGAGTTATGACCATGCCAGTCTGCACGGGCGCCTCCAGGGGAGCCGCTGCCACCGCCCCGGACGCGCAGCGCAGCCCGCACGCGTCGACGCACACCGGGCACCCGCCGCGCGGGCAGCACGCGGCGCCCGCCGCGCATCCCTCGCGCCCGTCACTCGCCCCGTACGCCGTCCCACGCCCCCAGGCCGCCGCCCGCCCCCAGGCTGCCTCGCGATCGCCGTACGGTGTGCGCGCGCCGTACGTCCCGTACCCGTCGTTCACGTCCTTCGTGAAGGCCCGCGGACCGGTGCTGCTGCGTGCCGCACGCTCGCTCACCGCGAATCCCAGCGATGCCGAGGACCTGCTCCAGACCGCGCTGACGAAGACGTACGTCGCCTGGGAGCGGATCGAGGACCACCGGGCACTCGACGGCTACGTCCGCAGGGCCCTGCTGAACACCCGTACCTCGCAGTGGCGCAAGCGCAAGGTCGACGAGTTCGCCTGCGACGAGCTGCCCGAGCAGGAGACCGTGCCCGGCCCTGACCCGGCCGAGCAGCAGACGCTGCACGACGCCATGTGGCGTGCCGTGCTGAAGCTTCCCGACCGCCAGCGGGCCATGGTCGTCCTGCGCTACTACGAGGACCTCAGCGAGGCGCAGACCGCCGAGGTGCTGGGGGTGTCCGTCGGCACGGTCAAGAGCGCCGTGTCCCGGGCGCTCGGCAAACTGCGCCAGGATCCGGAGCTGGCGCCCGTGCGGTGAGCCGTCGCGGATCCGTGCGGGGCGTTGACCTCGTGCGGTGAGCCGTCGCGGATCCGTGGGGCAACCCGGCCCCCTGCCCCAGTCGTCTGCCCGGCCTTCTGCCCCTGCCCCCTGCCCCAGCCGCCTGCCCCTGCCCCAGCCGCCTGCCCCGACCCGTGCCCAGTCCTGTGGAAAGGTTCCGCGCCCTGTCCGGCTGGTGTGAATTTGCCGGACGACACCGATTCGTTCCTCCGGAAGTAGTGACATACCAAGCGGTATGTGCGCAGAATCAGCGGACCCTTACTGCCGCGTAGCGCCCACCGGGAGGACGCCGTGCTCAGCACCATGCAGGACGTACCGCTGACTGTCACCCGCATCCTGACCCATGGGATGACCATCCACGGGAAGTCGCAGGTCACGACCTGGACCGGAGAGCCCGAGCCGCACCGGCGCAGCTTCGCCGAGATCGGCCGGCGGGCCACCCAGCTCGCCCACGCCCTGCACGACGAGCTCGGCATCGACGGAGACCAGAGGGTCGCGACCCTCATGTGGAACAACTCCGAACACGTGGAGGCGTACCTCGCCATCCCGTCGATGGGCGCCGTGCTCCACACCCTCAACCTCCGGCTTCCCGCCGAGCAGCTGGTCTGGGTCGTCAAGCACGCCGACGACAAGGTCGTCATCGTCAACGGTTCGCTGCTCCCGCTCCTCGCCCCGCTGCTCCCCCAGCTGACGTCGCTGGAGCACGTGGTCGTCTCGGGTCCCGGTGACCGCTCCGCTCTGGACGGTGCCGCAGTGCGGGTGCACGAGTACGAGGAGCTGATCGCCGGCCGCCCCACCAGCTACGACTGGCCCGAGCTGGACGAACGTCAGGCCGCCGCCATGTGCTACACCTCCGGCACCACGGGGGACCCCAAGGGCGTCGTCTACTCCCACCGGTCGATCTACCTGCACTCCATGCAGGTCAACATGTCCGAGTCGATGGGGCTGACGGACAAGGACACCACCTTGGTGGTCGTCCCGCAGTTCCACGTCAACGCCTGGGGTCTGCCGCACGCCACGTTCATGTCCGGCGTCAACATGCTGATGCCCGACCGCTTCCTGCAGCCCGCCCCGCTCGCGGAGATGATCGAGCGCGAGCGGCCGAACCACGCCGCGGCCGTCCCGACGATCTGGCAGGGGCTGCTGGCCGAGGTCACGGCCAACCCCCGCGACCTCACCTCGATGACCAACGTCACCATCGGCGGCGCCGCCTGTCCGCCCTCCCTCATGGAGGCGTACGACAAGCTGGGCGTCCGCCTCTGCCAAGCCTGGGGCATGACGGAGACCTCGCCGCTCGGCACCATGGCCAACCCGCCCGCCGGGCTGACCGAGGAGCAGGAATGGCCGTACCGCATCACGCAGGGCCGCTTCCCGGCCGGCGTCGAGGCGCGGCTGGTCGGCCCGGCCGGAGAGCACCTGCCGTGGGACGGCGAGTCGGCCGGTGAGCTGGAGGTGCGCGGCGCCTGGATCGCCGGTGCCTACTACGGCGGCGCCGACGGTGAGGCGCTGCGGCCCGAGGACAAGTTCAGCGAGGACGGCTGGCTGAAGACCGGCGATGTCGGTGTGATCAGCGACGAGGGCTTCCTCACGCTGACGGACCGGGCCAAGGACGTCATCAAGTCCGGTGGTGAATGGATCTCCAGCGTGGAGCTGGAGAACGCGCTGATGGCGCACCCGGATGTCGCAGAGGCCGCGGTCGTGGCCGTCCCGGACGACAAGTGGGGCGAGCGTCCGCTCGCGACCGTCGTCCTCAAGGAGGGCGCCACCGCCGACTACGAGGCGCTGAGGGCGTTCCTCGCCGAGTCGGGCATCGCCAAGTGGCAGCTGCCGGAGCGCTGGTCGGTCATCGCGTCCGTGCCGAAGACGAGCGTCGGGAAGTTCGACAAGAAGGTCATCCGCAAGCAGTACGCGGCGGGCGAGCTGGACATCACGCAGCTCTGAGCCTGCGCCTGCGCCCGGTTCGGGCACGGGCACCGGCACGGGCACCGGAGCGGTACGAAGCGGCGAGGGCGGTACGGGAGTGATCCCGTACCGCCCTCGCCGTGTCCGTGTCCTGTCCGCGTCTGCGACCTGTCCGTGTCCTGTCCGCGTCCTGTCCGCATGCGCATCCGCATCCGGGTCCGCGCCGCCGTCGTCGCGGGTCAGTTCGTGCCGATCTTCGCGAGCAGGTCGACGATGCGGGACTGCACCTCGTCGCTCGTCGAACGCTCGGCCAGGAAGAGGACCGTCTCCCCCGAGCTCAGCTTCGGCAGCTCCGAGCGGTTGATGTCGGCCGAGGTGTAGACGACCAGCGGGGTGCGGTTCAACTGTCCGTTGGCGCGCAGCCAGTCGACGATCCCGGCGCGGCGGCGGCGTACCTGCATCAGGTCCATCACCACCAGGTTCGGCCGCATCCGGGTCGCGAGCGAGACCGCCTCGCTGTCCGTCGCGGCGCAGGCGACCTGCATGCCCCGCCGCTCCAGTGTCTGCGTCAGCGCGAGAGCGATCTCCTCGTGCTCCTCGATCAGCAGGACGCGGGGCGGATGCTGTTCGCTGTCGCGCGGGGCGAGTGCCTTCAGGAGTACGGCGGGGTCGGCACCGTACGCCGCCTCCCGCGAGGCCTGCCCCAGACCGGCGGTCACCAGGACCGGCACCTCGGCCGCCACCGCCGCCTGGCGCAGCGACTGCAGGGCCTTGCGGGTGATGGGGCCGGTCAGCGGGTCCACGAAGAGCGCCGCGGGGAACGCCGCGATCTGCGCGTCGACCTCCTCGCGCGAGTGCACGATCACCGGCCGGTAGCCGCGGTCGCTCAGCGCCTGCTGGGTGGAGACGTCGGGGGCCGGCCAGACGAGGAGCCGGCGCGGGTTGTCCAGCGGTTCCGGGGGCAGTTCGTCGTCGACGGGCTGCGGGGAGGGGCGGTTGGCGACCTCGACGGCGCCGCCGGGCCCGTCCAGCGGCTCCGGTCCCTCGGCTGCCCCCTCGTCGGGCGCCCCTATGGCGTACGCGCGGCCTTCGGCCGCCGGGGTGGCGAGCAACTGCCCCGAGCCCTGGCCCTGCACGGTGCCACCGGTGCCACCGGGTCCGCTCTGCGGGGCGGGCGGCTGCGGCGGGGTGACGGCCGGTGCGGTGGCCGCCGGCAGCGCGGCGCGCTCACCCCGGTCGCCCTCGGGCGGTGCGGCGAGCTTGCGGCGCCGGCCCGCTCCGCCACCGCCGCCGAGCGTCTGGTTCTGCTGGTGGGCGATGTGCTGGGCGAACGGCACTCCTTGGCCCAGCGTCCGCACGCTGAACGCACGCCCCTGCGTCGAGTCCGAGGAGCCGGGCATGGGCGCTTCGGCGGGCAGCGGCTGCCGCCGCGCGTCGGGACCGGGCGAGAGCCTGCGGGGACGGCTCTCGTCGTGGTGGGCCGGGTCCGGGGGGCCGACCGGGCCCGCAAGGCCGTCAGCGCCCTCGGAGGCGGAGCCGCGGGCGTTCCCGGCCGTGGTCGTACCGGTGGTGTGCGAGGTCCGGCCGGTGACGGCCGGCCGGGGGGCGTCGTCGGGCCCTTCCTGGACGGCGGGACCCTGACCCGATGCGTCGTCCGTCCCCCAGCCGCCGGGCTGCACGGGCGGCAAGGGCTGATCGGTCGGACCGGCCGGCCCGCTCTGCCCGGGCAGTCCGAACGGCGCTGCCTGCTCCTCCTGCAAAGACTGCGGGGACTGTGAGGGCTGAGAGGGCTGAGAGGGCTGCGGAGACTGAGGCGCGTCGGCGTGCCGGGCCCGGCGTCGTCCGGTCGGGATCGGGTGCGCCTGCGGCGGGGTGTGGTCGTGCTCCGGCGCGCCGGACGCCGCGTCATGGCGCCCGGGCAGCGAGGCATCGGCTTCACCGGCGGTGGGCGGCACCCGGTCGGCGTCGGCGGGCGGGAGCGCGAACGGGACGCGCGGGCCCGCCTCGGCCTGGGCAGCCCGGTCCAGGGCGGCCGACAGGGCGCGACGGGCACGCCGGCCGGTCGGCTGCTGCGCCGGCGCACCGGCGGGCGCCTGTCCGGACACCGCCTGCTCGGACACCGCCTGTCCGGACACCGCCTGCTCGGACACCGCCTGTCCGGACACAGCCTGCTCGGCCACCGACTGCCCGGACACAGCCTGCTCGGCCACCGACTGCCCGGACACCGGCTGCCCGTGTGCCGCCTGCCCGTGTGCTGCCTGTCCGGGCGTCGGCAGCTCGCGCGGCGCCTGCCCCGACTGCTGGTGCGTTGCCTGACCGTGGGTCCGGGCGATGTCGTCGTGGCCGGGGAAAGCCGCGGGATCCGCGACCTCCACGGCGGTTCCGGCAGTGCCGGCAGTGCCGGAGGTGGCGGAGTTCCCGGCGGCCGGAAGCGCCAGTTGGTTCTCGCCGCTCCGGTGCGCCCGGTGCCCGCCCGCCGGCACCGGCATCGGTGCCTCGGCCGGATTCTGCGGCGGAACTCCCTGCGGCGGCACGGTCTGACCGCGCTGCGGGCGGCCACCGGCCCCCTGTGCCCCCTCGGCGGCCGTCACCACGGACCCCTCCGAAGGCGCGGACGACGCGGCCGCGGGCAGCGCGAGGGCCTGCCCCGGCCCCTGCTGTCCGGCACCGGCCGGGTCGCCGCTCTCCGCCGGGCTGGGCCGGCCGCGCCTGCGCCCGGAGCCCCCGCCCTGTGCGGCCGGAGCGGGTTCGTGCGGGCCCGCCGCGTCGGGTGCGGCTCCGTCGACGGACCCGGGTACGGGACCCGTCCCGGCCTCACGGCGCGCACGCCGGCGCCCGGTCGGTTCGGCTGCCCCGGTACCGGCCACGGCGGACGCGTCGGCCACCCCGAGCTCACCGGCGCCGTCGGAGCCCTCGGAGCCGCCCACCGGGCTCTCCAGGAAGGCATCCGTGGAGCCCCTGCGCGCCCGGCGCCGCCCCCTGCCGCCCTCGGTGACCCCGGCATCGCCCGATGCCCCGGAATCACCCTGGACATCAGGGACCGGGACCGGAGGAGCTACGGCCGCCTCGGGCGGCATCGGCGGCATCACGGTTCCCGAACCCGCGCCGAGCGGGACTTCGAGTACGTACGCGCTGCCGCTCATCCCCGGCATCTCATGCGTCTGGAGCACACCGCCGTGCGCCCGCACGATCCCGCGCACGATCGGCTCGTGCACCGGGTCTCCCCCGGCGAACGGTCCGCGCACCTCGATCCGTACGACGTCACCGCGCTGTGCCGCGGCGACGACGACCGTCGAGTCGACGTAGCCGCCGCCCGGCACCAGCCGGGCCCTGCCGGTCGAGTCGACGCCGGCGACGTCCGCGACCAGATGCGCGAGCGCGGTCACGAGCCGCCCCGCGTCGACCTCGGCCTCGATCGGTGGCGCGTGCACGGCGAACTGCGCCCGGCCCGGCCCGATCAGCTCGACAGCGGCGTCGATCCCGGCCGTGACCACGCCGTCGAGCAGCACGTTCGTCTTGACGAGCGCCTCGGAGCCGCCGTCCAGGCGCTGGTAGCTCAGCACGTTGTCGACGAGCGTCGTCATGCGCGCGTAGCCGGCGGCCAGGTGGTGCAGGATCTGGTTCGCCTCGGGCCACAGCTGGCCCGCGGGGTCGGCGGCGAGCGTGGACAGCTCGCCGCGCAGTTCCTGGAGCGGCCCGCGCAGCGACTCGCCGAGCACGGCGGTCAGCTGGGTGTGCCGGGCGGTCAGGTCCGCCAGCCGCTCGGCCTGCTCCTCCAGCTCGGAGGCGTACCGCTCGGTGCGGTCCGCCAGTTCGGCCGCGTGCTGTTCCGTCAGTCCGGTGACTTCGGCGGTGTGCCGCGCGGTGAGGTCCTTGAGCTCCGCGGTGTGGCTCGCGGTCAGCTCCTCGACCTCGCCCCTGCGCTTCTTGTCGAGCTCCTCGTACGGGCGGCGGTCGGTGAACGTCATGACCGCGCCGACCAGCTGGTCGCCGTCCCGCACGGGCGCGGTGGTCAGGTCGACGGGCACCTGCGCACCGCTCTTGGACCACAGGACCTGCCCGCGCACCCGGTGCTTACGCCCCGATTTGAGGGTGTCGGCCAGGGGCGACTCCTCGTACGGGAACGGCTCACCCTCGGCCCGTGAGTGCAGGATCAGCGGATGCAGTTCCTGGCCGCCCAGGTCGGTGGCGCGGAAGCCGAGGATCTGTGCGGCGGCGGGATTGACCAGCACGACACGGCCGTCCGTGTCCGTGCCGACGACACCTTCGGACGCGGCCCGCAGGATCATCTCGGTCTGCCGCTGCGACCGGGCCAGCTCGGCCTCGGTGTCGACCGTGCCCGACAGGTCGCGTACGACGAGCATCAGCAGCTCGTCACCCGTATAGCTGCCGCTGTAGGAGGCCTGGACGTCGTTGTACGCCGCCTGCCCGTCCTCCAGGCTGGCGCTCGTCACCTCGACGGGATACTCGTTGCCGTCGGTGCGCCGCGCGGTCATCCGCGTGGGCTTGGTCCGGCCCCGCTCGTCCGCAGCCTCCGGCCTCCGCATCGACCCCGGGATCAGCTTGGAGTCGAACTCCGGCAGCAGATCGAGCAGTCCGCGACCGACGAGCGCGGTGCCCGGCGTCTCGAACATTTCGAGGGCGATGGTGTTGGCGTTGACGACCGTACCGTTGCAGTTGACGAGCAGAAGCCCGTCCGGAAGGGCATCGAGTATGGCTGCGAGGCGAGCAGCGCCTCGGGATGGCCTGCTGCTCACGACGACGCTTCCTCCCTGATTACTGCACCTTGCCGACAGCGGGCCCCATCTTGCCCCTCGGGCCTCAGGCTGTCACTGGAGGAGTCTAAAGGCTGGGGAGGGGCAAGGGGCGGCGGATGAGGGGGAGCTCTCACCAAGGTTCTGTGCATACGGTGTACGACTCTGGCCCATTACGTGCCCCTCAGACCGCCCCGAATCCGGCGCAGCCGCAGCTCACCGGACGTTCGGGAGCACTGGCCGCAGGCTGTTCCAGCGCCCGATCTCGCACCCGTTGGTCCGCTCGAACGTGGAGTCGATGCTTCGCCCCTGCCACGTTCCGGTGATCCGGGCGGTGGCTCCTCCGCCGAACTGCTGGGTGCACATCGCGTCCCGGGGCACGGGCGCGAAGGGGTCCGCGCTCTCGCCCGGCAGCTGCGCCAGCCGGTCGCACGCCTGCTGCGCCACCGGGTGGCTGCCGCCCGCCGGCTCGCACTCCAGCTCGTACGTGCCGTCGGCCTCCGGGTTCCCCGATCCGGCGACGACCACGGTGAGGTGCGTGCCGTCGTCGTCGTTCTGCAGGACGGGCAGCGGCAACGACAGCGGCAGCGGAAGAGGACCGGCCGCGGCCGTCGCCGCGGGCGCGGCGGCGGACAGCGCGGCCAGCGACACGACGGCGGTGAGGGCGAGACGACGCATCATGCGGGCTCCTGTGGTCGTACGTGTCGCCGGCACCGGCAGGCGACGAAGAGGAACGAAGGGCGGGCGCCCCGCCATGACTAACGCTCCGCACGCCACGGCGTTGCGCAACCGCAGGCGCTTTGCCCTCGCGGCCGACTGCCTAGTACCGTAGGCGGCGATTGGTGACGCAGCGCTCAGCTGTGTCATCATCTGCACGCACCACCCGCGCTCGCGTGGGGTGTGCTGGAGGCGTCGCCTAGTCCGGTCTATGGCGCCGCACTGCTAATGCGGTTTGGGTCTTAAAGCCCATCGAGGGTTCAAATCCCTCCGCCTCCGCTTGATTCCGAAGCCCCGTGCCACCGGCACGGGGCTTCGGTCGTTCCCGGGCAGGGGCAGGGGCAGGGGCAGGGGCAGGGGCAGGGGCAGGGGCAGGGGCAGGGGCGGCAGGGGTGGGTCCGGAGAGGGCCGGGACTGGGCTGCGACTGGGCCGATCGGGGGTGTCTCGAACCGGTGATCCCGCAGCTCAGCAGCGGTGCGGCTAATGGATTTCGCGTCACGGCGCAGGTCATGTAATGTTGTTCTCGCAACGCCGACGGGGCAGAAAAAAGCCCGGAACGCACAAGCACTCGTAGCTTAACGGATAGAGCATCTGACTACGGATCAGAAGGTTGCAGGTTCGAATCCTGCCGAGTGCACAGCAGGCCAGAGGCCCTCAGGAGAAATCCTGAGGGCCTCTCGCGTTGTCCGTGGAGTAAGGGAATGGGGTGCAGTACCCGTGTCAGCCGGTACCGCCCTTCGAGTCGGGCGGCCGGCCGATCGCGTCGTCGCATCGCTGCGACGACGCGCTTCACGTGGGCTGTCGAGTTGAGTCGGCTCTTCCTCTCACGGAAGCGATCACGGCGGAGACGGCGCCCGTCACGACGAGACTCCCCAGCATCACCATCACCACGCCGACCATGAACAGGCCGCTGGAGTCGTCCGACCAGTCGTAACAAGCCGCAGCGGTCAGGCCGGCCGTGACGCCGAGCACGGCGCCTGCGAAGTAGCGCCGGGATGCCGCCCAGTACACCGGCGCCAGCAGAGTCAGCACCAGCCCGATCACCTGCCACGCCTCGTACGGGCCGGTCTCCGAGCCATCGGGGTGCACGTCGCGGTGCTGGTCCCAGCCCAGCCAGGCAGCCCACAGCGCTAGCGAGATCGCAGCCGTCACGAGGATCGCCAGCAGCTGGGGAACGAGTTTCAGAGGTCGGTTTGGCATGGCTCAAGTGTTCCGGCCGCCCCTGGGACCGAACCAGGGTGCACGTACTCACCTCGGCATGAGTAACGCGGCTGCGGATCACACGTCCCTCGTGCCACAACCGGACCGGACCGGGTGGAGACTCGCGGGCGGCGGCGGATGGCGGCGGACCTCACGGGCAGCGGGCAGCGGGCAGCAGCGGCCACGGAGAGGGGAGCGTCGCAAACGCGTCTGTGATGTGTCATGACTGTGTCACCGACGCCGCCTCGGCGCCTTGGGTCCCCCAGCATGTTCCTACTCGGATCACGCCAGGGGGGACCATGCGCATCCGCAACACCGCCGCGGCCATCACCGCCGTACTTGCCTTCGCCGCCGTCGGCTGCAGCAGCGACAACGGCACCGACAGCAAGGCCGACACCCCGGGGAGCAGCGCACCCGAGGCATCCAGCCAATCCAGCCAATCCAGCCACGCAGACGACCGGGGCACCGCCACAGACACCGGCCTGCCGCCCGAGCCCACCGGCGTCAAGCGGGACGCCGTCCTCGCTGTCGTCCTGGACGTCAACAGCAACCTCGTGCACGACGAGGACAAGGCCATCGACGCGGCCCGCAACCAGTGTGCGGCCCTCAACGGCGGTGCCATGAACCCGGATCACGCTGCCGCGCAGCGGTTCTCCTACGACGGCATCACGCTGACCGACGACGACGGGGGTCACCTCAACACCGGGCTGCGCAAGACGCTCTGTCCCGGATCCTGACCAGCCGGCAGCGCGGGCCCGGCGCGGCGCCTGTGCGGCCCCGTTCCTCGTCCTCAGCGCAGTTGCTCGGCCAGTCCGACGATGATGCCCTCCGGTCCGCGGACGTAGCAGAGCAGGTAGACGTCCTCGAACCGGGCGATCTCGCCGAGAAGTTCGGCGCCGTGTGGGCGCAGGCGGGCGACGGTGTCTTCGATGTCGTCGACGGCGAACATGACGCGGTGGGTACCGAGGATGTTGTGGGGCCGGTTACGCGGGCCGTCGCCGGTCGCCTCGGGGCTCCGGTACTTCGCCAGTTCGAGCCGGCTGTTGCCGTCCGGGGTCCGGACCATCGCGATGTCGCAGCGGACACCGTCGAGTCCGGTGCACTGGTCGGCGACCAGGCCCTCGACCGTCGTCCTGCCCTCCAGCTCCATGCCGAGCTCCACGAAGAACGCGACGGCGGCGTCCAGGTCATCGACGACGATGCCTACGTTGTCCATCCGCTGAATCGCCATGCCGGCTTCTCCTTCTCTCTTCTTCCTCGTACGGGCAGTGGTGGCCCTTGACGCCCCTGGGACGGAGCCGGTGGCACGTTCTCGACATCCCCGGATCGCCGGACTTCGAAGAGTCCGTGCCGCTCCTCGGGCGAGATTCGTCCGGATGGGCGTGCCGGCAGGGCTCACCCTCGACGTGAGCGTGGCGGGAGGCAGTACGCCGCGTGCACGGTGATCGTGCCGCCCGGCCCTGATGCTCCGTGGATCGTGACGCGTTCCTCGGCACCGGCGGCGATCGGCTCGCCGCAGCGGTCGCAGATCAGAGGCATGCCTGCTCCTTCGGGCAGGGCAGGCAGCTGCGGGGAAACCAGTGGACCGCTGATCCGTGCGCCTCGGTCAGTTGCGGGCCGAGGTCGCGGACGGCCCCGGTACGCAGGGGCGTACCGCAGAAGACGCAGTGCACGCCCCGCTGCTGCTGGGCGGAGAGCGTGATGACCGGAGGCAGCGTGACGAGCCGCCTGTCGAGGGCGGGGTCCGGGGTGGAAGGATGGCGCATGGTCGGTCTCCTGGTGATCTCAGGGTTCTGACTGGCCCCGGCCATATGGAGGTACGAACTCCGGTCCGGGGCCTTTCTGTTGCTGGTGGCGTCGCCACTTGACGGCAAATTTATGGGACCCCCATAATGCAAGTCAAGCGGCATGCCCGATTCGAAGGAACGGGATGGCCGAGACAGGGAGCGAAGGGCCGGTCGAGAGGGAGGAGGTGCAACGTGTCTTTGATGGCCTGGACGCCGTCGAGTCGATGGAGGACTCGCTAGAGAAGGCGCAGATCATCAGCCGCCTGCTCAGAGATCAGACCGAGCGCACCAAGAGACTGAAAGAGCATCGCCGGAGGATCGTGCTGAACCTGCGGTCGCAGAAGGTGACGTATCGAGAGATCGCCGAAAACCTGGGGGTCTCGATCGGAACCGTGCAGGACATCGAGCGGGGCTATTCCGGGTCAGGGAAGAACCGTCCCAAGAAGAGCACCGAGACCTAGGCCGAGCAGCAGAACGGCCGAGCGGTGTAGAGACCGCCCGGCCGTAGTGACCAGCGGGTGATCACCCCGCCGATCCGAAATCCACCCTGAAGAGAAGGATTCGCGTTCGATCGTAGGGCCCGTACCCGCGTGGTGACCACTCCCGCGCCCTGAGCCGTCCGGAACGGCCCCGTTTCCCGCGATCTCCTCGGCCCCATCGGCCGCCCCTCACCCACGGACTGTGATGCGCCAACCAATCGGCGCGGCTTCGTGCTGCGCTTCTCCGGCATGCCCGGATCCGGCATGGACCCCCGTTCCCCGCCCTCTCCAGGAGCTCGACGCGACTGCATCCCGGAGCGCCCGGCCGAGTGCCTGGCTGCGGGCTGTGGTGTGGCTCGTCGAGTCGGGCCTGCACGGCCGGGCAGGGTCGACGACGCTGGCCGTCGCGCGGGATCTGGCCGGGCGGATGGACTACCGGCTCGGCTTCGTGCTGTACGACCTGGAGGGGACCGCCGCCCGGTGCGGGGTGTCGGTGGCGACGGTGAAACGGCACGTCCGGGTGTTACGGGAGCTGGGGGCCCTGGTGTGGCGGCGGCATGGGACGAAGCGGAATCTGCACCTGCCCGGACGCCGTTACGCGGGTACGGCGACGGTCTACGCGGCGACGATTCCGGCCGTGTACGACGCCGCGATGGGGCACCGCCTGGAGGGCGCAGGCTATGGGGCGCGGGTGTGCGGGGTGACGGATGCGGGCCGGGAGCGCGCCGTGGGGGACGTACGGGCGAGATCCCGGACCGTGGACAAACTGCTTGCGGGAAAACGCAGTTCAGGCGATCGTGCGCCCCATTCTTCCGGGCCCGACCACGACGTACGCAGGGCTGGGATGAGGGGGAAGGTGAACTACACCTCGCGCGGGCGCGTGTCGTCCGAGCGTGCGGTGCGGCGGTCGCCGTTACGGGTTGCGCGGGACATCGCCGTCGCCCGGCAGGTGCGGCCGCTCGTCGCCTGGACCCAGCACGAGGGGCTCCGCCGCCTCGCTTACGCCCTGCGCCCGCTCATCGACCGGGGCCTCGACGCCCGGGACATCGCGGCCGAGCTGACCGGATTGGCCGTCGGCTGGCGGCCGGTACGCCCGGCGGCGTGGATCACCGCAGCGCTGGCACGTGACCGTGAGGAGGCTGCGGCCCATGGGCGTACAGACCCGTCCGAGGCATTCCACCGGGCCATGGCCGACGTGGGGGAGCCGTGGGCCGTGGTGGGCGCCGACGGACCGTCGTACGGCATCGAAGGGCTGACCCGCGAAGAAGTCGTCCAGCTGCGCTCGGCGGCCGCTTCGGACCCGGGGCTGGTGCTTGCCGCGCTGGAGAACCTCGGCGGGCGGGATACCCGCCGTCTCTACACGAACCGGCTCGTGGACGAGGTGCTGCTGTACGAGTTCACCGGGGCGCGTCCGGTTGCCGTCCGGCGCGAATGAACCGCCCCGGAGCGCGGCGTTTCCGGTGGCTGCGACAGCCGGTACGGTGCCGCCGGTAGAGAAGTGAACGGGGGCGGTGATGCGGCGTGAGCCGACGACGGTATGTGGCCAGAGGGGTGCCGGGTGGGTACCGCATCTGGGACAACAGGGGCGGCCGTTGGTGGGGCGATCACTATGAGCTCTGCCCCGATGATCTTCTCGCGGCGCTGAACAGGGGCGCCGGCTACGCGCAGATCACCGCTCTGCTCAAGAAGTACCGGGCACAGAAGCGATGAGCCGCTGTGCCCGGGGGCCTCGCGTCCGTCAGGCTTCGGCGCCGGCGACCGCGGCCTTCTGGGGCTGCTGCTCGGTCCGGACGACCGGTCGGCGCCGGGTCGGGAGGCCGAGGGTGGGGTGGGCGACGCCCCAGGCCGCGCCCTTGCAGACCAGCTCCTTGTAGACGGCGGCCAGTCGGCCGGTCAGGGCCGCACTCACCGCGCGGTCGTCGGCGGTGACGTACTGGATGAGGCCTTCCCTGCGGCCCAGCGAGATGCACTGGTTGAAGTAGCGGAGCGCGGTCGTCGGCAGCTTCGTGCCCGTCAGGCGGGCCGCGATGGCGTCGGCGGCCTGCCATGCGGTGGGGACGCCCGAGGCGCAGGACATCCGGAGCGGTTTGTCGCCGGGGCCCGCCACCAGGGCCGCGTCGCCGATGGCGTACACGTCGGGGTGCGAGAGCGAACGCATGGTCGCGTCGACCACGATCTGGCCGGTGCCGGAGACCTCCAGTGTGGTGGCCTCGGCGATCGGGTGGACCGCGAAGCCGGCGGTCCAGACGGTGACGGAGGCGGGGATGGTGGTGCCGTCCGCGGTCGTCACGTGGCCGGGCGCCACCTCGGTGACGGCGGTGTGCTCGTGCACGGTGATGCCGAGCTTGTCGAAGACCTTCCGCAGGTGCCCGCGGCCCTTGGGGGAGAGCGTGTCGCCGAGTCCGCCCCGGACGGCGAGGGCGATGTCGAGGTCCGGGCGGGCCTCGGCGAACTCGGTCGCGGCCTCCAGGCCGGTGAGGCCGCCGCCGATGACGAGGACCCGCTGACCCGCGTCCAGGCCGGCGAGGCGTTCGCGCAGCCGGAGTGCGCCGGGGCGGCCGGCGATCTCGTGGGCGTGTTCGGCGCTGCCGGGGACGCCCTGGCTGTTCCAGCCGCTGCCGAGGGCGTACACGAGGGTGTCGTACGGCAGTTCCTCGGCGCCGTCCCCCGGGCCGTCACCCGCGCCGCCCTCCCCGCCGTTCGCGTCCACGACGGTGACGTGCTTGCGGTCGGCGTCGATGCCGGTCACCTTCGCGTACTTCAGTGCGACGCCGGTGCCCGCGAACATCTCGCTGAAGGGCCTGCTGGTCAGCTCCTGGCCGACCGCCAGCTGGTGCATCCGGACGCGCTCGACGAAGTCGGGTTCGGCGTTGACGAGAGTGATGGCGACGTCCTCGCGACGCAGCCGCTTGGCGAGGCGGCCGGCGGCGATGGCTCCCGAGTATCCGGCGCCGAGGACGATGATGCGGTGCTGCTGCTGCATTTCCCTGCTCCTGTCTCGCGCGGTTTCCGCCCCTTGAACCGGGCAGCCCGCCGTTTCCTGACAGGTGGGGAGTGTGAGCCGCATCACAACGCGGTCGCAGTGCGGTCAGAACGCGCTGAACAGGGGTTCTCCGTGGTCGGACGCCGCCCAGCGCCGGGTCGCGCGTTCGAGTTTGTCGGGGTTGACCTGGTTGCGGAACGCGGCGATGCCCTCGGCGGTGATCTCCAGGCACATCACGCCGATGACCCGGCCGTCGAGGACCGCCACGACGGCGGGGAGGCCGTTGGCGGTCGTGACGTGGACCTCGGGAGAGCCGCCGGCGATGTCGCGCTTGGCCTTGCTGGGTTTGAACAGGCCGCGCATGAACTTCGCGACCGCGAGGGCACCCTCGAACGCCTTGGCGCGGGCCGGGACCTTGCCGCCGCCGTCGCCGATCGCGACGGCGTCCTCGGTGAGCAGCCGCACGAGCGGCTCGGTCCGGCCGGTGGTGGCGGCCGTGAGGAACTCCTCGACGATCCGCCGGGCGGCCGCCTCGTCGATCTCGCTGCGGGTCCTGCCGTGTGCGATGTGCTTCTTGGCCCGGTGGAAGACCTGCTGGGCGGCGGCCTCGGAGATGTCGAGGATCTCGGCGATCTCCCGGTGCGGGTAGCCGAAGGCCTCCCGCAGGACGTACACCGCCCGCTCGTTGGGCGAGAGCCGCTCCATGAGGGTGAGAACCGCGTACGAGACCGAGTCGCGCTGCTCCGCGGTGTCGGCGGGCCCGAGCATCGGGTCCCCGGCGAGCAGTGGCTCTGGGAGCCACTGGCCCACGTACATCTCGCGCCGGGCGCGGGCCGAGGTGAGCTGGTTGAGGCACAGGTTGGTGAGGGCCTTCGTCAGCCAGGCCTCGGGGACCTCGATCCGGTCCACGTCGGTGGCCTGCCAGCGCAGGAACGTGTCCTGCACGGCGTCCTCGGCCTCGCTCGCGGACCCGAGGAGGCGGTAGGCGATGGCCTCCAGGCGGGGCCTGGAGGCCTCGAACCGCTCCACGTCCTGCACGGTCAGGGGCATGGCCCGGATCCTAACGCCCGCGGGCGGGACGGGCGGTAGGGCGTGGTGGCGCGGCACGGCGTCGGTCCTCGCGCCCTCGGCGTACCGCCGGTCCTGAGCGGTGTGCCGTCGGTTCCGGCGGCGCGTACCGCCGGTCCTGAGAGGTGTGCGGTCCGTCAGTTCCGGGTGCCCCGGACCTCGGCCACGAGGTCCGGGGGCAGTCCCGGGCCCGCGCACGCGTAACCGATCAGCAGGCCCCGGTAGGAGGTGTCCGGGAGCTCCGGTGCCAGGGCGGCCAGGGCCCGCAGGTCGTCGGACGAGCCGGACAGACGCGTGCGGTAGGCCGCCGCCGCCACGCGCAGGGAGATCTGCTGCGGTTCGTGCCGCAGGCCCTGTTGGGCCATGGCCTCAGCCGCGGCGAAGTCGCCCTGTTCGGCACGCACGTCGCCGAGGTCCAGGTGGAGGGACCAGTTGCGGGGGTCCAGGGTCAGGGCGTCCTCGAAGGCCGCCGCGGCCCGGTCCAGGTCCCCTGCGGCACGCCAGGTGTTCGCTCGCGCCACCTCGGTCCACATGACCCGTTCGACGGCATCGGCGCGGTCGCACAGGGCGAAGGAGAGCCCGTAGCGGCCGCAGGCCCGTGGCAGCCGGGCCATGGCGGCCAGCGACTCCGGCACCGGACTGCGCCGGGAGACCCGGTCGATGGCATGGCACCAGGGCGCGAACCGCTCACGCATCGCGTCGCTGTCCAGGTCGTGGCCGTAGTCCAGGGCCCGCAGACAAGCCTCGGCCAGAGCCCCGGCGCTCACCGTCTCCAGGAAACGCGCATCGCCGAACCACGGGGCAGCGCCCCACGGTACGCCGGGCCTCACCCCGGTGACCGAGCCCAGGGCCATCACCGCGTTGTCCATGTCCCCTTCCAGGAACAGGAGATACGCCTGTGCCGGCACCGTGCCCAAGGAGCCGTCCGCTTCGAGCCCCGCCTTCAGCTCCGCCTGCCGGGCCTGCCGCAGATCGGCGAGGGCCGCATAGGGCTCCGGGGCGGCGGGCGCGGACGCCATGGACCCCACCAGCAACTTCACGGCGCCCACGGGATCTCCGCCGCAGTGCGCCAGGACACCGGCGAGAGTGACGCCCGCGGCCACCGACTGATTCGACATGGCCGGAGAATAACCACGGCCGGGCCGGGGGAGCGATGGGGGTTCTTCACGCCGCGGCCGGCGCGATGTTCTGGTTGGCGCGGAAGAAGTTGTCCGGGTCGTAGGTGCGCTTGACCGCGGCCAGCCGGTCGTACGTGCCGCGGTAGGTCGACCGGACGCGGTCCGGGGCCTCGCCCTCGCCGAGGAAGTTGATGTACGCGCCGCCCATCGAGTGCGGGTGCAGCTCCGTCCAGTAGTCCACGCACCACTGCCGGATCACCTCGGCGTTGGCGGGATCGGGGTCGATGCCGGCGATGACGCCGGACCACACGGCGTCCCGGTAGGCCCAGGCGGTTTCGTCGGGACCGACGCGGTGGGCCGCTCCGTCCACCGGGTACAGGTGCATCGTCGACAGGCCGGTCGGGAGGTTGCGGCCGTACTTCGCGTGCACCTCGATCGCCTCGTCGGAGACGGCGTCGAAGAAGTCGCCACGCCAGTACCACTGCAGCCCCTTGGGGATCAGGCCGTCGAACATGGTCTGGAGGATGGGGTACGGCATGGGGCTGGTGAAGTGGAAGGCCGGGGGCGCCGGGTCGTTGACCGCCGAGAGCCTTTCCTCCAGGCGGCCTTCCGCCAGGTCGCCCGTGTAGCACCAGACGACGCCGCACATCTTCTGCCCGTGGATCTCCTCCGGGAACGGAGGCGCGGGCGGCACGGCCAGGAGGGCGAAGAAGCCGTAGAGGTCGTCCGGTGCGGCGGGCAGGAAGTCGCGGTACCAGCGCAGTACCTCGGCCGTGCGCTCGACCGGCCACACGGTCACCGCCACGCCGACCGTGTCCACCGGGTGGAGGTCGTAGGCGAACGAGGTGACCACGCCGAAGTTGCCGCCGCCGCCCCGCAGGGCCCAGAACAGGTCGGGGTGTTCCGTCGGGGAGGCGGTGACGAAGGTGCCGTCCGCCAGGACGACGTCCGCGGCGAGCAGGCTGTCGATCGTGAGGCCGTGGGCGCGGGTCAGATAACCGTGCCCGCCGCCCAGCGTGAGGCCGCCCACGCCCGTGGTCGACATGATTCCGGCCGGTACGCCGAGGCCGAAGGTGTGGGTGGCGTGGTCCAGATCGCCGAGTTGGCCGCCGCCCGCCACCTGCGCCGTGCGCGCCTCGGGGTCCACGCGTACCCCGCGCATGGGGGACAGGTCCAGGGTCAGACCTCCCTCGACCAGGCACAGGCCCGGCCCGCTGTGGCCGCCGCCGCGTACGGCCAGTTCGATGCCCGCGTCCTGGGCGAAAGCGAGGGTGGCCCGTACGTCCGCCACATCCGTGCACCGGGCGACGGCCGCGGGGCGCCGGTCGATCATGGCGTTGTACAGGCTGCGTGTCTCGTCGTACTCCGCGTCCCCCGGCGTGACGACAGATCCCCGCAACGTCGTGCGCAGGCTGTCGAGAGCAGTGCCGTCGATGCTGGTCATGGTGGAACACCTCTGAAGGATCCTGGGATCGACCCGCCACCTTCCAGTGTGACGCAGATCACAATGAGGGGCCATGTGTGGGAGCATGACGGGTTCGTATCCGCCCCGCCCCGCCCCGCCCCACCCCGACCCGACGCCCCGCCCCGAGGCCCCCGCCCTGCCGCCCGTAGCCACCGTCCGTATCCACGTCCAGAAGTCCGGGAGTCCGCGCATGGATTGGCAGTGCACCGGCCTTCGCTGGCCCGAGGGGTCCGACGGGCCCGTGCTCGGGTGGCGGAAGGGCCCGCAGGTGCGGGGGAGCGCCCTGGCGTACGGGACCGAGCTCGGGTTCCGGGCCTCGGGCAGGCGGACCTGCATCGGGGCGCGGGGGAACGCCTGCCCGGTGGCGGCGCCCGTTCCGGAGCGGAGTGCGGGTGCGCGCTGTGCGGAGTGCGGGCGGCTGGACCGGGCGCATTCGGTGGCCGCCGACACGATTCCCGACGATCCGCGTACGTACCGCGTGTATCTCGCCTGGTTCGGGGCCGGGATGGTGAAGGTCGGGATCACCGCCGAGGAGCGGGGGGCGGCCCGGCTGCGGGAGCAGGGGGCGGTCGTCTTCAGCTGGCTGGGGCGGGGGCCGTTGATGGCGGCGCGGCGGGCCGAGGAGGTGCTGCGGACCGCGCTCGGAGTGCCGGACCGGATTCCGTACGCGCGCAAGCGGGCGGTGCGCGGGGAACTTCCGGGGCCGGCGGAGCGGGCCGGTGAGGTGGCGGAGCTGTACGGGCGGGCGGTGGCGCTCGACGCGGGCGGCCGGCCCGAGGCGCTGGAGCGGCTGCCGTTCGAGGCCGTCGACCATGCGGGGCTCTTCGGGATCGACCGGCCGGCCGTGACGGTGGACGACGGGGAGGCCGCGGCGGGTGGTGGCGGGGTGGTGCGTGCGGTGACCGGGCTGGTGGACGGCGGCGTGGTCGCCGGGCGGCTCGTCGCGGCGGCCGGGCCGGATCTGCATCTGGACACGGGGAGGGCGGACACGGGGGCGGGCGGGGTCGTCGTCGTGGACACCCGGCTGATGACCGGCTGGGACCTGACGGCGGCGGGTGCGGGCACCGGCGTGAGCGTGCCGACCGTCGTCGTAGGGGGCGGCGCTTCGCAGGGCGGCCTGTTCTGAGATCGTCGGAGACTCCCGAAGGAGGAGCGCCTGATGAGTGACGATCGCGACGACGTGGTGCGGTTCTGGGAACGGCTCGGGCTGCCCGGGCTCATCGACGTCCATACGCACTTCATGCCGGAGCAGGTGCTGCGCAAGGTCTGGGCGTACTTCGACGCGGTCGGTCCGCGGATCGGGCGGGAGTGGCCGATCGCCTACCGGCACGAGGAGGAGGAGCGGCTCGCGCTGCTCCGGTCGTTCGGCGTACTCCGGTTCACCTCGATGCTCTACCCGCACAAGGCGGGCATGGCGGCCTGGCTGAACGGCTGGGCGGCCGACTTCGCGGCCCGGGTGCCCGACTGCCTGCACACCGCGACCTTCTTCCCCGAGGAGGGCGTCGAGAAGTACGCGGCGGAGGCCGTCGAGGCAGGGGCCCGGGTGTTCAAGTCGCACATCCAGGTCGGGGACTACGACCCGAACGACCCGCTGCTGGAGCCCGTCTGGGGGCTGCTCGCCGAGGCCGGCATCCCGGTGGTCATCCACTGCGGGTCCGGGCCCGCGCCCGGCAGGTACACGGGGCCGGAACCCGTCGCCCGGCTGCTCGCCCGGCACCCCCGGCTGCGGCTGGTCGTGGCGCACATGGGGATGCCGGAGTACGCGGAGTTCCTGGCGCTCGCCGAGACGTACCGGGAGGTGCGGCTCGACACGACGATGACGTTCACCGACTTCACGGAGGAGATCATCCCGTTTCCGGTGGCGGAGCGCGGGCGGCTCGCGGCGCTCGGGGACCGGATCCTGCTGGGGACGGACTTCCCGAACATCCCGTATCCGTACGCCCACCAGCTGCACGCACTGGAGCGGCTGGGGCTCGGGGACGACTGGCTGCGCGCGGTCTGCCACGACAACGCGGACGCCCTCTTCGCCCGCTGAGAGGCGATCCGAGGCAGCCCGGGGCGGTCCGAGGCACCCCGGGACGGCCCTCTGAAGCGACGCGGCCCCGTCCGGCCCGCCCGAACCGACGCGGCAGCCGGGCCTCCCCGCTCGCTTTCTCAGGGAATTCACAGAATCGGGAAAGAACTCTCTCAGGGGCGTCTCAGAGGGTTGAGGCATGACGATGACGACCTCGCCCCAGGGGCGTACCGAACTGCTCAGGCCGGACCGGACCCCCGTCCGGGTGCTGGTCGTGGACGACGAGGCTCCGCTGGCCGAGCTGCTCTCCATGGCGCTTCGCTACGAGGGCTGGGAGGTCCGCAGCGCGGGGGACGGTGCCGGTGCGCTGCGTACGGCCCGGGACTTCCGGCCGGACGCGGTGATCCTCGATGTGATGCTTCCCGACATGGACGGGCTCGCCGTGCTCAGCAGGCTGCGCCGGGAGCTCTCCGAGGTGCCCGTGCTCTTCCTGACCGCCCGGGACTCCGTGGAGGACCGGATCGCCGGGCTCACGGCCGGCGGCGACGACTACGTCACCAAGCCGTTCAGCCTGGAGGAGGTCGTCGCCCGGCTGCGCGGGCTGATCCGCAGGTCCGGCACGGCGGCGGTCCGCAGCGAGTCGACGCTCGTCGTCGGCGACCTGATGCTGGACGAGGACAGCCACGAGGTGAGCCGGGGCGGAGCCAACATCCACCTCACCGCGACCGAGTTCGAGCTGCTGCGCTTCCTGATGCGCAACCCGCGCCGGGTGCTGAGCAAGGCGCAGATCCTGGACCGGGTCTGGAACTACGACTTCGGCGGTCAGGCCAACGTCGTCGAGCTCTACATCTCGTACCTGCGCAAGAAGATCGACGCGGGCCGGACTCCGATGATCCACACCCGGCGCGGGGCGGGATACCTCATCAAGCCCGGTGAGTAGCCGCGTGAAACGGCTGACGAAGAGGCCGTGGACGCTGCGGACCCGGCTGGCCGTCTCCTCGGTGATGCTGATCGCGGTCGTCGCGGCCGTGATCGGCACGGTCACCGCCATCGCCTTCCACACCTACATGTACGGCAAGCTCGACGGCCAGCTGCGCGAACTCACCATGCGGGCCGACCGGATGCCGGGTACGCCCGCGCCCGGGGGGCCCAAGGACAAGGACCCGCTGGGCTTCGTCGGCATGGGCGGCGGCCAGCCCCTCAAGACGTTCGGCGCGCTCACCGCGGGCGGCGACGTCACCGATTCGGCCGTGGCCAAGGGCGGCGGTGCCGAGGCCTCGGAGAACACCGAGGCGCTGACCGGTGCGCAGACGGCCGCGCTGGAGGCGGCCCACGTCCCCGCGGACGGTGAGGCGCACGACGTCGAACTGCCCGGACTGGGCGGCTACCGCGTGCAGGCCACGGCCCCCGCGAGCGACGGCACGACCGTCCTGGTCGGCATCCCGACCTCGGAGGTGAGCGGCGCCCTCAACACCCTGATCCTCGTCGAGGTCTGCGTCACCGGCGCCGGACTGATCGCCGCCGGGATCGCGGGCGCCGCCATGGTCACGGTCGCCCTGCGGCCGCTGCGCCGGGTCGCCGCCACCGCGACGCGCGTCTCCGAACTCCCGCTCCACAGTGGCGAGGTCGCCCTCCTCGAACGCGTTCCGGACGCCGAGGCCGATCCGCGTACCGAGGTCGGCCAGGTCGGCGCCGCCCTCAACCGGATGCTGGGCCACGTCGGTTCGGCCCTGGACGCGCGGCAGAAGAGCGAGATGCGGGTGCGCCAGTTCGTCGCCGACGCCAGCCACGAGCTGCGCACCCCCCTCGCCTCGATCCGCGGGTACGCCGAGCTCACCCGGCGCGGGCGGGAGAACACCGGCCCCGACACCCGCCACGCACTGGGACGGATCGAGTCCGAGGCGCAGCGCATGACGGGCATGGTGGAGGATCTGCTGCTGCTCGCCCGGCTGGACGCGGGCCGGCCGCTCAGTTACGAGAGCACCGATCTCTCCCCGCTCGTCATAGACGCGGTGAGTGACGCACGCGTCGCGGGCCGGGCGGCCACCAGTGACGCACGCGTCGCGGGCCGGGCGGCCACGGTGGACGGGGCGGGCCCCCTCCACCACTGGCGGCTGGAACTTCCCGAGGTGCCCGCGACCGTACGTGCCGACCCGACCAGGCTTCAGCAGGTGCTGGTCAACCTGCTGGCCAACGCCCGTACGCACACCCCGCCCGGGACCACGGTCACGGCGCGCGTGCTCGCGGAGGCCGGACATCCCTGGGTGACGCTGGAGATCCGGGACAACGGGCCCGGCATCCCTCCGGAGCTGCTGCCGCACGTCTTCGAACGGTTCGCCCGCGGAGACGCCTCGCGGTCCCGGCACGCCGGGTCGACGGGGCTCGGGCTCGCCATCGTGCAGGCCGTCGTCGTCGCGCACGGCGGCGTCGTCGAGGTGCGTTCGGTGCCCGGGGACACGGTGTTCGCCGTTCATCTGCCGGCGGATCCCGGGCATCCGGGAGAAGCGCGCGAGAGCGTTCCTTCCTCCTCACAGTCCAACCACAGGCGCACCACACGGGTGTGACAGCGCGGTTGGCGAGTGTCGATGTCATGCGAACCGACACTCCTTGGAGCACCTTGCCGGCCCGGGACCACCTCCTGGCCGGCGCGGGCGATGCGGCAGGTGCCCCCGTACTCGATGTGGTGGTCCCCGTCTACAACGAGGAGAAGGACCTGGAGCCGTGTGTACTGCGGCTGCACGACCATCTCGCGCGCACCTTCCCCTACGCCTTCCGGATCACCGTCGCGGACAACGCGAGCACCGACCGGACCCCCGAGGTGGCGCGGCGGCTGGCCCGCTCGCTGCCCGGGGTGGTCTCGTACCGGCTGGAGGAGAAGGGCCGCGGGCGGGCGCTGCGTACCGTCTGGTCGCACTCCGACGCCCCGGTCCTCGCCTACATGGACGTGGACCTGTCCACCGACCTCAACGCGCTGCTCCCGCTGGTCGCCCCGCTGATCTCCGGGCATTCGGACCTGGCCATCGGCTCGCGTCTCGCGCGCAGTTCGCGGGTGGTGCGGGGGACGAAGCGGGAGTTCATCTCGCGGGCCTACAACATCATCCTGCGCTCGTCGCTGGCCGCCCGGTTCAGCGACGCCCAGTGCGGGTTCAAGGCGATCCGGCGCGAGGTCGCGCAGCGGCTGCTGCCGATGGTCGAGGACACCGGCTGGTTCTTCGACACCGAGATGCTGGTGCTCGCCGAGCGGGCCGGGCTGCGCATCCACGAGGTGCCGGTCGACTGGGTCGACGACCCGGACTCGACGGTCCACATCGTGCGGACCGCCACCGAGGACCTGAAAGGGGTGTGGCGGGTGGGCCGGGCGCTGGCCGTCGGCGCGCTGCCGCTGGACCGTCTCGCGCGGCCCTTCGGCGACGACCCGCGCGACCGCGGGATCGGCGGGGTGCCGCGCGGACTGGCCCGGCAGCTGGTCGGGTTCTGCGCCGTGGGAGCCCTCTCGACGCTCGCCTACCTGGTCCTGTACTCGCTCTTCCGGCAGGGCGTCGGACCGCAGATCGCCAACGGCGGCGCGCTGCTCGTATCGGCCGTGGCCAACACGGCGGCGAACCGCAGGCTCACCTTCGGTGTACGCGGCCGGGGCGGGGCCGTACGCCACCAGGCGCAGGGCCTCGTGGTCTTCGCCATCGGCCTGGTGCTGACCAGCGGTTCGCTCGCCGCCCTCGGAGCGGCGTCGGGTTCGCCCTCGCACGGCACCGAACTCGCCGTGCTGATCGCGGCCAACCTCGCGGCGACGGTGCTGCGGTTCCTGCTCTTCCGCGCCTGGGTCTTCCCGGACCGCGACCGGGGCGGTGACGCGGCCCGCCCCGCGCACGCCCCCGCGGTACCGGTGGACGCGGCGGCGTCCCGCCAGGCCGTCGTACCGGCCGACGACACCCACCACGAACTGAGGAACGTCCGATGACCACGCTCGACCACCTCCCGGCCCCGCCCCACGCGGCGGGCTCGCCGAGCCACGGACGGACGGGCGGCTCGCTGCCGCACCGCGCGTGGCGCGGCCGGGCCGAGGACCCCCGCTGGGTGCGCCCGGCCTTCCTGTCCCTGCTGCTGGTCATCACGCTGGCGTACCTGTGGAACCTCAGCTCCTCCGGCTACGCGAACTCCTTCTACTCCGCCGCCGTCCAGGCCGGCAGCCAGAGCTGGAAGGCGTTCTTCTTCGGTTCGCTGGACTCGGCGAACGCCATCACCGTGGACAAGCCCCCGGCCACCCTGTGGCCGATGGCCCTGTCGGTGCGGATCTTCGGCCTGCACTCCTGGGCGATCCTCGCCCCGCAGGTGCTGATGGCCGCGGCCACGGCAGGGGTGCTCTACGCCTCCGTACGCCGCCGGTTCAGCGCCGCCGCCGGGCTGATCACCATGGCGGTGTTCGCGCTCACGCCCGTCGCCGCGCTGATGTTCCGGTTCAACAACCCGGACGCGCTGCTCGCGCTGCTGATGACCGTCACCGTCTACTGCGTGCTGCGCGCGATGGAGAACGGCCGGACCACGTGGCTGGTCTGGGCGGGCGTCGCCGTCGGTCTGGCGTTCCTGTCCAAGACCCTCCAGGCGTTCCTGATCCTGCCACCGCTCGCGGTGCTGTACGCGGTGTTCGCGCCGGTCTCCGTACGCAAGCGGTTCGGCCAGCTGGGCCTCTCGGCCCTGGCGATGACGGTCGCCGGCGGCTGGTGGGTCGCGATCGTCGAACTGTGGCCCGCCTCCTCGCGCCCGTACATCGGCGGCTCGCAGAACAACTCGTTCCTGGAGCTGACCTTCGGCTACAACGGGCTCGGCCGGATCAACGGCGAGGAGACCGGCAGTGTCGGCGGCGGCGGGGGCGGTGGAGCCGGCGGTCAGTGGGGCGAGACCGGCATCGGCCGCATGTTCAACTCCGAGATCGGCAGCCAGATCTCCTGGCTGCTGCCCGCCGCGCTGATCCTGCTGGTCGCCGGTGTCTGGCTGACCTGGAGGGCGAAGCGGACGGACACGGCCCGGGCGGCCTTCCTCGCCTGGGGCAGCTCGCTGCTGATGACCGCGGGCGTGTTCAGCTTCATGGCCGGCATCTTCCACCAGTACTACACGGTGGCCCTGGCCCCCTACCTCGCGGCGCTGATCGGCATGGGGTCCACGGTCCTGTGGGAGGAGCGGTCCCGCTGGTGGGCGGGTGCCACGCTCGGTGTCACGGTGGCGGTGACGGCCTACTGGTCGTACGTGCTCCTGGGGCGGACCCCGGACTACCAGCCGTGGCTGCGGCCGACGGTGCTCGTCGCCGGGATCATCGGCGCGCTGGGCCTGCTGCTCGCGTCCCGGCTGGGGCGTCAACTGGCGCTCGCCGCCGTGGGGCTGGGCTTCGCCGCGTCACTGGCCGGGCCGGCCGCGTACACCGTGAGCACGCTGAACACCGGGCACCAGGGTTCGATCGTCACCGCGGGTCCGTCCTCCGGCGGAATGGGCGGCCCCGGCGGGGGCGGCGGCGGTGGCCGTGGTCCCGGCGGCGGTGGCGGCATGCAGCCGCCCGGGCAGGGCACCCAGCAGGGAGGGGGAGGCCGGCAGGGCACCCAGCAGGGCGGCGGTATGGGGCAGCCCCCGACCGGTGGCGGGGGCGGGCAGCCTCCGACCGGCAGCCGGCCGGGTCAGGGCGGTACCGGCACGGCGCAGCAGGGGCAGCAGCCCGGCGCCATGCCCGGCACGGGCGAAGGCGCCCGGGGCGGCGGCGGTGGCATGGGCGGTCTGCTCAACGGCGCGACCGTCGACGCCGCGGCGAAGAAGCTCCTCGCGGCGAACGCGGACGACTTCACCTGGGCCGCTGCGGCCATCGGCTCGCAGAACGCCGCCAGTTACCAGCTCGCCACCGGCGATCCGGTGATGGCGATCGGCGGCTTCAACGGGAGCGACCCGTCCCCGACGCTCTCCCAGTTCAAGAAGTACGTCGAGGACGGCCGGATCCACTACTTCATCTCCAGCGGCACCGGCGGCGGTGGTGGCATGGGCGGCGGCAGCGGCACCTCGTCGCAGATCTCCGCCTGGGTGGAGAAGAGCTTCAAGAAGGTGACCGCCGGCAGCGCGACCTTCTACGACCTGACGCAGCCGACGAGCAGCTGAGGCCGGGGCCGGGACCCGGGAGGTTCAGCGCCGCAGCAACAGGTCGGCGACAACGGGGCGGTGGTCCGAGGCGAGTGTCTCGGCCACCGCCGCTTCGCGTACCCGCACGGTGTCCTTCGAGACCGCCACGTAGTCGATCCGCTGGACCGGGTTCAGCGCCGGGTAGGTGGGGCCGCCGGGCTCCACATCGGTGAGCGTCTCCCACAGCGGGGACAGCTCCGGCGCGGCCGGTGCCGCGTTGAAGTCGCCGAGCAGGATCTGGTGGACCGGCCGCCGCTCCGACTGCTGGTCCTGCGCCATGATCCGGCGGGTGTCGGCCACCTGGGCGATCCGGACGGACGGGTCACCGCGGTAGTCGAGGTGCGTCGCGTACACGTGCACGGGCACCCCTCTCACCCGCAGCACCACCTCGCCGAAGCCGGGCGCGGGCGCCGGGACCGGGTTCGGGTCCTGGGTGGAGAGCCGGGTGATGTCGTGGTTCTCCGCGCTCACGATCCGGTACCGGGACAGCACCGCGACGCCGAACTCGCGTCTCGGGGCGCCCGCCGTCACCGGATCGAGGCTGTAGATCGGGGCGAACGACACCTGCATGCCGAGGCGTTCGGCCAGCTCGGCCGCGAGGTCGCGGCCCTGGCTGCGGTCGCCCCAGTGGACGTCGACCTCCTGGAGTCCGATCACGTCCGCGTCCAGCGAGCGGAGCTCGGCCACCTGCCGGTCGAGATCGAAGACGTTGTCCATGCCGGCCCCCGCATGGATGTTGTACGTGGCGACGCGCAGGGGCACCAACTGCCCCGGACCGTGCCCCGAAGCCGCCGCGGGCGGCGCGAGAGCCGCCCCCAACAGGCCTGCGGTCAGAAGGACTTCCACCGTACGACGACGCAGTGACATACCACTCCAGCCCTTGTCGGATCAGCGACCGCACCGTACCGCGGGAAAGTCGGTTGTACGTGGCTCATGCACGGCTATACGGTGTACAGCGTCTTCCTGTACACCGTATAAGTCCGTTCCCGTCCCCCGCACCGTTCCTGACAACGCCCCGGGAGTCCGCATGACGGCGACCGCCGCCGAGCAGAACCACCTCACACCGCCGCCGAGCCACCCGCAGCGCTGGCTGATCCTCGGCGTCATCTGCCTCGCGCAGCTCACCGTGCTGCTCGACAACACCGTCCTCAACGTCGCGATCCCCTCCCTCACCCGCGAGCTGGACGCCTCCACCGCCGATGTTCAGTGGATGATCAACGCCTACTCGCTCGTGCAGTCGGGCCTGCTGCTGACCGCCGGCAGCTCCGCCGACCGCTACGGCCGCAAGAAGATGCTGATCGCGGGGCTCGCCCTGTTCGGCATCGGCTCACTGGTGGCCGGGCTCGCCCAGTCGTCCGCGCAACTGATCGCCGCCCGGGCCGGCATGGGCATCGGCGGGGCGCTGCTGATGACCACCACGCTCGCCGTCGTCGTCCAGATCTTCGACGAGACCGAGCGGGTGAAGGCGATCGGCATCTGGTCGACCGTCAGCTCGCTCGGCTTCGCCGTCGGGCCGCTGATCGGCGGGGTCATGCTCGACCACTTCTGGTGGGGCGCGATCTTCCTGATCAACATCCCGGTCGCCGTGATCGGCCTGGTGGCCGTGGCGCGGCTGGTCCCGGAGTCGAAGAACCCGAGCGGGGAGCGCCCCGACCTGCTCGGCGCGCTGCTCTCCACCATCGGGATGGCCGCCGTCGTGTACGCGATCATCTCCGGTCCCGGACACGGCTGGACCTCCGGCCAGGTGCTGCTGACCGCCTTCGTCGGGGTCGCCGTCCTCACCGGATTCGTGCTGTGGGAGCTGCACATCCCGTATCCGATGCTGGACATGCACTTCTTCCGGAACCAGAAGTTCGTCGGCGCGGTCGCGGGCGCGATCCTGGTCGCGTTCGGGATGGGCGGCTCGCTCTTCCTGCTCACCCAGCAGCTCCAGTTCGTGCTCGGCTACGGGCCGCTGGAAGCGGGCCTGCGCACGGCACCGCTGGCGCTGAGCGTCGTCGCGCTCAACCTCACGGGGCTGGGGGCGCGGCTGGTGCCCAAGCTCGGTACGCCCGTCACCATCGCCTCCGGGATGGCGCTGCTCGCCGCGGGTCTGGCCGCCATCGCCCTGCTGGGCGGGGAGGGCTACGGCGGGACACTGCTCGGCCTGCTCGTCATGGGCGCGGGCATCGCGCTCGCCATGCCCGCCATGGCCAACGCGATCATGAGCGCCATCCCGCCCGAGAAGGCCGGCGTCGGCGCCGGGGTCAACGGCACCCTCGCCGAGTGCGGCAACGGCCTCGGGGTCGCGGTGCTCGGCGCGGTCCTGAACTCCCGCTTCGCCGCCCTCGTCCCGTCGGCCGTCGGCGCGGCCTCGCTGCCCGCCGCCCTGGCCGCCGTGAGCGGCGACGGGGAGCGGCAGCGGATCACGGACGCGTTCTCCCAGGGCCTGGAGACCAGCATGCTGGTCGGGGCGGCGGCCGTGCTGGCCGGCGGACTGCTGGCGGCCGTGCTGCTGCGCCGGGCGGAGCGAGGAGAATCGGCTCGGGCTGATTCGGCCGCGGCAGCGGCATAGCATCGGACGGGACGTACCGGACCGTACGACTCCGTTTTTGGGGAACGGGGTACGTATCCGGTTCGTCCCGCCGGCAAGACGAGGGAGTGCCCCATGGTGTCCGCGGCCGATCGCGCGAAGGACCCTGCCCGGACCAGTGTGTGGCTGAACCACCGGCCACCGTCGCGCACCCGGAAACCGGACCAGCCCGCCGGGCTCGACCGCGACCGGATCACCGCCGCGACGGTCCGGCTGCTGGACGCCGAGGGCCTCGCCAAGTTCTCCATGCGCAGGCTGGCCGCCGAGCTGAACGTCACGGCGATGTCCCTCTACTGGTACGTCGACACCAAGGACGACCTGCTGGAGCTCGCCCTCGACTCGGTCTACAGCGAGATCGGCCCCCCGCAGGCGGACGCCTCCTGGCAGACCCGGCTGCGCGCGCTCGCGACCGCGTACCGGGAGCTGCTGGTCCGGCACGTCTGGGTCTCCCCGCTCGTCGGGAAGTTCCTCAACGTCGGCCCGCACGCGATGCTCATGTCGTACGCGATCCAGGACGTGATCCGTGCGACCGGTCTCCCGCTGGGGCGCCAGACCGGCGCGCTCTCGGCGGTCTTCCAGTTCGTGTACGGATTCGGCACCGTCGAGGGCCAGTTCGCCCAGCGCAGCGCGGAGGCGGGGCTCACCCAGGACGAGTACTTCCAGCAGGCGATGTCGGCCATGAAGGGACAGCCGCAACTGGGCCCGATCGTGGAGGACTCGCAGGACCTCATCGCGGCGCGGGGCGCCGACACCGTTCACGAGATGCACGAGCGGGACTTCGCGTTCGCGCTCGACCTGCTGATCGCGGGGATCGAGGCGATGCGGGAGCGGTCCCGGGACGCCGAAGAGGCCCGCCCCCGTCAGTAGCCCCGGGCCGGGTCCACGGCGAGCGCGGGCACCCGCCCCGCCTCCAGCTCCCGCAGACAGGCCGTGAAGTCCGTGACCACGTCGGCGTCGGCCGTGATGCCCGCGGAGTGCGAGGTGATCACCGTACGGGGGAGCCGCCAGCAGGGGTCCCCGGGCGCGGCGGGCTCGTCGGGCAGGACGTCGAGTACCGCGCGTCCCACCGTGCCCGCCTCCAGTGCCGCCTCCAGCGCCACCAGGTCCACGGTCGCGCCCCGGCCCACGTTGACGAAGGTGGCCCCGCCCAGGGCCGCGAACCGGGCCGCGCCGAAGTACCCGGCCGTCGCCCCGGTCAGCGGAAGGGCGGAGATCACCCAGCGGGCGGCCACCGGCTCGTCCGGGCGGACCATCGCGTCGAAGCCCGGCGGGACGGCGCGCGGGGTGCGGGCCACCCCCACTGTCCGGATGCCGCACGACCGCAGCAGCCCGGCGACGGCCGAACCGATCCTTCCGGCGCCGTGCACGACAGCCGTCTGCCCGGCCACCAGCTCCGAGGGGATGCGGCGCCATTCGCCCCGGGCGTGCTGCGCGGCGAACTCCGGAACCGACTGGCATTCCGCCAGCACCCAGGCCAGCACGTACTGCGCGATCCGCTCGCCCATCCGGCCCACCGTCCGGGTGAGCAGCGCCCCGGCGGGCCACGGACCGGCGCCCAGCAGGGCGTCCGTACCGGCGTTCACGCTGTGGAACCACACCAGGCCGTCCCCGCGCAGCGCGTCGGGCAGTGCGGCCCCCACGTACACATAGGGGCCGCCACCGGCCGGACCGCCGCGCTCCACGGGGCGTCCGGCGGCCCGCTCCAGGGCATCCGCCACCGGGGAGCCGACCTCGGGCCCGGCCAGCAGCCGGGCCCGGGACAGCAGTTCGGGCCGGGGGTGCGGCACGGCCACCGGGGTCAGCTGCCCGGGGCCAGGTGCGCCGGGAAGCCGCCCGTGGCGACCGGACCCCATCGCTCGGGGGTGATCCTGATGATCGACTTGCCCTGCTTCACCATGGCCGCCCGGTACTCGTCCCAGTCGGGGTGCTCCCCCGAGATGTTCCGGAAGTACTCGACGAGCGGCTCGACCGAATCCGGTGAGTCGATCACCTCGGCCGAGCCGTCGATCTGCACCCAGGGCCCGTTCCACTCGTCCGACAGGACGATCACGCTCACCCGCTCGTCACGCTTCGCGTTGCGGGTCTTCGCCCGTTCGGGGTACGTCGAGACGACGATCCGGCCCGCGTCGTCGACGCCGCAGGTGAGCGGGGAGCCCTGGGGGCGGCCGTCGGACCGGGTGGTCAGCAGGATCGCCCGGTGCCGGGGCCGGACGAAGGCCAGCAAGTCGTCGAGTTCCACGGCGGTGTTGGTCGCGATGTTCGATGCCATGGGACCGACCCTACGGCCGTGCGCTCAGGCAGTCGGCAGGGAATCGCCCTGCACGGCCTGGATGTCGAGCTCCACCCGCAGCGTGGTGCCGATCGCCGAGATGCCCGCCTGGATCACCTGGTTGTAGTTCATGGCGAAGTCCTCGCGGCGCAGTTCTGCCGTGGCGCTGAACGCCGCGCGGACGCCGCCCCACGGGTCCGGGCCGGTGCCGAGGTAGCTCAGGTCCAGGTCGACCGGACGCTCCACGCCGTGCAGCGACAGCTCGCCGTGCACGGTCCAGCGGTCGGGTCCTGCCGGAGTCAGCCCGCTGGAGCGGTAGGTGATCTCCGGGAACCGCTCGGTGTCGAGGAAGTCCGGCGAGCGCAGGTGCTTGTCCCGCATGCCGTTGCCGGTGTCGATGCTCGCCGCGTTGATGACCGCGTCCACGCGCGAGCGCTGGATGTCCTCGGCGATCTCGATCCGGCCGCCGAACTCGGTGAACCGGCCGTGCACGCTGGAGATGCCCAGGTGCTGCGCGACCGCGCCCACGGAGGAGTGCGCCGGATCCAGCGACCAGGCGCCCGGCGGCGGCAGTTCCACGCCGCCCTGGCGGGCCAGCACCACCGTGCCCGCCTCGACCCGGCCGCTCGCCGTGACGAGGGCGGTGGAGGCGGAGGGGGCGTACCCGACCGCCGTCACGATCACGGTGTACGCGCCGGCGGACAGCAGTGCGTCGGTGCGCACCGCCCCGTCCTCGTCGGCGGCGGCCCGCAGCACCTGCGTCCCGGTCATGTCGGTGACCGTCACGACCGCGTGCTGGACGGCCCAGCCGTCCCGCGTGCGTACCTGTGCGCGAAGTCCCATCCCGTTTTCTCTCCTTGCCCGTTGCTCAATGGCCCGCCCGCTTCGACCGAACGGGTCACTCAATGAGTCGGGCCCCGGGGCGGGGACGGCAGGCCGTCCCCTGCCTGCCGTCCCCACCGCCGGGGCCCATTTTTCCGCCGGCCGGGACAGACTCTCCGCTCGAAGTGCCATCCCGCCAGGGGTCTTGCGCGTCCGGGGAAATCCCCGGACGGATTACTCGCCCGGGTGGACGAGCTCGATGTCGTGGCCGTCGACCCCGTGACCGGCCACGGTCAGGGAGCCGGCCACCGGCGGGTAGCCGGTCGCGATGACCGAGTACTCGCCCGCGTCCAGGTCGGCGAAGGCGTACGCCCCGTCCTCCCCGGTCGTCGAGGTGGCGATCACGTTGCCGGCCGCGTCGACCAGCGTGACGCGGGCGTCGGCCAGCGGACGCCGGTTGGAGCCGGCCCGCACCACGCCCTGGACCAGCGCACCGGACTGCAGTGCGGCGTCGACCCGGGTGACACCCTGGCCGCCGATCTCCACGGGCAGCGCCAGCGGACGGAAGCCGGCCGCGTTGACCGCGACGGTCACCGAGCCGGGGACCAGCTCACCGAAGGTGAACTCGCCCGCGTCGCCGGACTTTCCGGTGGCCAGCACGTCGCCGCGCACATCGGTCACGATGACCATGGCGCCCTCGACCGGCGAGCCGCCCTCGGCTGCCCGCACGGTTCCGGCCAGGCCGCTCGTACCGGCGAGCAGGATGTCGTAGGCGAGCGGCTCGTCGCCGACGACCACGGTCGACGCCTGCGGCTGGAAGCCGTCGGCCGACGCGATCAGCACGTACGAACCTGCGCCCGGGGCGTCCAGACCGTAGCTGCCGTCGGCCTGCGCGACCGAGATGCCCAGCTGCCGGCCGCCCAGCGAGATCAGCGTGACGGCGGCCCGGGCCACGGGTGCGCCCTCGGCGCCGCGCACCACACCGCGTACCGCGGTGCCCTGCACGGTCTCCAGCGGGGCCGCGGCCTCCAGGGTGTCGACCGAGGTGACCCCGGCCGTGCCCTCGGAGACCAGCGCGGTGGTGCCGGCCGGGACCTCGGCCGCGGCGGCGGCCGGGACGGCCTCCGTCTCCGCCGAGGTGTCGCCCACGGCCTTCGTCCGCAGGGCGACCTCCTTGATGAAGATCGTGATGAGGAACGCGAGCAGTGCGGCCGGAGCGGCGTACAGGAAGACGTCGCCGACGCCGTGCCCGTAGGCGCTCTCCACGACCGTACGGAACGGTGCGGGCAGCGTGTCCAGGTTGGGGATGCCCCCGCCGCCGGTACCGCCGTGGCCCATGGCCGCGCCCTGGGGACCGAGGTCCGCCAGGCCGTCCTTGACGTAGTGGGTGACCCGGTTCGCCATGACGGCGCCCAGCGCCGAGACGCCGATCGCACCACCGAGGGAACGGAAGAAGGTGACGACGGAGCTGGCGGAGCCGAGGTCGGACGCGGCCACCTGGTTCTGCGTGGCGAGCACCAGGTTCTGCATCATCATGCCGATGCCGAGACCCATCACGAACATGAAGATCGCGATGTGCCAGTACGTCGTGTCGTACCGGATGGTGCCGAGCATCCCGAGGCCCGCGGTGAGCAGGAAGCCACCGCTGACCAGCCAGGCCTTCCAGCGGCCCGTCTTGGTGATGATCTGTCCCGAGACCGTCGAGGAGAGGAAGAGACCCGCGATCATCGGGATCGTCATCACACCGGACATCGTCGGCGACTTGCCGCGCGCCAGCTGGAAGTACTGGCTGAAGAAGACGGTGCCCGCGAACATCGCGATACCGACGAACAGCGAGGCGAGCGAGGCGAGCGTGATCGTCCGGTTGCGGAACAGCCGCAGCGGGATGATCGGCTCCTTGGCCCGGGACTCGGTGAAGACGAACAGCAGCACGAGCACCAGGGAGCCCGCGAGCATCACGCCGGTCTGCCAGGACATCCAGTCGTACTTGTCGCCCGCGAAGGTCACCCAGAGGAGCAGCAGCGAGACGGCGGCGCTGATGAAGAAGGCGCCGGTCCAGTCGACCTTGACCTCACGCTTGACGACCGGGAGCTTCAGGGTCTTCTGGAGCACGATCAGGGCGATGACCGCGAACGGCACACCCACGTAGAAGCACCAGCGCCAGCCCATCCAGCTGGTGTCGGTGATGACACCGCCGAGCAGCGGACCGCCGACGGTGGCGACGGCGAAGACGGCGCCGAGGTAGCCGCTGTAGCGGCCGCGCTCGCGCGGGGCGATCATCGCGGCCATCACGATCTGCGCGAGGGCGGACAGACCGCCGACGCCGATGCCCTGCACCACACGGCAGGCGATCAGCATGCCGCTGCTGGTCGACATACCGGCGACGACCGAGCCCGCGACGTAGATGACGAGCGCTATCTGGACCAGCAGCTTCTTGCTGAACAGGTCGGAGAGCTTGCCCCACAGGGGGGTGGTCGCCGTCATGGCCAGCAGCGAGGCCGTGACGACCCAGGTGTAGGCGCTCTGGCCGCCGCCCAGGTCGGAGATGATCTCCGGCAGGGCGTTGGAGACGACGGTGGACGACAGGATGGCGACGAACATGCCGAGCAGCAGCCCGGTGAGCGCTTCCATGATCTGCCGGTGTGTCATCGGCGTGCCGTCGGAGGAGTCGCTTCCTCCGTGCTTGGCGTGGCCGCCCCGCACACCGGTTGGTGTGGTCGTAGCCATTTAATTCCTTCTCTTTGCTTCTGTTACACGGGTGTACGGGTGTACGAGCCGTCGTGGCTGTCGGTGTGCCGGTAGCGGCAGTCGCCGCTGTGCTTTCCGGGGGCGCACCCGCCGGAGCCGCGGCAGGAGAAGCTGTCGCGCAGCCGGGCCAGCAACGTGTTGAGCTGCCCGACCTCTTCGTCGGACCAATCCTGAAGGTTGTGGGCGAACATTTCGGTCGTCCGGCAGTTCAGATCGTCGAGCACTCCCTCGCCCGCGGGGGTCAGCCGCAGGATGCGGGAGCGCTTGTCCGCCGGGTCCGGGGACCGTTCGATCCAGCCGCGTTCCGCCACGTGAGCGACGTGTCGGCTGGTCACCGACATGTCGACTGCGAGGAGCTCGGCCAGCCTGCTGATCCGCATTTCGCCGTGCTGACTCAGCAGGGCCAGTACGGCTGCCGAGCCGCCGGGGCATTCAGCCGGGAGGATGCGGGCCAGGCCCCGTTTGACGGCGCCGACGGCGCTGAGCTGCCGGGCCAGTTCTTGGTACTGACTCCGTGCGGCCACGGGACCCCCCAGACATCTCACCAGCCATCTTGTTGCTTAGGGCAACCATAGAAGCCGTTGGTTGCTGCAGGCAAACGAAAAGGGCCTTGCAGAAGTAAAGGAACGCAAAAGGCTGCGTAGGGTGCGGGTCAAACGCCCAGCGTGTGCGGGGCGCGCGTGGCAGGTGTGTCGTGCGCCACTTCGTGGGGCGGGGGCGGCGGTCGCCCCGGGGCCGCACCGGATCGAGTTCCCCGTCCGCGCGGCTTCGGCCGGGCCGCCCGGCCGCCCTTCGCGCATATATACGGGTGGGAGCGGGAGCGGCGCACGTCGCGGCTCCCAACTGTGCGCCAGGGTGCGGGTGTTGCATTCCGTCCAGGTGAGCGGAGCCCGTACGGGGTGAGGCGGTCCGGCCGGCTCGGCCACTCCGCCTTCACCGGTTCCCCGGTTATGGCCCCGCCCCTTCACCGCCCGGGGGTTGGGCCCTTCCGCCGAGTTCGCTAGGGTCCTGCGACATGGCACACAATCCCCACGCTCCGCAGGGTCCCGAGGGCAACAGCGACCCGGCAGGCAACACCCAGATGTTCCGCGCCTTCGTCGACGAGGGTGAGCCGCAGCGCCGGCAGCAGCCCGCCGCCGTGTCGTCCGGCCCGAGGACCGGACTGATCGCCGCCGTCGTCGCGGTGATCGTCGTGCTCGGCGCGGTCGCCTGGCTCGCGCTCGGCTGACCGGCCCTCCGGACTCTCCTGGACCGGCCGGCGCAGGGGGAGGGGCGGTGTCGCCCCTTCATCCGCCCGGCCGGTCCCCGTCCCCCGTCACTTCCAGACGGCGGTCACGTCCCGGGTCTCGACATGCATGCCCAGGGGTACCCGCCAGGCGTCCACACAGACGGTGTACGTCATCTTCCGCGCCGCTCCCGCGCCGATCGGTACGGGCAGCAGCGCTGTCGATTCCCGGGTCGCCCAGTCGATCCCCAGCCCGCCGATGATGTGCGTGGCGAAGGTGACGGTGCCCGAACGCGCCGGTGAGCCACCCGTATTGCGGAACTCCACGGTCACCTTCTCGCACCACCGCTCGTCCGCTGCCGCGCGCACGGGGGTGCCGACCTTCAGTACGGCGGGCCCGGCGGGGGTGGTGGGGGCCGTGGGGCCGGGTGACGAGGGGGACGGGGAGCCGGGCCCGGTGGAGCCGCCTGAGAGGCCGCCTGGCGGGCCGGATCCGCCTGAGGGTGTGCCGCGCGTCGTTCCGGTGGAGCCGGACGCTCCGGAGGCCCCTGCCGTGTCTGTGGACGCACCGGGCCGGGTGGCGTCCGGGCCGGAACCGCGCGCGCTCCCCGTACCGCCCGCGTCCGGGCTGTCCGTGCTGTCCGTGTCGTCCGTCGCGGTCGAGGACCCGGGGGAGGGCGAGGCGCCGGAGCGGCCCTTGCCCGCCCGGCTTCCATCCCCGGCGCCGTCCAGCGGCACCAGCGTGACCTTCCCCGAGGGCGCCACCGCCCCCGAGGGCGCCTTCCCCGGCCCCGCCGCGGCCGCGCCGACCGCCGTGTAGCCGTCCCCGCCCGCCTGGCCGCCGCAGCCTGCCAGTGCCCCGCCCAGACACAGCACGGCCGCCGAGACGGCGATCGCTGTGCCCCGGTGGCCGGGCCGGCCGCATGTCTGACGTCGCATCGCGACAGTGTCTCTGACGGACCGTCAAATCGGAACCCCTGGGATGGGGGCAGCGGACCCCCGGGATCGGGGCAGCGGGTCAGTCGGCGATGAGCCCCTCCCTGAGCTGGGCGAGCGTGCGGGTCAGCAGCCGGGAGACGTGCATCTGCGAGATGCCGACCTCCTCGCCGATCTGCGACTGGGTCATGTTGGCGAAGAACCGCAGCATGATGATCTGGCGCTCGCGCGGGGCGAGTCTGGCCAGCAGCGGCTTGAGCGACTCGCGGTACTCGACGCCCTCCAGGGCCGCGTCCTCGTACCCCAGCCGGTCGGCCAGCGAGCCCTCGCCGCCGTCGTCCTCGGGGGAGGGTGAGTCCAGCGAGGAGGCGGTGTAGGCGTTGCCGACGGCCAGGCCGTCGACGACGTCCTCCTCGGAGACCCCGAGCGCCTTGGCCAGTTCCGGAACGGTCGGCGAGCGGTCGAGCTTCTGGGCGAGCTCGTCGCTGGTCTTGGTGAGGGCGAGGCGCAGCTCCTGGAGCCGGCGCGGCACCCGCACCGACCACGAGGTGTCGCGGAAGAAGCGCTTGATCTCGCCGACGACCGTGGGCATCGCGAACGTCGGGAACTCCACGCCGCGTTCGCAGTCGAACCGGTCGATCGCCTTGATCAGGCCGATGGTGCCGACCTGGACGATGTCTTCCATGGGTTCGTTGCGGCTGCGGAACCGGGCCGCGGCGTAGCGCACCAACGGCAGGTTGAGCTCGATGAGCGTGTCCCGTACATAGGCACGCTCCGGAGTGTCCGTTCCGTCGGGGCCCGGTGCGGGGCCCAGTGCGGCGAGCCGCAGGAACAGGGAGCGGGACAGCGTACGGGTGTCGATGGCTTCCGGCGAGCTGGTGAGCACAACGGGTGCGGGTGCGCTCTTGGTGAGCGTGAGCACCTTCGAGCTGCCCTGTTCTGCGGACATGCCACCCCCTTGAGGTCGCGGACGGTCGCGGTGGCCACGACCATCGGAGGAACGCAGCCTCCACCTGAATACCGGAGGGGAGGCTGCGGCAAACGCGGTTCCCGCAGAATGTCACATGTCGGCAACACGCTGTAGTGACTTGTCGACAAGTTCTGGGGGTGTCTGCGCAGTTAACAAGGGGTGTGGGGCTTTTGGCCCGCGAGGAACACTCCGGAATCGGTCTACCCGATCCGGTTACGCCTCGATCCTGTTTGCGGATCGAAGTCGGGCGAAACTTCGGGCCAGGAGTCTTGACACATGCATCTGTGAGACTCCCAGTTCGGCGCTGATCTGGGACTGCGTCAGGTTGCTGTAGTAGCGGAGCATCAGGATCCGCTGTTCGCGTTCGGGCAGTTGTACGAGCAGATGCCGGACCAGGTCGCGGTGCTCGACGCCGGCCAGGGCGGGGTCCTCGTAGCCGAGCCGGTCCAGCAGGCCGGGCAGCCCGTCACCCTCCTGCGCGGCTTCGAGCGAGGTCGCGTGGTATGAGCGGCCCGCCTCGATGCAGGCCAGCACCTCGTCCTCGGAGATCTTCAGCCGGGCGGCGATCTCCGCCGTGGTGGGGGAGCGGCCGTGAGCGGTCGTCAGGTCCTCGGTGGCGCCGGTGACCTGGACCCAGAGCTCGTGGAGCCGGCGCGGCACGTGGACGGTGCGCACGTTGTCCCGGAAGTACCGCTTGATCTCGCCGACGACGGTCGGCATCGCGAAGGTGGGGAACTGGACCCCGCGTTCGGGGTCGAACCGGTCGATGGCGTTGATCAGGCCGATGGTGCCGACCTGGACGACGTCCTCCATGGGCTCGTTGCGGCTGCGGAACCGCGCGGCGGCGTACCGCACGAGCGGCAGGTTCGCCTCGATCAGCGCCGCCCGGACCCGGCCGTGCTCCGCGGTGCCCGCCTCCAGCCCCTGGAGCCGGCCGAAGAGCACCTGGGTGAGCGCCCTGGTGTCGGCGCCCCGGGTCCTGCCGGGCGGGACGGTGTCGTCGGGTGTCTCGGTCTGGATCGTCGGGGTCTCCTGGGACACCTGCGATGCCTGCGGCGCCTGGGACGCCTGCGCTTGGGGCCCCTGGGGCATCTGTGATGCTTGTGATGCCTGGTGTTCCTGCGGTGTTGGCGACTGGGGTGAGTGAGCCCCGGAGGATGCCTGGGGTGCAGGGGATGCCTGGACCGCATGAGGCGTCTGGGGTGCGGGGGGCGTCTGTGCCGCCGGTGTTGTCCGGGCGGCCTTATCGGTCTGGGGAGGCACTTGAGGCGCTGTACTGGCCGGCACGGTGACGCCACCCCTTTGCGGTCAACTTCGGTCAACTCATCCGTCAAAAGCGGTCATAGCATCACAAGACATGTCCACTATGTGCAAGCACCCCATAGCGCCGTGTTGACCTCGAATCGGTTTAAACACAAAGAAAGCCCCTCACCGTCGTGGTGAGGGGCTCGCAGGGCCGAAGGCGTCAGAACGGGTAGTCGGCCATCACCCAGGTGGCGAATTCACGCCACTGCCCGGCAGCCGCCTGGTGGGCCGGATGCTCGATGTAGCTCTTCAGCGCGGCCTCGTCGGCGACGGCGGAGTTGATGGCGAAGTCGTACGCGATCGGCCGGTCGGTGATGTTCCAGGCGCACTCCCAGAACTCCAGCCCGGGCACCTTGTCCGCCAGTCCCCGGAAGGCCTCGACGCCTGCGACGACCCGCGGATCGTCCCGCTCGACGCCGTCGTTCAGCTTGAACAGGACCAGGTGGCGGATCATGGGGTTCTCCTACTTCACGAGCTCGGACATGAAGTCGCCGACGCCCTGTGCGGCGTCCGAAACGCCCTCGAACCCTACCTGGACGAGATCCGCAGCCCGGGCGGGGGACGTGATGATCGTGTAGAGCACGAAGACGACTATCACGTAGAGAGCGATCTTCTTCGCTTGCACCATCGGCCCCTGACTCCCCTTCGATCCCCTGTGCAGTCGGGCGAGTCTATCCGCACGTATGGCCGTATCCGCTTGCCCTTTCCGATCACTCACGCGGTCTTTAAGGACCAAGGGCCCGGTGATCGAGGTCCTTTGCCCGACTGCGCGGCATCTGTGGCACGGCAGGATGGTGGACGAGCCCCGGCGGATCCGGCAGGAATCCGAGGGGCGAGGAACAGGACCCCTCTGTGGGGTCCTCGCCGCGGCCTTCCCCCGATCGCGGCGAGGGCTGGTAGGACCTGTTCTCATCGGGGGGAGCGGCTTGTCCCCCCGATGCCGCTCCCCCCGACCCAAGCGCACAGATGGCCCCGGGCCCGACCGCCGTCGGACCCGGGGCCATCGCCGTACCCGGCGCCCGTGGGGTCGGGGCCACTGTCGTACCCGCGGCCCGGGCGGGACGGACGCGGGTGGCCATGGCCGTCCCGCTGCCCGCGGGGCCTCGCTGTACGGCCCCGGGGGCCACCACTGCCGTACTCGCTGCCTGCGAGGTCCGGGCGGGACGGACGCGGGTGGCCACCGCTGTACCCGCTGCCTGCGGGGCCCGGGCCAGTGCCGCACCCGGCGCCCGTGAGACCCGGGCCCGGGCGGAAAACTCGAAGGGCCCGACGCTGTGCGTCGGGCCCTTCACAAGAGCGGTAGCGGAGGGATTTGAACCCTCGGTGAGTTTCCCCACACTCGCTTTCGAGGCGAGCTCCTTCGGCCGCTCGGACACGCTACCGAGAGAGAGCTTAGACCATCTCGGCCGTCCGTCGAAATCCGATTCCGCACAGCACCCCGCAGGCACGGGGACGCCAGGTCAGCGGTCGCGGAAGAAGGCCGTCAGGAGGGCCGCGCAGTCGGCCTCCAGGACGCCGTGGATCACCTCGGGGCGGTGGTTGAGCCGGCGGTCCCGTACGACGTCCCAGAGCGAGCCGGCCGCTCCGGCCTTCTCGTCCCGGGCGCCGTAGACGACCCGGCCCACGCGGGACTGCACCAGGGCGCCCGCGCACATGGTGCAGGGCTCCAGGGTGACGACGAGCGTGCAGCCCGAAAGCCGCCACTCTCCGAGGGCCGCGGCGGCCCGGCGCAGCGCGAGGACCTCGGCGTGCGCGGTCGGGTCGCCGGTGGCCTCGCGTTCGTTGTGGCCCGTGGCGAGCAGGGTGCCGTCCGGGGCGAGGACGACGGCGCCGACCGGCACATCGCCGGCCGCCGCCGCCAGGCCCGCCTCGTCCAGGGCGCGGCGCATGGGCGCCCGCCACGGGTCCCGTACGGGATCGTGCAGGGGTTGCTGTGCTGGGGAAGGGGGGTGCGGGTGTGGTGCTTCGGTCACCCGCGGACCCTAACGGACGGTCTCCAGGACCTCGGCCGCTCCCAGCGCGTCCGCGATCTCCGCCAGTGCGTCCGTCCGCAGCATCAGCAGCTCCGCTTCGGGGAGACCGAGGTCGGACAGCACCCCGGTGTCGCCGAGCGGACCCGCCGGTACGGCGTCGGGGTCCGGCCCGTCGTCGTCATCGTTGTCGGTGTTGTTGGTGTGGTCGGGGGATTCCGGCTCGCCGTCCTCCGTACCGTCGAGGCCGACGAGCTCTTCGAGGGCGGCAATCGAGTCCTCGGCCTCGGGTTCGCGGCCGAGCAGTTCATCGGTGAGCAGGATCTCCCCGTACGAGGAGCGAGCGGCGGCGGAGGCGTTGGAGACGTAGATACGCGGATCCTCCTCCCCGTCCACCCGGACGACGCCGAACCAGGCGTCCTCCTGCTCGATGAAGACGAGCACCGTGTCCTCGTCAACCGAGGCCTCACGGGCCAGATCCGTCAGATCCGACAGGGTCTCCACATCGTCGAGCTCCGTGTCGCTCGCTTCCCACCCGTCTTCGGTGCGCGCGAGCAGTGCGGCGAAGTACACCGTGACTCTCCCACTGGTCTTAGAGCCTCTCGTTCGGATCAGGCCGGATCAGGAAGCGGGGTCCGATCCCAACGAAAGACCCTGGGTGTGTCGGTCCGGCGGGGGGCCGGCCGGTGGTCCGGCTGCCCTGCGTCCCGCCCATCGGAATCGTGGCAGAAACGAGGGCTCCGCGAGAGCAGTTCCGTCGTTGCGTCGGCCACCAGTTCTCTTGGGCGCCGCCACCCGGGGGTTCCGCCACCGGCCGGACGGCTACCAGCGAAACGTCCGCATCCGCATGGCCTGGCGCATTCTGGCGGCCTTGACCCGGCGCGGCTGGACCCGGTCGCGGAGCGCCTTGGCCTCGTGAAGCTCGCGGAGGAACTGGGCGCGCCGTCTGCGGCGCTGCGCGTCGGTCTCCGGCGCGTCCCGCGTGTCCTGCGGCTCCGGTGCGTCCCGGTCCTGCTTCGCCCCGTCGGCCATCGGCTCGTCACCCCCAGGCTGGGTCCGTATGCCCCCACCTTCCCCCCGAACGTGCGGTTGATGCCAGCGCACGGGTGCGGGAGGCGCGGTTACTGTTGACGGCATGCGGATCCACGTCGTCGACCACCCGCTGGTCGCGCACAAACTCACCACCCTGCGCGACAAGCGCACCGACTCCCCGACCTTCCGGCGCCTCGCCGACGAGCTGGTCACCCTGCTCGCGTACGAGGCCACCCGCGATGTGCGCACCGAACAGGTCGACATCGAGACCCCGGTGACACCCACCACCGGAGTGAAGCTGTCGTACCCGCGGCCCCTGGTCGTGCCGATCCTGCGGGCCGGCCTCGGCATGCTCGACGGCATGGTGCGGCTGCTGCCGACCGCCGAGGTGGGCTTCCTGGGCATGATCCGCGACGAGGAGACGCTGCAGGCGTCCACGTACGCGACCCGTATGCCGGAGGACCTCTCGGGCCGCCAGGTGTACGTCCTGGACCCGATGCTCGCCACCGGCGGCACGCTGGTCGCGGCCATTCAGGAGCTGATCAAGCGCGGCGCGGACGACGTGACCGCGGTCGTGCTGCTCGCGGCGCCCGAGGGCGTCGAGGTGATGGAGCGCGAGCTGGCCGGGACGCCCGTCACCGTGGTCACCGCCTCGGTCGACGAGCGGCTCAACGAGCACGGCTACATCGTGCCGGGCCTCGGCGACGCCGGGGACCGGATGTACGGCACCGTCGGCTGAGGCTTCCGTTCGGACGGCCGACGGCCGGGGTGCTCCTGGAGCGCCCCGGCCGTCGTTCTGTGCCCCGGCGCTCATCGGCGCTCCCAGGCGGTCGTTCTTGCGCCTGGGAGCGCATCGCGCGCCCCAAGCGGTCGTCCTGCGCCCAGTGCTCACTCTGCGCCCCGGGCCGTCGTTCTGCGCCCGGGGTGCTTTCAGCGCCCCGGGCGCTCGTGCTGTACCGGCCCGCGCGTCCTCAGCAGGAGGACGGCTTCGGGGCAGGCTTCGTCAGGGCGGTCAGCGCCCCGGCCGCCGCCTGCGGCGTGCTGAACGCCTTGAACTTCGTCCCGATGATCAGATCGACGTCCGTGCTCTTGCGGGCGTCGGTCTTCGTCGCCGCCCCCGGCAGCTGCGTGCCGAGCACCGGGAACGTGCCGTTGACCGCGGTCGGAGAGCCCAGCAGTATGCCGGTCCCGGGGACCTTCTTGTCGTACGCGGCGGTGGCGTTGCCCACCTTGCCGATGGTGAATCCACGCTTCTTCAGCTCGTCGGCCGCCGCCTTGGCCAGTCCGCCACGCGGTGTCGCGTTGTAGACGTTGACCGTGATCTTCGCGGGCTTCGGCAGGACCTTCGCGGGCGTGGACGGCTTGGCGGTCGGGCAGTCCGCCTCGCGGTCGGCGGCGCTGGCCTGCTTGTCGCCGCCCGTGAAGACATCGATGAGCTGCAGCGTGCCCCATCCGGCCAGCCCGAGGGCGACCACGGAGGCGATGGCCGAGAGGACCAGTTTGCTGCGGCGGCGGGGGCGCCGCATGCGCGGGTACTTGTCACCCGTGATGCGGTACTTTCCGCCCATGCCGGGGGGAGTGAGCATGCTCATGGGCGCAGCGTAGTGCGACCCGGTGATGATGACTATTTGATGATCGACGGATCGCACCCGTCCGAGTGCGAAAGTGCACTCGAACGAACCCTGACGGGGAGTCGAACGGGCCGGTGAGGGTGCCTCAGCCGAGCTCGAGCACGCGGGCGTGCAGCACTTGGCGCTGCTGCAGCGCGGCACGGACCGCGCGGTGCAGCCCGTCCTCCAGGTAGAGGTCGCCCTGCCACTTCACGACGTGGGCGAAGAGGTCGCCGTAGAACGTGGAGTCCTCGGCGAGGAGCGTTTCGAGGTCCAGCTGGCCCTTGGTGGTCACGAGCTGGTCGAGGCGGACCGGGCGCGGCGCGACATCCGCCCACTGCCGGGTGCTTTCCCGGCCGTGGTCGGGATAGGGCTGCCCATTTCCGATGCGCTTGAAGATCACACGGAAAGCCTACCGGTCAAGGGCCTCCGGGCGCAGCCATGGAACGGGACTGCGATGCCTGCCGCGGAGGCATATAGGCGTCCATTCCGGAATTGGGGCCGTGACGAACGAGAGCGACAGCGCGAGAGGGGCGTACCCGGGAGCGCGGAGGGTGGTGCGAGCGGTGGCACGGTCGGTGGGTACGCAGCGGAGCGCCGGGGAGACCTCACACACGCCCCTCACACACGCACCTCACGCACGCCCCTCGCCACGCCCCGGTCCCAGCTGTCCAGATCCCGGCCTTGAGTGGGCAGCGGGCAACGGGCAGTGGGCAGTGGGTTCAGCGGGTTCAGTGGGGTTCACCTGCCCTTGGCAGCCGCCTTCGCGGCCTTCGCGGCCTGTTTGGCCTCCTGCTTGAAGGCGCGGACCTCGGCGAGCGACTCGGGTCCGGTGATGTCGGCGACCGAACGGTGCGAGCCGGGCTCCCCGTACGGCCCCGCCGCCTCCTGCCAGCCCGGCGGCCGGACCCCGAACTGCTTGCCCAGCAACGCCAGGAAGATCTGCGCCTTCTGGGTGCCGAAGCCGGGCAGGGCGTTGAGCCTTCTCCGCAGATCCGCCCCGGTGGCGGCGCCGGTCCACACGGCGCCGGCCTCGCCGTCGTACTGCGCCACCAGGAACTGGCACAGCTGCTGCACCCGCTTGGCCATCGAGCCCGGATAGCGGTGCAACGCAGGTTTGGCGGTGAAGAGTTCGACGAACGCCTCGGGGTCGTACGCGGCGATCTCATGGGCGTCCAGATCGTCTCCGCCCATCCGCTGCGCCAGTGCGTACGGTCCGGAGAACGCCCACTCCATCGGTACCTGCTGGTCCAGCAGCATGCCCACGAGCGCGGCGAGCGGGCTGCGCGCGAGAAGCTCGTCCGCCTCCGGCTGCTGAGCGATCCGGAGGGTGAGGTTGCGGCCCTTGTCGCTGTTGGTCATGGACCCGATGATTGCCAGCCGGGGGTGCGACGGCCAGTGAAACCACCGCCGATGCGACGGTTTGCAGCCGTTTGCCGCCTTTTTGTGTCGCTTCCGTAGCTTTCATTGCTTCCCGACATACCCGGCTTTCCGGCTTCCCCGACGCCCCCGGCGCGTGGCTCCTGACTCCTGGCCCAAGACCGTGCCGCCGTGACTCCGGGCTCCTGGCTCGCTCCCGCCTCCCGGGCGCCGACGCTGTCGGCCGCGGCCCGCGTCAGCTGTCGAGGCGGTCCGCCCGGCCGTACAGATAGCGGGCTTCCGGGAGGCTCAGGGTCCCGGAAGCCGCCGAGCGGTAGGCGGCGCGGGCCCCCTCGGTGTCGCCGGCCCGTTCCAGCAGATGGGCGCGGACGGCGTCCAGGCGGTGGTGGCCCGCCAGCCGGTCCGCGAGGGCGTCGGCCTCGGCCAGCCCGGCCTGCGGGCCGTGCACCATGGCGACGGCGACGGCCCGGCTCAGTTCCGCCATCGGCTCGGGGGCGATACGTACGAGGACGTCGTACAGCGCCAGGATCTGCGGCCAGTCGGTGTCCTCGGCACGGGCCGCCTCGTCGTGCAGCGCCGCGATGGCCGCCTGCACCTGGTAGGGCCCGGCGGGCCCCTCGCGCAGGGCCTCCGCGACCAGGGCGGTGCCCTCGGCGACGGCCGCCCCGTCCCATCGGGTGCGGTCCTGCTCGTCGAGCGGGACCAGCTCGCCGTGCGGTCCGGTGCGTGCGGCACTGCGGGCGTCGGTGAGCAGCATCAGCGCCAGGAGCCCGCTCACGGCGCCGTCCCTGGGCAGCAGCCGGCGGACCGAACGGGTCAGCCGGATCGCCTCCCGGGCCAGGCCGGCGCGGTGCAGGGCACGTCCCGAGGTCGCCGTGTAGCCCTCGTTGAAGATCAGATAGAGCACCTGGAGCACGACCGCGAGCCGCGAGTCCCGGTCGGCGGGCCCGGGCTGGACGAAGGCGGCGCCCCGGACCTTCCGCTTCGCCCGGCTGATCCTCTGGGCCATCGTCGCCTCGGGCACCAGGTGCGCCCGGGCGATCTCGGCCGTGGTCAGACCGCCGACGGCCCGCAGCGTCAGGGCGACCTGCGCGGCCGGGGCCAGATCCGGATGGCAGCACAGGAAGAGGAGCGTGAGGGTGTCGTCCTCGGACGGCGCCCGGCTGCCACCCGCCGCGGGTTCATCGGGCGCCGGTGCGGTGAAGGCGTCCCGGGGCGTGAGCGCGGCCGCCGCCTCCTCACGCGCGCGCCGGGCATCGTCGCTGCGGAGCCGGTCCACCAGCCGCCGGGACGCCACCCTGATCAGCCAGCCGCGCGGATTGTCCGGAACCCCCTGCTCGGGCCACTGCCGGGCGGCGGCGATCAGGGCCTCCTGCACCGCGTCCTCGGCGGGGTCGAAGTGCCCGTACCGGCGCACCAGCGCGCCGAGGACCTGCGGGGCGTGCAGCCGCAGCAGGTCCTCGACCTCGGACGTACGTTTCACACATCGCCCCCGCCGCTGTCGATGGCCCTGATGACCACCGGGGCGGCCGGCGCCCCGGCAGGCGCCGGGCACCGGGTGACGCGCGCGGCGATCTCGGTGACCCGCTCCAGGCTCTCGCACTCGAGTACCCAGTACCCGGCGAGCACTTCCTTCGTCTCCCCGTAGGGGCCGTCGGTGATCACCGGGCGGCCGTCCTCACCCGCGGTGACGAACCGGGTCTTCGCCGGTTCGACGAGTCCCTGGGCGTCGATGAGCTCACCGGTCTCGGCGAGATCGTCGTTGATCCCTCCCATGAACGCGAACATGGCCTGCACGTCCTTCTCGCTCCAGGCCGGATTGCCGGCGGACGCGTTGCCGCGCATCGCCTCGTAATCGGCCTGCGAGCCCTGCACCATCACCAGGTACTTCATGATTCCGCTCCCTCTGCGAGGTCCCGGCCGCCCCTCGTGGGCGACTCTCACAGGGGACGTCGGAGCGGGGCGACGGTTCTCGACACCGCGCCGGAGACCGTTCCGGGAAGCGCCGAGAATTCCCGGAACGGCCCAGGGGGAGCCGTGCGGTGCCGCCGCCGGATCGTCGGGTCCGTACGGGAACCGGAAACCGGTGAACGGTGGGACGGGCGGCGATGGTGACGTGGGGCCGGGGGTGCGGGTGAGGCGTCGCGATCAGCCCTTCCCCAGCGCGGCCAGGCCTTTCTGCATGTCATCGGTGTTCATGACCGGCTGGATCTCGATCTCCGCGCCGAGCCCCTCGAAGAGAGGCTCCGCGATGGAGGGGAGCACCGAGCTGTCCTGCATGTCGAAGACGAAGGTGCAGCACCGCTTTCCCTCGCTGGGACCGAAGTAGGCGGCCTCCGGCTTGAGGCGTTCCGCGAGCGACTGCATGATCGTCGCCAGGGTGCCGTTCTTGACCGCCTCGTTCGCGAGCTGGGTGTCCAGCTGGGCTCGCAGCATGACCCTCATGGCCTGGCTCCTTCCGTCCCCCGGGACCGGCGCGGATCCGTCCGCGCACGCGGGGCCCCGGCGACGTCCCGCTCAGCGTCACCGCGGGGGGCGGGGGCAGCCAACATCTCGTGCACCATCCGGGCTGCCCGCACTGCCCACACCGTCGGGCGGCTGTGACGGCTGACCGCCGTACGTCTCCAAGGTGCGGTCTACGCCACGGGCCCGACCCCACCGCGAGCCCACCGCCGGTAGAGCGAGGACGGACACACGCCCGCTGCGAGCAGGGGACGCCTGCCGTACGAGCAAGAGCGGACGCACTGCCGCTGCGAGCAAGGGCAGAGGGCAGAGGGCAGAGGGCAGAGGGGGAGCCAGATCCGAACGCTCCGGGGTTCCCGCACATGCTGTCGGCCGCTCCGACCGACGTACTTCCGACTGACGTACTACGGGTGATTGAGCCCGCATCGCGATGCGCCGCGCGCCGGGCACCGGCACCCTGCTGAGTGAGGAGCGGGCGAGGTAGGCGCTGCGCAGGCCGGTGGCCTGCTGCCTCCGCCCTCCGCGATCGGCATGACGGTCCCGGGCGGAGCCCGGCGGACGCGAGTCGAAGGGGGCGGTTCAGTGACGTTCGGTGCGACAGGGCCGTCCGGCCCCACACACGCGACGGACGGGACGGCGGGCAGCGCCGGTGCGCAGCCGGAGGATCCCGTCGTGCGGAAGGTGCCGGAGCAGCCCTCCCGGCCGGCCGGTGAGGAGGGGTGGCGCCCGGTGCCTCGCCACGTCGCGTGCGTGATGGACGGGAACGGCCGGTGGGCGCAGCAACGCTCCCTGCCGCGCACCTCCGGGCACAGGGCGGCCGAGGCGACGGTGATCGATGTCATCGAGGCGGCGCGGTCTGCGGGGGTCGAATGGCTCAGCCTGTACGCCTTCTCCACCGAGAACTGGCGGCGTCCGGGCGACGAGATCGACTTCCTCATGCGCCTGGTACGCCGAGTGGTGCGCAAACACGCGCTGCTGCTGCACGCGCGCGGCATCCGATGCCGGCTCCTGGGCGCCGAGGACCCGCGGATTCCCGCCCCGCTGGCCCAGGACTTCGCCGACCTGATGACGCTCACCGAGGCCAATCGCGGCATGACGCTGACCGTGGCGTTCGACCACGGCGGGCGTCAGGACATCGTTGCCGCGGCGCGGTCCCTCATCCGCGCCGGCGTGCCCGCCGATGCCGTCGACCAGGCGTGCTTCGCCGCGCACCTGCCCGTGCCCGACACGCCCGACGTGGACCTCGTGATCCGTACCTCCGGCGAACAGCGCATCTCCAACTTCATGCTCTGGCAGGTGGCCTACGCCGAGTGGGTCTTCCCGCCGGTGCTCTGGCCCGATTTCCGTGCGCCGCACCTTCTGGAGTGCCTGCACGAATACCGCCGCCGCGACCGCCGCTTCGGCGGGGTGGCGCCGCAGACGAAGGGACGACCTCACAGGTGAAGGACACGGACAGCAGCCGCTTCACGCCGAACGGGCCCGGTATCGGGGATCCGTACGGGAACCCCGGCCGGGAGGCCACCGCACCGCCGGAGGAATCCCTGTTCGGCCCCGGCTCGCAGTTCCACCGCTTCTTCAACGATCCCCGATGGGCCCTGGCCGTCGTCAGGGCCACGGTGCTGGAAGCGGCCCATCCGCAGATCGGCGCGGCCCTGGCCGACAACTCCTCGTTCGTGGTGCACCCGTGGCGCCGGCTGAGCAACACCCTCGTGAGCCTGCAGCGCATGTTCGGAGCCGACGAGGACACCAGGCAGAGAGAGGCGGCACGGCTCAACCGCCTGCACGCACGGCTGAGCGGAACGGACGCCAGGAACCAGCCCTACGACGCGATGGACCCCGAGGTGCGGGCGTGGGTGGTCGCGACGCTCTTCGAAAGCTCCGTCACCATGTGCCGGCTGAGCGGACAGCCTTTGGACCATGCCACGATGGAACGGCTCTACGCCGAATTCCGGGCGTTCCTGGCTGCCTTGGGGGACCAGGCGGGCCATCTCCCCTCCACGCTGCCCGAGTTCTGGCAGTACTACGACCGCATGGTCGCGGAGGAGCTGCAGAACACGGAAGCGCTGCGCATCATCCTCTACCAGCTCTTCGAGCATCTGCCGGCGCCGCCGCTGTTCCGTGGACTGCCTACGCTCTGGGCGGCCGGTCGCGCCCTGGCGGGGCCGGTCATCGGCACGATCACGGTGGCTTCGCTTCCCGAGGTCTTCCGGCGTCGTGCGGGGCTGCCGGAGGTCCCCGGTGCCCAGACCCTGATGCAGGGTGCCTACATGGCTGCCCGGCTGACCGGTTCGCTGCCCGACGACTGGATTCGGACGGAGAACTTCGTCAGTCTGCTCCAACTGTCTCCGGACGGCGACGGGCCCTGGTCCGAGAGGCTCACCACCCTGCGCACCCGGACGAAACGGGCCGGCGCGCTGTTCCGGCTGATCACGCCGGCAGCGGCGGAACCGGGCGCTCCGGGCGCGGCCGGGAACCAGCGAGGTGCCCGGGAGTTCTTCACCGATGTCCTGGACCAGACCGGGGACGGCAGTCTGGACTGGCCCGACCTCGCCGCCATGGCCCGGGAACTCTGCTCCCGTCTCGATCTGGACGAGCCGGAGGAGACGCGCTTGTACGACGCGTTCGCCGCGTGGTGGAGGGAGCTCCAGGCAGCCCTGGACAGTGACGGGGACGGTCGGGTGAGCGCGGACGAGTACGCGGCCGCAGCCCCGGCCCTGGCAGGACCGGCGCTGATCAGGGTCGCCGAGGTCCTCTTCGACGTCACCGACGCGGACGGTGACCAGTCGATCGATGCCGAGGAGTACCGGGCCCTGTTCAGGAGAGGTTTCGCGCGATCCGTCGCGGAGGGCGAAGGGCGGTACACCCGAAGCGCGTTCGTCCGGGAGTTCCTGTCCTTCATGTCAGGGCGCAGGCGCTCGACCCCCTACGACCCGCTGCTGTCCGACGCGTAGTCCTCCGCCGACCCCGCCCGGCTGCCCCTGCGGCACCGGGGCACCGGTGCGCTCCTGAACGTCGTTGGCCCCCGCGTCGAGTTGCGGGGGCCACCGACGTATGACCCGGTACGGTTCGGCGTCGTCCCGGAAGAACCTGGCGAGCGCACAGCGGCTGCCGGCCGCAGCAGGAGCCGTGCCGCAGCCGCTCAGGCGCCGCGTGCGCGCAGGATTCCTTCGACGCCCACGAGGAACGTCTCGGCGATGAGTTCCGGGTCGAAGAGGCAGCCCGCGGCCATGGCGCCGTCGCGGAGCATGACGAGGTGTCGCCCCGCTTCGTCGGCGGGTTGGTCGCCGACCTGCGCAAGCAACTCGGTGACCGTGTCGAGGAACCACTGGCGGTGGGCCAGGACGGCCCGGTGGATGGGGTGGGCGGGGTCGGGGTATTCGGCTACCGCGTTCAGGAAGGCGCAGCCGCGAAAACCGGGGCCCTGGATGCCCCCGGTGATGAACCGGGAGATCGCCCGGACCGCGTCGGCTGCCGACTGCCCGTCCGTGAGCGCCGCCTCGGTCCCCGCCCGGATGCCCCGGTCGGCCTGGGCGAGATAGGCGAGGACGAGCTCCTCCTTGCCGGTGAAGTGCCGGTACAGCGTGGCGCGGGTGACCTGCGCCTCCGCGATGATCCGGTCGACGCCGACGGAGTGGATGCCCTCCGCGTAGAAGATTCTGGTCGCCGTGTCGAGCAGCCGCGCCCGCGCCGCCGACGTGCTGCCCCCACCCTTGCCCTCGCTCATGCGGCCAGGTTACCCCGACCGATGAGGGAGAACGTTCGGTCTTGACAGTCCTGGTTCTGTTGCCTTCAATGAAGGAGACCGAACGTTCTCCCTCCTGATCTCGGCGCCCGCCGGCCGATGCCGGCTCGTCCCGCCTGAGAGGAACTCCCGTGGACACCCTCGTCGGCACCGCTCCCGCCAGCGTTCCCGCTGCCCTGCACAAGCTGTACTTCCTGCGCTCCGCGTTCGCCGTGGTGTGGGCGGCCCTGCTGTTCGCGACCGGCGACGGACTGGGCCCGCTCGCTGTCACGCTGCTGGTGGTCTATCCCTTGTTCGACGCGGCGTGCGCGGTCGTCGACATCAGGTCTGCCAGGAGGAACGGCCAACCACTGCGCAGCCTGTACGTGAACATCGCGCTCAGCACCCTCACCGCCCTCGCCCTCGCCCTCGCCGCCACCTCCGGCACCCCTGCCGTTCTGCGCGTCTGGGGCCTCTGGGCCGTCACCGCGGGCATCGTCCAGCTCGTCGTCGGCGCCGCCCGGCGCACACTCGGCGGCCAGTGGGCGATGATCGCCAGCGGCGCCCTCTCCACACTCGCCGGCGCCTCGTTCTTCGCCCAGGCGAACAAGGACGGTGCCTCCCTGGCCAACCTGGCCGGCTACGCCTTCCTCGGCGGCGTCTTCTTCCTCGTCTCGGCCCTCCGTATGGGCCGCGCCCGCACGATGTGACGCAACGCGGGGAACAGCCCCTGTGGACAAAGACCAGGACAACGGGGGCTGAGACGACGCCGAAGGGCCCCGCAGCAAGCTGCGGGGCCCTTCGACGTATTGCCCGGTGAGAGCAATGGCGGAGGATACGAGATTCGAACTCGTGAGGGGTTGCCCCCAACACGCTTTCCAAATGTTCGTCCGGAGGTTCGATGAAGTGCGGGGACGTCCTGACCTGCGGTTCAGGAGAGTCAGGCAGGGCTTCTGAACGATGCCGTACGCCGGTGAACGCAACCAGAACTGCAACCACAGGAGCCCAGCCCGTGCTCACGCCAGACGTCGGATGCTGAGCGGTTGTTCGGGATCCGTAGGCCGCTCGGATCCCGGAACAACTGGTCTCGGTGCGTGAGACTGCCACGAGCGGTACGGCTCGTGGGCGATCGCTGGCCGGTGCTTCTGCGGGGCTGCAAGCTGTGCGGCATCAGCAGAAGGCCGGCCGGTACACCCGTGCCGGCCCGGTGTGAGCTCTCTGGGTTGTCCCGCGCCTCCGGTGTGCTCCCTACGGACAGATCATGTTGCTGCGGCCTCCCATACCATCCCGACTTTCATGTACATCTGCTACATTCATGACATGAGTGAGCCAGTGATTGAATCCATGGCAGATGTCCGCAGTCATCTCGCTGACGTCATCGATCGTGCCCGCCGGCAGGAAACCCCGACGATCATCACTCGGCGAGGCAAGCAGGAAGCCGTCGTGATCGACATCCAGGAGTACCAGCGCCTGCGTGAGATCGCGGAGGGTGTCGAGGAGGCGTGGCTCAACCAACTGGCCGACGACGCCGAGTCCGAGGGTGCGGAGGGGTCGGTCTCGCTCGAAGAAATGGCCGCCCTGCTCCGTGCTCAGCAGGGCTGACGTGATGGGGTACGTCACACGCTTCACGCCGCACGCTCAGCGGAACATGCTCAAGGTCCCGCGTCCGGATGCCCTCCGCGTCCTGTACCGCCTCACCGAACTCCAGAAGGCCCTGGACGCCGGCGACACCGCATCGTTCGATATCAAAGCCCTCCAGGGGCACAACGCCCGCTGGCGACTCCGGGTCGGCGACTACCGCGTCGTCTACACCGTTGAGGACGGTCAGCTGATCGTGTGGGTCCTTGCCGTTGGCAACCGCCGCGACATCTACCGTCAGGTTCCGTAGGCCGACGCACGAAGAAGGCCCCCGCAGCAAGCTGCGGGGGCCTTCGACGTATTGCCCGGTGAGAGCAATGGCGGAGGATACGAGATTCGAACTCGTGAGGGGTTGCCCCCAACACGCTTTCCAAGCGTGCGCCCTAGGCCACTAGGCGAATCCTCCGCGGCAAACAATACAAGACGTTGAGGAGTGCTCGCGAACCCGTTCCGCCTCGGAGCTCTCCGGGCGGTCCGGGAGGGGTCTCCGGGGGTGGGGGAGGTGGACTTGCGGGGGTGGGGATCCGCTAAGGTGGGCGTCAGCCCCTCACGTGGCGCTATCTGACTGAACTCCCCCAGGGCCGGAAGGCAGCAAGGGTAGGTTGGCTCTGGCGGGTGCGTGGGGGGCCCTTGTATGTCCGGACCCGTCCGGGGCAAGGGCCGAGGCGTCCGGAATCGTGCGGTGAGGTGTTTCCGCAGCCGGTGGTGTGCCCGGTCCGGGGCCGGTTGTCAGTCGGCCCCGATAACCTCGTATGTGTGTCGTCCCTTGCGCTGTACCGCCGCTATCGCCCCGAGTCGTTCGCCGAGGTCATCGGTCAGGAGCATGTCACTGACCCTCTGCAGCAGGCCCTGCGGAACAACCGGGTCAATCACGCGTACCTGTTCAGCGGTCCGCGAGGCTGCGGCAAGACGACCAGCGCGCGCATCCTCGCCCGCTGCCTGAACTGCGAGCAGGGGCCCACGCCCACGCCCTGCGGGGAGTGCCAGTCGTGCCGGGACCTCGCGCGCAACGGGCCGGGATCGATCGATGTGATCGAGATCGACGCCGCTTCGCACGGTGGCGTGGACGACGCCCGTGACCTGAGGGAGAAGGCGTTCTTCGGGCCCGCGTCCAGTCGTTACAAGATCTACATCATCGACGAGGCGCACATGGTCACATCGGCGGGGTTCAACGCCCTGCTGAAGGTGGTCGAGGAGCCGCCGGAGCACCTCAAGTTCATCTTCGCGACCACGGAGCCCGAGAAGGTCATCGGCACCATCCGGTCGCGTACCCATCACTACCCGTTCCGGCTCGTGCCGCCCGGGACGCTGCGCGAGTATCTCGCCGAGGTGTGCGGCAAGGAGAACAGCTACGTCGAGGACGGGGTCTTCCCGCTCGTCGTGCGGGCGGGTGCCGGATCCGTGCGTGACTCCATGTCGGTCATGGACCAGTTGCTGGCCGGCGCGGCCGACGAGGGTGTGACGTACGCCATGGCGACGTCCCTGCTCGGCTATACGGACGGCTCCCTGCTCGACTCGATCGTGGACGCCTTCGCCGCGGGCGACGGGGCCGCCGCCTTCGAGGTCGTGGACCGGGTGATCGAGGGCGGCAACGACCCGCGCCGCTTCGTCGCCGACCTCCTGGAGCGGCTGCGTGACCTGGTGATCCTGGCCGCCGTGCCGGACGCGGGGGAGAAGGGGCTGATCGACGCACCCGCCGATGTGGTGGAGCGGATGTCCGCCCAGGCGTCCGTCTTCGGCGCCGCGGAGCTGAGCCGCGCCGCCGACCTGGTCAACGAGGGGCTCACGGAAATGCGCGGGGCGACGTCGCCGCGCCTTCAGGTCGAGCTGATCTGCGCCCGGGTGCTGCTGCCCGGCGCCTTCGACGACGAGCGTTCCCTCCAGGCCAGGCTGGACAGGCTGGAGCGGGGAGCGTCCTTCGCCACCACCGGGCCGGGGCCCTCGATGGGGTACGTCCCCGGGCCCGAGGCGCTGGCCCACGCGCCCGTCGTACCTCAGGCCCCCGCGCCGCCCTTCGCGCAGCCGGACACCGGGTCGGGGCCCGCCGCCGCACGGGCGGCGGCACGTGGGGACGCGCCCCCGCCCGCTCCCGCGCAGGCGGCTCCCGCACCCGACCCCGTGCAGCCGCCGCCCGCCGAGGCGCCCGCGGCCGGACAGCGGCCCGGCGCCTGGCCCGCCGCAGCCGCACCCGAGCAGGGCCGCAGGCCCGGAGGCTGGCCGACCGCCTCCACTCCGGGACAGGCCCCCGCACCGCAGGCCGCCACGCCCGCTCCGGCCCCTGCCGCACCCGCCGCCGCCCCGGCGCCCGCCCCCGCCGCGCCCGCTCCGGGCTCGGGCCAGGGCGCCGCACAGGTGCGCAACATGTGGCCCGACATCCTGGAGGCGGTCAAGGGCCGCCGCCGGTTCACCTGGATCCTCCTCAGCCAGAACGCCCAGGTCACCGGCTTCGACGGCGCCACCCTGCAGATCGGCTTCCTCAACGCCGGCGCCCGCGACAACTTCGCGAGCAGCGGCAGCGAGGAAGTGCTGAAGCAGGCCTTGTCCGAGCGGTTCAACGCGCAGTGGAAGATCGAGGCGATCGTCGACCCGTCGGGCGGTGCCGGCCAGCCCCCGCAGGTCGGCGGCGGCCGCCCCTCAGCCGCCGCACCGCCCGCACCGCAGCGCCCCGCGGCCCCCGCACCGCAGTCGTACGAGCCCCGGCCCGCGCCGGAGCAGCAGCAGCCGGGCGGCGGAGGCTCCGCCCCGGAGCAGGCATCCCCGTCGTACACCGCTCCCGAACCGCCCCGGTCGGTCGCCCCCGAGGACGACACCCCCGAGGCCGACGATCCCGACCTCGTCGACTCGGCTCTCTCCGGCCACGACCTGATCGTCCGCGAACTGGGTGCCACGGTCGTCGAGGAGTTCACCAACGAGTAGGGCGCTCGGGGTGGGGCGGGGTCGTTTGCTGCGCGGGGCCCTTCGGCCAGCGGTGGACGGGGTCCTTCGCTGAGTGGGCCGGCCCGTGCCGCCATGCGGCCATCGGGGCACGTGGGGTCCGTGCGGGCCGTGGCTGGTCGTGCGGGTCAGGGCTTCGGTCGCCATCGTCTTCGTCCGTCGTCCCCGGTCCCCCTCCGCCTCGGTTCACCGGTCATCCCCGTCCGTCCGGGCCCCCGGCCTCCCCGGACCGGCGCCCCGGGTGTCCACGGAGCGGCTTCCGTCAAGCGCGCCGCGCCCCGGCGGCTAGGCTGCACTCCGTGAAGGTCCTCGTCATCGGCGGCGGCGCCCGCGAACACGCCCTGTGCCGCTCTCTGTCCCTCGACCCCGACGTCACCGCTCTGTACTGCGCTCCCGGCAACGCCGGCATCGCAGAGGTGGCCGAACTGCACCCGGTCGACGCCCTCGACGGCGCTGCCGTCGCGCGCCTCGCGACCGAACTGGGCGCCGAGCTGGTGGTCGTCGGCCCGGAGGCACCGCTTGTCGCCGGGGTCGCCGACGCCGTGCGCGCTGCCGGTATCCCCTGCTTCGGCCCGTCCGGGGAGGCCGCCCAGCTGGAGGGCTCCAAGGCCTTCGCCAAGGACGTGATGGCCGGAGCGGGCGTCCCGACGGCCCGTAGCTACGTCTGCACCACGCGCGCGGAGATCGACACCGCCCTCGACGCGTTCGGTGCCCCGTACGTCGTCAAGGACGACGGCCTCGCCGCGGGCAAGGGCGTCGTCGTCACCGACGACATCGAGGCGGCCCGTACGCACGCGCTGGCCTGCGACCGCGTGGTCATCGAGGAGTTCCTCGACGGCCCCGAGGTGAGCCTCTTCGCGATCACCGACGGCACCACCGTGCTGCCGCTCCAGCCCGCCCAGGACTTCAAGCGGGCCCTCGACAACGACGAGGGCCCGAACACCGGCGGCATGGGCGCCTACTCCCCGCTGCCGTGGGCGGACCCGAAGCTGGTCGACGAGGTCATGCAGTCGGTGCTCCAGCCGACCGTCGACGAGCTCCGCCGCCGCGGTACGCCCTTCTCCGGGCTGCTGTACGCGGGCCTCGCGATCACCTCGCGCGGCGTACGGGTCATCGAGTTCAACGCCCGCTTCGGCGACCCGGAGACCCAGGTGGTCCTCGCCCGTCTGAAGACCCCGCTGGCCGGTGTCCTGCTGGGCTCCGCCAACGGGACGCTGGACGAGCTGCCCCCGCTGAAGTGGCGGGACGAGGCCGCGGTCACCGTGGTCATCGCCTCCCACAACTACCCGGAGACCCCGCGGACGGGTGATCCGATCGAGGGCCTCGACGAGGTCGCGGCACAGGATGCGCCGCATGCGTACGTGCTGCACGCCGGGACGCGGCGGGACGGCGACGCGGTCGTCAGCGCGGGTGGGCGCGTGCTCTCCGTGACCGCGACGGCCAAGGACCTCGCGGGCGCCCGTGAGCGTGCCTACACGGCCGCGGCCAGGATCCGGCTCGACGGCTCGCAGCTCCGTACGGACATTGCCAAGAAGGCCGCAGAGGCCTGAGCCCCACCGCTTCAGGTGAGTCTCGGACGTCTGGGAACTGCCCGCTTCAGGTGAGTCCGGACGTCTGGGGACTGCCCGTTCCAGGGAAGTCCCCAGACGTCTGAGACCTACCCGTTCCACGGGAGTCCCGGGCGTCTGGGACCCACCCGTCCCACGGGATCCCCGGGCACCTGAACCCCACTCGCTCACGCGAGTCCCGGACGCCTGAGCCGTACCGCCCGGCCACCACTGACGCGCCGATGCCCTATGGGCAGCGGCGCGTCAGCACCTTTACCCAAAGCCATTCCATCGAGTGACGGCTGAGCCATCCGGATGACGCCCGCCGAAGCCCCAACTAGGGTGCGGCGCAAGCGTTCCGGCACTTGGCCCACCGGCATTGCGATGTCAGTGACGGGTGCCACAGTGGGGGAGTGAGCAACACCGCCGTGGGGGCAGAGGGGGTGACGTCCGGCCGTGTCCGGTACCGGTACAGGTGAGGAGCTGGGTGCGCAGGCAGCGCGCGCCCGGGCTCTCGTCCTGCTGCGCATCCGCAGCAGGGCAACGGCAGTGGCACTGCTGCCGGCCGCGTTGGCCGTCGTGCTGTTCGCCGCAGGCGCGCAGGGCTTCGCCGAGGGCAGCGGCTGGGATGCGGTGCGCTGGGCCGTGACGGCCTGCGCCGTCGTGGTCCTGCTCGTCGCCGCGGCCGTCGCGATCGCGGTCGTACGGGCGGAGCCGGCGGTCAGCCCGACCGTCCCGCTCAGCGAGGAGGCGGCCCCGGACCTCTACCGGCTGGTCCGCGACCTCGCCGAGCGGCTCGACGTGCCCGCGCCCTCGGCCATAGCGCTCACACCCGACTGCGACAGCTGGCTGGAGGACCGCACCCACCCGGCCGCGGACCGGGCGGCCAAGGAGGCCGCACGGCGGGATCCGCGAGGTCCGGCGGACGGTTCGGGCCGTGGTCCGGGACGCCGGCGCCGGGTCCAGGCGGCGCCCGTGCTGGTGATCGGCTCCCCGTTCCTCTGGTGGATGCGGGTCGCCGAGCTGCGGGCGGTGCTCGCCCCGGTCGTCGCCGGCACCGGGCCCTCCGCCCACCCCGACATAGCCGCGGCGCGGCGTTTCGTGCGCGGGCTGGACGGCGCGGTCGCCGACGCGGCGGCACCCGTCCAGGGGCCGCTGCGCAAGGTCCTGCGGCTGCCGGGCCGCTTCATCGGACGGATCGCGCGGCTGCTGCTGCGCAGCTGTCGCGGCCATGCCGCCGAGATGGAGCGTGGTGTCGCCGCGGCTGCGTCGACGCGTGCCCAGGCCGTGGACTACGGGCTGCGGGTCGTAGCCCAGGAACAGGTCGGTCTCGCCTACGCGGGCTGGGACCGGCTGCTCACCCGCGTCGCGCTTCCCGCCTGGCGCATGGGGCGCTGGCCCTCCCGGCTGGACGCGGGCGTCGTCTCCGCCCTCACCGAGCTCTCCCGGCGCGACCGGCTGGCCGAAGGGTTCACCACCCGGCTCGGCGAGCGCCCCGCCTGCGACCTCCTGGAGGAACCGGGAGCGGCCGACGAGGCGGCGTCCCTGCTGGCCGCCCGACTCTTCCACGGCGGCCCCGCGGAGACCGGGCCCGACTGGGCCCCGGTGGACTGGCAGCAGTATCCGGAAGAGGTCGTCGACCGGAAGTGGCGTACGGAGGCGGCACGGCTGCACCGCGTCCTGGACACCATGGGCGTGCCCTCCGCCTCCGGCTCCGACACCTCCTGCGCCGGGGTGCCCACACTGGCGCGCGTCGTCGAGCATCTCGCCGCGGGCGGGAACGGGGGCGAGGAGCTCGCGGCCGGGATCAGCGCGGCCGTGGCCCGGGACGAGGCGCAGGCCCCCCAGCCGGCCACCGGCGGCGCAGGGGGCGCGGGCGGCGATGTGCTGGACCTCTGGGGTCCCGATCCGCTGCCGCTCTTCCCGCTCCAGCCGCCCCGTACCGGGACCGAGCTGCTCGCGGACCATGTCGCGGCGATGGTCTGCTGCGCCGCCGTCGACACGGCGGGCGCGGCGCCCGGACTGGACTGGCTCGACGGCCCCGCACTGCTGGTCGACGGCGCACGCCGGGCCGACCTCGGCAGCCCCGTCCTCAGCCTCGTCGAGGACGGCGACGCGGGGCCGCTGCGGTCCTGGCTGGCCTCCGTCGGCGTGCGTCCCGACAAGCCCGTCCGTCTCGTTTGAAACACGCCTGGACGGACGGCCGTTCACACCGATCGACACCCGATACCCGGAATGCCAGGTTCCGTTCACGTCAATTCGCGACGAACGGTGACGGAGTGCATGCGTTATGTGATGTGCTGGGGATCGGCGCTGACAGTCGGCGCACCACTGTTGTTCCGGGGGCCTGAGGGAGGGATGTGCCATGGGGGCGGAGCAGATTCGTCGTTGGGAGTCGGGTGCCCTGGCGCATGCCGTTACCGATCCCTTCGGCCAGGGGCCCCTTCCCTGGCTGCGCGGGAGCGAGAACTACTTCGACGACACGGGTCAGGTCGTGCCCTGGTACGCCGACCCCACCCTGCCCCGCGGCTCCACCGGTGGCGGCACCCGCACCGCCGACGACGTCCGCCGCCAGATCAAGGGCTTCATCTCCACCGGCGCCGCGGCCCCGGGCGAGGCGATCGACTTCCACATCACCGTGGATCCGCCCCAGCAGTTCTCCGTGGACATCTACCGGATCGGCCACTACGGGGGCGACGGAGCCGCCAAGATCACCACGAGCCCGCGGCTCTCCGGCATCGTCCAGCCCGCCCCCCTGACCGCCGACCGCACGGTCTCCTGCCACCACTGGTGGCAGTCCTGGCGGCTGCAGATCCCCACGTACTGGTCGATCGGCGCGTATGTCGCCGTGCTCACCACGGTCGACGGCTACCGTTCCCACATTCCGTTCACGGTCCGCGACGACCACCCGGCCGATCTGCTGCTGGTGCTCCCGGACATCACCTGGCAGGCGTACAACCTCTATCCCGAGGACGGTGTGACCGGCGCCAGCCTCTACCACGCCTGGGACGAACAGGGCAGGCTGCTGGGGGAGGAGGACGCGGCGGTCACCGTCTCCTTCGACCGCCCCTACGCGGGCGCCGGCCTTCCGCTCCACGTCGGTCACGCCTACGACTTCATCCGCTGGGCCGAGCGGTACGGCTACGACATCGCCTACGCCGACACCCGCGACCTGCACGCGGGCCGGATCGACCCGACCCGCTACCGGGGCCTGGTCTTCCCCGGCCACGACGAGTACTGGTCGGTCCCCATGCGCCGCACCGCGGAACGCGCCCGCGACAACGGCACCTCGCTCGTCTTCCTCTCCGCCAACACCATGTACTGGCAGGTCAGCCTCGCGCCGTCGCCGTCAGGCGTCCCCGACCGGCTGCTCAGCTGCCGCAAGCGCCGGGGCCCGGGAAAGCCCGCGCTCTGGCGCGAGCTCGACCGCCCTGAGCAGGAGCTGCTCGGCATCCAGTACGCGGGCCGGGTCCCCGATCCCCACCCCCTGGTCGTGCGGAACGCGGAGCACTGGCTCTGGGACGCGACCGGCGCCGGGGAGGGCGACGAGATCGACGGCCTGGTCGCGGGCGAAGCCGACCGCTACTTCCCGCGCACCACGCTCCCCGAGCACGACAACCGGATCCTGCTCGCGCACTCCCCGTACCAGGACGGCGACGGCGTGACCCGGCACCAGGAGACGTCGCTGTACCGGTCCCCCTCGGGCGCGCTCGTCTTCGCCTCCGGCACCTTCGCCTGGTCCCCGGCCCTGGACCGCCCCGGCCACGTGGACCCGCGCATCCAGCGGGCCACCGCCAACCTCCTCGACCGCATCTGCAAGCGCGCCTGAGGCCCGGCGGCCCCGCCCGCCCCCGGCAGCGCACGGTCCGCCCTCCTGCGCACCCCCTCCGCAGCCGTCCGCACCCGGATACGGGACAATCGGAACAGCTCCTGGATCAACCTACGCGGAGGCAGCGTGTCCGGATTTGTAGAAAAGCCCGAGCCCGTGCAGGTTCCGGGACTCACCCACCTGCACACGGGCAAGGTGCGTGACCTGTACCGGAACGAGGCCGGTGACCTCGTCATGGTCGCCAGCGACCGGATGTCCGCGTACGACTGGGTCCTGCCCACCGAGATCCCCGACAAGGGCCGCGTCCTGACCCAGCTCTCGCTGTGGTGGTTCGAGAAGCTCGCCGATCTCGTGCCGAACCACGTCCTGTCCACGGAGCTGCCCGCCGGCGCTCCCGCGGACTGGGCCGGCCGTACGACGATCTGCAAGTCGCTGCGGATGGTCCCGGTCGAGTGCGTCGCCCGCGGCTACCTGACCGGCTCCGGCCTCATCGAGTACAACGCGTCCCGCACCGTCTGCGGCCTCGCCCTTCCCGAAGGCCTCACTGACGGCTCCGAGCTCCCCGCGCCGATCTTCACCCCCGCCACCAAGGCAGCCGTCGGCGACCACGACGAGAACGTGAGCTACGAGGAAGTGGCCCGTCAGGTCGGCGCCGAGACCGCCGCAGAGCTGCGCCGCACGACCCTGGACGTATACAGCCGGGCCCGTGACATCGCGCGTGAGCGCGGGATCATCCTCGCGGACACGAAGTTCGAGTTCGGCTTCGCGCCCACCGCCGACGGCGGCGAGGAACTGATCATCGCGGACGAAGTGCTGACCCCGGACTCCTCCCGCTTCTGGCCGGCCGCAGCCTGGGAGCCGGGTCGCGCCCAGCCGTCGTACGACAAGCAGTTCGTGCGCGACTGGCTGACCTCACCGGCCTCCGGCTGGGACCGCAAGAGCGAGCAGCCGCCCCCGGCGCTGCCCCAGGAGATCGTGGACGCGACCCGCGCCAAGTACCTGGAGGCGTACGAACTCCTCACCGGAACACCCTGGAACTGAAGGCGGTCCGATGACGGGACAGCCCCCAGGGTCTCCCGTCTGGACCATGCCGGCTCCGTCTGGATCAGGCCCGGGCTCGCGGGCTGATCCAGACGGAAGACCCCAGGGCCTTCCGGCACACGAAGAAGCCCCCGGCCGAAAGGCCGGGGGCTTCTTGCTGAACCGAGCGGACGACCAGGTTCGAACTGGCGACCTCAACCTTGGCAAGGTTGCGCTCTACCAACTGAGCTACGTCCGCAAGCGCCGAAGCGCGAGAACTACTATACCCATCCCCGCTCGCGTGCGAGACGCACTGCCGCATGACGGTTCTCCGCCCCGAGCTTCGCAGCCGCCGCCGACAGGTAGTTGCGGACCGTCCCCTGCGACAGGGACGCCCGCTCCGCGATCTCGGCGACCGGTGCCCCGTCCGCCGCCAGTTCCAGCACCTCGGCCTCACGCACGGTCAGTGGCGAGTCCCCGGCGGCAATCGCGTCGGCCGCCAACTCTGGGTCCACATAACGGTTTCCGGCATGCACGGTGCGGATGATCCCGGCCAGCTGACGGGCGCTGACGGTCTTCGGCACGAACGCCCGCACGCCCGCCGCGAGGGCCCGCTTCAGATGCCCCGGCCGCCCGTGACTGGTCACGATCATGGTCCGGCAGGCCGGGAGTTCGGTCCGTATCGATGTGGCGACGCTCACACCGTCCGCCCCGGGCATCTCCAGATCCAGCACCGCCACATCGGGGCGGTGCGCCCGGGCCATGGCGAGCGCCTCGGGGCCGGTCGCGGCCTCCGCGACCACCACCAGATCGTCCTCCAGCGCGAGCAGCGCGGCGAGTGCGCCCCGGATCAGATGCTCGTCGTCGGCGAGCAGCACCCGTACCGCGGTCATCGTCGTTCCTCCAGAAGCGTCGTACGCGCTACGTCACCGGCGTACGGGTGGATGCCGGCGGACTCCGCGCGGGCCAGCGGGATGCGCGCGCTCAGCCGGAACAGGCCGTCCTGCGCCAAGCCGGCGTCCAGCTTCCCGTCGAGCGCGCCGAGCCGTTCGCGCAGTCCGGCCAGCCCGGAGCCGCTTCCCCCGGATGCTGCCGTGGGTGCCCCGTCGTTCTCCACGTCCAGCACCGCCTCGTCCGCCGATACGTCGAGCCGGATCGTGCAGTGACGCGGATCGCCGTGCCGCAGCACATTGGTCGCGGCCTCGCGCACCACCCAGCCGAGCGCCGACTGGACGGGCCCGGCCAGTCCCGTGCCGTCGCAGCCCGTCACCGCACAGTCGATGCCGGCTGCCCGCAACACGGCTTGGGCCCCGGCCAGTTCCGTGGTCAGATCGGCCTCCCGGTAACCCCGTACGACATCACGTACCTCCTGCTGAGAGGCGCGGGCTATCCGCTGCACCTCGACCATCTGGTCCAGCGCCTCGGGCCTGCCGCGCTGGGCGAGCTCCACCGCCAGTTCGCTCTTCAGCGCGATCACCGCGAGGTTGCGGCCCATCACGTCGTGCAGGTCCCGCCCGAACCGCAGCCGCTCCTCGGCGACGGCGAGCCGGGCCTGCACGTCCCGGGCCTCCTCGGCCTGCCACATCACACTCAGGCTCCAGGCGCTGGGCCGTACCGAGATGAGGACCAGTACACAGCCGAAGAGTGTCGTCGGCACGATGCCGGCCAGCGGACCGCCCCGCACTCCGGCCGCGGCCAGAACACCGGTGTTCAGAGCGGTGAGGAGAAGCGACTCGATCACGAACGTGCGGACCGGGACCAGGAGCACCCGGGTGATCACGAACGGCATCGGTGCGTTCAGGCACATGAGGAGCAGACCGGGCCCGGCGATCCCGTCCACCGCGGCGAGCGCGGCCAGCAGCCCCACTCCCAGCAGCAGCAGGCCCAGGGGAGCGCCCATGCGTCGCCGGGGGAAGGCGGAGACGCCGAGATAGTGCTCGTACGAGGGACGGACGTTGCGGTTGCTCAGCAGACACTGGGTCAGGCTCACCAGGAGCAGCGCCGCACCCAGGGCCAGCGGGAGAGGCTCGTGGCGGATGTCTTCCTTGAAAGGCGCCAGCTGCCACGACAGGGCGAAGAGCCAGGGGATCGAGGAGATGGTGAACCGCGAGTACAGGTCGATCCGCTGCAGCTTGCTGCGCTCCTGCCAGCCGCGGCGCCAGCCACGTACGCGCATCAACACGGCACACCTTCCCTCAGCGTCGCGGATCCCAGCGGAACCACCGCTGCACAGCAAACACCGCGAGCGCTGTCCAGACCAGCCCGGTCAACGCGGCCCCGAGCAGGTCGGTGCCGTCGGCGGCGCCGAGCCAGCCTGCCCGTATGAGCGTCATCACTCCGGTCAGCGGCAGGAGCTCGCACGCCGATGCGAGCGAGTCCGGAAGGATCTCCAGCGGCACGAAGAGCCCCGAGCCCATGATCGAGAGGAAGAACAGCGGGAGGGTCGTGAGCTGAGCCGTCTGCACGGTGCGGGTGAGTACGGAGGTGGCTGCGGCCAGAGCCGTCATCAGGACCACGCCCAGAAGCAGCCCCAGGAGGAGCAGCTCGGGGCGCTCGGGTGCGCCGAGGCCGAAGAAGGCGCTTCCTGCCGCGACGATCACCACGGTCTGCGCCAGGGCCAGTGCGGCCGAGGGCAGCGCGGTGCCGGTCAGGATCTCCCCGTCGGTGACCTCGCCGGTACGCAGCCGCTTCAGGACCAGTTCCTCGCGCCGCGCCACGTAGGCGGCGACCATGTTCATGTAGACGACCTGGAGCAGCACCATCCCGATGCCACCGGTGAGCGCCGCTCCGGCGACGGTCAGTCCGGTGCCGCCGAGATCCACCTGTTCGAGGGTCGACTTCATCGCCACGACCATCGCCGCGGGCATCAGCAGGGCGACGAAGACAGCCGTCCTGTTGCGGAAGAGCAGGGTCAGCTCGGCCCGTCCGAGTGCGGTCAGCCGGCCCCGGGCCGTCGTGGTCGAAGGCCCCTTCGTCGCGGTCCTCGCGGAGCTTGTCGCGGTCGTCATCGCACCGTCACCTCTTCTTCGGTCAGGGCCGCGGACTTCGCGATGTCGAGAAACGCCTCTTCGAGCGAGGCCGACCGGGCGTCGAGCCCGGCCAGCCGGACACCCGACTCCGCGGCCCAGTGCAGCAGTTCGGTCAGTGATTCCTGGAGCCGATGGGTGCGGATCTCTATCCGCCGGCCCTCGGCCGCGGCGCGCAGGCCCAGCGGCAGCTGTCCGGCCGTGGTCCCGGCGGGCAGTTCGAACCGGATGCGGGACGGGCGGGCGGCGGTCACCTCGGCGGTCGTACCCGAGGTCACGATGCGTCCCCGGTGCATGATCGCCAGCCGGTCGGCGAGCGCTTCGGCTTCTTCCAGATAGTGCGTGGTGAGCAGGACGGTGATGCCGTCCTCCTTCAGCCGGCGCACCAGCTCCCAGGTGTCGCGCCGTCCCTCGGCGTCGAGGCCGGTGGTCGGCTCGTCGAGGAAGAGCACCTCGGGCCGTCCGAGGAGGGCCAGAGCCAGATCGAGCCGCCGCCGCTCACCGCCGGAGAGCTGTTTGACCCGGACCCCCGTCCGGTGCCCGAGCCCCACCAGCTCCAGTGCCTCGCCGGTCGGCCGGGCGCCGCTGGTGCAGCCCGCCCACATCCGCACGGTCTCGGCGGCCGTCAGCTCGGACGGGAAGCCGCCCTCCTGCAGCATCACCCCGATGCGGGGGCGGACAGCGGCGCGTTCCGCGAAGGGGTCGTGGCCGAGCACCCGTATCGTGCCGCCGTCGGGACGGGCCAGGCCCTCCAGCAGTTCGACGGTGGAGGTCTTGCCCGCGCCGTTCGTCCCCAGCAGGGCGAACAGCTCGCCGCGTGCCACGGAGAAGGAGACACCGGTCACAGCCTCGAAACCGCCGGCATAACTGCGCCGGACGTCTCGCGCCTCGATCACGGACCCATGGGGAAATGCGTCGCTGGTCATGATTCAAGATTTCCTCCCGGACGGGGCCGGGAGCAGTGCGAGCTGTCATCGCAGTCCATGACAAACGTCATGGGGGTGGTGCGGGTCCGCCGGGAACGAATACGACGAAGGCCCCGGTCGAAATCGACCGGGGCCTTCGATCAAGAGCGGACGACCAGGTTCGAACTGGCGACCTCAACCTTGGCAAGGTTGCGCTCTACCAACTGAGCTACGTCCGCATGTGCAACCACTCGGCTTTCACCGGTGGAGCGAGCACTACTCTACCCGATCCACCGGAGTGGTTGAGAAGAGCGATGCAGAGCGGGTGACAGGAATTGCACACTGCGCCTTCCCCCTGGAAGGGGGATGTTCTACTACTGAACTACACCCGCACGCTGCGTCGGGTTCGGCTTTGCGGCCTTGCCCTTCGGCGTGCTCCAGACTCTAGCCGACCTGCGGGGGTGTCGCGCAAGTCGGCTCCCGCGGGGTGTCGCCCGGGCGGCCGCTGACGGACGGTCCGGTGCCCGCCGTCCGTCCTCCCGGCGTCGCCCGTCCGCTCAACTCGCTTCCTGGAACGCCTCGTAGACCTTCTTGGGGATCCGGCCCCGGGCCGGCACCTCCATCCGGTGCGAGCGGGCCCAGGCGCGGACGGCCGCCGGGTCGGGCGCGAGCGAGGTGTGCCGGTACAGAACGGGAACCTTGCCGTGCTTGGCGGCATTTGTCTGCTTGCGGCCTGCCGCCACGTACGGCGCCAGGCTCTTGCGCAGTTTCTTTGCATTGGACGGGTTGAGGTCGATCTCGTACGACTTCCCGTCCAGGGCGAAGGTGACCGTTTCCGCCGCTGCTCCCCCGTCGATGTCGTCGGAGAGTGTGACCACTACGCGCTGAGCCACGGATATCGGTCCTTTCCTACGGCGTCCGCGCCTGACATGCGTGGATGCCGGCCTTCCGGCTGTGAGCGCGGATGCGGGCCGACCGGTGTCGGCCGTTTAGGGGCAATGCCGCTTTCCCTGGTAATCATTTGTACAGCGGTGGGCACCGCATTGTGAAGCCCGCCCAATTACCTGCGCGTGTCAACCGGCTTTGTGTGCTGTTGGCGGGGATCTTTTTCGCAGGATTTTCGGCATCCGTTGTCGCGGCCGATATCTCGGCGTGATCTGGACCGTTCGATATCTACCCGCGTAGAATTTCTGGCCAGGTACGCTGAGTGGACCCGCGGGGGTCTGGGGAACCCCCCGGAGAAACAGCCGCACCACACCACCACACCGGGAGTGCCAGTGGCACGCGTCGTAGTCGACGTCATGCTCAAGCCCGAGATCCTCGACCCGCAGGGACAGGCTGTGCAGCGTGCGCTGCCCCGTCTCGGCTTCGAGGGAATCGCGGACGTACGTCAGGGAAAGCGTTTCGAGCTGGAGGTTGAGGGACCGGTCGATGACGCCGCCCTCACCCGTATTCACGAGATGGCCGAGACGTTCCTCGCCAACACCGTGATCGAGGACTTCACCGTGAAGGTGGAGAAGGCCGAGGAGTCGAAGTGACTGCTCGTATCGGAGTCGTCACCTTTCCGGGCACGCTCGACGACCAGGACAGCCTCCGGGCCGTACGGGTCGCCGGTGCCGAACCCGTATCGCTGTGGCACCGCGACAAGGACCTGCACCAGGTCGACGCGGTCATCCTCGCGGGCGGCTTCTCCTACGGCGACTATCTGCGGGCCGGAGCCATCTCCCGCTTCTCGCCGGTCATGGAGACGGTGATCGAGCAGGCGAAGGCGGGCATGCCGGTCCTCGGCATCTGCAACGGCTTCCAGATCCTGACCGAGGCGCATCTGCTGCCCGGCGCGATGCTGCGCAACAACCACCTGCACTTCATCTGCCGTGACCAGACCCTGCGCGTCGAGAACGCGGAGACCGCCTGGACCTCGGACTACTCCGCGGGCCAGGAAATCTCCGTACCCCTCAAGAACATGGACGGCCGCTACACCGCCGACGAGCGCACGCTCGACGAGCTGGAGGCCGAGGGGCGCGTCGCGTTCCGCTACGTGGATGTCAACCCCAACGGCTCGCTGCGCGACATCGCCGGCATCAGCAATGCCGCGGGCAACGTCGTCGGCCTGATGCCGCACCCGGAGCACGCCGTGGAGCCGCTGATCGGCACCGGTGGCACCGACGGTCTCGGTTTCTTCACCTCGATCATCAAGAAGCTGGTCAACGCATGAGCCTGGACACGGTCAAGCACGCGGCCGAAACCCCGGACACCGCGCAGCCCTGGAAGGAGCTCGGCCTCAAGGAGGACGAGTACGCCCGGGTCCGCGAGATCCTGGGCCGCCGTCCCACCGGCGCCGAGCTCGCCATGTACTCCGTGATGTGGTCCGAGCACTGCTCCTACAAGAGCAGCAAGGTCCACCTCAAGCAGTTCGGCGAGAAGGTCCCGGAGAACGACGCGATGCTCGTCGGCATCGGCGAGAACGCCGGTGTGGTCGACGTCGGTCAGGGTTACGCGGTCACCTTCAAGGTCGAGTCGCACAACCACCCCTCGTACATCGAGCCCTACCAGGGCGCGGCCACCGGCGTCGGCGGCATCGTCCGCGACATCCTCGCCATGGGCGCCCGCCCGGTCGCCGTCGTCGACCCGCTGCGCTTCGGTGCGGCCGACCACCCCGACACCAGGCGCGTCCTGCCGGGCGTCGTCGCGGGCATCGGCGGCTACGGCAACTGCCTCGGCCTGCCGAACATCGGCGGCGAGGTCGTCTTCGACGCCTGCTACCAGGGCAACCCGCTCGTCAACGCCGGCTGCATCGGCGTGATGAAGCACGAGGACATCCACCTCGCCCAGGCCTCCGGGCCCGGCAACAAGGTCATCCTGTACGGCGCCCGCACGGGCGGCGACGGCATCGGCGGCGTCTCGGTGCTGGCCTCGGAGACGTTCGACTCGACCGGCCCGGCCAAGCGCCCGGCGGTCCAGGTCGGCGACCCGTTCCAGGAGAAGCTCCTCATCGAGTGCACCCTGGAGATCTTCAAGGAGAAGCTCGTCGCGGGCATCCAGGACCTCGGCGGCGCCGGGCTCTCCTGTGCCACCTCCGAGCTGGCCTCGGCCGGTTCCGGCGGCATGCGCGTCGAGCTGGACACCGTGCCGCTGCGCGACTCCTCCCTCTCGCCCGAGGAAATCCTCATGAGCGAGTCGCAGGAGCGCATGTGCGCGATCGTCGAGCCGCAGCACGTGGACCGCTTCCTGGAGATCTGCGAGAAGTGGGACGTCATCGCCACCGTCATCGGTGAGGTGACCGAGGGCTCGCAGCTGGAGATCTTCTGGCACGGCGAGCAGATCGTGGACGTGCCGCCGCGGTCCGTCGCCCACGAGGGCCCGACCTACCACCGCCCGTTCGCCCGCCCGTCCTGGCAGGACGCGCTCCAGGCGGACGACGCCGGCAAGCTGGCCCGCCCGGCGAACGGCGCGGAGCTGCGCGAGCAGGTCCTCAAGCTGGTCTCGTCGCCGAACCAGGCGTCGAAGTCCTGGATCACGGACCAGTACGACCGGTTCGTGCAGGGCAACACCGTGCTCGCGATGCCCGAGGACGCCGGCATGGTCCGCATCGACGAGGAGTCCAACCTCGGTGTGGCCATGGCGACCGACGGCAACGGCCGGTACGCGAAGCTCGACCCGTACACCGGCGCGCAGCTCGCGCTGGCGGAGTCGTACCGCAACGTCGCCGCCTCCGGCGCCAAGCCGCTCGCCATCTCGGACTGCCTGAACTTCGGCTCGCCCGAGGACCCGGACGTCATGTGGCAGTTCGCCGAGGCCACGCGTGGTCTCGCGGACGGCTGCCTGGAGCTGGGCACCCCCGTCACCGGCGGCAACGTGTCGCTGTACAACCAGACCGGTGAGACCGCGATCCACCCGACGCCGGTCGTGGCCGTGCTCGGTGTGATCGACGACGTCACGCGGCGGACGCCGGTCGCCTTCAAGGAAGAGGGCCAGCTCCTCTACCTGCTCGGTGACACGCACGAGGAGTTCGGCGGCTCGGCCTGGTCCGAGGTCATCCACAACCACCTCGGCGGTATGCCGCCCAAGGTCGACCTGGGCCGCGAGAAGCTGCTCGGCGAGATCCTGATCTCGGCCTCCCGTGACGGCATGATCGACGCGGCGCACGACCTGTCCGACGGCGGCCTGATCCAGGCGGTCACCGAGTCCTGCCTGCGCGGCGGGAAGGGTGCCCGGCTGGTCGTGCCGGACGGACTGGACGCGTTCACGTTCCTCTTCTCCGAGTCGGCGGGACGCGCGATCGTCTCGATCCCGCGCAGCGAGGAGCTCCGTTTCAACGACATGTGCGGGGCGCGGGGTCTGCCCGTGACCCGGATCGGTGTCGTGGACGGCGAGGACGTCGAGATCCAGGGCGAGTTCAGCATCCCGCTGAGCGAGCTGCGTACGGCGCACGAGGGGACGATCCCCGCGCTGCTCGCGTAGCGCGTCGGCGGATACGCCCGTCACCTTGCGCAGAAGCCCCCGTCCGGTCTGGGCGGGGGCTTCTGCGCGCCTGTGGTGCCCGGAATCCGGCCCGCGGAAGGTGCCGCTTCCGGTCGAAATATACTGGGTACATTATTAATCCAAGCTTAACTTTCATCCTGGTACAGTGATGCCATGCTGACCGAGGGGCTGGGCCTGCGCGAGCGCAAGAAGATCCAGACGCGACGCCGTCTGCTGGCCGAAGCCATGCGGCTCTTCGGTGCCCGTGGCTTCGACCAGGTCTCGGTCGCGGAGATCGCCGAAGCGGCCGACGTGTCGAAGATGACCGTCTTCAACTACTTCGACAGCAAGGAAGGCCTGGTGCTCGCCCCCCTGGAGGAGCACATCGGCGATGTCGCCCGGGTGGTACGGGACCGGGCGCCCGGTGAGTCGGTGGTGGCCGGCGTGCGGCGCCACTTCCTGGCCGCCGTCGAGAGCCGGGATCCCGCGGTCGGGATGAGTGATTCGGCGGTCGTCCTCGGGCTCCTCCAGCTCATCCAGCAGACGCCGGCGCTGCTCACCCGGGCCCATGCCTTCTTCGTCCGTACCGGCGAGCTGCTCAGCGACGTCCTGGTCGAAGAGGGTGAGGAACCAGCCGTCGCGCGCATCGTGGCCGCCCAACTGATCGGCACCCGCAACGCCCTGATCGCCGAGAACCAGCGGCGCCTGCTGGCCGGCGAGGCGGCCGACGCGATCGCGGCGGACGCCGTAGTCCTCGCCGAGCGGGGTTTCGGCCTGCTCGAACGAGGCCTGAGCGGCTTCGCCACCCGCGCCTGACCGGCTGCGACCGTCTGCGGGCGCGGGGCTTGGTCGGCTGCGACCGGTTGCGCGAGCGGGCTTGGCCGGCTCGCGCCCCGCGCCCGAGGCGCTGGACGGCGGACCCGAGTGGTGGCCGATGACGCCGTAGGCTCCCCTCCATGCCGCCGTCCCAGAAGCGCGCCCGCCGCTACGACCCGGTCAGGACCCGCGCCGCGGTCCTGGCGCAGTTCGGCCATGTCCGGGCCGCCGTAGCCACCCTGACTCCCGAGCAGCTGAGCGCGCCGAGCGGGCTCGGCACGTGGACGGTGCGTGAGCTCGCCGTTCATCTGACCATGGCGCTCTCCCACGTCAGCAAGAACCTGGAGCTCCCCGAACCGGCCCTGGCCAAGCCCGAGGTGAGCCTGCTGGAGTGGCCGTTCTCCACGGCCGGGCGGGCCGGCCGGATCGCCGATGACACCGTGGCGCTCGCCGCCGCCCACGCTGATGTGGACGCCCTGTACGCGGAGGTGGCCGACCGCTTCGAGGCGTTGGTGCCCGGCGCCCCCGAGGACCGTCTGCTGGCCACTCGGGTCGGCGCCATGCGGCTCGGGGACTTCCTGGTCACGCGGACCGTGGAACTCGTCGTCCACACGTACGACCTCAACGAGGCGACCGGGCTCGGCATCCCGTACGACCGCCAGGCGCTCGCCGCCTGTACCCGGCTGCTCGCCGACGCCCTGGCGGAGAAGGCGCCGGGGGGCTCGGTCGAGGTGCGGGTCCCGCCCTTCGCGGTCGTCCAGTGCGTCCAGGGCCCCCGGCACACGCGCGGCACGCCGCCCAACGTGGTCGAGACCGACCCGCTCACCTGGATCGGGCTCGCCACCGGGCGTACGGAATGGGCACGGGAACGGGACGCGGCCAAGGTCAGCGCCAGCGGTGAACGGGCCGACCTTGCCGCGCTGCTGCCCCTGATGGGGTGAAGGGGCGGATGACCGTCCGGGCGGAGATCAGGAGGCGTTCGGATACGGCAGCAGGCCGGCGTCCGTCCGTTCCCAGGCCGCCCGCAGTCCGGCCAGCAGCTCCGGTTCGGCGGTGGCCCGGTCGGCCTGCTCCCGCTGGTCGTTCGCCAGGTTGAAGAGCTGATCCGCCCCGCCCTTGCCGCGGTAGTACTTCCAGTCACCGCGCCGCAGCGCACGCTCCCCGCGCACCCGCCAGAACAGGTCCCGTTCCTTCGGCTGCTCGCCGCGCAGCAGGTATCCGGCGAGGCTGACGCCGTCCAGCGGGTAGGCCGGGTCGGGCCGTGCCCCGCCCAGCTCCAGCAGCGTCGCCGTCCAGTCGGGCGAGAACAGCGGCAGGCCGCTCACCTGGTGGGGGTCGATCCGCGACGGCCAGCGAAGCACGGCCGGGACCCGGATGCCGCCCTCCTGGAGAGAGCTCTTGTTGCCGGAGAGCGGCCACTGGTACGAGAAGCGCTCGCCGCCGTTGTCGCTGGCGAAGAAGACCAAGGTGTCCTCCTCCTGGCCGGAGCGCTTCAGCGCCTTCAGCACCTCGCCGACCGACCGGTCCAGGTCCTCGACCATCTCCTTGTACTTGGCGAGCGAGCCCCCGTCGGCGTGGAACAGCCCCCCGAGACCCCCCTCCTTGATCTTCCGTACGATCTCGGCGCTCTCGGCCGTGTCGCCCTCGGCGATCCAGGGCCAGTGGGGAGTGGTGAAGTTCAGGTTGAGCAGCCACGGCTTGTCGTGGTCGCGCTGGACGTACTCGCTCGCCCGCTCGGTGAGGATGCGGGTGTAGTACCGCAGGTCCTTGTACTCGGCATCGCCTTCGTAGAGGTCGTACTCGCCGCCGAGGCCGAGCTTCGAGTAGTACTCCAGCGCCCCGCCGAAGTTGCCGAAGAACTCGTCCCAGCCCGACTTGGTGGGGCTGTAGTCCGGCAGGTAGCCGCAGTGCCACTTGCCGATCAGCGCGGTCGCGTACCCCGCACCGCGCAGCAGCGAGGCGAGGGTCGGATGGGTGGGTTCGAGGCCGGCCGAGCGGTCCGCGATGGGTTCGGCGAGGCCGCCCTTCGTACGCCCGGGGTAGCGGCCGGTGTACAGGCTGAACCGGGTCGGCGAGCAGGTCGCGGACCCGGCGTAGGCGTCGGTGAAACGCACGCCCTGCCGGCCGAGCCGGTCCAGGTTCGGGGTGCGGATGTCCGGCGAACCGTAGGAGGAGAGATCGGCCCAGCCGAGGTCGTCCCCGAGGATGAAGAGGATGTTGGGCCGCCGGGAGTGCCGGCCCCGGGCTGCCCGGAACGGCTGCTCGTGCGTGGCCGCCTCCGTCGGTGCGGCGACGGCGGGGGCCGTCGACAGCCCCACGGCGGCGGTCGCGGCGGTGGCGCCCACGGCCGTTCCGAAGGCGCGCCGCGACAGGGGATTACTTGAACCGGTGTGCGCATCACGAGTAGGCATGACTGCTCCAGGGCAGGACCCGGCCGCGGAGGGCGACGAGGGCGAAGGGGGATCCGTCCCGCCCGCCGGTGCCGGGGTGCGGCGACGGGTGCGGGCGTCGTGGACAAGGGAGGCGTACGGAACCGGCTACGGGCCGGACGGACGGTCACGGACGCGCGAGGGCCGCGTCGGGCGCAAGAAGGACAGGCGAGCGCCGGGAGCGGCAGGAATGCGAGAGGCCCAGGAGTCCCGCGCCCGTCCGGCCTGCCGGAACCGCCGGTCACACAGCGGCCGCGCGGAGAACGGGAGATCGGGGAATCGGGGGAGCGGGGTGGAGGAAGGGGAAAGGGAAGCCCTCGCGCGCCGGTGAATCAGGCGTGGCGACAGATGGCGCTCGACACACGTCCCAGATCGACGTGGCGGCGCTCCACGAGTGTGACCGTGCGATCACCGAGGGGCTGCATGGGGCAGGAGCCTGCCAATGAGGCATGCGCCTGTCAACGCCGGTCTCGCACTCCGGACGGCACGTCAGCCGGCCCGGCGGCTCCCGCCGGCTTGCGCGTCGGCGCCCGCGGGTGTCATCCCGGGTGTCACAAGAGGCCGCATACCGGTCGCCCGCGCGGCCACCCGGTGTGAGGCTCACCACGAAACGAGCGTTCGGCCACCCCGCGAGAGGCCGGGGCGGGGCTCCTCACGGAGTGCCACGAACGTGCTCGGCCGGCCTGCGATTCCGTGGCCGGAACCCGTCGGTAACCCGCCGTCGATCCGGGCGGCGACTGCCCCGAGGCGGCTGCGGCCGACTGCTCGCCCCCGGGCGCCGATCACTCCGCGTCACTGCTCGGTGCGGCCGTGGAGGGGGTTTCGGGGGTGCTTCTTCCGCAGTCCGGCGGGGCGTCCCCAATTCGGACCAGTGGTCGATCTCGCCTACACTCGGTGGCGTGCCTCGTGGTGATGGACGACTCAACCACGACCTGCTCCCCGGAGAAAAGGGCCCCCAGGACGCTTGCGGCGTCTTCGGTGTCTGGGCTCCGGGCGAAGAGGTCGCCAAGCTCACCTATTTCGGACTGTATGCCCTGCAGCACCGTGGACAGGAGTCCGCGGGCATCGCAGTGAGCAACGGGTCCCAGATCCTGGTCTTCAAGGACATGGGACTGGTCTCGCAGGTCTTCGACGAAACGTCTCTGGGATCGCTCCAGGGCCATATCGCGGTCGGTCATGCCCGCTACTCCACCACCGGTGCCTCGGTGTGGGAGAACGCGCAGCCGACGTTCCGTGCGACCGCGCACGGCTCGATCGCCCTGGGTCACAACGGCAACCTGGTCAACACGGCCCAGCTGGCCGAGATGGTCGCCGACCTTCCGCGCAAGGACGGTCGCGCCACCCAGGTCGCCGCGACCAACGACACGGATCTCGTGACGGCGCTGCTCGCCGGCCAGACCGACGACGACGGCAAGCCGCTCACCATCGAGGAAGCGGCCACCAGGGTGCTTCCCGAGGTGAGGGGTGCCTTCTCCCTCGTCTTCATGGACGAGCACACGCTCTACGCGGCCCGCGACCCGCAGGGCATCCGCCCGCTGGTCCTCGGCCGGCTGGAGCGCGGCTGGGTGGTGGCCTCCGAGTCCGCCGCCCTCGACATCTGCGGCGCCAGCTTCGTCCGCGAGATCGAGCCGGGTGAGCTCGTCGCCATCGACGAGAACGGCCTGCGCACCTCTCGCTTCGCAGAAGCGAAGCCCAAGGGCTGTGTCTTCGAGTACGTCTACCTGGCCCGTCCCGACACGGACATCGCCGGGCGCAACGTCTACCTCTCCCGGGTGGAGATGGGCCGCAAGCTGGCCGCCGAGGCCCCGGTCGAGGCCGATCTGGTGATAGCGACACCGGAGTCCGGCACCCCCGCCGCCATCGGTTACGCGGAGGCCAGCGGCATCCCGTTCGGCGCCGGACTGGTGAAGAACGCCTACGTCGGCCGGACCTTCATCCAGCCGTCGCAGACCATCCGGCAGCTGGGTATCCGGCTCAAGCTGAACCCGCTCAAGGAAGTCATCAAGGGCAAGCGACTGGTGGTCGTCGACGACTCGATCGTCCGCGGCAACACCCAGCGCGCACTCGTCCGGATGCTCCGCGAGGCCGGCGCCGCCGAGATCCACATCCGGATCTCGTCCCCGCCGGTGAAGTGGCCCTGCTTCTTCGGCATCGACTTCGCCACCCGCGCCGAGCTGATCGCCAACGGCATGTCCGTCGACGAGATCGCCACGTCGATGGGGGCCGACTCGCTCTCGTACATCTCGATCGACGCGATGATCGAGGCGACGACGATCGACAAGCCGAACCTGTGCCGCGCCTGCTTCGACGGCGAGTACCCGATGGAGCTCCCGGACCCGGAGCTGCTCGGCAAGCAGCTGCTGGAGACCGAGCTGGCGGCAGGCCCTGCGGCGACCGCCGCGGCCGACGCGCTGCGCCGTCCGTGACCCGGACCGCACGGCAGCCCTTCCACCAGCCCCGTTCTTCCACACGAAAGATCCCAGGCCATGTCTGAGACAACAGGTGCTTCCTACGCGGCAGCGGGCGTCGACATCGAGGCCGGCGACCGCGCCGTAGAGCTGATGAAGCAGTGGGTGAAGAAGACGCAGCGCCCCGAGGTCGCAGGCCTCGGCGGGCTCGGCGGCTTCGCCGGACTCTTCGACGCCTCGGCGCTCAAGCGCTACGAGCGTCCGCTCCTCGCCTCCGCCACGGACGGCGTCGGGACGAAGGTCGACCTCGCCCGCCAGATGGGCGTGTACGACACCATCGGCCACGACCTCGTCGGCATGGTCGTGGACGACCTCGTCGTGTGCGGTGCCGAGCCGCTCTTCATGACCGACTACATCTGTGTCGGCAAGGTGCATCCCGAGCGTGTCGCGGCCATCGTGAAGGGCATCGCCGAAGGCTGTGTGCTGGCCGGCTGCGCCCTGGTCGGCGGCGAGACCGCCGAGCACCCCGGCCTGCTCGGCCCGGACGACTTCGATGTCGCCGGTGCCGGTACGGGCGTGGTCGAGGCCGACCGGCTGCTGGGCCCGGACCGCATTCGCCGGGGTGACGCCGTCATCGCGATGGCGTCGTCCGGTCTTCACTCCAACGGGTACTCGCTCGTCCGCCACGTCGTCTTCGACCGGGCCGGCTGGACGCTGGACCGCGAGGTCGAGGAGTTCGGCCGGACGCTCGGCGAGGAGCTCCTGGAGCCGACCAGGATCTACTCCCTGGACTGCCTGGCGCTGACCCGTACGACCGAGGTGCACGGCTTCAGCCACGTCACCGGCGGCGGTCTGGCGAACAACCTGGCCCGGGTCATCCCGGACTCCCTGCACGCCACGGTGGACCGCTCCACCTGGACGCCCGGCGCGGTCTTCGACCTCGTGGGCAAGGCCGGCCAGGTCGAGCAGCTGGAACTGGAGAAGACGCTCAACATGGGCGTCGGCATGATCGCGATCGTCCCGGCCGATTCGGTGGACGCCGCGCTGACGACCCTGGCCGACCGCGGGGTCGACTCCTGGGTGGCGGGCGAGATCACCGACCGCGGCGCGCACACGACGGGCGCGGAGCTCGTGGGTACGTACGCGCGCTGAGCGCGGGAGCGGTCCGGCGGACGCGCTCGGCGGGGCGGCCGACGGGCTGCGGAAAATCGTACGGTCATGCGCCGGGCGGGCCGGAAGGTCCGCCCGGCGGCCGGACGCCACGACGCATCCGGACCTGGACAGCACAGAACCCGGTCCGGGACAGGCCCGGACCGGGTTGATGTGTCAGCGCGAGGTCAAGCGCCGCGGCGCTGTGACGACGGACCGGACTGGTCGTCCTCGTCGTCGTCATCATCGTTGTACTGATCCGCGTACTGTGCGTACGGGTCATCTTCCTCGTCGTCGTCCTCGAACGGCTCGGCGTTCGGTGGTTGACTCGAAGGTGATGCGCCCAGCTCATTGGCCAGACGCGACAGGTCAGTCCCGCCGCTGCTGTACTTCAGCTGACGGGCGACCTTGGTCTGCTTGGCCTTTGCCCGGCCGCGCCCCATGGCTCGACCCCCTCGGTGACGGGGCTCGACGGCCCCAGAGTCTTGACACGCGTTCATGTTTCAGGACGGACTCTCGACAGAGAGACCGCGCCTGTAGGGCTTTAACGGTACCTGCTTCCGCGGCCATACGGTACGCCGCCCGCATCACACGCCCCGGAAGAGGACCATCGAGGAGCTCCGTCCTCGCTGGTCAACTGCGATTTTAACCTCATATTGGCATGCGACCCGCCGACCGGCGTGAGTCTTGTCTCGCCGGTCGGCGGGTCGGTGGGCGATGCGCGGGAACGGCTCCCCGCAGGGAGCCCGGCACGCTCGGCCGACGGTGCCGGGGGTCAGCCGCGGCGGGCCTCGGCCATGCGCTGCTCGGCGATCCGGTCGGCCGCGGCCGCCGGCGGAATGCCGTCAGCCTTCGCGCGCGCAAAGATGGCGAGAGTCGTGTCGAAGATCTTCGATGCCTTCGCCCTGCACCGGTCGAAGTCGAAGCCGTGCAGCTCGTCCGCGACCTGGATGACACCCCCCGCGTTCACCACGTAGTCGGGTGCGTACAGGATCGCGCGGTCCGCCAGGTCCTTCTCGACACCCGGGTGCGCGAGCTGGTTGTTGGCCGCGCCGCACACCACCGAGGCGGTCAGCACCGGGACGGTGGCGTCGTTCAGGGCGCCGCCGAGCGCGCACGGCGCGTAGATGTCCAGATCTTCGGTACGGATCAGCGCCTCCGTGTCGGCCACGACGGCGACCTCGGGGTGCTTCTCGGTGATCCGGCGCACGGACTCGTCCCGCACATCGGTGATCACGACCTCGGCGCCGTCCGACAGCAGGTGCTCGACGAGGTGGTGGCCCACCTTGCCGACACCCGCGACCCCCACTTTCCGGCCACGCAGCGTCGGGTCGCCCCAGAGGTGCTGGGCGGAGGCGCGCATGCCCTGGAAGACACCGAACGCGGTCAGCACGGAGGAGTCGCCGGCGCCGCCGTTCTCGGGGGATCGGCCGGTGGTCCAGCGGCACTCGCGGGCCACGACGTCCATGTCCGCGACGTACGTGCCGACATCGCAGGCCGTGACGTAACGCCCGCCGAGCGAGGCCACGAAACGGCCGTAGGCCAGCAGGAGTTCCTCGGTCTTGATCTGCTCGGGGTCACCGATGATGACCGCCTTGCCGCCGCCGTGGTCGAGACCGGCCATGGCGTTCTTGTACGACATGCCGCGCGCCAGGTTCAGCGCGTCCGCGACGGCCTCCTCCTCGGAGGCGTACGGATAGAAACGGGTGCCGCCGAGGGCCGGGCCCAGGGCAGTGGAGTGGATGGCGATGACGGCCTTGAGGCCGGTGGCACGGTCCTGGCAGAGCACGACTTGTTCGTGGCCCCCCTGATCCGAGTGGAACAGGGTGTGCAGGACGCCGTCGGTCACATCGGTCACTGTGGTGACTCCCAAGTACGAAGCGGCGGGAAGACCCCCCTGAAGGTGGGGAGGGCCCCGGACCGACCGGCACGGACGGTCCGACTGGGCAAGAGCGTAAGTCCTCCGGGGGCGCGGAACCGGTCCAGTGCCGTGGATCACCCACTACAGGAGTACGGGCGTGACACGATCGCTGCATGTCGGTGGTGTCTTCGGTGCTCGTCCCTTACGCGTCCTACCTCCGGGTTTACGAGCCGCTGTCGGCCTTCCCGGAGGCCGAACGCGCTCATTGGGCCCGCTACGCGGGCGGCGGGCCGGTCCCTACGGCCCAGGACGAACTGCGCCGTTCCCTGGCCGACTTGGCGGCGACCCCGCCGGTCGGTGTGCCGGCGCACGAGAGCGCCGACGCGTTCGTCGCCGAGGTGGACGGCGTGGTGTGCGTCTGCCCGTGGCGGACCCGGCTGCGCGGGTGGCTGGCGCTGGACGGGCTGGCGGACATGTTTCCGGGGGCGGTGCTCGACGCGGTGCTGCCGCCCGTGGTGCGCGGGCAGGCCGTGGCGGACCACGAACGGTGGGCGGAGCGCAATCCTGATGCCCGGCCGTGGATCAGGACGGCGGTGTGGCAGGTCCCGGTGCGCTGGTTCGTCCTGTTCTCGGACGAGGAGCGCGAGTACCGGGAGGCGGGACAGGACGGTGAGCCGCCCGTGCTGCGGTACCGGACGCCGATGGTCCAGGCGCGGCGCAGGCTGGCCCGGGGTCTGAAGACGCTGCGGGAGTCCATGGACGACGGTCCGCTGACCGAGGGGCTCGTGGATGTCGGGCGGTGGCTGGAGGAGTTCCATCCGCGCTCGCTCGTGGAGCTGGACTACGGCGGGCTGGTGCACGCCCTGCCGGCCGAGCAGCTCGCCGGGGACCGGAGCGCCGCGGACGTGGCGGAGGGCATCGCGGCGCTGGGTGCCGGGGACGCCGAGGGCGCGAGCGAGGCGTACGCCCGTCTCGCGGAGCGCTGGAGGGCCGTGAGGGATCGCCAGTTCGCGAACTGACGCTCTATGAACCTGTGGCCTGTGTGACACGTGAGGGTGAAGAGGCGGAACCGTACCCCAGTGGTCGTAGGACCTACGTCCCGAACCGGGCCTTTGCCTCAAGCGTGATGGATAGCACTTACGGGGCCCTTGCGTCCTTCCCTACTCCTCGTGCCAAAATAGGACAAGGAGTCCGGGGAGGACTCCTTCCGTCCAAGTATGGGCGGAATGCTCAGCATTGCACTCTATGGGGGGTCTGATGACTCCTGATCGCTCTGTGACTGATCGTCACGGTGGCGTGACTGTCCGCTATGGCATGGTCCATCGGCTTCCGTCGCTGATGAACACCTGGGAGGGCAATTCCATCGGTTTGGCCGACGTGGCTGGACGGATGGTGTAGTTGTAGTGCCGAGGACAAGCCGTTCGTCCTATAACCGACTCGGCCCGCGTCCGCCATTTCGGGCAACGCGGGTCAAGGTGCAGAATTTAGAGGAAAGAACCGAGATGGTTCGGTTCTCCCGAGGAGGCCGCTCATGACCGCTCGCACCCCTGATGCCGAGCCGCTGCTGACCCCGGCTGAGGTTGCCACGATGTTCCGCGTGGACCCGAAGACGGTTACCCGTTGGGCCAAGGCAGGCAAGCTCACGTCCATCCGCACGCTCGGTGGACATCGCCGGTACCGCGAGGCAGAGGTCCGCGCACTGCTTGCGGGTATTCCGCAGCAGCGCAGCGAGGCCTGACATACCCCTGTCGCCGCGTCACAACTGGGCTTTTGGGTCCCCCAACCCGCATAGCCCACCCATAGCTCCATATGACGGGCGCCCGCCCCAACGGGCGCCATACCTGTGCCATACGGGTGTCGTCATGAGATCGCGCTGGACTCCGCCGGGTCCAGCGCGATCTTTTTGTGCGCCCGGCGGGCGTCGGCACCCGTCGTCCCCCCGGTGTCACGCCCTTATCCGGCCGCTGGAAACCGGGCGTCCGGTTGGCTCCGAGCCGGGCTTGTGCGGACGTATTCGACTCTGTCGGAAGGTGTGCGCCCCGGCCCCGTGGAGGGCGGATCGGGGTGGGGTGGAGGTTCTCGGGGGCACCCCCGCCGAGGGGTGCAATTGCACATATTAAATTCGCCAGTTGTAGGAAGGGTGTAAAGCCACCCCTTCTGAAAACAGTTTCGGTGACACCCGTCACATGGCACGAGTCTTGCCAAGTACGAGCCTGCCACTGCGGTGGAGCGGAACGCCAAGCCATTCGTCACGTGGCGGGAGGACTTTCGTCCCGCGTCCGTGTGGGGCCGCGCCGGTCCCTGGAGCCCTCTTCGGGGTCCTTGGGGCCTCCTCCGGGGTCCGGAGGAGGCATTGAAGGCGCTGAGGGGGCCGGGCGGGCCGGTGTCCGCGGGCGGCCGGACCGTCCTGCGGGGGCCGTATGCGACGGCTCAACGGCCTCCTGCGGGGCTCCGGGGCCCGTCACCGGCTCTGCGGTCCGTCGAGGCGGCCTCGGGGCGGTCACAGGCCCCACGGTCTGTTCCGGCGGCCGGGGGGTGATCACGGGCCGTGCGGTCTGTTCCGGCGGCTCCGGGGCGGCCGGCGGCCGCACGGACCGTTCCGGTGGCCGGGCGTCCGTCACGGGCCGTGTGGTCTGTTCCGGGGCTTCGGGGGCCGTCGGGGGCTCCGCCGTCCCTTCCGCCGGTCCGGGGGCCGTCAGGGGCTCCATGGCGAGCCGCAGCAACCGCGCGCAGACCGCGCAGTGCCGGGTGAGGTGGCGATAGCCCGTAGCCGCCGCCAGATGGGCGCGGAGCAGGGCGCGGATCTCGTGCCGGGGCGCACGCCTGCGCGCGGGGTCGGGGACCCGGGCCGGGACCGGCTCGCGGGCACCGGACCACTCCGGCAGGAAGCCCTCGCCCGTGGACGCCGCCATCCGCGCCACCTCCCGGTGGGTGCGCGCCGCCCCGCCCGGGAAAACCAGGGGCAGCCCTTGGCTTCTGAGTACTCGTCGGCGGACGCCGGAGTCAAGACGCACGAAAGCCCGGATCCAGGGGATCCGGGCTTTCGTCACTGCGGTCCTGACGGGATTTGAACCCGCGGCCTCCACCTTGACAGGGTGGCGAGCACTCCAAACTGCTCCACAGGACCAGGTTTTCGCGGCTGCCTTGCGGCTGGCTGCGAAGACAGACTGTACAGGAGGTCGGAGGGTGCGGTCGACCTCACTCCTGGTGGTGGGGCCGTTACGGCCCCACCGGCGTGCGGGCTACGGGGCCGCGGCGTCGATCGCCTTCACGATCCGCTTGTCGGAGACGGGGAACGCGGTGCCCAGGGCGTGCGCGAAGTAGCTGACCCGCAGCTCCTCGATCATCCAGCGGATGTCCAGGACCTCCTGCGGAACGGGCCTGCCCTGCGGCAGTTGCTCCAGCAGCCAGGCGTACTCGTCCTGCATCTCGTGGACCTTCTCCATGCGCGTGGTGTCGCGCTGGGCGTTCGTCGGCATCTGCTGGAGCCGGCGGTCCTCGGCGACCAGGTAGCGCATCAGGTCGGGCAGCCTGCGCAGACCGGTCAGGGTGACGAACCCCGGCGGCACGAGGCGGGCGAGATGATCCCGTACGTCCGTGACGTTGTTGATCAGGACCAGGCTGTTGGTGGTCTTCAGCCGGCGCTCGCAGGCCTGCCAGGCCGCCAGGATCTGCTGGACCTGGCCGATCGTGCGGACGGTCAGGTCCACCAGGTCGGCGCGCACCTTGTCGTACAGCTTCCGGAACGAGGACTCGTCCCAGGCGGGACCGCCGTGCGCGGCGATCAGCCGGTCCGCCGCCGCCATCGCGCAGTCGTCGAAGAGCGCCTGGATGGAGCCGTGCGGATTACGGGACAGGGCGAGCTTCTGCTGGTTCGTCAGCTTGTCCGAGGCGAACTTCGCCGGATTCACCGGGATGTTCAGCAGGATCAGCTTCCGGGTGCCGCGCCACATCGCCTGCTGCTGCTCGGCCTCTGTGTCGAAGAGCCGTACGGCCACGGTCTCGCCCTGGTCGACCAGGGCCGGGAACGCCTTGACCGGCTGCCCCGCCCGCCGCGTCTCGAAGACCCGGTCCAGCGTGCCGATCGTCCAGTCCGTGAGCCCCGAACGCTCGATGGACTCACCGGAGGGCCCCGCGGTCGCCGCGGCGGCCTGGGAGAGGGCCTGACGGGCCTTGGGGCGCAGCTGGACGCGCAGCGCCTCCAGGTCCTTGTCCTCGGCGACCTTGCGGCGGCGCTCGTCGACGACCCGGAACGTGATCTTCAGGTGGTCCGGGACCCGGCCCAGGTCGAAGTCGTCCGCGGTGACCGGGACGCCGACCATCCGCTGGAGCTCGCGGGCCAGCGTCACCGGCAGCGGCTCCTGCAGGGGCACGGCCCGGTCCAGGAACTTGTCCGCGTAGTTCGGCGCGGGGACGTAGTGCCGGCGGATGGGCTTGGGCAGGGAACGGATCAGCTCGGTGACCACTTCCTCGCGCAGGCCCGGGATCTGCCAGTCGAAGCCCTCGGACGTGACCTGGTTGAGCACCTGGAGCGGGATGTGGACGGTCACGCCGTCGGCATCCGCGCCGGGCTCGAACTGGTACGTCACCCGGAACTTGAGCTTGCCCTGCCGCCAGGAGTCCGGGTAGTCGTCCTTGGTGACGGCCCCGGCCTTCTCGTTGATGAGCATGGAGCGCTCGAAGTCCAGCGCGTCCGGCTCGTCCTTGCGCTTGTGCTTCCACCACGAGTCGAAGTGCGCGCCCGAGACGACGTGTTCGGGAATCCGCTGGTCGTAGAAGTCGAACAGCGTCTCGTCGTCCACGAGGATGTCGCGGCGCCGCGCGCGGTGCTCCAACTCCTCGACCTCACCGAGGAGTTTGCGGTTGTCGTGGAAGAACTGGTGGTGCGTGCGCCAGTCGCCCTCGACCAGGGCGTTGCGGATGAAGAGATCCCGCGAGGCCTCCTGGTCGATCCGGCCGAAATTGACCTTGCGCTGGGCCACGATCGGTACGCCGTACAGCGTGACGCGTTCGTACGCCATCACCGCCGCCTGGTCCTTCTCCCAGTGCGGCTCACTGTAGGTGCGCTTCAGCAGATGTCCGGCCAGCGGCTCGATCCACTCCGGCTCGACCCGGGCGTTGACCCGCGCCCACAGCCGGGACGTCTCCACCAGCTCGGCCGACATCAGGAACCGGGGCTGCTTCTTGAACAGCGCCGACCCCGGGAAGATCGCGAACTTGGCGCTGCGGGCACCCAGGTACTCGTTCTTCTCGGTGTCCTTCAGCCCGATGTGCGACAACAGACCGGCCAGCAGCGAGGTGTGCACCGACTGCTCCGGAGCATCGTCCTCGTTGAGTTCGATGCCCATCTGCTTGGCGACCGTGCGCAGCTGCGCGTAGATGTCCTGCCATTCGCGGATGCGCAGGAAGTTGAGGTACTCCTGCTTGCACATCCGGCGGAAGCTGGAGGAGCCGCGTTCCTTCTGCTGCTCGCGGATGTAGCGCCACAGGTTCAGGAACGCCAGGAAGTCCGACGTCTCGTCCTTGAACCGGGCGTGCTGCTGGTCGGCCTGCGTCTGCTTCTCGGACGGCCTCTCGCGCGGGTCCTGGATGGAGAGCGCGGCGGCGATGACCATGACCTCGCGGACGCAGCCGTTCCGGTCTGCCTCGATGACCATCCTGGCCAGCCGCGGGTCGACCGGCAGCTGCGAGAGCTTGCGGCCCAGCGGGGTGAGCCGCTTCTTCGGATCCTTCTCCTCCGGATCCAGCGCGCCCAGCTCCTGGAGGAGCTGCACGCCGTCGCGGATGTTGCGGTGGTCCGGCGGGTCGATGAAGGGGAACTTCTCGATGTCGCCGAGGCCTGCCGCGCTCATCTGGAGGATGACGGAGGCCAGGTTCGTACGGAGGATCTCCGGGTCCGTGAACTCCGGACGGGTCAGGAAGTCGTCCTCGGAGTACAGCCGGATGCAGATGCCGTCCGACGTACGGCCGCAACGGCCCTTGCGCTGGTTGGCGCTGGCCTGCGAGATCCGCTCGATCGGCAGCCGCTGGACCTTGGTGCGGTGGCTGTAGCGGGAGATGCGGGCGTTGCCCGGGTCGATCACGTACTTGATGCCGGGAACGGTCAGCGAGGTCTCGGCGACGTTCGTCGCGAGGACGACCCGGCGTCCGGTGTGGCGCTGGAACACGCGGTGCTGCTCGGCGTGCGACAGGCGCGCGTAGAGGGGGAGCACCTCGGTGTGTCTGAGGTTGCGTTTGCCCAGCGCGTCCGCCGTGTCACGGATCTCGCGCTCCCCGGAGAGGAAGACCAGGACGTCGCCGGGACCCTCCGTCTGAAGCTCGTCGACGGCGTCGCAGATCGCGGTGATCTGGTCGCGGTCGGAGTCCTCGCTGTCCTCCTCCAGCAGCGGGCGGTACCGCACCTCCACGGGATACGTACGCCCGCTGACCTCGACGATCGGGGCCTCGCCGAAGTGGCGGGCGAAGCGCTCCGGGTCGATGGTCGCCGAGGTGATGACGACCTTCAGGTCCGGGCGCTTGGGCAGCAGCCGGGCCAGATAGCCGAGCAGGAAGTCGATGTTCAGCGACCGCTCGTGGGCCTCGTCGATGATGATCGTGTCGTACGCGAGCAGCTCGCGGTCCGTCTGGATCTCGGCGAGCAGGATGCCGTCCGTCATCAGTTTGACGAAGGTCGCGTCCTGGTTGACCTGGTCGGTGAAGCGGACCTTCCAGCCGACCGCCTCGCCCAGCGGCGTGCTCAGCTCCTCGGCGATGCGCTCGGCCACCGTGCGCGCCGCGATCCGGCGCGGCTGGGTGTGCCCGATCATGCCGCGGACGCCACGGCCCAGCTCCATGCAGATCTTGGGGATCTGAGTGGTCTTGCCGGAGCCGGTCTCACCGGCGACGATCACGACCTGGTGGTCGCGTATCGCCTCCAGGATCTCGTCCTTCTTCTGGCTGACCGGCAGCTGTTCGGGGTACGAGAGGGCAGGCATCCGCCCGGCCCGCAGCGCGAGCCGCCCGGCTGCCTTCGTGGCCTGGGCCGCGATCTCGTCCAGCACGGCCTGCTGGGCCTCGGGCTTGCGAATGCGGCGCGCGCCTTCGAGGCGGCGGCCGAGCCGGTGCGCGTCGCGGAGCGAGAGCTGCCCGAGCTGGGACTGGAGATCGGCAAAGGAAGTAGACATACGGGTTCCAGGATCTCACCCGGGCCCGACGAACGGCGAACCTATTTCGCGCGGTCTCGGTCACCGGACCCGTACAGCCGGGGACGGCGTGATCACAGCACGTACCATTCCGGACAGTTGATCCTCTGTCGACGCCCCCTGCCGGAAGGCCCGCCCGCCATGTCCCGTTCGTCGTGGTGCTGCCTGGTGGCGGCCCTCGCGGTCGTCCTGGGGCTGTTCTGCGGACCGTCGACGGCTTCCGCGTCGCCGTCCCCAGCGGGTCCGTCCGCCGACGTGACGACGAGCCTCGGGCAGGGAGACGGACTTCCGGGCTGCGGCAGGACGGGCAAGCACGACGGCACCGAACCGGCCGTTCCCGGGCGGGCCCGCGCGGCCCACGACCTGGCGCCCGGTCTCGCCGAATGGGGTCTGCCCGCCGCCACCCTCCCGGGCCCGGCGCAGCCGCCCGCACCGATGACGCCGCGCGGACCCGACGCGGCCGCGCCGAGCCCGGTGGAACTCTCCGTACTGAGGGTGTAGACGGCCCGCCCCCGCCCTGCCGTCCCTCCTCATCCCTCCCGCATCACCAGCTCGGAGTTCCGCATGCCCACATCCATGCCCAAGCCGTCCTCGAAGCCGTCGTCCCGGGCAGCCCGCAGGAAGCCGCTGATCTACGGCGCCGGGGTTGTCGTCGCCGCCGCGCTGTTCGGTTACGTGTCCTACCGGGCGACCGCCCCCGACGCCCACGGCCCCGGTTCCTCGTCCTCGGTGGTGTCCGGTGTCACGGCGGACCCGGACGAGGGCGTCTACCCGGAGCTGGCGAAGCTCGCCCGGCGCGACGCCGGCGACAAGCTGGCGCTGGGCCGGGCGGATGCGCCCGTCGTCCTCATCGAGTACGCCGACTTCAAGTGCGGCTACTGCGGAAAGTTCGCCAGGGACACGGAACCCGCCCTGGTGAAGAAGTACGTCGACAACGGCACCCTGCGCATCGAGTGGCGCAACTTCCCGATCTTCGGCGCCGAGTCCGAGGCCGCCGCGCGGGCCTCCTGGGCCGCCGGGCAGCAGGGCCGCTTCTGGGAGTTCCACCGCGCCGCGTACGCCGAAGGAGTCAAGGAGAAGGGGTTCGGCAAGGACCGGCTGAAGGCGCTCGCCGCCGAGGCCGGGGTACCCGACCTCGACCGCTTCGTCCGCGAAGCGGACGGCCCGGCGGCCGCGGCGGCGGTGAGCGAGGACCAGGAGCAGGGGTACGGGATCGGCGCGACGTCCACCCCGTCCTTCCTGATCAACGGCCGCCCGATCGCCGGGGCGCAGCCGGCACAGACCTTCATCCAGGCCATCGAGCAGGCGGCTGACCGGGCGGAGAACCTGGGCCACGCGGGCCAGGACAGCAAGGACCCGGCATCCCCGAAGCCGGGCTCCGCGTCGCCGGAACCGGGCTCCGCGTCCCCCGGACCGGGCTCCGCCTCAGCTCAGGGCTCCGCGAAGTGACGGCGGACATCGGCTACTTCGCCGCGTTCCTCGGCGGGCTGCTGGCCCTGCTCAGCCCGTGCAGCGCCCTGCTGCTCCCCGCCTTCTTCGCGTACTCCATCGACTCCGCCTCCCGGCTGCTCGCCCGGACCGGGATCTTCTACGCGGGCCTGGCCACCACCCTCGTGCCGCTCGGCGCCGCGGGCTCGTACGCCGGACGGATCTTCTACAGCCATCGCGACGCCCTCGTACTCGGCGCGGGCTGGCTGATCATCGGGCTGGGCATCGCGCAGATCGTGGGACTGGGCTTCGCCTCGCGCCGGATCTCCGCCCTCAGCGGCCGGATCCGCCCCACGACCGCCCTGTCCGTCTACGCGCTCGGTGCCGTCTACGGCCTCGCGGGCTTCTGCGCCGGGCCGATCCTCGGGAGCGTCCTCACCGTCGCGGCCCTCGGCGGCAGCCCGGCGTACGGAGGACTGCTGCTCGCCGTCTACGCGCTGGGCATGGCGGTACCGCTCTTCCTGCTCGCGCTGCTCTGGGAGCGGTTCGACCTGGGCCGGCGGGCGTGGCTGCGGGGTCGTGCCCTGCGGCTCGGCCGCTTCGAGCTGCACACCACCACGCTGCTTTCGGGACTCTTCTTCATCGGCCTCGGCGCACTGTTCCTGGCGTACGACGGGACGACCGCGTTGCCCGGCCTGCTGAACGTGGACCAGTCGTTCGCCGTCGAGCAGTGGGCCCAAGGGATCGGTGCGCGCGTGCCGGACGGGATACTGCTGGTCGCGGTGGTGGCCGTGGTGCTGCTCGTGCTCGCGGTGCGCTCCGGGCGGCGCCGGGGCGGGGCCGGAGCGCACCCGGACGGGGACACGGACGCGGTGAACACGGCGGAACGGGAGGACGCCTGACACGACGAAGGCCCCGTCCATCGGACGGGGCCTTCGGGTGGTGGCTGGGGCCGGGATCGAACCGGCGACCTATCGCTTTTCAGGCGATCGCTCGTACCAACTGAGCTACCCAGCCACGCAGCTCACAAGGGCTGCAGCGGTCCTGACGGGATTTGAACCCGCGGCCTCCACCTTGACAGGGTGGCGAGCACTCCAAACTGCTCCACAGGACCAAGCTTTGTGCGACTAAGTGTCGCACAGGTTGTGCGTGCCCCCAACGGGATTCGAACCCGTGCTACCGCCTTGAAAGGGCGGCGTCCTGGGCCACTAGACGATGAGGGCAGAACTGCTGGTACAGCTTGCTTCTGCGTCTGTCGCCCGAAGGGAAAGTTGAGAAGCCGGTGACTCCGCTTCCCCTCAAGAGGTTCCGCTTCTCCTTCAACCTTTGAGGTTTCAGAACGGTCGAGTCCTGACCGGCGCCCTTGGGCACGTCGGAGACAATACACGTGCGTTTCGGTGTCAGCCAAACCGAATAGGGGAGGGCGTCGCGCCGGGCCGGCTCTCCTTCGGCAGATGGCGGCTGACCTCGGCGGTCGTCAGACCGAGGCCGCCGAGGGTGATCTCGTCCCAGGCCTGCAGACGGCGGGTGGACCGGTCCAGATAGAGCACTGACGCGAGCACCTGCTCCGGCTTCTCGTTCTGTACGGCGCGCAGCCCGCCGCCACCGGTGGAACCCTCGACCATCAGCCGGGTGCCGCCCTTCATGAGCTGGTTCTGCCGGTGGTGCACATGGCCGGCCAGGGCGAGGGGAACCGTTCCGTCCGTCTGCCTCACCGCCTCCGGCTCGTGGGCGACGGCGATGTCCACCGGGGTGCCCGCCCGTCGCTGGTCGCGCAGCGCGGCGGCGAGCCGCAGGCCCGCAGCCTCCTGGGCGCCCTCGGCCTGCTCGGGGCCCGTGCGGTCCGGGGTGAACTGCGGGTCCCCGATGCCCGCCACCCGCAGCCCGCCGACGTTCACCGCGCGGCCCTCGTCCAGCACGTGCACGTTCCTGAAGCGCTTGTTGCTCTGCAGATACTTCTGCGTCACCGCCGAGTCGTGGTTGCCGCGGACCCAGACGTAGGGCGCGCCCAGATCGCTGATCGGGTCGAGGAAGCTGTTCTCCACGGCCGCACCGTGGTCCATCGTGTCGCCGGAGTCGACGATCACGTCGATGTCGTACTGCTCGACGAGCGAGCCGATGATGTGCCACGCCGCCGGGTTGAGATGGATGTCGGAGACGTGCAGGACGCGCAGCGTTGCGGGGTCCGGGCTGTACACGGGGAGCGTCGAGGTGGCGTCGTACAGCTTGGTGACGTTGGTGACGAGCCGGGCGAGTTCCTGCTGGTAGACGTCGAAGTCGGTGACGATCGAGCGGGCGTCACCGACGACGGAGGGAGCGCTGGAGAGCAGCCCGGAGAACTTCGGCTCCAGGACCGACTCGGGGTTCCAGGTGGCGTACGCCCCGACGCCGGAGGCGGCCAGCAGCGTGAGCGCGAGGCCTCCGGCGGCCAGGGCGCGCCGGGGCCTGCGGTAGACGACGAGGCCGAGCGCGGTGGCGCCGGAGACGACCGCGACGACGGAGCGCACGGCGAGCTCACGGGCACCCGCGCCGACGTCGCCGCTGACCTCGTCCTCCAGGCCGGCGAGCCGTTCCGGGTGTTGGACCAGGGCCTCGGAGCGCACCGGGTCGAGGCGGTCGACGTCGACGTCGAGCCGGACCGGGGCGTGGTGCGAGTCCAGTTCGAGGGCGCCGAGCGGTGACACGTTGATCTTGGTGCCGCCGCTGAGGGAGGGCCGCAGGGTCATGGTCGTGTCCATCGGGCCCACGGGCGTACGGACACTGCCGACGGCGAGCAGCCCCAGCCAGGCGCCGAACAGCACGACGGCGACCAGGCCGAGCGCGCGGGCGAACGGATGCGGCGAACCGGCGGGCAGTGCGCCGCGGCCGGGCCGACTGCCGGAGCGCGGGCGTGGGCGGAGACGGATGAGGTGCCGGACGCGGGCTGCTGCGGCACGGAACGGGTCGCGGGCCATTGGGCGCGTATGCCCCGGCGGCCAGGCGGATATGCGCTTCCGGCACACCGGGGCACATCCGGCGCCCGTACGTGACAATGGCGGGGTGCTGGAGATGACGCGGGAAGCGTTCGAGGAACTGGTCGGCGAGGCGCTGGACCGGATCCCGCCGGAGCTCACCGGGCTGATGGACAACGTCGCGGTGTTCGTCGAGGACGAACCGGAATCCGATGATCCAGAACTGCTGGGGCTCTACGAGGGCACGCCGCTGACCGAGCGTGGTGAGTGGTACGCGGGCGTGCTGCCCGACCGGATCACCATCTACCGGGGGCCGACGCTGCGGATGTGCGAGTCGCGCGAGGACGTCGTCGCCGAGACGGAGATCACGGTCGTGCACGAGATCGCCCACCACTTCGGCATCGACGACGAGAGGCTGCACGCGCTCGGATACGGGTGAGGCCGATGGGGCACGCGCTGGGGTACGGGTCAGGCCGATGCGGCACGCGCTCGGATACGGGTGACGGCCGATGCGGCACGCGCTGGCGTGGCGGGGGGCTCTCCGTGCGCGGGTGCGGGTGGTGGCGGGAAGCTGCGCACGCGCTCGTCCAAGGGAAGCTGCGCACGCGCTGGGATACGGGTGGCGAGCTGCCGCGCGTACGCGGGTTGCCGGTCACGCGTGGGCGTTCGCGCTCGGGTCCGGGGCGCGGCGGAGGCCGTGCGCGCATGGATTCCGGTGAGTTGCGGCACACCCGCGAGGTGTGAACGAGGTGTGCGGGCCTGCCCGGGGGCGTGTCCCCGGCGGGGCGGCGGGAGTTGGGCACAGCGCTCCCGGCTCGTTTCCGCGATGCCGCGTCCTTCTTCGCGCCCCCGGAGGTGCCCCTGTGCGCCAGTTGCCCGTTCCCGTCCGCTGGGCGGCCGTCACTGCGGTGACGATCGCCGCGTCCACCGGCTGTATGAGCATCGGCTCCGACGGCGGGAAACCGGCGCCTTCCCGCTCCTCCGTGCCGAAGGGCTCGGTGGCGGAGCCGGACGGGTCCACGGTGGCCGGTACCGGCCGGGCCCGTACGGGGGGCGGCGCCGCGGCGCACTCCGAGGGCGAGGGGGGCCGGTCCGCCGGTCCGAGCGCCTCCGCCGCCCCCTTGGGCAGCCCGGGTGCGAAAGCCGGCGGGTCCGCAACGGCGGGGGCCGGTCATTCCCCGGCGCAGACCCCCTCCGCCCCGGGCCCCGGGGTGCCCGAGCAGCCGGAGCCGCCGGCTCCGTCGGATCCGGCGCCCGGCACCCCCGAGACCCCGCAGCCGCCGGATCCGCCCGAGCCCGAGCCGGAGCCCTCCGAGCCGGAGCCGCCGGCACCCTCGGCCTCGCCGGCCGCTCAGCTCCGTAACGACGCTCAGGACGCGAGGGACGGCGTCTACGCGATGCGGACTCCGGAGGCATCACCGCAGGTGGGACCCGCTTGAGGGGGTGGCCCGCCCGAGGCGGTTTGCGCAATGGGGGGAAGAGTGCGTATGGTTATAGATCGTTTGATCCCATTGCCCGGCGCCGACACAGAAGAGCGCCGTGTGGCGCGTACTCTCCCTTGCCGTGGCTGGACCGCATTGAGGCGGTCGAAATTGCGAAAACACGGAGTTACGGGCGCGTGCCGAGACTCCGGAAGGTTTCGCATTTCGCATGTCAATTTCCAGTTCTGACCACACCGTCATGCCCGAGAACGTCGAGAGCGCCGAGCTCATCGAGGCCGCAGAGGCCGTTGTCGCCGAGGTCGCAGAGGTCGCCGACGCCGTCGCGACCGACGCCCCCGAGGCCGAGCAGGCCGACTCCGCCGCCGACGACGCGGACGCCGAGCCGACCATCACGTTCGCCGAGCTGGGCCTGCCCGAGGGCATCGTCCGCAAGCTCGCGCAGAACGGTGTGACGTCGCCCTTCCCGATCCAGGCGGCGACCATCCCGGACGCCCTGGCCGGCAAGGACATCCTGGGCCGTGGCCGTACCGGCTCCGGCAAGACCCTCTCCTTCGGTCTGCCGACCCTGGCCGCGCTGGCCGGTGGGCACACCGAGAAGAAGAAGCCCCGCGCGATCATCCTCACCCCGACCCGTGAGCTCGCGATGCAGGTCGCGGACGCGCTGCAGCCGTACGGCGACGTGCTCGGCCTGAAGATGAAGGTCGTCTGCGGCGGTACGTCGATGGGCAACCAGATCTACGCGCTGGAGCGCGGTGTCGACGTCCTCGTCGCCACCCCGGGCCGTCTGCGCGACATCATCAACCGGGGCGCCTGCTCCCTGGAGAACGTCCAGGTCGCCGTCCTCGACGAGGCCGACCAGATGTCCGACCTGGGCTTCCTGCCCGAGGTCACCGAGCTGCTCGACCAGATCCCCGGCGGCGGCCAGCGCATGCTCTTCTCCGCCACCATGGAGAACGAGATCGGCACCCTGGTCAAGCGCTACCTGAGCAACCCGGTCACCCACGAGGTCGACTCCGCCCAGGGCAACGTCTCGACCATGTCGCACCACGTCCTCGTCGTGAAGCCGAAGGACAAGGCGCCGGTCACCTCGGCGATCGCCGCCCGCAAGGGCCGCACGATCATCTTCGTCCGCACCCAGCTGGGCGCCGACCGCATCGCCGAGCAGCTCATCGAGGCCGGTGTCAAGGCGGACGCCCTGCACGGCGGTATGACGCAGGGTGCCCGTACCCGCGTGCTCGAGGACTTCAAGAAGGGCTTCGTCAACGCGCTCGTCGCGACCGACGTCGCCGCCCGCGGTATCCACGTCGACGGCATCGACCTGGTCCTGAACGTGGACCCGGCCGGTGACCACAAGGACTACCTGCACCGCTCGGGCCGTACCGCCCGTGCCGGCAAGTCCGGTGTCGTCGTCTCGCTGGCGCTGCCGCACCAGCGTCGTCAGATCTTCCGCCTGATGGAGGACGCGGGCGTCGACGCCTCGCGTCACATCGTCCAGGGCGCGGGCGTCTTCGAGCCGGAGGTCGCCGAGATCACCGGCGCCCGTTCGCTCACCGAGGTCCAGGCCGACTCCGCGAACAACGCCGCCAAGCAGGCCGAGCGCGAGGCCGCCGACCTGACCAAGCAGCTGGAGCGCATCCAGCGCCGTGCCGTGGAGCTGCGCGAGGAGGCCGACCGCCTGGTCGCCCGCGCCGCACGCGAGCGGGGCGACGACCCCGAGGCAGCGGTGGCCGAGGTCGCCGCCGAGGCGGAGGCCGCACTGCTGGCCGCCACCTCCGTGCCGGAGCAGCCCGCAGCCCGCGAGGAGCGTCGCGACGACCGCGGCAACTACGAGCGCCGGGACAACCGCGGCGGCGACCGTGGCGGTTACCGCGGCGGCAGCGACCGCGTCGGCGAGCGCAGCGGCCGTCCGGCCGGCAGCAACGGCTACCGCGGCAGCAGCGACCGTCCGTCGTTCCGCGGCAGCAACGACCGTCGTGAGGACCGTCCCGTCGGTGGCGGTTTCCGCTCCGGTGGCGACCGTCGTGACGACCGTGGCGGCCGTTCCTTCGAGCGCCGCGACAACGACCGTCCGGCGTTCAACCGTGACCGTCGTGACGAGCGTCCCTCGGGCGGTTTCCGCTCCGGTGGCGGCGACCGTCGTGACGACCGTGGCGGCCGTTCCTTCGAGCGCCGCGACAACGACCGTCCGTCGGGCGGCTTCAACCGCGACAACGACCGTCCGGCGTTCAACCGCGACCGTCGTGACGACCGCCCGTCCGGTGGCTTCCGCTCCGGTGGCGGCGACCGTCCGTTCAACCGCGACCGTCGTGACGACCGCCCGTCCGGTGGCTTCCGCTCCGGTGGCGCCGACCGCCCCACCGGTCGCCGTGACGACCACCGCTCCACGGGCACCGGCACGAGCACCGGTTCCTTCGGCCGCCGCGACGACAAGCCGCGCTGGAAGCGCAACGGCTGATCGTCCGATCGCCTGACTGCGAAGACAGGGCCCGCACATCACCTCGGTGATGTGCGGGCCCTGTTTTATTGAACGAGTTCGAAATCCCCTGTCGAAGCCTGTGAGGCTGCTGTTAAAGTCAGCCGACTCGCAGGGGGAGTTGGGGCCGGGGGGCTTTCACACTTCGCACAGACCGCAGCGTGCGCTGCCGCGTCCTCCCCGTGCTGTTCGATCATCACTCGGGAGGGGACTGCTTTGACCGCGTTCGTTCGTGGCCGTGCCGCACTGGTGGGGTCCGTGGTGGGAGCGACCGTTCTGACAACGGCCGTGGTTCCTGCCGAGGCCGCCCCCACCGCGGTTCCGGCCGTCGTGGCGACCGCCGGCACCTACGGCCTCGACTTCTCCGGCGGGCGGCTGAACACCGTGGAGCGGAGCCCCAGTGGTGACCAGGTGGTGTACGAGCGTCGGGTGTCGGCCGACGGCGTGACCGTGGGAGCCCGGCAGGGCCTCGGGTACGTGGGGTACTTCGCCAACGGCGCTCACGCCAGACGGGTGCCCTGCGACATGGGTGACTGTGTGGAGCTGGTCGGCGCGGGCAACGGCAACTACGGCCTCGTTTTCGTCGGTGGCGACGGAGATGACGCCGGCCTGGAGGGCGTTCAGTACAGGATGCCGGGAAACGCGCACTGGGGGAGCCCCCTCTATCGGGCGGGTACCGCCAAGATCGTCGATCTCACCGGGCGCGCATGGGTCGTCAAGGGCGGCTCGCTGGGCGAACAGCAGGCCGGTGTGCACCCGAGCCCGAGCAACCGGGCCACCGCCGACCCCGTCGTCCGCAAGCCCACCGCCGCGTCCGTCTGGGGCACCACGCTCTGGGCCGCGACCTCCGCCACCGGCGCGCTCACCGCCACCGATCTGGGGCAGCGGAAAGTCGTGCAGACGCTCGCCACCGGCGCTCCCTGCGTGCTCAAGGAGGTGCGCACGGTCGGACGCTGGATCTACTGGAACTGCGGGACGACCGGCGCGGCCGGGGTGTACGACCGCACGGCGAAGAAGTCGTTCACCGTGCCGTCCGGGCCGGCCCTCGTCGGCGACGGGTACCTCGTCCGGCACGACCGGACCGCCGGGAAACTGCTGCTGACCGACTTCCACACGGGTAAGCCCGCCGCTCCCCGGGCGGTGGCCGACCTGCCGGCCGGGAAGACGGCAGACCAGCGACGGCTGACCTGGGCCGTGGACAAGTTCGGCGGGGACATCGCCTACGTCGACGCCGCGAACTCCGTACACATCGTGCCCAGTGGCGTGCCCGCACAGCCCCTCACGAAGACGGCTTCCGATGTCGGTGACTCCTACATGGACATCAAGGGCAGGTACGGCGCGGAGGCGTGGGCCAGCACCTGGCAGTTCAACAAGCCCGTCACCTGGACGTACACCGTCAAGGACGTGACCGGCCGTACCGTACGCACCCTGAAGGGCGGCTCCGGCACCGAGACGAGCGTCGAGTGGGACGGCCGGACGGACGCGGGGAAGTTCGCCGGCAGCAGCCGGCACACCTGGACCCTGCGGGCGACCGCGGAGGACGGCTCGGGGACGTACACCACCAGCGGGGCCATCACCGTGAGCGGTGGCACGGCGGGCTTCCACGACCAGGGCGCGCTCGGCACCGGTGACCTGGTCACCCTCAACCCGTCCGGTGGGCTGACCATTCAGTTCGGGCAGACCTCAGGCAGCTTCGCGGGCAAAAAGACAGGGACCGGCTGGCCGGCCGGCACCCTCGCCGTGCCGTTCGCGGACACCGGCAGCGACCGGTGCGCCGAGCTGCTCGTACGGATCCCGGGCGGCGAACTCCGTCAGTACACCGGCCGCTGCGGCCAGTCGGGTTACACGCCGAAGAGCAGCCACACCACGATCGGCACGGGCTGGCAGCAGTTCGACGTGCTGACCTCGCCCGGCGATCTGAACGGAGACGGCCGGGCCGACCTCCTGGCCCGCCAGACGACGACCGGCGACATGTACCTCTTCCCGGGGGCGGCCGGGGGGAAGTTCGCACCGAAGGCCAGGGTCTACACCAACTGGAAGACGTACGCCCGGATCACCGGCGTGGGCGACATCACCGGCGATGGCCGTGCCGACCTGCTCTGCCACGACCGCAAGGGCGGCCTGTGGCGTTACGACGGCCTGGGCAACGGCAAGTTCGCGCCCCGGGTGCCGGTGTTCTCGGGCTGGGGGAGCTCGTACAACGCGATGGTGGGCGTCGGAGACCTGTCCGGCGACGGAAAGAACGACATCGTCGTGCGCGACACGGCGGGCAAGCTGTACCGCAACAACGGCAACGGGAAGGGCTCGTTCGGGCCCCGCACGCAGATCGCCACCGGGTGGGGTCCGTACAAGGGGATCTTCTGAGGGACTGACGCCCTACACGGGCGGCAGGAGGCGCATGTCATGCCCCCGGCGCGGGAATCGCTGGGGGCATGACAATCAATCCCCGCGGTGCCCCCTCCGAGGAACCCGCCTCCACCGACCCAACCGGCCCGGCAGACGCACCTGTGGCCGACGCCCTCATGACAGAGGCCCTCCCCGCCGGGCCGCCGGCCGGATCGGACGAGGCGCGGCTGGCCGAACTCGGATACACGCAGACACTCGCCCGGCGTATGTCCGCCTTCTCCAACTACGCCGTCTCGTTCACGATCATCTCGGTGCTCTCCGGCTGCCTGACGCTGTATCTGTTCGGCATGAACACCGGTGGCCCGGTCCTGATCACCTGGGGCTGGGTCGGCGTCGGCCTCATGACGCTGTTCGTCGGGCTGGCGATGGCGGAGATCTGTTCGGCGTACCCGACCTCGGCCGGCCTCTACTTCTGGGCGCATCGGCTGGCCCCGCCGCGATCGGCGGCGGCCTGGGCCTGGTTCACGGGCTGGTTCAACGTGCTGGGCCAGGTCGCCGTGACCGCCGGGATCGACTTCGGGGCGGCGTCGTTCCTCGGGGCGTACCTGAACCTCCAGTTCGACTTCGCGGTCACACCCGGCCGCACGATCCTCCTCTTCGCCGCGATCCTGCTGCTGCACGGGCTGCTGAACACCTTCGGCGTGCGCATCGTCGCGCTCCTCAACAGCGTCAGCGTCTGGTGGCACGTGCTCGGTGTCGCCGTGATCGTCGGCGCGCTGACCTTCGTACCCGACTCGCACCAGTCGGCGTCGTTCGTCTTCACCGAGTTCGTGAACAACACCGGCTGGGGCAGCGGCTTCTACGTGGTGATGATCGGGCTGCTGATGGCCCAGTACACCTTCACCGGCTACGACGCCTCCGCCCACATGACCGAGGAGACGCACGACGCCGCGACCGCCGGCCCGCGCGGCATCGTCCAGTCGATCTGGACCTCCTGGATCGCCGGATTCGTCCTTCTGCTCGGCTTCACCTTCGCCATCCAGTCGTACGACGGAGCCCTGGGCTCCCCGACCGGTGCCCCACCCGCCCAGATCCTCCTCGACGCCCTGGGCGCCACCACCGGCAAGCTCCTGCTCCTGGTGGTGATCGGCGCCCAGCTCTTCTGCGGCATGGCCTCCGTGACCGCCAACAGCCGGATGATCTACGCGTTCTCCCGGGACGGCGCCCTGCCGTTCTCCCGCGTCTGGCACACGGTCAGCCCCCGCACCCGTACCCCCGTGGCAGCGGTCTGGCTGGCCGCCTTCGGCGCGCTGGTCCTGGGCCTCCCGTACCTGATCAACGTCACGGCGTACGCCGCCGTCACCTCCATCGCGGTGATCGGCCTCTACATCGCGTACGTCATCCCGACCCTGCTCCGCCTCCTGCGCGGCGACGACTTCCGCCCCGGCCCCTGGCACCTCGGCCGCTGGTCCCGCCCCATCGGCATCGTCGCGGTGGTGTGGGTGGTGGTCATCACGGCGCTCTTCATGCTGCCGCAGGTCTCACCCGTCACCTGGGAGACCTTCAACTACGCCCCGATCGCCGTCCTGGTGGTCCTGGGCTTCGCCGCCACGTGGTGGTTCGCCTCGGCCCGTCACTGGTTCCTCAATCCGGATCACAAGCGCACGATCGCCCGCAATACACCCCGCTGAACGGGGGCGCTGCCACGACGACGGGGCCCGGCAACCGATACCCGATCGGCGGCCGGGCCACGGCGGGCTATGCTCGGGGGTGATTCGCCGAGGGCCGTTAGCTCAATTGGTCAGAGCAGCGGACTTTTAATCCGTTGGTTGTGGGTTCGAGTCCCACACGGCCTACGCGAAGCAGGGCGGGATACCCCTTCTGACCTGCGACTCAGCGCCTCGACCGGCTTCGGCCGGCCGGGGCGCTCCGTCGTTCCGGGGCTCTCGCGTGAGCGGACGGTCCGGCGGCAGGCGCTGCGTGCGGCACGCGGGGACCGGCGGTCCGGGGACCGGCCGAGGTGCCTGGCACGACGGCAGACGCCGGTGCCGGCCGTGGAGTGGCCGGCACCGGCTCAGGTGTCCGGGAGGACACGGGAGGTCAGACCAGGAGCTTCGACTTCGCCCGCTGGTACTCCTCTTCCGTGATGGCGCCCTTGTCCTTGAGGTCCGAGAGCTTCGACAGGTCCTCGACGTGACTGCTCTTCGATGAGCCGCCCGCGTCCGACGTGCCCGCTGCGTCTCTCACGTACGCCTTGAAGGCGGCGTCACGTTCCTTCGCTTCCTTCACGTCGCGCGTCCCCATGGATTTGCCGCGCGCGATGACGTAGATCAGCACGCCCAGATACGGCAGCACCAGGGCCAGGATCAGCCAGCCCGCCTTCGCCCAGCCGCCGAGGTCGTCACTGCGGAAGATGTCCATGATGACCCGGAACAGGAGGAAGAGCCACATGATCCAGAGGAAGAACCAGAGCATGGTCCAGAACAGGTTGAGCAGGGGGTAGTCATCCATCGTTCCACTCCAGGCGCCGCGTTGAATGGCTGAATCTGGAATCAGTCATATCACCGCATTTGTGCACTCGCCCGTTGGAGTTTCCCCTGTTCCGCCGGGAGAGCGAAAGGGAACGGGCGGGCGCGGTGCGGCGCGAGGCGCGAGGTGCGGAGCGGCCTGCGGCGGCTACTTCTCCGATGCGGCGGGGGCGGGGGCGGGGGCCTCGGCCGTGGCCGGGTCGGTGGAGCGCTCCGCGGGCTCGGCCGGCGCCGGAACCGCGGGTGCGGCCTGGGCCTGCGCGCGTGCGGCCGCGGCGGCCTTCTTGCTGTGCACCATGATTCCGATGAAGCCGGCGATGAACCCGCTGATGAGACCCGATATCGCGTGGTTGAACGCGTTGACCGACTCGCTGTCCGGAAGACCGATGGCGGCGTAGTTCACCGCCGCGCTCATCACCGCACCCATCAGGCCGCCGATGAGGCCGCTGATGACGGCGCCGCGCACGGGAGAGGCCGGGGTGACCGGGGCGGGGGCGGGGGTGGGTGTGAGCGGTGCGGTCATCGTCGAGGGCCCTCCAGACAGGCTGCGATGGGAGACCGGGAGCGGCTTGACGGCGCGGTGACATGCGTAATCCGGGGCCTGCTCGCACGGGCAGCCCACCGGTCCGGGGGATGCAGCAGATACCTTGCGGCAGAACACGTGTTCCTTGCAACACCTTCTCGTTTTAAACACTTTGACGGGATCGTGAAGATCGTCCGCAGGGGGCGGCGATGCGCCTGACCGTCAAAGGGGCTGCGGGGGTTGTTTGTTCGGGTTCGCCGACGTCTATCCGCGCCTGGTGCCCAGTGGTTGGGGAGGGCTTCCGGTCGTTCCCGGCAGAGCGTGGTCGTGGTGCGGCGCGGGACTGGTCGTGGTGCGGCGCAGGACTGGTCGTGGTGCGGCGCGGGGGCGGCGGCCGGTCGTGGTGCGGTCGGCGGATCGGTCGCGGATCGGCCGTGGGTCGGCGGCGTCCTCGGGGGGGTGCGGGCGACGGGTGGTCATGAGCGCCTCGAACATGCCGTAGAGTTGTGTTTACCGACGCGGGGTGGAGCAGCTCGGTAGCTCGCTGGGCTCATAACCCAGAGGTCGCAGGTTCAAATCCTGTCCCCGCTACTGAAGAATCAGGCCCGGCATGCATACAGCGTGCCGGGCCTGATTCGTTTGTGTGTGTACGCCGTCGGCCCGCCGGGCCGACGGCCTGTGCGGGCCGTACGCCGCGTATCCCCCCATTGGCCGACGAGGAGTCGCCCCGCGACCCTGCTCCGGGAAGCCTGGGGTGTGGTGCGCGGTACCGTCCGCGGCCGTGGATGTACCGGGCAGGAGAGCAGCAGGTGGGGAAGCGGGAGAAGCGGAGGACGAGGCGTGCCGGTGGCGTGCGGACCCGCCGGTTCGTCCGGGCCCTTCCCGCCCTGATGATCGGCGGGGGCGTGCTGTTCGACGCCTTCACCCCGCCCGCGTTCACCGCCATCCCGTTGTTCGCGGCCGCGCCGCTGATCGCCGCGCCGTTCTTCTCGCGGGCCAGCACCATCCGTACCGGAGCCGCCGCCCTGCTGGCCGTCGTCGGGCTGCGGATCTACAGCGGCACGCTGCTCCGGGTCGTGCCGTCCATCGAACTGCTCACCGTCCTCACCGTCTCCGTCCTCGCCGTCGTGATCAACGACGTCGTGCGGCGCAGCAACGAGCAGCTGGCCTCGGCCCGGGTCATCGCGGAGACCGCCATGCGGGCGGTGCTGCCGACGCCGTCCGACCGGATCGGCGGCCTGCATGTCGCCGCGCGGTACGAGGCGGCGCAGGCGGACGAGTTCGTCGGCGGCGACCTGTTCTCGGTCACGGACACCCCGCAGGGCGTGCGGCTGGTCGTCGGGGACGTACGGGGCAAGGGGCTGGACGCCGTCGAGGCCGTGGCGGTGATCATCGGCGCGTTCCGGGAGGCGGCCGAGCAGGAGGAGTCGCTGGAAGGCGTGGCCCAGCGGCTGGAGCGTGCGCTGGCGCGCGAGTCCAGCACGCGCGGCGGTCTCGACGCCGTCGAGGGGTTCGTCACCGCGGTGCTCGCGGAGATCCCGCCGGGTGCGTCCTCGGTACGGATCGTCAACCGCGGCCACCCGGACCCGCTGCTGCTGCACACGGACGGGGAGCTGGAGGTGCTCGGGCCCTCGGTCCCGGCGCTGCCGCTGGGGATGGACCTGGGAGTGTGGCCGGACCGGTCGGACGTCTGGGACCTGCCCGCCGGGGCGACGCTCCTCCTCTATACGGACGGCCTCTCCGAGGCGCGTGACACCGAAGGCGTCTTCTACGACCCCGCCGAGCGGCTGCGGGGTCGGATCTTCCCGGGGCCCGAGGAGCTGCTGTCCGCGCTGACCGATGACGTGCGGCTGCATACGGGCGGCGAGTCGACGGACGACATGGCGTTGCTGGCGGTGGGCCGGCCGGCTGAGGGGCAGCCCGACCGGCGCAGGACTGTGAAGATCGTCGGCCTGGGCGATGGCGGCGGGTGAGTCCGAGGCCGGGGGTGGCGTGGGGGAGCGGTTGGCCATGATGCCACCGTCCGTAACCGAAGGGCACCCCTCCGCATAACATTTGACGCAACGTCAGAAATCGGTTGGTGACCGAGGGGTGATCAACTCGTCCGATTCCACCCGGTTGTGTCCCGTAAAGTCCAGGCCAAGGGGCTGAACGATCAGTGGGAACAGCTTGGAATCGGACCCCGGTGTCTATTAACGTTCGATAACGCAGCGCGGTTGTCCCAGCCGCCGTCAGTGGCGGCACCGTGCGCGAGCGCCGAATTCCGCAAGGGAACCGGGGAACCACCTACATGGGGTGAATCGGGCATCTCTGTCTCGTGACGAGACGGAGGAACCCGTAGGAGACCTTCCTGCTCCGAACCCGTCAGCTAACCCGGTAGGCGAGAAGGAAGGAAAGGAGTGCGCCCCCGTGGCGTCCAACAAGCCTGCCCCCGAAGCTCCCTCACGGTTCGTGCCCGAGTACGGCGACGACTTCGCGTCCCGGCCCGGCACCGTGGTCGGTACGGAGTACGGGGCCGCCTACGCGACCGATTACGGGACCGATCGGGGCAGCGACTTCGGAAACGACTTCCGCGCCGACGACTCAGGGCCCGACCGGACCTGGGAGGAATGGAATCCCACCGAGGACTCCGTCCGTCCCGTACGCGGCAAGCACCGCGTCGCCAAGCAGCGCAATGGTCTGGCCCGCAGCTCCACCGTCCTCGGCGTCGGCGTCATCGCGGCCGTCGGTGCGGGTGGCATGGCCACCGCCCAGAGCAAGCCGCCGGTCTCCATCTCTCTGCCCGATTCCATCGCGGACAATCTCCCCGACGCCAAGTCCCTCCCGGGCGTAGGCGCGCTGTTCTCGGGTGGGTCCGAGTCCGAGTCCGCGGCGGAGAAGGCCGAGGCGGCGATCGCCTCCGCTCCTCTGACCACCGCCGGCATCACCACCGCCGAGGCCGAGCAGGGCACCACCGACGCGGGCGAGGCCCTCCGCGCCCGCATCCTCCAGCAGGCCGAGCAGCAGCAGGACGCCGCCGACGCCGAGGTCAAGGCCGCAGCGGAGAAGGCCGCGGCCGAGAAGGCCGCCGCGGAGGCGAAGAAGCAGCAGGACGCCGCCGAGGCCAAGATCGCCGCGGAGAAGAAGAAGGCGGAGGAAGAGGCGAAGAAGAAGGCTGAGGCCCTCCGGCTCGCCAAGCTCGCCGCCAGCTACGCCATCCCCACCTCCTCGTACACGATCACCTCGACCTTCGGCGAGGCCGGATCGATGTGGTCCTCCGGCTACCACACGGGCCTCGACTTCGCGGCTCCCACCGGTACGCCGATCAAGGCGATCCACACCGGCACGATCAAGTCGGCGGGCTACTCCGGTTCCTACGGCTACCGCACCGTCCTGGAGCTGGAGGACGGCACCGAGCTGTGGTTCTGCCACCAGTCCTCGATGGACGTCAGCATCGGTCAGAAGGTCACGACCGGCGACACCATCGGACGCGTCGGCGCGACCGGCAACGTCACCGGCCCCCACCTCCACCTGGAGGTCCACACCCCGGACGGCACCGGCATCGACCCGATGCCCTGGCTGCAGGCCAGGGGCCTCACGGTCTGAGACCGTTCTCCCCCGCCGGTTCTCCGGCCGCGAAACCCCGGCAGCCCTGACGCTCACCCCCCGACGTCAGGGCTGCCGGTCTGTCTCCGTCGTCAGGGTCGGCCGGTCCGTCTCCGTCGTCAGGTGGGCCGGTCCGTCTCCGTCCCCTCGTCGCACCGGCTCGGATGTACAGGCCACGGAATAGTGGAGCCCGGGAAAACGGTTGTTCCACCCATGACTTCTCTCCGCAAGCTCGGCTCCTCCAGCCTCCAGGTCTTCCCGCTCGCCCTCGGGGGCAACGTCTTCGGCTGGACGGCGGACGAGGCGCAGTCCTTCGCCGTCCTCGACGCGTACGCGGCCGCCGGCGGCAATTTCATCGACACGGCCGACGCCTACTCGGCCTGGGTCCCCGGCAACGAGGGCGGCGAGTCGGAGTCCCTCATCGGCAAGTGGCTCGCCGCGCGTGGCAACCGTTCCGACATCGTCGTGGCCACCAAGGTCGGCGCCCACCCCGCGTACAAGGGGCTCTCCGCCACCACCATCAAGGCCGCCGCCGAGGAGTCGCTGCGCCGGCTCGGCACCGACCACATCGACCTCTACTACACGCACTTCGACGACGAGACGGTCCCGGTCGAGGAGATCATCACCGCCCTCGACCAGCTGGTGAAGGACGGCAAGGTCCGCGAGATCGCCGCGTCCAACATCAGCGCCCAGCGGCTCCGGGCCTCGCTGGACTTCTCCGAGCGCGAGGGGCTCGCCCGGTACGTGGCCCTGCAGCCCCACTACAACCTCGTCTCCCGGGACACGTACGAGGGCGAGCTCCAGGACACCGCCGAAGACGCCGGGCTCGCCGCCGTCCCGTACTTCGCCCTCGCCTCCGGGTTCCTCACCGGCAAGTACCGTCCCGGTACGTCCGTGGAGAGCGCGCGCGCCGGCAAGGCGTCCACGCACCTGGAGTCGGAGCGCGGGCAGAAGGTGCTCGCCGCGCTCGACAAGGTGGCGCAGGAGCGGGACGCGGAGATCGCGACCGTGGCGCTGGCGTGGCTGGCCGCCCGGCCGACCGTCGCCGCTCCCATCGCCTCGGCCCGTACGGTCGAGCAGCTTCCGGCGCTGGTGGCCGTCGCCGGACTGCGGCTCACGGATCAGGAACTGGCGGACCTCACCGAGGCTTCCGCTTGAGGCTTGAGGCTTGAGGCTCAAGGCGTGGGGAGTGGCCGTGAGGCTTGTGGCGGTCTGCCGGTCTGCCGGGGCTGTTCCGTCCGTCGGCCTGTTCGGCCTTGTCTGTTGCCCATCCGAGGTCTGATCGTCCCTGATCTGCCGTACTCCCGGGGCCTGTTCGTCGCTGATCCGCCGGACCGGCGGCCCTAGCCCTGCTGTCCGGAGCGCGGCTGGTCGTACGGCGGGTGCGTGGGCGGCGGGTGCGTGGGCGGCGGGTTCGTGTACGACGGTGCGCTGGAGGGGTAGCCGGCGTACGGGTATCCGGGGTGCGGGGCGTGGCCGCCGTGGGATGGGTACGCCCCGTAGCCCAGGCCCGGGCCCTGGATCTGTCCCGGGTGTCCCGGATGCCCCGGGTACAGAGGCCGGTGCACCGCGGGTACGAATCGGGGGCGCAGACGGCCCGTGGCCTGCGCCGCGTACACCAGGGCGGGGCCTGCCGTCTCTCTGCGCTGCCACAGGTGGTGCAGCAACTCCCGCTCGCGCTCCGCGAAGTCCGGGCCCGCCGCGCCGCGGCGGGCCTGACGGCGCAGAAAGGCGAGCGAGGTCGCGAACGACTCGTACTCGGCCACCGTGCGGGCCGCCGCCCTGCCCCGGACCTTGATCTCTTTCCGCGCTGCGGCCGATATGCGGGCGTGTGCGGGGTGAGGGGCGGCGTGCGCGGGAGCGTAGGCCGGGTGGTACGCGTGGTTGTGGGGCCTGCCGTGCGCGGCGCCGGCCGCTGTCGCCGCGCGCCGGCGGGCGATGTCCCTGGCCAGGCCGCGGGCCCGCATCGAGGAGAGGGCGAGAGGTTCGGCGGGGGACAGCCAGCCGGTCGCGGCGTACGCCGGCAGCTCGACGCCGAGGGTGCGCAGCTCCCGCAGGCGGGCCCAGACAGCCAGCCAGGTCACCAGCCCGAAGACCGGGACCATGAAGGCCCCGTACACGGCGTAGAAGCCGTACGGCCCGAACACGGACGACCCGTTCCACAGGGCGTGCATGCCCATCGCGAGGAGCAGTCCCAGCAGCGGGAGCGCGATGCGCCGGACCCGCTGATGGCGCCCACTGCTTGCGGCGATCCCGAAACCGACGCCGGTCAGCACGGTGAAGAGCGGATGGGCGAAGGGCGTCATCACCACACGTACGAAGAAGGTCGCCGCGGTCACCGAGGCGAAGCCCGAGCCCATCATCTGGTCCTCACCGAAGGCGTTGCCCAGGTAGAGGATGTTCTCGGTGAAGGCGAAGCCCGTGGCGGTGAAGCCGGCGACGACCACACCGTCGACGATCCCGCCGAAGTCCCGTCGCCGGAAGAGGAAGAGCAGCAGGATGGCCGCCGCCTTGGCGCTCTCCTCCACGACGGGTGCGATGACCGTGGCGCCCAGTGTGTCCGCGCTGCCCGGGTCGGCCGTGGCCGTGGCGATCCACTGCGTCGCGAAGGAGTTCGCGATGATCGCGACCAGGGCCGCCGCGCAGGCGCCCCAGGCGAAGGCGAAGAGCATGTTGCGCCACGGCCCCGGTTCGACCCGGTCCAGCCAGCGGAACGCCGTCATCAGCACCGGGACGGGCAACACGGCCAGGCCCAGACCGACGAGGAACCCCTGCGTCCCCGTCTGGTCACGGACCAGGGCGAGGATCACCAGACCGCAGAGCGCCAGCACGGTGAAGACGGCGACGACGCGGAGTGTCCTGCTTCGCCACAGCATGCCGACGCGGCGCGGGCGGTACCGCCACTGGCCCCGGTCCGGGGCGGCAGCCAGGACCTCGCCGACCAGGTGCTCCTCGAGCACCGGAACGGCCGGCTGTGAATGTCGCTGAACAGACCCGTCGGACACCCCACGACCCTAACGAGCGGGACTGACAACGGCCATGGCGCCTGGACGGCTCCCGGATCGGCGGAAGGCCGGGTGCCGGCTTCTCGGGCCACCGGCTCGGGCCACCCGTTCGACTGCCACGGGCCACTCGTCCCAGGCCACCTCGGGTCACTCACCGGTCAGCCCTGGCCGCCCCAGCAGCCCTGGCCGCCCCAGGTGAGCCCTGCCCACCTCAGGTCACCGACGCAGGCCGACGCAGGTCGGCTCAAGCCGCCTGACGCCGCCCCGTGGCCGTTCAGTGGCGGGCGAACAACAGGTCGTGCACCACGTGGCCCTTGTCCAGGCCCTGGCCCTCGAACCGGGTCAGCGGCCGGAACGCGGGCCGTGGTGCATAGCCGCCGTCCGCCGCCGTGTTCTCGAAGCGGGGGTGCGCGGTCAGCACCTCCAGCATCTGCTCCGCGTACGGCTCCCAGTCCGTCGCGCAGTGCAGGACCGCTCCGGGCTTCAGCCGCTGCGCCGCCAGATCGAGGAACTCCGGCTGGATCAGCCGGCGCTTGTGGTGGCGCGACTTGGGCCACGGGTCGGGGAAGTACACCCGCAGTCCGTCCAGGGCGTCCGGCTCCAGCATCTCGCGCAGCAGGATGATCGCGTCACCGTTGGCCACCCGGACGTTGGACACGCCGTTCCGGTCCGCGAGACCGAGCAGGTTGCCCTGGCCCGGGGTGTGCACGTCGACGGCGAGAATGCCGGTGCCAGGGTCGTCGGCGGCCATCTGCGCGGTGGCCTCGCCCATGCCGAAGCCGATCTCCAGGACCACCGGGAGACCGTCGAACAGCTCGGGCAGGTCGAGGACGCGCAGTCCGTCGATGTCCAGGCCCCACTTCGGCCAGAGCCGCTCTAGGGCGTCCTGCTGGCCGGGCGTGACCCGGCTGCGGCGCGGCTGGAAACTGCGGATCCGGCGCTCGTGGTGCGAGCCGGCCGGATCGGCCGCGGGTCCGCCGGGGAAGCGGGGCTCCTGGCGCAGTCTGCGCGCGCGCTCCAGGGCCGCGGCGCGCAGGTCGTCCGGGATTCCGGCCGTCGCGGGCGCGGCGGTGTCCGCACCGGTGGAGGCGGCGCCATCCCGTCCGGTGGCGGGCGCGCCGTCCGGGATGGTGGCGGGCGGATCGGTGGGGAGCGCACCGGAGGGGAGCGTGCTGTCCGTCTCGGCAGCGGCGTCGCCGGGCGTCGCGGGGGAGGGGTTCAAGGGCTCAGACACAATGCCCTGATTCTACGGCGGGCGGCTTCCACCCCGTCGCCTCTGCCCGGAGCAGCGCCCTGCGTGCCACCTCCCGCCCGATGGGCAGCGCGGCCGTGGCGGCGGGCGACGGGGCGTTGAGCACGTGCACGGTGTGCGGGGCCTCGCGGATCAGGAAGTCGTCCACCAGCGTGCCGTCCCGCAGCACCGCCTGGGCCCTGACCCCGGCAGGGGCGGGGCGCAGGTCGTCCTCCGTCACCTCGGGCAGGAGCCGCCGCACGGCAGCCGTGAACGCGTGTTTCGACAGCGAGCGGTGCACCTCGCCCGCCCCGTACCGCCAGTGCCTGCGGGCGATCCGCCAAGAGCCCGGCCAGCTCAGGGTGGAGAGCAGCTCGCGGGGGCGTACCACCGGCCAGCCGTACCCCTCGCGGGCCAGCGCCGGCACCGCGTTCGGTCCGACGTGGACGCCGCCGTCGTGGCCGCGGGTCAGATGGACGCCGAGGAAGGGGAACGCCGGATCCGGCACCGGATAGACCAGGCCGCGCACCAGCTCCGGCCGGGCCAGCTCGTAGTACTCCCCCCGGAAGGGCACGATGCGCATCCCCGGGTCGTCGCCCGCCAGCCGTGCCACCCGGTCGCAGTGCAGTCCCGCGCAGTTCACCAGCACCCGGGCCCGCACCACCAGGCCGTCCGCCGTCCGCACCGCGACGCCCCACGGCCGCCGGTCGATCGCGGTGACCTCCGCGCCGAACCTGATCATGCCGCCGCCGGCCCGCACCTCGGTGGCGAACCGCTCGGCGACCGCGCCGAAGTCGCACACCCCCGTCGTGCCCACCCGGATCGCGGCGAGTCCCCGCACCCGCGGTTCGTACTCGGTGATCTGCGCGGGCCCCAGCTCGCGCACGGGCAGTCCGTGCTCCCGGCCGCGCTGCACCAGGGCGTGCAGCCGGGGCAGCTCGGAGCGGCCCGTCGCGACGATCAGCTTGCCGGTCACGGCGTGCGCGATGCCGTGCTCCCGGCAGAAGTCGGTCATCTCCGCGGCGCCGCGGACCGCGTACCGCGCCTTCAGCGAGCCGGGGCGGTAGTAGATACCGCTGTGGATCACCCCGCTGTTGCGCCCGGTCTGGTGGCGCGCGGGGCCCCACTCCTTCTCCAGCACGGTCACCCGCGTGCCCGGTGCGGTCCGCGTGATCGCATACGCGGCCGACAGGCCGACGATCCCGCCGCCGATCACCAGCACATCGCAGTCGTACGCCGCGTGCGTCATCATCACGCCACCTCCCACCCCGATAGTGCACTGACCCACTGACAACGCGCTCAAACCAGTGCGGGCACAGCGTGGCGCATCTCGTGCCTGCCGGGCCCGGGGCGCCGGCCCGGCGGCCGGGCCGGCGCGGGGGCGGCTACGCGGGGGCGACGAGCAGCGGGCGGGCGCGTTCCCGCAGCTCGACGACGCGCGGTTCGTCCCCGTAGGGCTCCAGCCGGTGCAGCAGATCGCGCACGTACTCGGTGGTGCGTGCCGACGAGATGCGGCCGGCCACCTCCACGGCCCGGGTGCCCGCCGCGCACGCCGCGTCCAGATTCCCCGACTCCAGCTCGGCGACGGCCGACACGACGAGCCGCAGCCCGTGCGAGCGGACGAACTCCTCCGTGGGCCGGGAGAGCGCCTGCTCGGTGAAGCGCCGCACCTGCCGCGGCGCCTTCAGGTCGAGGTGGCACTCCGCGGCGTCGGCCGCGAACCGGTCGTACGAGTAGAAACCCAGCCAGGACGGGTCCGCGTCGCCGTCCCGCGAGCGCTCCAGCCAGCTCTCGGCGGCCTTGAGCGCGGCCCCGGCGGCCGGCGCGTCGTTGGCCTTCGCGTGGGCCCGGGCCTCCACCAGGCGGAAGAAGCTCATGGTGCGTGCCGTCGCGAGGCCCCGGTTGCGTTCGACCGCGGCCTGCGCGAGGTCGACGCCCTCGTCGGCGAAGCCGCGATAGGTCGCCTGGAGCGACATGGACGCGAGGACATAGCCGCCGAGCGGTACGTCGGCCGCGGCCCGCGCCAGACGCAGGGCCTGGATGTAGTAGCGCTGGGCGGCTTCCTGCTGACCGGTGTCGAAGGCCATCCACCCCGCGAGCCTGGTCAGTTCGGCCGCCGCGCCGAAGAGCGCCCGGCCGACCTCGTCACTGTACGAACCCAGCAGCAGTGGTGCCGCGTCGACGCGTAAGCACTCCGGGACCATGGACGAGCGCCAGTCCCCGCCGCCGTACTTGGAGTCCCAGCGGCGGGCGTCCTGAGCGGCCTCCCGCAGTTTGGACACGTCGCTGTGGCCGACCCGCAGGGGCGAGACGTCGTGCGCGGAATCCGGGCCGGGCTGGACGGGGATCGACAGACTGTGCCCGGGGGACGGCTGCGTGCCGTGGCCGGGAAGCGGAGAGGTGCCGGACGCGGCGGACGCGTGGCGTCCGGGGGCCGTTGCCGTCGGCTGCCCCGACGCGTCCTGCCCCGGTGCTGACCCGGACCCGCTCGACTGCCCGTGGGCGCCGGAGAGAAGTGACGTGCCTGGCGCACTCGATGCTCCCTGCGCCCCCGTCGCGCCCCGTGCGCCCTGCGTGCCGTGTGTCCCCAGGATGGCCGCCACTGCCGCCGTCGAGGCGCGTGCCACCGACGGGTCGGCGGGGGATATCAGCCAGCGGGATGCCGGGGTCGCGTACGCGCTCACCGAGAACGAACCCGCCAGCGACTGCCAGATCCCGCCGCTGCCCGCCCGCCGCCCGGCCAGATCAAGCCGGTACAGCTCGGTCGCCGAACGGACCGCCTCACCCACGTCGCGTGGGAACGCCAGCCCGACCTCCGGCGCCGGGTCGGCGTCGGCCAGCCCGATCTCGTGCAGCGGGACCGGCCGGCCGAGCTTCGCGCCGATCGCCGCAGCGATGAGATGGGGCGCGGCGCCCTGGGGCACCATGCCCTTGGAGACCCATCGGGCCACCGAGGTCTTGTCGTACCGAAGTGTCAGTCCGCGCTGCGCCCCGAGGTCGTTGACCCGCCGGGCGAGCCCGGCGTTGCTGATTCCCGCGAGGGCGAGAACGGTTCCGAGTTTCTCGTTCGGCCCGCGTTGCTCCCTGGACATGCGCCACCCCTCGACACACAGACGGCAGCCGCGTCACCGATGCGGCGCGCGGCATTCGTACCGGGTTCTCCCCAGGGACGAACCCCGGCACTCCGGCCGCACACGCATTTGGCCGAGCCCCGAGGAATATGCCGCCCTGCTGAGAACATCAGTAAACCCAGCGTAGTTCGCCGCATCCCTACCGTTAAGGGCCGGACGTCCGTATGGCGGGATTGTTGTCCGTACCGGCCATCGTGCGGTGATCAAAGGGGAGCCGGGCGGCGGGAGGGGCCGAAGAGGCGGGAGGGGCGGACGGGACGCGAACGTCGCGCGAAGGAAGAGCGGAGGAATGGCGGGGGCATGGAGGAGACTCTGTGGAGCCCCTCCGCGCCCCCGTGCGGAGATCGCCCGGACGGCCGCCCGGGGGCGTCGGGCGGAGGACGGGGGCGCGGCACGGAGGAGGGGTGCGGGCCGTGCGGTCCGGGCCGCCGACCAGCCCGGACCCGCGCGCGGGGGTGCGTCCGGCACCCCTTCCGGTACGGCCCCGGCGACCCTCGCCGGAGCGCCCGGCCGAGGTGTTTCCGCGTGCTCCTGGTGTGTGGCCGTGCGCCCGGCCGTGCGCTCTGGCCCGGCTTCGGCGGGAGCGCTTGCATGGGTGCTGCGTGGGTCGGCCCGCTGCACTGGAAACGGCGGGCTGGGGGAACACCGTCGCCTCATTCCCCGCAGGCGGCGGACCGGTCCGGGGGGTGGACCACGCCTCCCGGACCGTGTGTCGAGCCGGTTCGGCGCGGGGCGCCGGCGCGCCCCCGAAGGGAAGGGGCGGAGCCCTTCCGGAGCCTGGGCGAGGGACGCCGCGGACCCGGGTGCAGGTGCACCGCGGTCCGCACGGGTGAGGAGCAAAAAGGCATGAAAGCCCGCATATGTATGCGGTGTTGGCCGGTCGATCGGTTCCCGTGCCGTCCGAGATTGGCCTGATGTCGCCGGTCGGCCGAGGTTGGGCCGACGGGTTCACGGACATCTCGACCGCCGGCTGATCGAGGTGCCGGCCGTGGCCGGATCCGGGCCGTTACTCCGCGAGGCGTGCGGGGAACGCAAGGCGCGGAATCCGTAACTCCGTTGCCGCCGACGCCGACGCGCGCGGGCCGTTCGCGGAACGCCAGGTCCGACGGCCGCGCTCCGGCCTTTGCCAGGGGCGCATGCGCTCACGACGTGCGCCGTCCGTAGCCACTCCTGAGCGCCGTTGTCGTGGCAGCATGTCCGCAACGGCGCCGCGCGTTACCGGAGTTCTCCCGATACAGCTCTGCTGTGCCGTTTTGTCCACAGCCTGTGGAGGCGGCGATGCGTTGGTTGGTGGGTTGGAGCAGTATCGCCGCGAGCTTCGGCACGGTCGGAGCGGTCGGCGGCAGTGACGAGGGGCGCACGATGCACCCCGTGGGCTCCCAACTCCTGTGGGGGGACCCGGATCCCCTCTGGGCGGTGGGCGACTGGCGGCCCGACGAGATCCGCACCGTCCGGGTGGACACCGCCGAGGGCGCCCCCACCGCACGGCTCGCCGTCCTCGGCTGCTGCGGCGCCACGGACGAACAACTGCGCGTCGGGCTGCTCGCCGCACGCGGCGGCGCGCTGCGTCACCTCACCGCGTGGACCGGCAGCTACACGGCCGTCGTCCAGATAGGGCGACGGATCACCGTGGCCGGAGACCTCGCCGGAGCCCGGCCGGTCTTCTACACGCCCTGGGCCGGCGGCACGGCCTACGCCACCGCCGCGCTCCCCCTCGCCGACCTCATCGAGGCCCAGCTCGACATCGGTCACCTCGCCGCCCTGCTCGCCTGCCCCGAAACCCCGGAGGCGCTGCGCGACGGCACTCCGTACGAGGGGGTGAAGCGCATCCCGCCCGGGCACGCGCTGATCCTCCGCGAGGGTTCGCGGGAGATCACGGGGTACGAGGCGGTGGCCTCCCTCGCCGTCGCCGCACCCGAACTCGACCCGGTGAGCGCCGTCGAGGGGGTGCGCGACGCCCTCGTCGAAGCGGTGCGTGCCCGGCTCCTGGCCCCGCGCCACGCCCCGGAGACCCGGCCACCCGACCCCGGCCCCGTCCCCGGCATGGGCCCGGCCGAACGGCGAGCCGCCCGGGGCGCACCCGTCCCCGGAATCGGCTCCGACCTCTCCGGGGGCAGCGCCTCGGCGACCCTCGCCCTGCTCGCCGCCGGGCTCCCCGGTCTGCCCGGCACGATCCTGGGCCACGGCACGGGAGCGGGAGAGCGGCTGCTCGCCGTCACCTTCAACGACCTGACGACCCGCGCCCACGAGGACGAGCTCGAACGAGCCCGCGTCATCGCCGCCAACCCTCGGCTCCACCATGTCGTGGTCGCCGCGGGCGAAGAGGCCCTGCCTTTCGCCGGCCTGGGCCTGGAGAGCGGTCCGCTCACCGACGAACCGGCCCCCTCCCTCGTCCTCGTCGAACGCAACCGCCGCCGCCTCTCCGCGGGCAGCGCCGACCATTTCGTGGGCGACGGCGCCCGGCAGGTACTCGACGCCCATCCGGCCCGTCTCGCCGATCTGCTGATCGACCGCAGACGCCGCCATCTGCTGCGCCCGGTCGCCGCGCTCGCCAAGGCCGAGCGCCCGTCCGCGCACTCCCTGTTCGTGCCGCTGACCGTCTACCGGGCGGCCCGCCGGCTGGCCCGTACGTCCTACCGCACCGGTCTCGAAGCGGCGGCCGACCGCTTGCCCGACGCCAACCGCCTCACCCCCGGCCTCGACACCCCCGCCGACGCCTCGCTCGCCGCACTGGCCTGGTCCCGCCCCGGACCTGCGGCCCGGTGGCTCACCGGAGAGGCGCTGGCTGAAGTATCGGTTCGCCTTCAGGAGGCGGCGATCCGCCCCACCTCCGTCCAGCGGCCGGGCGAGGCCCGGGCCCGTGCCGCCCTCGCCCGGCACGCCGCAGGTCACCGCATCCTGGAACAGGCCGCCGAGGTCCGCAGCCAGCGGCTGCACGCACCCTTCCTGGACAACCAGGTCGTACGCGCCGCCCGCGCGCTCCCCGAATCCCTGCGGGTCCAGCCGGGCGCCCGCGCGGCGATCCTGCGCCGGGTCCTTGCGGGTGCGGGCATCCACGAGCTGCCGCCGGGCTGGGGCACCTCCTCCCAGGCCACCTCGACCGCCGTCACCCGGACCGGCCTGCGCGCCTCGCTGCCCGAACTGATCGCCCTCTTCGACGCCCCGCTGCTCGCCGACGCGGGTCTGGTGGAGGCCCGTGTCGTACGCAAGGCCCTGCGCGCCGCCTCCGAGGGGGAACCCCTCCCCCTGGACGGCCTGGCCGACCTCGCTTCCACGGAACTGTGGCTGCGCCGCCTCGTGTCACGACGCGGCACCTGCTGGACGGGGACGGCGGCGCCCCGGCAGCGCGCGGTCGCCGGCGGGGTCGCCCCGGCCAGACGGTCGCTGCAGGGGTAGTTCGTGGGCCACGGTCGTGCAGCCCCGCAGGGGTAGCACGGGGGCCATGGTTCTGGAGCCCGTAGGGGGACAGCTCGCGGTCAGCGGCCCTGGAGCCCGGCAGGGCGGTCCACGGTCCACGCGATCTGCGCCCCCGCAGGGCGGCCCACGACCCACGGCCCGCAGCCCGGAGCGCACGGCCCGGAGGGCGCGGCCCACGGCTCGTGCGCGGCGCCTTGTGGCCCGCCTCCTGGCCCGCAGCCCGATTCCCGCCGCCCGTTTCCCGCCGCGCTTGAGGTGGTGTGGCCTCCGATGCCCGGTTGTCCGAGCGGCGGGACACAATGGCGGAGTGCGGTATCTGATCCTGGGCGTCACGGAGGCGCGAGACGAGAGCGGCGCCGCGCTGCCCCTCGGCGGTACGCGCCTGCGCGCGCTGCTCGCCGCTCTCGCCCTGCGGGCGGGCCGCGCCGTTCCGGTAGCCGAGCTCGTCGATGACGTCTGGGCGGACGACCCACCGGCGGACGCCACCGCCGCGCTCCAGGCCCTGGTCGGGCGGCTGCGCCGGGTGCTGGGCAGGGAAGCGCTGGCCAGTGGCCCCGGCGGCTACCGTCTCGTCGTCCGGCCGGACGACGTCGACCTGCACGTCTTCGAGCGGCTGGCCCGGCAGGGTGGTGCCGAGCTGGAGGCCGGCGCCCCGGCCGATGCCGCCCGCACCTTGCGCACCGCACTCGCCCTCTGGCGCGGCCCCGCCCTGGCCGACCTGCCCGACGGGGACCACGGCCACGCGCTGCGCCCCGAGGCCCATCGGCTGGCCGCGCTGGAGCGCCGTATCGAGGCCGACCTGCGCTGCGCGGCGAGCGAAGGGCGTACGTCGGCGGACCCATGGCATGCGGATGCGGAGGGAAACACCTCGGCCGACCCATGGTGTGAGCCGGCCGAGGAGGCGCCGTCCGACGGTGCAGCCGCCCCGGCCTCCGCCGCCCCGGCCCCGGCCGCCCCGTCCCCCGCCGCCCTCGTCGCCGAGCTGACGGAGCTGACCGCCGCCCACCCGTACGACGAACGCTTCCGGGTACAGCTCATCCGCGCCCTGCGAGCCGACGGCCGGCAGGCCGACGCCCTCGCGGCGTACGAGGACGCGCGCCGTACCCTCGCCGACGGCCTCGGCACCGACCCCGGACCCGAACTGACCGCACTCCACCAAGAACTTCTCTTCGCCGCTCCCGGCCCGCCCGAACCGGCCCCCGCACGCGGCAACCTCCGGCCCAGACTCACCTCGTTCGTGGGACGCGAGCCCGAACTGCGTGCCATCCGCGACGACCTGACCCGTTCCCGGCTGGTCACCCTCACCGGCCCCGGAGGCACGGGGAAGACCCGCCTCGCCGAGGAGTCCGCAGCCCACGAGGACCGCACGGCCACCGCCCCGCGGGACGTCTGGCTCGCGGAACTCGCCCCGGTGGAGGACCCCGAAGCCGTCCCCGGAGCCGTGCTCTCCGCGTTGGGGCTGCGCGAGACGTCGCTGCTGCGGGACAGCACCCACGAGGGGCCGCTGCCGCGCACCGACCCCGTCGACGTGCTCGTCGACCGTCTCGCGCACGGCTCCCGTGCCCGGTCGGTCCTCCTCATCCTCGACAACTGCGAGCACGTCATCGACGCGGCTGCCGCACTGGCCGAAACGCTGCTGACCCGCTGCCCGCATCTGCGCGTCCTCGCCACCAGCCGTGAACCGCTCGGCGTCCCCGGAGAGTCCGTACGGCCCGTCGAGCCGCTCCCCGCCGACCCGGCCCTGCGCCTCTTCACCGAACGCGCGCGGGCCGTACGCCCCGGATTCGACCCCGAACACGAACCGGCGCACGATCCGGAGGCCGTCGCCGAGATCTGCCGCCGTCTGGACGGGCTTCCGCTCGCGATCGAACTCGCCGCCGCACGTCTCCGGTTGCTGGGACCGCGCCAGATCGCGGACCGGCTCGACGACCGGTTCCGTCTGCTGACGGGCGGCAGCCGGACCGTACTTCCGCGGCAGCAGACCCTGCAGGCGGTCGTCGACTGGTCGTGGGACCTTCTCGACGAGGACGAACGCACCGCCCTGCGCCAGGTCTCCGTCTTCGCGGGCGGATGGGACCTGGCCGCGGCGGAGGCCGTCGTCCGTACGCCGTCGGGCTCCGGGAAGCACACCGCCGCCGACACCGCGGACCTGATCGGTGCCCTGGTCGACAAGTCCCTCGTCGTCGCCTCCCCGACAGCGGACGGCGCGATGCGCTACCGCCTCCTGGAGACCATTCACGAGTACGCGGCGGAGCGCTGCGCGGAAACCCCGGAGATACGGGCGGCGGCCGGGCAGGCACACACCGCGTACTTCACCGCGCTCGTCGAGAAGGCCGAACCTCTGCTGCGCTCGGGCGAGCAACTGCCGTGGATCCGGCGGCTGGAGTCGGATCTCGACAACATCCGCGCCGCCCTTCAGCGCACCACGGCCGCCGGTCTTCCCACGGAGGCGGCACGACTGGTGATGGGCATGGCCTGGTTCTGGTGGCTGCGCAACTACCGCACCGAAGGCCTCACCTGGACCGAGCGCACCCTGGCCCTCGGCCCGGAACCCGCGGACGACACGGATCCCTGGTACTGGCCATGGATGAAGCTGCAGATGCTGGGGTTCTTCTTCGCGATGGACAGCCGGCCCGAGGACCAGGACCAGAGCGACCCCCGGCTCCAGGAGCTCATGGGCCGCCTGGCCGTGGCGTTCGCCGCGTCCGGGCCGCACGGCGGGCGGTTCCCCGGACTGCTCTGGCCGATGACCTCGTACCTCACCTGGTCCACGGCCGACGTACGGCGGAAGATCGATGTGGCCGTCGGCAACGCCCGTACCCACGGCGGGGACTGGGAATACGGCATCACCCTGATGTTCCGTACGCACATGGTCGTCGACATGCCGGGCGGCATGCCCGGCGTCGACGAGGACCTCGCGGAACTGCGTGTGCTGAGCCGTCGCATCGGCGACCGCTGGATGCGCGCCCAGGTGGCGAGCGCCGCGGCAGAAGCGGGCATGATGCGCGGGCGGTACGACGAGTCGCGTGCGGACTACGAGGAAGCGCTGCTGCTCGCCCGGGAGGTGGGAGCCCATGCCGAGTCCCCGTTCCTGCTGGCCCGCCTCGCCGAACTCTCCTACCGCACCGGCGACCTGGCCGCCGCCGAGGAGGGTCTGGACCGTTCGGAGGCCGAGGCGGAGCGCCACCGCACGCATGACGCCACGTCGTACGTCCACTACCTGCGGGCCCTCATGGCGCTCGACCGCGGCGATCCGGTGACCGCCCGGCGACGGCTCACCTCCGCCCAGGAGGAGAACGGGCGCGGAGGCCCGGCATCGCACTTCACCATCGTCCAGGACGGGCTCTCGGCCCGGATCGCGATGTACGAACCGGAGCCCGCGGGCGGCCCCACCGCCGGGGTGCGCGGGCTGACGGCGGCCCTCGTCGCGGCGAAGGAGGCGCAGTGCGCCGAGATCGTCACGGGGTATCTGGCGGACGGTGCTGCGATCGCGCTGCCGAAGGTGGGCCGCCCCGCAGAGGCCGCGCGCGTCCTGGCAGCCGCCGGCAACTGGCGGCTCTCCGGCCACAGGTCAGCGGCGGAGCAGTCCGAAGTGGACGCCGCCGAGCGCCAGGCCCGCAAGGAACTGGGGACGCTGCGGTACGAAGAAGAGCACGCGGCGGGACAGGAGCTGACCCTCGACGACGTCATCGCCCTGATGGAGGGTGTCGCCGCAGAGCTTCCGTGAGCGCGGAGGTCACGCAGGCCCCGGGCGCATGCGGAAGTCGCAGCTGCCCGGGTGTAGAGCCGGGCGCCGGGTGTACACCCGGCCCGGATGTACAGGGCGGGCCGGATGTACAGGGCGGACCGACGGGGCCGAGGCAGGCCGCACCCGGCGCCGAGGCAGGGCGGCGCCGCCGCCCAGGTCCCGGTCCGGGGCTTCTCCCGGCCGGGTCAGCGGCAGCTGATGCGGGATTCGGCCCAGTCGGCCAGGGCGACACCGCCGAACGGGACCGCCGGCTCCACGAGGAGCCGGATCCGCTCCAGCCCTTCGATGCCGACGCTCACCGGAACCGCCGGGTCGTCGCCGTTCATCACCGGGGACTGCCACAGTCGCACCCCGTCGCCGTCGAGCACCGAGAACCGCACCGAGCCCAGCCCCATGGTCAAGTCGTCCACGCCGACCACCGCCTCGTAACGCGTGCACGAGCGGTTCAGCTGGATGTCGACCGAGGAACGGCCCTGGACCGTCACCCCGTGCGCGTACTGCGTGCCGCCGATCGACATGCCGGAACGCTGCCAGACCCAACTGCTCTCGCCGAGCACCACCTCGGGGCCGGTGTGGTCACCGAGCAGTGTGTAGGCCAGCTCGCTGACCTGGTACACCTCCGGCACGGGAGCGGGCGGCGGCGGGGGAGTCGGTGTCGGGGGCTCCTTCGGCGCGGGGGACGGCGGAGGCGTCGGGGTCGGCTTCGGGGTCGGGGTGGGCGTGGGAGTCGGCGTGGGTGTCGGCGTAGGCGCGGGTTTCGGCGGGGTGGGCGCCGGCGGTGAGGGGGTCGACGGTGCTGGCGCCGGGGGTGCGGGCACCGTGGGTGTCGGCTTCGGCGGTGCGGGGGTCGGCACCGCAGGTGCCACGGCCGGGGGCCTGGCGACCGGCTTTGCCTCCGGGCGCGGCTGGTCGTCTCCAGCCAGCGCCCACACCAGTCCCGCCGCGGCCGCGACGGCGACCGCTGCCGCGATCCCGGCCTTCGCCGGAGCGCCGAGCCCTTCGGAGGCGGCGGCGCCACCGGCCGAACCCGCGGACGAGCCTCCTCCGGTCGCGGCGGCCGCGGCGCCCGCACCAGCGGCACCGGCAGCACCGCCCGCCACGATCCCGGCAGCCTTGAGCGCGTATCCGGCGGCGAACCAGCCGATGACCGCGACCGGCAGCAGTGCGGGAATACCGGCGTTGACATGAGCCAGTTCGCCCGCCGCGAGCCGGCACTTCGCGCACTCGTCCAGATGCCCGCGCAGGCCGCGCTCGGCCCGCATCCGCAGGCCCCCGCGGGCATAAGCGCCGAGCCGGTCGGCGTAGCGCGCGCAGTCGCCGCCCGCGGTGAGCGCCTGGCTCACATGGGCTTGCAGATAGGCCTGCTTGAGCCCCTCACGGGCGCGGCTGGCCAGTACCGACGTGGCGTTCGCCGTCAGTCCGAACAGCGGCGCGATGTCGCTGGGCGACTCCTCCTCGACGGTGGTGTGCCACAGGACGGCCTGCCAGCGCTCGGGGAGGCTGCGGAACGCCTGCATCGCCATCGACTGCTCGGCCTCGTGCATCGCCATCACGTCGGCCCCGAGATCGAGCGTGTCGGCGTCCGACACCTCGGAGCTGCGCGACGCCTGCGCGGCGAACACCGCGAAGTCGTCGACCAGATGCTCGCGCTTCGCGGTCTTGGTCCACGCGGCGGCGACGTGCCGGACCGCTGTCATCAAGTAGGCCCGCACTGCCTCCTCGGGCCCCTTGCCGCCCCGTACAGCCTGGAGTGTCCGGGCAAAGACCTCGGCCGTCAGGTCGTCGGCGGTGTGCGCGTCGCGGCAACAGGTGCGCGCGTAGCGGCGTACGGCGTCGGAGTGGCGAACGAACAGTGCCTCGTACGCGAGGTCGTCACCGTCCCGCATCCGCTGGATCAACTGCGCATCGGAGGGGGTGGACCCTGCGGGTGTACTGAGGGGCACCCGCTGCATGGGCACCGCTGCGGCGGTATCGACCGCGTCCCTGTTGATGCCCGCCGGGCTCTCGACCGGAGCGGGCGGCCACGGTCCGGGCAGGACGGTGCCGCCCGCCTCTTCCCCGTCGTCCGAGTGTCGAGGCCGCGCCTGGCCCGGCACCTGGTGGCTGGGCTGCCCGGTCGCCTCTCTGCCGCCGCCCGTGGTGGAGACACCGTCGAGCGGCTCTTCCTGTTGCCCGTCACCGCTCATCGCGGACGCCCCCGTATGCGCTTTCGGACCCGAACACCGGGCTAGCGTGCCACAGCGCGCGGAAGGGGCGACCCTTCAGCCCCGGCAACCACTCATCCGGGGCGTTTTCCCGAATGAGAGCACTAACGGACACTCGTTCGGGGAAGGAGTAACGGGATCTGTTGACGGGGCAGTCGGGGCGGATCGCGACGAGCGCGGCGGAATCACCCCCTTCGAACGGCGACCGCCGCATCCGGACGGAGATCGTGGCGCACACAGTCCGGTGCCTTGGAAGCTTGGCGGCCGCATGCGCGGTACGGGGGAGCCGCACCGGAGGAGGGGCGCCGCGACCGGCAGGAACAGCCGCACGCATGACGAGGACCGCCCCCAACCGCTCGGGCTGTCTCGCACCCGGACGAGACCCCCGACCGGGGCGAGGACAACCGCACCCGGACGATGACCGCCGCCGCAGCTCAGGACAGGAATCGCCGCACCATGATGGGGCCCACACGGTCAGGGAACCCCGCCCGGACGAGAACCGCCCCGACCGCTCAGGGCCCTCCTGCCGGACGAGAACCGCTCACCGGACGAGAACCGCCTCACCGGACGAGAACCGTCTCACCCGACGAGAATCCGTCTCACTCGGACAAGGGCCGCACCCCGCACCCGGGACGAGAACCGCCCCGACCGCACAAGGCCGCCTCACCGGACAGGAACCGCCTCACCTCGCTGAGATCGATCGCACCCGGACAGATCTCCCGCACCCGGATGAGACCTGCCCCGACCGCGTAAGACCGGCCCCACCCCGACGAGACCTGCCGCAGGGCCTGGGCACGCAAACCGCCTCACGCAAACCGCCTCACGCAAACCGTGCATGCAGGCCGCCGCGTCACGCAGACCGCGCACGCACGCCCCCTCGCCCAAACCCATGCACCCAAGCCCGCGCGCCCGAACCCGCACACGCAGGCCGCCGCCTCACGCAGGCCGCGAGCGCAGTCCCTCCAGCAGGATGTCCAGCAGCCGGGCGGACGCCGCCGCCTGCTGAGCCGCGTCGGGCAGCGAAGGCGCCGCCGTCGCGATGACCAGCAGCACATCGGCCACCGTCACATCACGGCGAAGCTCGCCGGACGTGCGCGCCCGGTCGACCAGTCGGCCCACGACCTCCAGCAGATCGGCCGCTCCGGCGCCCAGGTCCTCGTCCTCGACCGGTCCGGAAGGTTGCTCGCCCGCCCGCGGACCGCCCTGGACCGGAGCCTGGCCGGTCTCCTGGCGCTGCTGCGGCACCCGGGGTTCGTCCCACTCGTCGCCCGGCGCCCCTCCCGAGGCCCGTACGGCATGCGCATCGCCGACCACCGCAGACTCATCGGCCTCGACGCCCACCCGCAGTATCTGCGGAGGCAGCAGCCGCCCGGCGCCCGAGGCCACCGAGGTCCGCAGGAAGCGCGACAGCGCCGACCACGGTTCCTCCTCCTGGCCCAGCGCGGACCGGGCCTGGTCGGTAAGCCGGGAGGTCTCCTCCTCGGCTATCCGGCGCACCAGCACGTCCTTGCTGGGGAAGCGCCGGTACACCGTCCCGACACCCACTCGGGCGCGACGTGCCACGTCCTCCATCGGAGCGCCGTACCCCAGCTCCCCGAACACCTCGCGTGCGGCCCGAAGCACGTGCTCCAGATTGCGCTGCGCGTCCACGCGCAGCGGTGCCGAGCGGCTGTGGGCGCCGGCTCCGCCGGCCTGGGCGCCGAGCGCGGCCCCCAGGGTGCTCACGGCCGCCGACGGTGCCGTGGTCCCGCTGGACCCGACACCGTTCACCGTCCCGACTGTCCCGATCCGTCCGTTTCCTTCGGACGCGACCGCAGCAGTCGGCCAATGCGATTCCTGAATATGCATAACTGTTCCCCCGGTTATGACGTCTCCCCCCGGAGACTCCCGCCGTGTCAGTCGAGGGTGGACCGATGGTCACCGTCCGACACCCCGACGACATACGAACATAGTTGAGCCAGGGTCAATTCAGAAGGGGGCGGCCCGCCGGGAGCGCCGCCCGATCGGGGCACGGACCGGCCGGTCATCGATCCGCCCCCCTCCCCTCACCCTTCCCATTACCCCTGACCTGCGGGCTTTCACGAAAGCGGCACGAATACCGGCCGCGGCCCGCGGAGAACCTCCGGTCACACAATTTGCCGGGGCTGTGGACAAACTCCTGCGCACGTTGCGTCATGGGGTGGTGATGGCTTCAGATTCCGGGGGAACACCCCCCGGCCCCCCGCCGGGTGTGCGCATTCTCGTCGTCGGTGGGGGCTATGTCGGGATGTACACCGCGCTGCGTCTCCAACGGAAGCTGAAGCAGAGGCTGAGAAGCGGTGAGGCGGAGATCGTCGTCGTCACCCCCGACCCTTATATGACCTATCAGCCGTTCCTCCCCGAAGCCGCCGCCGGTTCCATCTCGCCGCGCCACGTCGTCGTGCCGCTGCGCCGGGTCCTGAAGCACTGCACCCTCGTCGTCGGGGAGGCCCGGCGCATCGATCACGCCAAGCGCACGGCCACCGTCACCACGCTCGCCACGGGCGAGGACGGCACCGGTGCCGTCGAGATCCCGTACGACGAGCTCGTCCTCGCCCCCGGCTCCGTCTCGCGCACCCTTCCGGTCCCCGGCCTCGCCGATCACGGCGTCGGCTTCAAGACCATCGAGGAGGCCATCGGCCTGCGCAACCACGTGATCGAGCAGATGGACATCGCCTCCGCCACCCGCGACCCCGCCATCCGCGACGCCGCCCTCACCTTCGTCTTCGTCGGCGGCGGCTACGCGGGCGTGGAGGCGCTGGCCGAGCTGGAGGACATGGCCCGGTACACCGCGCGGTACTACCACAACATCAAGGCCGAGGACCTGAAATGGATCCTCGTCGAGGCGACCGGCCGCATCCTGCCCGAGGTCGGGGAGTCGATGGGCAGGTACGCGGTCCGGGAACTGCGCGGCCGCAACATCGACGTACGCCTCGACACCCGGCTGGAGTCCTGCGAGGACCGGATCGCCGTGCTCAGCGACGGCTCCCGCTTCCCGACCCGCACGCTCGTCTGGACCGCCGGAGTCAAACCCGCCCCGCTGCTCGCCGCCACCGACCTGCCCCTCAACGAACGCGGCCGGCTCGTCTGCACCGCCCGGCTCACCGTCGACGGGACCGAGCACGCCTGGGCCGCGGGTGACGCCGCCGCCGTCCCCGACCTCACCGCCGCCGAACCGGGCAGGGAGACCGCCCCCAACGCCCAGCACGCCGTCCGTCAGGCCAAGGTCCTCGCTGACAACCTTGTCGCGGCCGTCGACGGCCGTCCCCTCAAGGAGTACCGGCACAGCTACGCGGGATCCGTCGCCTCGCTCGGCCTCCACAAGGGCGTGGCCCACGTGTACGGACGTCGCCTCAAGGGCTATCCGGCCTGGCTGATGCACCGCGTCTACCACCTGAGCCGGGTCCCGACCTTCAACCGCAAGGCCCGGGTGCTGGCCGAGTGGACCCTCGCGGGACTCTTCAAGCGGGAGATCGTCTCCCTGGGCTCGCTGGAACACCCCCGGGCCGAGTTCCAAATCGCCGCAGGAAGGCGCCCCCGGCCGGACGACGGCGACTGTCAGTAGGGTCCGACACACTGGACGTGTGACCATAGGTGGGCTCACATCTGCACAGAGTGACCCGGCCGGCAGCGACCGACAGTGACCACGAGAAAGACCGTCCCAGGGGCAAAAGACCGCCACCACACACTTGTGACGCCCCGGCAGAGGAAGCAGCCCGCCCGAGCGGACCAGACCGACACACGAGGCAATGGATTCCGTGAACTTCACGCGTTGGAGCGCCCGCCTACCCGGCACGCAGCGTCGCGCCGCCCGGGACGACCGCAGTCCCGTACCGGCGGCCCGCGCAGAGTACGCACAGGCCGACACCGGGGCGGGCCCTCCGGACGGTCCCGGCACCCGGTCCGCCGCACCCGCCCTGGAGGACCTCTCCGCCCGCGACATCCTCGGCCAGCTGCCCGCCCTCGTCGCCTTGGTCCACGGACCCGACCACCGCATCGCCTACGTCAACGACGCCTACACCGCGGCATTCGGCCCCCGCCCCTGCGGCGTCCCCGCGGCCGAGGCCATGCCCGAGCTCACCGAGCTCAGCCTGCTGCCGCTGATGGACCAGGTCCTGCGCAGTGGCACGCCGCGTACGGTCAAGTCCCGCAAGGCCGGGAGCGGGAATTCGTACACCGTCACGTGCACCCCCGTACGGCGCGACGACGACAAGAAGCACGAGAGCGGCGTCCTCGTCTACGCGGCGGACGTCACCGACCACGCCGAAGCGGCCGAGCGGCTGCGCACCAGCGAGAGCCGCCACCGCGAAACGGCCGTCACGCTTCAGCGCTCGCTGCTCCCGCAGGAGCTGGAACAGCCCGACGACCTGCGGATCGCCGCCACCTACCAGCCGGGCGGCACGGACGCCGCGGTCGGCGGCGACTGGTACGACGTCATCACGCTCGGCGCCGGCCGCACCGCGCTGGTCATCGGGGACGTGATGGGCCGCGGGGTGCGCGCCGCCGCGGTGATGGGGCAGCTGCGCACGGCCGTCCGGGCCTACGCCCGCCTCGACCTCCCTCCGCACGAGGTGCTCCAGCTGCTCGACGGGCTCGCCGCCGAGATCGACGCCAGCCAGATCGCGACCTGCGCCTACGCCGTCCACGACCCCAACGAGGGCCTGCTCGTGTACTCCTCCGCGGGCCACCTCCCGATCCTGGTGCGCGACGAGGACGGCCGGGTCCACCGCGCCGAGGACCCGACCGGCCCCCCGCTCGGCACCGGCGGCTGGATCCACACGTCGGGCACCATCGCCCTGCCTCCCGGCTCCACCGCCGTCCTCTACACGGACGGCCTGGTCGAGCGCCGCAGCGAGGACATCGACGAGGGCGTGGCCGCGCTGGAGAGGGCGCTGTCCGGCGCGAAGGGCTCACCGCAGGTGGTCTGCGACCGCCTGATGCGTTCCCTCAACATCACGGCGGAGCACGACGACGACGTCGCGGTGCTGGTCGTCCAGCATCCGGCCCGCACGGGCGCGACGGCGGAGCTGTTCCACAACGCCTCGCTCGACCTGCTCGGCGGCATCGAGGCGGCGCCGCGCGCCCGCGCCTTCGCGACGGGCGTGCTGACGTCGTGGCGCTTCCCGATGGAGCTGTGCGACCTGGGCGTCCTCGCCGCAGGCGAGCTGGTGGCCAACTCCCTCCAGCACGGGACGCCGCCGATGCGTCTGGGCCTGCGGCGCACGGACCGCAGGCTGATCATCGAGGTGACCGACGGCGACGACCACCTGCCGCGCCGCCGCCGCGCCGAACCGGGGGACGAGGCGGGCCGGGGCATCTCCATCGTCGCCTCGATCGCCACGTCCTGGGGCAGCCGCCGCACACCGGGCGGGGGCAAGGCGGTCTGGTGCGAGTTCGCCCTGCCGCAGTAGCGGACCGGGAGCGGCCGGCCCGGCCCGTCAGTGAACGGCGGCGACCGGCGCCGGCCCCTCGGCCGACGCGTTCTCCGGCAGCGACACGGCCACCACCCGCGACGGCACGGCCGCGAGCGAAGGCTGGTCCTGTACGGGGGTGAGCCGCCGCCCGAGCCGCAGCGCGAGCACCGTGATGCCCAGCGAGAACAGCACGAACGTCACGATGTACGGCCCGTGCAGCGAGGCCCCCATCGGGCCGCCCACAGCGGGTCCGACCGCCAGCGCCAGCTGCTTGCACAGCGCGAACGCCGAGTTGTACTGACCGACCATCGACTCCGGCGCCAGATCCGCGACCAGCGGCGCGACGGTCGGCGAGAGCATCGACTCGCCGAGCCCGAACAGCGCGTACGTGGAGATCATCGCGGCGGTCGCCATGGTCTGGCTGCCGTGCCCGAGACCCGCGTAGCCGGCCACGATCCAGGCGAACGCCCAGATCAGACCCACCGAGGCGATCACCCGGCTGCGCTTGCGGCGCTCGACCAGGCGCAGCACCACGAACTGGGCCACGACGATGACGGCCGTGTTGGCGGCCAGCGCGATCCCGAGCGTCGAGGGCTGGATGCCGGCGGCCTCGGTGCCGTACGCCGCGAGGCCGGACTCGAACTGTCCGTAACAGGCGAAGAACACCACGAAGCCCAGCACACACAGCTGCACCATCGCCCGGTGCGAGAGCAGCACCCGCAGCCCGCCACGCGGAGCGGACCCGTCGGCGGTCGCTTCCTTCACGACGACGGCTGGGGTACGCGGCATCCGCACGGTCGCCGCGATGGCGCCGAGCACGAGGAACATCACCGCTTCGATCAGGAACAGCAGGGTGAAGGACGAGGCCCGGCTCGTATCGACGATCAGCCCGCCGACCAGGCCACCGATGCCCAGCCCCAGGTTCTGCAGGAAGAACTGCATCGCGAAGGCGCGGGTACGGGTGGTGGTGTCGGAACAGCGGACGAGCATCGTGGCGAGGGCCGGCTGCATGACAGCCGTGCCCGCACCGAGTACCGCCGCAGACAGGACGGAGGCGGTGACCTGCGAGGAGAAGCCCAGTGCGACAGCGCCCAGGGAGGCGACGACCGAGGCGACGACCAGCACGGGCAGCGGCCCGCGGCGGTCGATGGCCCGGCCGGTGAACGGTAGGACGGCGAGCGCTGCCATGGCGAAGACCGCCAGTACGACTCCTGCCGTACCGGCACCCAGATCCCGCACCTGCGCCACGTAGACGTACAGATACGGAACGGTGAAGCCCAGCCCGAACGCGCTCAGCGCGCTCCCCAGCTGGATCCGCCGCAGTGCTGCACCCATTTCCCTGGTCACACTCACCTACCTCAAGGTCTCGAAACCACGCGATCGAACGACTCGAACCCGAAGACTTTAGCACTAAAGTTAGAAGCTCAACAATACAGGCCGAAGGACTTCGACGGCTACGGAGGGCGTGCCATACTGCGCGCCATGCCTGACACCACCGAGCCCGAGCTCCAGGAGCCGAGCCTCGACGAGCAGATCGCCGCCTACCAGCGCGAGTTCCAGGACCTGGACCCGCAGGTCGAGCAGGTCGTCTCGGCCCTCGGCCGGCTGAACCGCCGGATGAACGTGGCGTACGGACGGCAGGTCGCCGCGCTCGGCATCAGCAACGCCGAGTGGGAGGTCCTCAAGACACTCGTCCTGTCCGGTGCCCCCTATCGCCTGGGGCCCGGCGAGCTCGCCAAGCGCCTCGGCCTCACTCCGGCCGCGATGACGCACCGCATCGACCGCATGGCGGGCGAGGGTCTGGTGACCCGCGACCGCGACGAGAACAACCGGGTGCGCGTCATCGTCGAGCTGACGGACGAGGGTCGTACGAAGTGGCTGGAGGCGATGCGGATGGCCTCGCACTTCGAGGAGGACCTGCTCCAGGACCTCTCGGGCGACGAGCGGGGAGTCCTCGGCGAGATGCTGATCCGCCTCCTGCGCCGCGTCGAGCACGCCCAGCCGGACGCCGGCGGACGCCTCACCGACCTCGGCTGAGACCGCCCGGAGCGGGTGCCGACCGGGCGGCCGGGGAGGGGTTGACACGGCCCGTCCGGATCCGTAAGGTTCTTCGAGTTGTCACGGAGCCGGAACGGTTCGTCGACAACCGTCCGCCGCGAATGCGGCAACCAAATCTCAGTACGAACTCCCACTCGGGGTCTATTTCGGCGTGCCGGAATAGAGAACGAAGACTCGATTATGAGTCGGCGGGAAAATTCGATAGAGTTTGGACGTCGGAACGGCCCAACAGCCGGAAAGACAAACCCCGCTGACGGGGAATCGGACACGAAAGAGTCTGATAGAGTCGGAAACGCAAGACCGAAGGGAAGCGCCCGGAGGAAAGCCCCAGAAAATGTTCTGCGGTGAGTACAAAGGAAGCGTCCGTTCCTTGAGAACTCAACAGCGTGCCAAAAGTCAACGCCAGATATGTTGATACCCCGACCTGCTTCGGCAGGT
>NZ_JBIDAD010000007.1:0-462344 GCF_043202315.1 Streptomyces sp. NPDC048211
TTCCGTCGGGACGACCGTGCTCCGCGTCGTGATGACGACCGTGGTGGGCGTTCGGGCGGTGGCTTCGAGCGTCGTGACGACCGGCCGCGTGGGCCGCGTCGCGACGAGGACAACCGTGGTGGCAGCACCGGTGGCGGTTTCCGTCGGGACGACAGCCGTCCGTCCAGCGGTGGTGGCGGTTTCCGCCGTGACGACCGTGGCGGTTCCGGTTCGTCCGGTGGCGGGTTCCGTCGCGATGACCGTGCTCCGCGTCGTGATGACGACCGTGGTGGGCGTTCGGGCGGTGGCTTCGAGCGTCGTGACGACCGGCCGCGTGGGCCGCGTCGCGACGACGACAACCGTGGTGGCAGCACCGGTGGCGGTTTCCGTCGCGATGACAGCCGTGGCGGCAGCACGGGCGGTGGTTTCCGTCGCGATGACAGCCGTGGTGGCAGCACCGGTGGTGGTTTCCGTCGGGACGACAGCCGTCCGTCCAGCGGTGGTGGCGGCTTCCGTCGTGACGACCGTGGCGGTTCCGGTTCGTCTGGTGGCGGCTTCCGCCGTGACGACAACCGTGGCGGTTCGTCCGGTGGCGGTTTCCGTCGCGATGACCGTGCTCCGCGTCGTGATGACGACCGTGGTGGGCGTTCGGGCGGTGGCTTCGAGCGTCGTGACGACCGGCCGCGTGGGCCGCGTCGCGACGACGACAACCGTGGTGGCAGCACCGGTGGCGGTTTCCGCCGCGATGACAGCCGTGGCGGCAGCACGGGCGGTGGTTTCCGTCGCGATGACAGCCGTGGTGGTTCGTCCGGTGGCGGTTTCCGTCGGGACGACAGCCGTCCGTCCAGCGGCGGTGGCGGCTTCCGCCGTGACGACCGTGGCGGTTCCTCCGGTGGTGGTTTCCGTCGCGACGACAACCGTGGCGGTTCGTCGGGTGGCGGTTTCCGTGGGCGGCGCGATGACGACCGCGGCGGCTACCGAGGCCGCGACGACCGTGGTGGGTACGAGCGTCGGGACGAGCGCGAGCGTGAGCCGATCAAGCGGCTTCCGATCCCCGACGAGGTCACCGGCCACGAGATCGACAAGGACGTCCGGCAGGAGCTGATGAGCCTGCCCAAGACCCTGGCCGAGGATGTCGCCAGGAACCTCGTCATGGTGGCCCGCCTCCTCGACGAGGACCCCGAGCAGGCATACGCGTACGCGCGCATCGCTCTGCGACTGGCCTCGCGAGTCGCGGCTGTGCGTGAGGCGGCGGGCTTCGCCGCCTATGCGACGCAGAAGTACGCCGAGGCGCTGGCGGAGTTCCGGGCGTCCCGGCGGATGACCGGTTCCGTGGAACTGTGGCCCGTGATGGCCGACTGCGAGCGCGGACTGGGCCGGCCCGAGCGGGCGATGGCCATGGCCGGCGAGCCCGAGGTACAGAAGCTGGACAAGGCCGGACAGGTCGAGATGCGTCTGGTCGCTGCCGGCGCCCGTCGTGACATGGGGCAGATCGACGCCGCCATCGTGACGCTGCAGAGTTCCGAGCTGGCCTCCAGCGCTGTCCACCCGTGGACGCCGCGCCTGCGCTACGCGTACGCGGACGCGCTGCTGGCCGCCGGTCGCGAGGACGAGGCGCGCGAGTGGTTCGGAAAGGCCCTGGAGGCCGACAAGGACGGCTCCACCGACGCGTCGGACCGGCTTGCCGAGCTGGACGGTGTCGAGTTCGTCGATGCTCTGGGTGACGACGACGAGGACGGCGCTCCCGTCCCCGCCGAAGCGGCCGATGCCGCCGAGGCGCCGGTGGTAGCCGCCGCCGACGACCGTGACGACGAGGACGAGGACGAGGACGACGACGATCGGGACGAGGACGGCCCGGTCAAGGCGTAACGAAGAAGAAGAGGGCGGCACCCCACGTGGGGTGCCGCCCTCTTCTGCGTCGGGGCCGTCTCAGCCGAGGGCCAGGCTGCGCAGGACCAGGCCCGTGGCCGGCTTGGGACCGAAGGACGTTGACTTGCGCGGCATCGTCACGCCCTGCCGGGCCAGGTCCCGGACGACCTCCTCGCGCACCGGATGCATCAGAACCGCCGTTGATCCGTGGCGTTCGGCCTGCTCCACGGCTGCCGCGGTGTCGTGGATGTAGGCGATGTGCGCCGGGTCGTCGGGGATCTGCCAGACGTGGTCGAGCAGCGCCGAGTGCAGAACCGTCGCGTCGAGGGTGCGCCAGGCGGCCGGTCGGTCCGCCGGGACGGTGCGTTCCAGTAGAGCCTCGTCGGGTCGGTCGGCCAGATGGAAACCACCGTCGCCCGCGAGCAGGAAGGCGTTGCCCTCTGCTGCGGCCCCGGCCAGAGCGTCCAGGGCGTGGGGGAGTGGCCCCTCGACGTCACGGATACGGAAGAGGCCGGTCAGCGCGGCGAGCGCGTCGGCGACGGGCAGCCCGTGCAGCAGCCGGTGGATGGAGCGGACCCGCAGCGGGTAGCGGGCCGTGTCGACCAGGAGCACCAGGCCGAAGTCCCATGGGCCGGGGGCGGCGTGCTCCTGTTGAAGCCTGAGATAGGTGGCCCAGCGGTGGTGGCCGTCGGCGATCAGAGCCTGGTGACGGGCCAGATCCGCTTCGATCGCCGACCGTTCGGCGGCGTCGGTGACCGCCCAGAGCCGGTGGCTGAAGCCGTCCTCCGTGGTGGTGGTGAGCAGCGGCGGGCGATGGATCGTGCGCTCGATGACGGTGGTCGCCCCGGTGTCGCTGCCGTCGCTGCGATAGGTCAGCAGCAGCGGTTCGAGGTGGGCCGCCGTGGTCCGCATCAGATCGGCGCGGTCCTCGACGACATCGGCCATCACGTCCTCGTGCGGGAGCACGATGCCGTCGGCGGGGCCGGAGAGGGCCAGCGCGCCGATGACACCGCGCTGGAGGATCTCGCCGTTGCGCTGCTCGTACACGTAGAGCACGGGCTCGGGATCGGGGGCGAGGATTCCCTCCGCGAGCCAGTGGTTCAGGGTCGCGGAGGCCTGCTCGTGGCGGGCGGCGGCGGTGTCCGCCTGCGGCAGGATCAGCCGCACGATGTTGTGCGGATCCGCTGATTCCAGGTGGAGCAGGCCGTCGGGGCGTACGACGACGTCGTACGGGGGCGAGGTCACCGCGGCCAGACTGCCGACCCGCTCGGGGACGTAGCGCAGTCCACGGAACGGAATCAGGTGCAGTCCCTGGTCCGCGCGGCCTCGTGTGTTCATTTCTGCATCGTATGTGCGGTTCGGGGATGCGCGATGATCGGGGGGAGACGCAGGCAATGAGGAGCGCAGGATATGAGTCAGGCGAGCAGGACCAGGCCGAGCGGGAGCAGCACCGCGTTGAGCGAGGCGTACGACACGGCGCTGCTCGATCTCGACGGGGTGGTGTACGCGGGTGGGCAGGCGATCGACCATGCGGTCGAGGCGCTCGGCACGGCGCGGGACGGTGGAATGCACCTGGCGTATGTGACCAACAACGCGCTGCGGACGCCGGACGCGGTGGCGGAGCATCTGACCGAGCTCGGGGTGCCGGCCGAGCCCGCCGACGTGATCACGTCGGCGCAGGCCGTGGCCCGGCTGATGGCCGATCAACTGCCCGCCGGAGCGCGGGTGCTGGTGATCGGGGGCGAAGGGCTGCGGGTGGCGCTGCGTGAACGCGGGCTGGAGCCCGTGGAGTCCGCGGACGACGACCCGGTGGCGGTGGCGCAGGGGTACGGCGGGCCCGACATGGCGTGGGGCCGGTTCGCCGAGGCGTCCTACGCGATCAACCGCGGTCTGCCGTGGTTCGCGTCCAACACGGATCTGACGATTCCGAGCGCCCGGGGGATCGCGCCGGGCAACGGGGCGGCCGTGGCGGTCGTACGGATCGCGACCGGCGCCGAGCCGCAGGTGGCCGGGAAGCCGCTGCCCCCGATGCACAGGGAGACCGTGCTGCGGACCGGTGCCGAACGGCCGTTGGTGGTCGGGGACCGGCTGGACACGGACATCGAGGGCGCGTTCAACGGGGGCGTGGACTCACTGCTGGTGCTGACCGGAGTGACGGACGCCGCGCAGCTGTTGGCGGCCGGGCCGGAGCACCGGCCGACGTATGTGGACGCCGATCTGCGCGGACTGCTGACGGGGCAGCCCGAGGTGACGCGGGAGGGCGAGGGCTTCGGCTGCGGCGGCTGGACGGCGTCCGTCCGGGCGGAGGAGCTGGTGCTGGACGGTGACGGGGAGGCGCTCGACGGTCTGCGCGCCCTGTGCGCGGCGGCGTGGTCGCACGCCGGGGAGGGCTCGTGCGGGCTGGACGCGGAGAAGGCGGTGGCCAGGCTCGGGCTGTAGGGCCCGGCCCGGCCACCGCGGAGACCTTGCGCGGAGCCGGTCGCGATGCCGTCGGCCGTGACGGTGCCGGCTGTGACGTGCCGGCCGGGACATCGTTGGCCGGGACCCGTCAGTGCAGGACGGCGATGCTGAGCCGGCGCAGGCGTGCCGGGTCGGCGATCACGTCGTACGCGGTGATCCTGTCGCCCTCGATGGTGAAGGAGAGGGCGAACAGCAGACGGCCGCGCGGGGCCACGACGACTCCCACCACGCCGTCGACCAGAGCGAGTTCGGCGAGCTGCGACCGGTGGGCCAGCGCAGCCGTCCCCTCCGCGACGGTGCGCGCGCCGCGGGCCACGGCCGCCGCGCCCGGCGGCACCGCGAAGGGGTCGGCACGGCGCACCGCATCGGGGGCCAGGACCGCGAGGATCGCGGTGAGGTCACCGGCCCGCGCGGCGGTGAGGAACGCCGAGACGACCTGACGCTGCCGGGCCAGTTCGGCCGCCGGGACCGCGGGCGTGCCCCGCACCTTGTGGCGCGCGCGGCTGGCGATCTTCTTCGTGGTGACCGGCGTGCGTTCCACGAGGGGTGCGATCTCGCTGAACGGCACGGCGAACATGTCGTGCAGCACGAACGCGATCCGCTCGACGGGCTCCAGCGTGTCCAGGACCACGAGCAGCGCACGGCTCACCGAGTCGGCCAGCAGCGCCTCGTCCTCCGGACGGCTTTCCTGCGCGGAGTCCGGGACCCGGTCGAGGAACTGCTGCTCCCGCACGTCCTCCCGACGCGACCTGCGGGAGCGCAACATGTCGAGGCAGATGCGGGTCACCACGGTCCGCAGCCAGCCGGCCAGGTTGTCCACCTCGTCCGCGTCGACCCGGCAGAGGCGCAGCCAGGCCTCCTGGACGGCGTCGTCTGCCTCGTCCAGTGAGCCGAGCATCCGGTGGGCGACCGCGCGCAGCAGGCCGCGCTGCTCCTCGAAGCGTTCCGCCAAGGCCTCGTGCTCGTCCACCGGTCACCTTTCGCCGTCCTGGTCCGTCACCCCTCCTGACGAACGCAACGTGGCTGAAGTGACAGGAGAGCCCGATGACATCCTTGTTGCACCTGGATTCCAGTGCCAATCGCTCCGACGAGTCGGTCAGCAGGCAACTGACCGCGCTGTTCGCCCGCACGTGGCGGGCCGCGAACGGACCGGCCGGATACCGGTACCGGGACCTGGCCGCCGACCCGGTGCCGCCGGTGGAGACCGCCTACTGCGCCCTCGGCCGGCGAGTGGAGCGGAAGGGGATCGTCGCGCCGGACGCGGTGGACGCCCTGATCGGGAGCGTGGCCGAGGAACGGGAGTGGTCGCTGACCCGCCCGCTGGTCACCGAACTGCTGGCGGCCGACACCGTGCTGATCGGCGCCCCGATGTACAACTACGCGGTCTCCGCCTCACTGAAGGCGTGGATCGACCGGGTCGGCTTCCCCGGGGCGCTCACCGACCCGGTCACGGGGGACGGCCTGCTGCGCGGGACGAAGGTCGTGGTGATCAGCGCGCGGGGCGGCGCCTACGGCCCGGGAACCCCGCGGGAGGCCTGGGACTTCCAGACTCCGTACCTGCGGGCCTACCTCGGTGAGAATGGGGTGGCCCCGTCGGACCTGCACTTCATCGCCGCCGAGATGACCATGGCCGAGCTGGTCCCGGACCTGGCCCGTTTCCGGCCGATGGCCGCGAGCTCGCTCGCCGCGGCGCGAGCGGAAGTGATCGCCGTCGCCTCGGGCAGGCCCTCGGCAGGAGGCCGGATCGCAGACGGGAAGGCCGGATCGAAGTCGCGGGAGGGTAGGCTAACCTAACCGCGTGTTCGTTGAGAGTCCCCCGGAACCGAGTGCAGGCCCGATAGCCGCCCCGGACAGAGCCACGCCCCCCAGGCGCCATGCGGTACGCGCCGTGGGGCTCCTGGTGGCGCTGGCCGCCCTGGTGCTGGTGTGCCTGGCGAGTATCGCGATCGGCGCCAAGGGGCTGCCGCTCGCCGATGTGTGGCACGGCCTGTTCCACTCCGCGGGGAGCGGCGACGACGTCCTCGTACGGAAGGTGCGCATTCCGCGGACCGTCCTCGGGCTGATCGTCGGCGCCGCGCTCGGACTCGCCGGGGCCGTGATGCAGGCGCTGACCCGCAACCCGCTGGCCGAGCCCGGGCTGCTCGGTGTCAACGCGGGCGCGTCGGCGGCGGTGGTCTCCGCCATCAGCTTCTTCGGCGTCACCTCGCTGACCGGATACGTCTGGTTCGCCTTCGCCGGGGCCGCGATCGTCTCGGTCGCCGTGTACCTGCTCGGCGGCAGCCGGTCCGCCAACCCCGTACGGCTCGCCCTGGCCGGCACGGCCGTCACCGCAGCGCTGTACGGGTACGTCAACGCCGTACAGCTGCTGGATTCGGCGGCGCTGGACCGGCTGCGGTTCTGGACCGTCGGCTCGCTGGCCTCCGCGAACATGGAGACCGTCGGCAAGGTGTGGCCGTTCATCGCGCTCGGCGTGCTGCTCACGCTGCTCATCGCGCGGCCGCTCAACGCCCTGGAGATGGGCGACGACACGGCCCGGGCGCTCGGCGCCCATCTGACCCGGACCCGGATCCTCGCGATGCTCGCCGTCACCCTGCTGTGCGGGGCCGCGACGGCCGCGTGCGGGCCGATCGTCTTCATCGGTCTGATGATCCCGCACCTGGTGCGCACGATCACCGGACCCGACATGCGGTGGATCCTGCCGTACGCGGCCGTGCTCTCCCCGGTGCTCCTGCTCGGCGCGGACGTGGTCGGCCGCGTCGTCGCCCGTCCGTCCGAGCTGCAGGTCGGCATCGTCACCGCGCTGCTCGGCGGACCCGTCTTCATCTATCTCGTACGACGCAAGAGGATGTCCCAGCTGTGAAGGCCACCCAGGAGGAGACGGCGGGGACGCAGGGGACGGCACGGTCGGTGCGGGCCGTGCGGACGGCCGGCGGGTACTCGTTCCGGATCAACGTCCGGGCGTCCGTCGTCATCGTGCTGCTCGCCGTCGTGGCGGCGGGCGCGGCCGTCGTCCTCATCGGCAGCGGCGACTTCTCGATGACGCCGGGCGAGGTCGTCACCACGCTCTTCGGGCACGGCACCTTCCAGCAGGAGTTCATCGTCACGGACCTGCGCCTGCCGCGGGTGCTGGTCGGACTCCTCGTCGGGGCGGCGCTCGGCGTGGGTGGCGCCGTCTTCCAGACGATCTCGCGCAACCCGCTCGGCAGCCCCGACGTACTCGGCTTCGGCCAGGGCGCGACCGCGGGTGCGCTGACCGTGATCGTCCTCTTCCAGGGCGGCGCGGTCGCGGTCGCGGGCGGCGCGGTGGCCGGCGGTCTGCTGACCGGGGTCGCCGTCTACCTGCTGGCATGGAAGCGCGGGGTCCACGGGTTCCGGCTCGTCCTGGTGGGCATCGGCGCGGCCGCCATGCTCACCGCCGCGACCCAGTACCTGATCACCAAGGCCAACCTCGTCGACGCGACCCGTGCCGTCGTCTGGATGACGGGCTCGCTCGACGGCCGGGACTGGGCGCAGGTCTGGCCCCTGCTCGTGGTCTGCGGCGTGCTGCTCCCGCTGGTGTTCGGCCACGGGCCCGCTCTGCGAGTGATGGAGATGGGCGACGACGCCGCGTACGCGCTCGGGGTACGGGTCGAGCGCACCCGGCTCGTCCTGATGGGCTCCGCCGTGCTGCTCGTCGCCGTCGCCACGGCCGCCGCGGGACCGATCGCGTTCGTCTCGCTGAGTGCCCCGCAGCTGGCCCGCCGCCTCACCCGCTCCACCGGTCCCAACCTGGTGGCCGCGGCCTTCATGGGGGCAGCGCTCCTCCTCGTCGCCGACTGGGTGTCGATGGAGGCCTTCGGCGACCGGCAACTGCCCGTCGGCGTGGTCACCGGGGTGCTCGGCGGCTGCTATCTGCTGTGGCTCCTGGTGTCCGAGCGCAAGGCGGGCCGCATATGAGGACCGCCGCACAGGGCGCGGAGCGGGCGCCCGGCACCGATCCCGACCCCCGTTCCCCCACCGATCCGACCCACCCCCGGAGTACGACCATGCAGCGCCTCACCGCGGACTCGGTGACCCTCGGCTACGACCAGCGGGTCATCGCGGAGAACCTCTCGGTCGCGATCCCCGACCACTCGTTCACCGTGATCGTCGGACCCAACGCCTGCGGGAAGTCGACGCTGCTGCGGGCACTCTCCCGGATGCTGAAGCCGACCCGCGGCCGGGTGCTGCTGGACGGGGAGTCGATCCACGGCCTGCCCGCGAAGAAGGTCGCCAGGACGCTGGGGCTGCTGCCCCAGTCCTCGATCGCGCCGGAGGGCATCACCGTGGCGGACCTGGTGGCCCGGGGGCGCTACCCGCACCAGGGACTGCTGCGGCAGTGGTCGCCCGAGGACGAACGCATTGTCGAGGAATCGATGGCGTCGACCGGTGTCGGTGAACTGGGTGATCGCTATGTCGACGAATTGTCCGGTGGCCAGCGCCAGCGGGTCTGGATCGCGATGGCGCTCGCGCAGCAGACGCCTCTGCTGCTGCTCGACGAGCCGACGACGTACCTCGACATCCAGCACCAGATCGACGTGCTCGATCTGTGTGCGGAGCTGCACGAGACCCAGGGGCGCACGCTGGTGGCGGTCCTGCACGATCTGAACCACGCCGCGCGGTACGCCACCCACCTCATCGCCATGCGGGAGGGCGAGATCATCGCGGAGGGGCCGCCCGGGGAGATCGTCACCGCGGAGCTCGTCGAGCGGGTGTTCGGGCTGCGGTGCCAGGTGATCCCCGACCCGGAGACGGGGACGCCGCTGGTGGTGCCGGCCGCGCGGGTGCGGGTGCCGCGGGCGGCGGTGTCCGGGGGCGCGTGACTTTCGGCCACGCGCCGTCCGCCGGCGCCGGACGGGTGGAACGGCCGTGCCTTGCCCGGAGGCGCAGGACGGGCGTGCCACGTGCTCACGAGCGCCGGACGGGCCGGAAGGCGACGTCAGCGACCTCAGCCGCCGGACGGGCCGGAAGGCGGCCTCAGAGCGACTTCAGGCGTCGGACGGCCGGTAGGCGACCCCAGAGCGACTTCAGCCGTCGGACGGGCCGGAAGGCGGCCTCAGCCACCTCGGCCGCAGCTCGGGTCCGGTCCGGCGGCTACAGCAGCGATCTGAGTTTCAGCAGGTCACGGAAGCCGGCCTCCAGGCGGACCCGGCCCGAGCCCCACGCCTTGGCGAAGTTCAGCTCGCCGTCCACCATCGCCACCAGATCGTCCCCGGTCATCGCGAGCCGGATCTCCGCCTTCTCGCGGGGTGGTCCCTCGACTGTGTCCAGGACGTGGATACGGCCCTCGGAGAGGCGCCCGGTGAACGTCACGTCGAGGTCCTTGATGTGGCAGCTGAGCGAACGGTCGAGCGCCGCCGCGCCGCGCACGTCGCCGTCGGCACCCGCGAGGTTGTCGGAAAGTCTGTCGAGTGCGCTGCGGCACTCCGTCATGGTCGCCATCGCGACCGACGTTACCGCAGCCCCTCGCGGTAGCGTTTCCCGTATGAGCGACTCGATGCCGGGGCCGGACACGGCCGCCGGAACCGCGCCCGGCGAGATCCCGCAGGACGTACCGCAGGAACCGTCCGCCGCGGTGTCGCACGAGCCTGCCGGTCCGGCGCCCCTCGGCGTCGCACGCACGCCCACGGGCGACGCCCACGTGGACGCGCACCTGGAGCGTCTGGCGGATGCGGACCACCTCGCGGCGGACGGACACATCGAGGTGTACGAGGATGTACACCGGGGCCTGCGCGCATCGCTGACCGCGCTGGACGCCGGGCCCGCACCCGCGCCGGTACCCGTACCGGTGCCCTCGTACGACAACAGGAGCTGAACCGAACGTGGCAGGAGTGGCCCGTCGCCGCCTCGACGCCGAGCTGGTACGCCGAAAGCTCGCCCGCTCGCGCGAGCATGCCAGCCAGCTGATCGCCGCAGGACGTGTGACCGTCGGCGGCAACACCGCGACCAAACCGGCCACCCAGGTCGAGACGAGTGCCGCCCTGGTCGTCACGAAGGACGACAGCGACCCCGAGTACGTCTCGCGCGGCGGCCACAAACTGGCGGGCGCCCTCGCCGCCTTCGTCCCCCTCGGGCTGGAGGTGGCGGGACGCAGGGCCCTCGACGCCGGCGCGTCGACCGGCGGGTTCACCGATGTGCTGCTGCGCGCCGGAGCCGCCCGTGTCCTCGCCGTGGACGTCGGTTACGGGCAACTCGCCTGGTCGCTCCAGTCCGATGAACGCGTCACCGTCAAGGACCGTACGAACGTGCGGGAACTGACCCTGGAGGCGATCGACGGCGAGCCGGTCGACCTGGTGGTGGGCGATCTGTCGTTCATCCCGCTCGGGCTCGTCCTGCCCGCCCTGGCGCGCTGCGCCGCCCCGGACGCCGACCTGGTCCTCATGGTCAAGCCGCAGTTCGAGGTGGGCAAGGAGCGCCTCGGCAGCGGCGGCGTGGTGCGCAGCCCCGAACTGCGCGCCGAAGCGGTACGGGAGGTGGCCCGCCGGGCCTGGGCGCTGGGCCTGGGTGTCCGGGGTGTGACGGCGAGCCCGTTGCCCGGGCCGTCGGGGAATGTCGAGTACTTTCTGTGGCTGCGGGCCGGAGCACCTGAACTGGATCCCGCGGATGTCGACCGTGCAGTGGCGGAGGGGCCTCGTTGACGACGAATGCGGCACGAACAGTCTTTCTTTTGGCGCACACCGGCCGGCCGGCCGCGATCCGGAGCGCCGAACTCGTCGTCCAGGGGCTGCTCCGCAGCGGCCTGGGCGTGCGGGTCCTGGCCCATGAGGCGGCCGATCTGCCGCTGCCCCCGTCCGTCGAGACGGTCACCGATGCCACCCCCGAGGCGGTCGACGGCTGCGAGCTGCTGATCGTGCTCGGCGGGGACGGGACGCTGTTGCGGGGCGCGGAGCTGTCGCGCGCCTCCGGGGTCCCGATGCTGGGCGTCAACCTCGGCCGCGTCGGCTTCCTCGCCGAGGCCGAGCGCGACGACCTCGACAAGGTCGTCGACCGGGTCGTCACCCGGGCGTACACCGTCGAGGAGCGCATGACGATCGACGTCCTCGTGCACAGCAACGGAGACGTCGTCCACCGCGACTGGGCGCTCAACGAGGCGGCCGTGCAGAAGGTGTCGCCCGAGCGGATGCTGGAGGTCGTGCTGGAGATCGACGGCCGGCCGGTCACCGGGTTCGGCTGCGACGGCATCGTGTGCGCGACGCCGACCGGCTCGACCGCGTACGCCTTCTCGGCCGGCGGGCCCGTCGTCTGGCCCGAGGTCGAGGCGCTGCTGATGGTCCCGATCAGCGCTCACGCGCTGTTCGCCAAGCCGCTGGTGACGTCGCCGACCTCGGTGCTCGCCGTCGAGGTCCAGCCGCACACCCCGCACGGGGTGCTGTGGTGCGACGGACGCAGGACCGTGGAGCTGCCCGCCGGCGCACGCGTCGAGGTGCGGCGCGGCACCGTGCCCGTACGGCTGGCGCGGCTGCACCAGGCCTCGTTCACGGACCGGCTGGTGGCCAAGTTCGCACTGCCGGTGTCGGGCTGGCGGGGCGCGCCGCACTGACCCCGGCGGGTTCCCGTACCGGTGGATCCGGCGCTCCGACCGCGACCCGTGTGCGCGCGGGCCATGAAACCTCGTATGGTCATGTGCGTGTTGGAGGAGATGCGGATACGGTCGCTCGGAGTCATCGACGACGCGGTGGTGGAGCTGTCACCCGGTTTCACCGCGGTGACCGGTGAGACCGGCGCGGGCAAGACCATGGTCGTCACCAGCCTGGGGCTGCTGCTCGGCGGACGTGCCGATCCCGCCCTGGTGCGGATCGGTGCCAAGGCCGCCGTCGTCGAGGGCCGGATCACGGTGGCCGAGGGCGACGCGGCGGCGTTGCGGGCCGAGGAGGCAGGCGCCGAGATCGAGGACGGTGCGCTGCTCGTCAGCCGTACCGTTTCGGCGGAAGGGCGCTCCCGGGCCCATCTCGGCGGCAGATCCGTGCCGGTGGGAGTGCTGGCCGAACTCGCCGACGAACTCGTCGCCGTGCACGGACAGACCGACCAGCAGGGACTGCTCAAGCCGGCCCGGCAGCGGCAGGCCCTGGACCGGTACGCGGGCGACGGCGTCGCCGGGCCGCATGCCAAGTACGAGGCGGCCTACCGGCGGCTGCGCGAGGTCGCCGGTGAGCTCGACGAGCTGACCACGCGCGCCCGCGAACGCGCCCAGGAAGCCGATCTGCTGCGCTTCGGACTGAACGAGATCGCCGCGGTCGAACCGCTGCCCGGCGAGGACACCGAGCTCGCCGCCGAGGCGCAGCGCCTCGGCCACGCCGACGCGCTCGCCTCCGCCGCCGCCCTCGCGCACACCGCGCTGGCCGGCAATCCCGAGGACCCCGAGGCCCTGGACGCGACGACCGTCGTGGCCGCCGCCCGGCAGGCGCTGGACGGGGTGCGCTCCCACGACCCGGCGCTCGCCGCACTCGCCGACCGCGTCGGCGAGATCTCGATCCTGCTCGCCGATGTCTCGGGCGAACTGTCCGGGTACGCCGACCAGCTGGACTCCGACCCGCTGCGGCTCGCCGCGGTCGAGGAGCGCCGTGCCGCGCTCACCGCGCTCACCCGCAAGTACGGGGTGGACATCGCCGCCGTACTGGCCTGGTCCGAGGAAGGGGTGGCCCGGCTGACCGAGCTGGAGGGCGACGACGACCGGATCGGCGAACTGACCGCGGAGCGGGACGCGCTGCGCGCCGAACTCTCCGGCCTCGGCCAGGCGCTGACGGATGCCCGCACCGCGGCGGCCGCGCTCTTCGCCCAAGCGGTGACCGCGGAGCTCGCCTCCCTCGCCATGCCTCACGCCCGCGTCTCCTTCGACATCCGGCAGACCGAGGCGCCGGACGAGGCGTCCGGCATCGAGATCGACGGACGCAACGTGGCCTACGGGCCGTCGGGCGCCGACGAGGTCGAACTCCTGCTGGCCCCGCACCCGGGCGCCCAGCCCCGGCCGATCGCCAAGGGCGCCTCGGGCGGTGAGCTGTCCCGGGTGATGCTCGCCGTCGAGGTGGTCTTCGCCGGATCCGACCCCGTACCCACCTACCTCTTCGACGAGGTCGACGCGGGTGTCGGCGGCAAGGCGGCCGTCGAGGTCGGCCGGCGGCTGGCGAAGCTCGCCAGGTCGGCCCAGGTCGTGGTCGTGACCCACCTGCCCCAGGTGGCCGCGTTCGCCGACCGGCAGCTGCTGGTCGAGAAGACCGTGGACGGCTCGGTCACCAGCAGCGGGGTCACCGTCCTGGAGGGCGAGGACCGGGTGCGCGAGCTGTCGCGGATGCTCGCGGGCCAGGAGGACTCCGAGACCGCCAGGGCACACGCGGAGGAACTGCTGGCCACGGCACGGGCGGACGTCTGACCCTTCCGGACTGGACGTCCGGCCCTTCCGGACTCCGGACGCGGAAGCGGCGGCGACGCCCGGCGGTGCCGGGCGCGGCGGCCGCCGCGCCGATGGCCGCCGCGGCGCTCGCCCGCGGCCGGCCCGGGGGAGCGCGGACGATGAGGGGACGTCGGGGGCGCGCCCTGGGCGCCGCTCTCGGTGCCGTCGTCGGACCCGGCCGGGCCCGACTCGTCCCCCATGCCGCGGGGCTCGGCGCGGCGACGGCGTGCGGAGAGCGCGTCACCCGGCTCGCCGTGACGCCCTTCACGCGCTGATCCGGCGTTCGGGACCGCGAGGAATTCACCCGTGCGGGTGATGCGCCACGCCCGGTATGTCGCGGTGCGCGGCGGCGTGACGACTCGGCCGTGCCGGAACGTGCGTACGGACTGGCATCCTTGGCGGTGTACTTACGGCCGTCGGGTGACGCCGTTACCCCGAATCGGGAGCCCCGGGAGTCGTTCAACGTGTCACAGCTGCGTACGGTCCAAGTGCTGGGCGGCGGCAGTGCGGGCAGCAGCGCCCATGTCCGCTCGCTGGCCGCCGGACTGGTCGCGCGAGGCGTGCAGGTCACCGTCTGCGCCCCCGCGGCACTGGAGCGCGCCTACGAATTCGCCGCCACGGGGGCCCGTTTCGTGCCCGTGCCGCGGCGCAGTGACCCTGCCGCCGTCGCCTCGCTGCGCGCCGCCTGCGAGGGTGCCGACGTCGTGCACGCGCACGGACTGCACTCCGCCGTGCGGGCCGCCCTGGCACTCGGCGGCCGATCGGTCCCCCTGGTCATGACCTGGCACACCCGGGCCCATGCCGAGGGTGCGCGCCGCAGCCTGTTGCATCTGCTGGAGCGAAGAGCCGCCCGCGCGGCGTCGGTTGTGCTCGGCACGTCGTCGGACCTGGTCGACCGGGCCCGGAGCCGCGGCGCGCGTGACGCCCGTCTCGCGCCCGTGGCCGTCCCCGCGCCACGGGCCCCCGCGTCGGTGTCCGACGGCAAGATGCGGGCCGAACTCGGCGCGGTGGAACGACCGCTGATCGTCGCGGTCGGCAGTCTCGTACCGCATCACGGGTACGGCACGCTGCTCGACGCGGCACGGATGTGGCGTCGGCTCGACCCCGTACCCCTGCTGGTCATCGCGGGCGAAGGACGGGAACGGGCGGCGTTGCGGCGCCGGATCAAGGCCGAGGACCTGCCCGTCTCGCTGATCGGCAGCCGCTCCGACGTTCCCGAACTCCTGGCCGCCGCCGACCTGGTCGTGCTGCCCAGCCGCTGGGAGGCGCGTTCGGTGCTGGCCCAGGAGGCGTTGCGGGCCGGGGCGCCGCTGGTGGCGACCGCGGTCGGCGGAGTCCCCGAACTCGTGGGCGACGCGGCGGAACTCGTGCCGGACGCGAACGCGGAGGCGCTCGCCCGGGCCGTCGCCCGGCTGCTCGGTGACCCGGCGGAGCGGGAGCGGCTGGCCGCTGCCGGGCCCCGGCAGGCGGCGAGTTGGCCGACCGAGGACGACACGATCGCCCAAATGCTCAGCGTATACGACGAGTTGGTGCAGCCGCTCGCGCCACCCCGTACCCGCTGAGGCGGCCGGTCACGTCGCGTGGCGGCGGGCGCGCAGGGCCAGGCTCAGCGCCAGGACGGCCTGCGGGTCGTCCAGATCGGTGCCGAGCAGTTCACCGATGCGGGCCAGCCGGTTGTACAGCGTCTGACGGTTCAGATGCAGTTCGCGCGCCGTCTCCGCCTTGCGGCCGGCATGGGCCAGATATGTCTCCAGCGTCGGCAGCAGCGGCGGGCGCGAGGTGCGGTCGTGATCGCGGAGCGGGCCGATCGCCCGCTCGACGAACGCCGCCAGATCCGGGTGGTCCCGCAGCCGCCACAGCAGCAGATCGATGTCGAGCCGCCGGGCGTCGTACCACGGCCGGTCCCCGAGCCCCTGGGCCGCCGTGGCCGTCTCCGCCGCATGCCGCAGCCCCGCACCGGCCGCCGCCCAGCCGCCCGCCACCCCGACCACCACGACGGGGGGATGGGAACCCGCCCGCTCCAGACCGGCCCGCTCCACCCCGGCCCGCAGCGCCGCGGCGACCCGGTCCGCCACCGCCGTACGCTCCGTCTCCGTACGCAGTCCCAGCAGCAGCGGCACCCGGCCCTCCACCGGTCGCACCCCGAGCAGCACCGGCACTCCCACCGAGGACAACTCCTCCAGGACCGCGCGCGCCAGCAGCGCCCAGTTGCCGGAGGGGGAGAGCTCGGGGGCCAGCCGCATCACCACGGGCAGGAGCGGCATCTCACCCGGCTTGAACCCGAGCACGCGGGCCTGGGCCGGGGCGTCCTCGGGGGCGATCCGGCCCTCCGCGAGGTCGGTGAGGAAGTCACCGCGGCCGCGCGCCGCGAGTTCCTCCTCCTGGCGGGCCTGCATCAGCACCACCGCGAGGATGCCCGCAGCCCGCTCCGCCGCCATCCGGTGTACCGGCACCAGCGGCCCGTCCACCGCCAGCAGGACCAGCCTGGCCCGCACCGAGCCGCTTCCCGGGCCCCCGCCCGGTACATCCACCAGCACCGAGCCGACGGGCGGCGACTCGCGGGCCGCACGGTCCCCCCGCATCCCGTCCCAGACCTGGAGGGGATCGGCGGAGACCGGGCCCGACTCGGTGCCCGCCGCATACAGCAGCTGGCCGTCGGCCGTCTCCAGGAAGACCGGATTGGCCGTGAAGTCCGCCAGGATGCCGAGCACCTGGGGGACCCCGCCGCCACCGAGCAGGGCCTGGGTGCAGCGCCGGTGCACCTCCTCGGCCTGTTGCAGGAGCGCGTAGTGACCGTTGACGATCTCGGTGTGGATCTCCTCCGTCACCGTCACGAACGGCACCTCGCGGTGCAGCTGGACCAGCGGGAGCCCGGCCGTGCGGGCGGCGTCCACGATCGAGGACGGCAGCCTGCTGAAGCGCGGACCGAGCTCCACCACGAGCGCGGCGATGCCGCGGTCGGCCAGCCGGCGGACGAACGCCCGCTGCTCGGCGGGGCGGGTGCCGAGGCCCAGGCCGGTGGTGAGGAGCAGCTCGCCGCCCTTGAGCAGCGACGCGATGTTGGGAACCTCGCCCGCGTGCACCCAGCGCACGGTGCGGCCGAGCCGGTCGGCGCCGGTCACCACCTCGGGGAGTCCGCTGCGCAGCCCGGGCAGCTCAAGGGCTCGCTGCACGGTGATGCCGCCTTGGGTCTCCACTGGCTCTGGCCTCGCGCTTCGCGTCGGTCGGACCGGGCGGTCGCACGGTTTGCGGTCGCCCCTGGTCAGGAAGGTACCGGCCCGGAGCGCCGGAGGCTTCGTCGGGGCCGTGGGCCGTTGACAGGGCCGGAACCCGCCGCGGTCTCGCACTTCCTGCCACCGGTCCGAGCGGGAGGACGCATGGGTGCCGAGGGGAGGAAGAGGTGAGGAAGAGCGGATGATGATGTGCCGCCGTACGGGGACCGCCGGTCACGGCGCGCCCGTGAGGGCGGGGGCGGGGGCCGCACGGGGGACAGGCCGGGCGGCTGCCGGACCGCCGATGGAGGACGGCGAACCGGCCGTCCGCGCCGACTTCACGGCCTGGCCGCGCGCGGGGCTGCTCGTGGGCGCCGACGCGGTGCGGCGGCCCGCCGCGATCCGGCATGGGCCGTCTTCGGCGCCCGGTCCCGGCAACGCCGTCGCGGGGCGGCCCCCGAGCCGCGCGGGGGGCTGCGGGGGAGCGAGTGGTGGCTGCCGCCGGAGCGCCGTGCGGAGGGCGGTCCAGGCGCGGTCCGGCCCACCGCGGCGGGAGTGCGGCACAGGCGCCGGTCACCGGTCCCGGCGTGCTGCGATGCCGGACAGGTGACGCGGGGTGCCGCGGTGAGCCGTCAGGCCCGCCGCGGCACCCCGCCGGTCAGCCCACGTACGCCCCGCTGGCCGTCAGCCGCAGCGCCGTGTCGATCAGCGGCACATGGCTGAAGGCCTGCGGGAAGTTGCCCACCTGGCGCTGGAGCCGCGCGTCCCACTCCTCGGCCAGCAGGCCCAGGTCGTTGCGCAGGGACAGCAGGCGCTCGAAGAGCTGGCGGGCCTCGTCGACCCGGCCGATCATCGCCAGGTCGTCCGCCAGCCAGAACGAACACGCCAGGAACGCGCCCTCGTCGCCCTCCAGGCCGTCCACGCCCGCGTCCTCGCCCGAGGTGGGGTAGCGCAGCACGAAGCCGTCCTCGGTGGACAGCTCCCGCTGGATCGCCTCGATCGTGCCGATGACCCGCTTGTCGTCGGGCGGCAGGAAGCCCATCTGCGGGATCAGCAGCAGGGAGGCGTCCAGCTCCTTCGACCCGTAGGACTGGGTGAAGGTGTTGCGTTCCTTGTCGTAGCCCCGTTGGCAGACGTCGCGGTGGATGTCGTCGCGCAGCTCGCGCCACTTCTCCAGCGGTCCGTCCGTGTCGCCGGACTCGATCAGCTTGATGGTCCGGTCGACCGCGACCCAGGCCATCACCTTGGAGTGCACGAAGTGCCGGCGCGGACCGCGCACCTCCCAGATGCCCTCGTCCGGCTCGTCCCAGTGCTTCTCCAGGTACTCGATCAGCTTGAGCTGGAGACCGGTCGCGTAGTCGTTGCGGGTCAGCCCCGTCATGTGCGCGAGGTGCAGGGCCTCGGTGACCTCCCCGTACACGTCCAGCTGGAGCTGGCCGGCGGCGCCGTTGCCGACCCGGACCGGGCCGGAGTTCTCGTAACCGGGCAGCCACTCCAGTTCGGCCTCGCCGAGCTCCCGCTCGCCCGCGATGCCGTACATGATCTGGAGGTTCTCGGGGTCGCCCGCGACCGCCCGCAGGAGCCACTCGCGCCAGGCACGGGCCTCCTCGCGGTAGCCCGTGCGCAGCAGCGAGGAGAGGGTGATCGCGGCGTCGCGCAGCCAGGTGTAGCGGTAGTCCCAGTTGCGGGAACCGCCGATGTCCTCCGGAAGCGAGGTGGTCGGCGCGGCGACGATGCCTCCGGTCGGCGCGTACGTCAGGGCCTTCAGAGTGATCAGCGAGCGGACCACGGCCTCGCGGTAGGGGCCGTGGTACGTGCACTGGTCGACCCACTCGCGCCAGAAGTCCGCGGTGGCCTCCAGTGAGCCCTCCGGGTCCGGGAGCGCGGGCGGCTCGCGGTGCGAGGGCTGCCAGCTGATGGTGAACGCGATCCGGTCACCGGGGGCGACGGTGAAGTCGGAGTACGTCGTCAGGTTCTCGCCGAAGGTCTCCGCGGTGGTGTCCAGCCAGACCGAGTCCGGGCCGGCGACGGCGACCGTACGGCCGTCCACCTTGTGCACCCACGGAGTGACGCGCCCGTAGCTGAACCGCATGCGCAGCTCCGAGCGCATCGGCACCCGGCCGCTGATTCCCTCGACGATCCTGATCAGCTGCGGCGCGCCGTCACGGGGCGGCATGAAGTCGGTCACTCTGACCGTGCCGCGCGGCGTGTCCCATTCCGATTCCAGGATCAGTGAGTCGCCGCGATAGCGGCGACGATCCGCCGACGGCGGTTCCGCGCCCTCCGCGCGGGCCGGCCCCAGGCGCCAGAAGCCATGCTCCTCGGTGCCCAGCAGTCCCGCGAAGACGGCGTGTGAGTCGAAGCGGGGCAGGCACAGCCAGTCGGCCGTGCCGTCCCGGCAGACCAGGGCGGCGGTCTGCATGTCTCCGATGAGTGCGTAATCCTCGATGCGCCCGGCCACGTGCATCTCCAGTCGAACGGCCATGTCGCCCCGTGGGGCGCTTACTGCGGGTCAAGAGGTCGTTGCAAGGGGTTGATGTGGGGGAACCTGCGAGCTCGTACCTCGCCCGGAGCGAGTGTCCGAGCAGGATACGACGCACCTGGGTGATCCGCGCGACGCTCTTGACAACAGAGCTGAGCCGAACGGGTGGGGCGTGAGAGACATGCGGTGATCCTGTGTGGTGAGTGTGCCGGGAGTGGCCGGAAGCAGGCTCCCCCCGTCGCTGTTACCCTGGTAGCCCGTGGACCGGTGGTCGTCGGCGACAGCAGACGAGGCCCCCGAACCGCAGCGACGGCACCTCCGGATTCTCCGGACGGGTACGCCGGTACGCACCTCACGATCGCGACCACGGGAGCCCCCTTTGGCTATGCAGCCCACATCCACGACGACCAAGCACATCTTCGTCACCGGGGGTGTCGCCTCTTCCCTCGGCAAGGGTCTGACTGCCTCCAGCCTCGGTGCCCTGCTCAAGGCGCGCGGCCTTCGGGTCACCATGCAGAAGCTCGACCCGTACCTGAACGTCGACCCGGGCACGATGAACCCCTTCCAGCACGGCGAGGTGTTCGTCACCAACGACGGCGCCGAGACCGACCTGGACATCGGCCACTACGAGCGTTTCCTCGACGTGGACCTCGACGGTTCCGCCAACGTCACCACCGGCCAGGTCTACTCGCAGGTCATCGCCAAGGAGCGGCGCGGCGAGTACCTCGGTGACACCGTGCAGGTCATCCCGCACATCACCAACGAGATCAAGCACCGCATCCGCCGCATGGCCACCGACGACGTCGACGTCGTCATCACCGAGGTCGGCGGCACGGTCGGCGACATCGAGTCGCTGCCGTTCCTGGAGACCGTCCGCCAGGTCCGCCACGAGGTCGGCCGGGACAACGTCTTCGTCGTGCACATCTCGCTGCTGCCCTACATCGGCCCGTCCGGCGAGCTCAAGACCAAGCCCACCCAGCACTCGGTGGCCGCCCTGCGCAACATCGGTATTCAGCCGGACGCCATCGTGCTCCGCGCCGACCGCGACGTGCCGACCGCCATCAAGCGCAAGATCTCGCTGATGTGCGACGTCGACGAGGCGGCCGTGGTGGCCTGCCCGGACGCCAAGTCGATCTACGACATCCCGAAGGTGCTGCACTCCGAGGGCCTGGACGCCTACGTCGTGCGCAAGCTCGACCTGCCGTTCCGCGACGTCGACTGGACCACCTGGGGCGACCTGCTGGACCGTGTCCACAACCCCGACCACGAGGTCACCGTCGCGCTGGTCGGCAAGTACATCGACCTGCCCGACGCCTACCTCTCGGTCACCGAGGCCATCCGGGCCGGCGGCTTCGCGAACAAGGCCCGGGTCAAGGTCAAGTGGGTCGCGTCCGACGACTGCAAGACCCCGGCCGGTGCCAAGAAGCAGCTCGGCGACGTCGACGCCGTCTGCATCCCCGGCGGCTTCGGCGAGCGCGGCGTCATCGGCAAGGTCGGCGCCATCCAGTACGCCCGCGAGAACAAGGTGCCGCTGCTCGGCCTCTGCCTGGGCCTGCAGTGCATCGTGATCGAGGCGGCGCGCAACCTCGCCGAGATCCCCGACGCCAACTCCACCGAGTTCGACGCCGCCACCGCCCACCCCGTCATCTCGACGATGGAGGAGCAGCTCGCGTACGTCGAGGGCGCGGGCGACCTGGGCGGCACCATGCGGCTCGGCCTGTACCCGGCGAAGCTCGCCGAGGGCTCGCTGGTCCGTGAGGCCTACGACGACCAGCCGTACGTGGACGAGCGTCACCGTCACCGCTACGAGGTCAACAACGCGTACCGCGCCGAACTGGAGAAGAAGGCCGGACTGGTCTTCTCCGGTACCTCCCCGGACAACAAGCTCGTCGAGTACGTCGAGTACCCGCGCGAGGTCCACCCCTACCTGGTCGCCACCCAGGCGCACCCGGAGCTGCGCTCCCGCCCGACGCGCCCGCACCCGCTCTTCGCGGGCCTCGTGAAGGCGGCCGTCGCACGCAAGACGGGCACCAAGCCGGGCAAGTGACGGCATCCCCGCAGGCATTACGGTTGACCGGGGTACGCATCCTTCGAGGACGCGTACCCCGGTCACTGTTTTTTGTGGGAGGACGTAGATGGGTTTCCAGGACACGCCCGAGGAATGGCCGGTCACCGCGACCGAGACTCCGTTCCGGGGCAACAAGACCAGCGTCCGCACCGACGACGTGGAGATGCCCGACGGCACGATCGCGCGCCGCGACTACCAGGTCCACCCCGGCTCGGTCGCCGTACTGGCGATCGACGACGAGGACCGTGTCCTCGTGCTGCGCCAGTACCGTCATCCGGTGCGCCAGAAGCTGTGGGAGATCCCGGCCGGACTCCTCGACATCCCCGGGGAGAACCCGCTGCACGCCGCGCAGCGCGAGCTCTACGAGGAGGCGTACGTCAAGGCCGAGGACTGGCGGGTGCTGGCCGACATCTACACCACGCCCGGCGGCTGCGACGAAGCTGTACGGATCTTCCTCGCCCGGAACATCTCCGAGGCGGACGGTGAGCGCTTCGAGGTGTCCGAGGAGGAGGCCGACATGGAGCTGGCCCGGGTACCGCTCCAGGACCTCGTGCGGGGTGTCCTCGCCGGTGACCTGCACAACAACTGCCTGGTGGTGGGGGTGCTCTCGCTCGCGGCGGTGCTCGCGGGCGACGGAACCGACTCGCTGCGGCCCGCGGAGGCCCCCTGGCCCGCCCGCCCGTTCGAGGCCTGACGGTCCGTCGGGGAGTGCGGGGGAGATCCGCCGGGAAGTGCGGGGGACGCGCGTGCGACCCCGGTCCGGACACTTCCTCGCGTCCCCCGGTCGGAAAAGATGCTGATCCGATCGGGGGACCTCCCCGCCGCGCTCCACCCGATTCGCCCACTCGCCTGAACTACGCTCGGAACGCCCTGACCGGAGTCCCGGCGGGCGACGCGTGCAGCGAAGTGGAGCGTGGCCCGTGACGGATCAGGCGGTGGACACCAGCGACCCGGCCGAGGCAGCGGGGACCGAGGGGCCGGCCGCCGCCGAACCATCCCGATTCTTCGGGCGCGAGCGCGAGTTGAAGGAACTGCGGGCCGATATCGAACGGGCCGGGCTGGACACCATGGCCGGTCGCAGGAGCGGCCGGGCGCGGGTGCTGCTGATCGCCGGGCGCCCCGGCTCCGGCCGCACCGCACTGGCCGGCGAACTCACCCGCCGGCTGCTCGGCACGGGCGACTACCCCGACGGGCTGATCCGTGTCCGGCTCACCGAACCCGGCGGCACCCCCGTCCCCGCCGAACGCGCCGCGCGCGAACTGCTGCGCGGACTGGACGTGGCCGTACCGCCCGGCGCTGACGCGGACGAACTGTCCGAGATGGTCCGCGAGGCGCTCGCCGTACGCCGCGTCCTGCTCCTGCTCGACGACGCGGCCGACGCCGAGCAGGTCGACCCGCTGCTGCCGGACAACCCGGACTGTCTCGTCGTCGCCACCGCGCAGGGACCGCTGACCGGCATCCCGGGCGTCCGGCCCTGCACCATCGGCGGCCTGGACGCGGGTTCCGCCGTCGAACTGCTCGCCCGTGCGATCGGCCAGGTCAGGATCACCGTCGACCCGCTGACGGCCGAGACCCTGGCGGAGGAGTGCGGCGGGCAGCCCGCCGCTCTGGTCATGATCGGCGGCTGGCTGGCCACCCGCCCGACGGCCTCGGTCGCCGATGTCACCAAGCAGCTGCGGGAGTTGCCGGACGACACCGAGCAGCCCACCGGAGCCCGCCCGCTGGCCCGCGCCTTCCGGCTGGTCCATGACTCGCTGCCGCCGACCGCCGCCCGGATACTGCGGCTGCTCTCCCTCGCCCCGGCCGGGCTCGCCGACGCCCACACCGCCTCCGCGCTCGCCGGCTGTTCCGTCTCGGCGGCCCGGACCACCCTCGACGATTTCGTACGGCTGGGGCTGCTGCGCGGCGACGGGGCCGAGCAGCAGCAGTACGAGGTACCGGGCTGCCTCGCGCCGCTGCTGCGGGCGCTGCTGGAGGACCGGGACCGCCCGGCCGAGATCCAGCTCGCCGGGGCCCGGATGCTGGAGCGCACCGTGCGTCTCCTCCAGTCCTGCCGCGCGGTCACCGAACCCGAAGGCTCCCCGGCCCGGCGCAAGCTCGCCGGGCTGCCGCGCTCGCTGCGGTTCCCCGGCCCCGACGCGGCCGCCGCCTGGCTGCGGACCCGCAGGCCTGCGCTGGTCGCCTCCGCCAGGATCGCCGTCGAGGACGGCGAACTTGACACTCTGGCAAGGCGGTTGGTGGCCGCGCTGGTGCGGGCGCTGGCCGTGCACGAGGGCACCGAGGCGGCCGCGCCGGAGCTCTACGGACTCCACGGTCTGGTGCTGGCCGTCGCGGAGCGGCGCGATCTGCCCCGGGAGCGGGCGGCCGCCCTGCTCAACCTCGCCGATCTCGACGCCGGGACCGGCCGGACCCGCGAGGCGCTGGCCCGCTACCGGGCCGCACTGGACGCCGGGCGGGCCGCGAAGGACCTGTACGCCACCGGCCGCGCCATGGAATCCGTAGGCGGCGCCTACGCGGAGCTGGGTGACTTCCACCGGGCCTCCGACTGGTACGGGCGGGCGCTCGCCCAGCGGCTCACCCAGGGCGAGCGGGCCGACGAGGCGCGGCTCTACGGGCGGCTCGGCACCGTCCACACCTACGCCGGACGGTACGGCGAGGCGCTGCGGAACTGGCGGGCGGCGGCCGCCGGCTACCGCAGGCTCGGCGATGTGCCCGCCCAGGCGCGGGCGCTCAGCGAGGTGGCCCGGGTCCAGGAGTACGCGGGCCGTCCGCAGGAGTCGCTGCAGACGTGCCGGGAGGCCGTGGAGTGGGCGCGCCAGGCGAAGGACCTGCGCCTGCAGGCCGCGCTGGAGCTCCGGCTGGCCGACACCCTCGACCGCCTCGGCGACCCCGCGGCTGCGGGCCTGCACAGGGGTGCGGCCGAGAGATTGCTGGGCGAGGAGAGCGCAGCCTACGAAATCCGTAGTCCAGTGACAGAAAATTAATGCTTTGTAAGGCTAGACAGCGGGAAGCCCTTCATTAGACTGGCTCTGCCGCGGGTGTTCGCGGTGTCTCCATTTACGCTGTGTCTATCCGGGTATGTATGGCTATGCCCGGATAACCCTCTGAGCCAAGGACCGTGATCGACGTGAAGGTCGGCATCCCCCGCGAAGTCAAGAACAACGAGTTCCGCGTGGCGATCACGCCTGCCGGTGTGCACGAGCTCGTCCGTCACGGCCACCAGGTCGTCGTCGAGGAGAACGCCGGGGCCGGCTCCTCCATCACGGACGAGGAGTACGTCGCCGCCGGGGCGCAGATCCTGCCCACCGCCGACGAGGTCTGGGCCACCGCGGACCTGCTGCTGAAGGTCAAGGAGCCCGTCGCCGAGGAGTACCACCGCCTCCGCAAGGACCAGACCCTCTTCACGTACCTGCACCTCGCCGCCTCCCGCGCGTGCACGGACGCACTCCTGGAGTCCGGCACCACCGCCATCGCCTACGAGACCGTCGAGACCGCGAACCGCGCACTGCCGCTGCTCGCCCCGATGTCCGAGGTCGCGGGCCGGCTGGCCCCGCAGGTCGGCGCGTACCACCTGATGCGTTCGGTCGGCGGGCGCGGCGTGCTGCCCGGCGGCGTGCCCGGCACGGCGGCCGGCAAGGCCGTCGTCATCGGCGGCGGCGTCTCCGGCTGGAACGCCACGCAGATCGCCGTGGGCCTCGGCTTCCACGTCACGCTGCTCGACAAGGACATCAACAAGCTCCGTGAGGCCGACAAGATCTTCGGTACCAAGGTGCAGACCGTCGTCTCCAACGCCTTCGAGCTGGAGAAGGCCGTCATCGACGCCGACCTCGTCGTCGGCGCCGTGCTGATCCCCGGCGCGAAGGCCCCGAAGCTGGTCACCAACGAGCTCGTCGCCAAGATGAAGCCCGGAAGTGTACTTGTCGACATTGCAATTGATCAGGGTGGTTGCTTCGAGGACTCACACCCGACGACGCACGCCGAGCCGACCTTCATGGTTCACGACTCGGTCTTCTACTGCGTCGCGAACATGCCGGGCGCGGTCCCGAACACCTCGACGTACGCCCTCACCAACGCGACGCTGCCCTACATCGTGGAGCTCGCGAACCGTGGCTGGGCCGAGGCGCTGCGCCGTGACGCCGCGCTCGCCAAGGGTCTCAACACCCATGACGGGCAGGTCGTTTACCGTGAGGTGGCCGAGGCGCACGGTCTCGACCACGTCGAACTGAGCACGCTTCTCGGCTGACGGGTCAACGCCCTCCGTCAACCTCACGCGTCCGGCCGGACCTTGCCGAGCAAGGTCCGGCCGGACGCGTGTCGGGCCCCGCGAGGGCCCCGTGCAACTCGCCTCGAACGTAACCCTTTAACCGATTCGTGCACCTGCGAAAAGTGTGCCCGAGGGGCTGCGTGCCCTTGACAGGGGGGTGTTCGATTGCCGACACATCGGGCCGGGTCCGGCGGATTGTGTTGCTGCGGACCGGTGACACGCCATAGAGTCGCCAATCGTCGGCATGGTGCCACGCTGACCTATCGATAAGTTTCCTGGTCACGTCCAAGGAGGTAAGACGACTTGTGAATGAGTCGACATTTACTCCCGGGGGTGTTCATCCAGGGATGCCAGCGCGGGGCCAGAGCCCGAACGGGCTGGAGGCTGTCGGCTCCGTCGCTGTCCGCACCTTCGCCACCCACCAGCACATGACGACAGCCCCCCAGATGATGGACGGCCTACACGTGAACGCCATGGCCGGCAACGAGAGTGGCCGGGACACCGCCCACTTCGCCGACTTCGACGAAGCGCCCCAGGGGCACTTCTACGACCCAGACGCCGAGTACGAGCCCGATCCGGAGTACGCGGCCACCCTCGCGCCCGACGCCGCCCGGCAACGCCGCGAGCGGATCGGCCCGACCGGCCGGCCCCTGCCCTACTTCCCGATCCCGGGGCCGCTGACCGATCACGGTCCCGCGAAGATCATCGCGATGTGCAACCAGAAGGGCGGCGTCGGCAAGACGACGTCGACCATCAACCTGGGTGCCGCGCTCGCTGAGTACGGCCGGCGTGTCCTGCTCGTCGACTTCGACCCGCAGGGAGCCCTGTCGGTCGGCCTCGGTGTCAATCCGATGGAGCTCGACCTCACCGTCTACAACCTGCTCATGGAGCGGGGCATGGCGGCCGACGAGGTCCTCCTGAAGACCGCCGTGCCCAACATGGACCTGCTGCCGAGCAACATCGACCTGTCGGCCGCCGAGGTCCAGCTGGTCAGCGAGGTGGCCCGGGAGTCCACGCTGCAGCGCGCCCTGAAGCCGCTGATGGCCGACTACGACTACATCGTGATCGACTGTCAGCCCTCGCTCGGTCTGCTGACGGTGAACGCCCTGACCGCCGCGCACAAGGTGATAGTGCCGCTCGAGTGCGAGTTCTTCGCGCTGCGCGGTGTGGCACTGCTCACCGAGACCATCGAGAAGGTCCAGGAGCGGCTCAACCCGGAGCTGGAGCTCGACGGCATCCTGGCCACCATGTACGACTCCCGTACGGTGCACAGCCGTGAGGTCCTCGCGCGCGTCGTCGAGGCCTTCGACGACCACGTCTACCACACGGTCATCGGGCGCACGGTCCGCTTCCCGGAGACCACGGTCGCCGGTGAGCCCATCACCACGTACGCCTCCAACTCGGTCGGTGCCGCCGCCTATCGCCAGCTCGCCAGGGAGGTGCTCGCCCGGTGTCACGCCGAGTGAGTCTGCCCGGGGCCGACGAACTGTTCCGTACCACCGGGGGGATGGGGCTGCAGTCCTCGTCCCCCGCGGAGCGGCGGCGCAAGGCGAACGGCGAGGCCCGGGTACCGGCTCCGGCCGGCGAGGGGGATTCCGGGGACGGCGTGCCGGGGGAGGGCTCCGAGCCCTCCGCGGGGGCGGCCCCCACCTCGCAGGAGGAGCACTCCGCGGCGGACACCGACGCCGACACCGGCGGCTCGCGCAGCCGCGGCGGTGAGAACGACCGCGTCGCGGTGGCCGCACAGGCCGGCCGCCGCCCGCAGCCGCCGTCCTCGCAGGAGCCGGTTCCCGCTCCTGTCGTGCAGCAGCAGCGCAGACGGGGCGGCGGGCGCGGCGCGAACCGGCGGCCCAGTGGCCGGGAGCGCCACGACGAGAAGATCACGGTCTACGTCTCCGCCGAGGAGCTGATGGACCTCGAACACGCGCGTCTCGTGCTGCGTGGCGAGCACGGCCTCGCCGTCGACCGCGGACGCATCGTCCGTGAGGCCGTCGCCGTGGTCCTCGCGGACCTGGAGTCGCGGGGCGACGCGAGCATCCTCGTACGGCGGCTGCGCGGCCGCTGAGCGGTGCGGCGCCGGTAGCCTGCCCGGAGGGCGGCCGCCGGCCGAGCGGCGCGGCCCGTCCCCTACGGGCCGCCGCCCGCCGCCCGTGTCCCGTCGCACCCTGGATCTTCATGCCCCCACCCGACCAGCCCGCCCGTACGTCCCGCCGCCCCCTGGGCCGCGGGCCGGGCGGCGGACCCGCGCCCGGCGACGGGGACGGGCCGCCGGCACAGGACGTTGCCGCGGTCCCGGCAGCGGATGAGGCTCTTCCCGGCAAGGCTCCGGTGGCGGTTGGGGCCCTTCCGGACGAGGTTCCGGCAACTGATGAGGTCGGTTCGGACGAGGTTCCGGAAGCCGACGGGATGCCCGGAGCCGCAGATCCCGCTCCCGAGGCGGCTCCCGCTCCCGAGGCCGAGCCCGCTCCGGCCCAAGCCACCGCTCCCGAGACCGGGACCGAGCCCGAGGCTGCTCCAGCCCCCGTCACCGCTCCCGAGGACGGACGCTTCACCGTCCGGCTGGCGAACTTCGAGGGACCGTTCGATCTCCTGCTCCAGCTGATCTCCAAGCACAAGCTGGATGTGACCGAGGTCGCCCTGTCCAAGGTCACCGACGAGTTCATGGCGCACATCCGGGCCATGGGACCGGACTGGGACCTCGACCAGACCACCGAGTTCCTGGTCGTCGCAGCGACCCTCCTGGACCTGAAGGCCGCCCGGCTGCTGCCCGCCGCCGAAGTGGAGGACGAGGGCGACCTGGCGCTCCTGGAGGCCAGGGACCTGCTCTTCGCGCGGCTGCTGCAGTACCGCGCGTACAAGCGCATCGCCGAGATCTTCAGCGCCCGCCTCGAATCGGAGGGCCGCCGCTTCCCCCGTACCGTCGGGCTGGAACCGCACCACGCCGAGCTGCTGCCCGATGTCGTCATCAGCATCGGGGCCGAGGGCTTCGCCCGGCTCGCGGTGAAGGCGATGCAGCCGAAGCCCAGGCCGCAGGTCTACATCGACCACATCCACGCCCCCCTGGTCAGCGTGCGCGAGCAGGCCGGAATCATGGTGGAGCGGCTGCGGACAGCGGGGGAGATCAGCTTCCGGGAGCTGACCGAGGACGCCCCGGACACCCTCACCGTCGTCGCACGGTTCCTGGCCCTGCTGGAGCTCTACCGGGAGAAGGCCGTCGCCCTGGACCAGGACGAGGCGCTCGGCGAGCTCATGGTGCGCTGGGCCGGGGGAGAGGGAGCCGAGCCCACCGTGACGGACGAGTTCGACCAGGAGGCACAGAACGTGCACGAGGGGCAGCAGGACGTGAAGGCGCAGAACGTGCATGACGGGCAGCAGGACGTGACGGCATGAGTGAGCAGGACGTGACCGGCTCCGCGGTCGCAGATCTCGATCTCAAGCCGGCCCTGGAGGCCGTCCTCATGGTCGTCGACGAGCCCGCGACCGAGGAGCACCTGGCCAAGGTGCTGGAGCGGCCCCGGCGGGCCGTCGCGGACGCGCTGCGGGAGCTGGCCGACGAGTACACCGTGCAGCGCAGGGGCTTCGATCTCCGGCTCGTCGCGGGCGGCTGGCGTTTCTACACGCGCCCGGAGTACGCGCCGGCCGTCGAGGGCTTCGTCCTGGACGGCCAGCACGCCCGTCTGACGCAGGCGGCACTGGAGACCCTGGCGGTGGTCGCGTACCGCCAGCCGGTGAGCCGGTCGAGGGTCTCGGCGGTGCGTGGCGTGAACTGTGACGGGGTCATGCGGACCCTGCTGCAGAGGGGTCTGGTCGAGGAAGCGGGCGCGGAACCCGAAACAGGTGCGATCCTGTACAGGACGACGAACTACTTTCTGGAGCGAATGGGCCTGCGTGGCCTGGACGAGCTCCCGGAGCTCGCGCCCTTCCTCCCCGAGGCGGACGCGATCGAGGCTGAGACGCTAGAGGGTGTGCCGTCGTTCGATCCGGACGCACCGGACACCCCGGATACTCACGCACACGACAAGACGGAATTTTGATGCGAAGCAGTGGCAGGAACAGCGGCAGCAGCGGCGCCGGCGGCAGGAGCGGCGGCAACAGCGGCGGCGGCGCCAGGAGCGGCGGCAGCGGCGGCAGGAGCAGCCGGAACAACATCGGCACGGGCCGGAACAGCAACCCGAACCCCCGTACCCCCGGCTCCGGGCGCGACGACAGTCAGGAGCAGCGTCCCCGCCGCCCCCGTCCCGAGGAGCGCCGCTACGACGTCGGTAACGACAAGCCCGGCGGCGACGGCGGCACCCGCAAGGGCCGCGGCGAGTCCGCCCGCGGCGGCGCCAAGGGCGGCCCGAAGGCCGCGTCGAGCGGTTCCAGGGGCGGCGGCCGGCGTGCCCCGTACGGCTCCCCCGCCCGCTCGCGCGAGCTCGACGCCAAGATCGAGCAGCGCAACCGCGACAGGTACGCGGACAAGCCCGAGATCAAGACGCCCAAGACCCACCCGGGCGCCGAGCAGGAGGGCGAGCGGCTGCAGAAGGTCCTCGCCCGGGCCGGCATGGGCTCGCGCCGCGCGTGCGAGGAGCTCATCGAGCAGTCCCGCGTCGAGGTGAACGGCGAGATCGTCGTCGAGCAGGGCATGCGCGTGGACGTGCACCACGACGAGATCAAGGTGGACGGCCTGACCGTCGCCACCCAGTCGTACCTCTTCTTCGCGCTGAACAAGCCGGCCGGTGTCGTCTCCTCCATGGAGGACCCGGACGGCCGTCAGTGCCTCGGCGACTACGTCACCAACCGTGAGACGCGTCTCTTCCACGTCGGCCGGCTGGACACCGAGACCGAGGGCATCATCATGCTCACCAACCACGGCGAGCTGGCCCACCGTCTCACCCACCCGAAGTACGGCGTGAAGAAGACCTACCTCGCCGCGATCCAGGGCCCGCTCCCGCGCGACCTGGGCAAGCGGCTCAAGGACGGCATCCAGCTGGAGGACGGGTACGCCCGCGCCGACCACTTCCGCGTCGTCGAGAACACCGGCAAGAACTACCTCGTCGAGGTGACCCTCCACGAGGGCCGCAAGCACATCGTCCGCCGGATGCTGGCCGAGGCCGGCTTCCCCGTCGAGCGGCTCGTGCGCACGTCGTTCGGGCCGATCCCGCTCGGCGACCAGAAGTCGGGCTGGCTGCGCCGGCTCACCAACACCGAAGTGGGCATGCTGATGCGCGAGGTCGGTCTCTAGGCCACCCCGCCGGGTCCGAAGGCCCCCGGGGTCCGAAGGCCACGCGGCTCGGTCTGTGGACGGCCCGCTCTGTCCGCGGACCACCCCGCACACCGCTCACGGCCCGCGGCCGGTTCCTGTTCTCGATTTTCGAACAGGAACCGGCCGCGGGCCTTTTGCTGCCCCCGTTCCACCTTTATAGTCAGAGTGACCATTAAGGAGGCGGGCGTGAGTCTCGCGGACGTACTCGATCCTCTGCAGCAACCCCTGGTGACGGTGCTGGACACCCCGGTCAGCTGGACCGAGGTGCTGGGCTTCGGCAGCGGGGCGCTGTGCGTCTGGCTCGTGGCCCGCCAGCACCTCGCCAACTGGCCGATCGGCATCGCCAACAACCTGTTCTTCATCCTGCTGTTCGCCCAGTCCGGTCTGTACGCGGACGCGGGCCTCCAGATCGTCTTCATCGCCCTTGCCGCGTACGGCTGGTGGACCTGGACCCACGGGGGTGGACCAGGGGCCGACGGCCTGCCGGTGCGGCACACCGGCCGCACCGAATGGGCCGGGCTGCTCGTGGCAGGGGCGGTGGGGACTCTCTTGCTGACCGTCCTGCTCGACCGGGTCACCGACTCGACCGTGCCGTTCTGGGACGCGCTGACGACCGCCCTGTCGCTCGCCGCGACCTACGGGCAGTGCAGGAAGCTCGTCGAGTCGTGGTGGCTGTGGATCGCCGCCGACGTGGTCTACATCCCGCTGTACGCGTACAAGGAGCTCTATCTGACCTCGCTGCTGTACGCGGGCTTCCTGACGCTGTGCCTGATCGGCCTGCGCAACTGGACACGGGACCTCGCCGTCCGCGCCCCGGAGCCCGTGGAGGCTGTGGCATGAAGCGATTCGCACACGGGCTGGTGCTCGGGAAGTTCTACCCGCCGCACGCCGGCCACCACCACCTAGTCCGTACCGCCCGGGACCGCTGCGAGCGGCTGACCGTGCTGGTCTGCGCCGCCTCGGTGGAATCCGTGCCGCTGGCGGACCGGGTCGCGTGGATGCGGGAGGTGCACCCGGACGTGACGGTGGTGGGCGCCATGGACGACACCCGGATGGACCTCCACGACCCGGCGATCTGGGACGCCCACATGGCCGTCTTCACCGGGGCGGTGCCCGAGCCCGTGGACGCCGTCTTCACCTCGGAGTCGTACGGTGACGAACTCGCCCGGCGCTTCGGCGCCGAGTCCGTCTGCGTGGACCCCGGCCGCACGGTCTTCCCGGTCTCCGGCACCGCCGTCCGCGCGGACCCGGCCGGCTGCTGGGACTACCTCGAACCGCCGGTCCGGGCGGCGCTCACCCGCCGGGTCGTCGTTCTGGGGGCCGAGTCCACCGGCACCACCACCCTGGCCCGCGACCTCGCCGGACACTACCGGCGTCGCGGGGGCATCTGGGCGCACACGGGCTACGTGGCCGAGTACGGGCGGGAGTTCAGCGAGCAGAAGCTCGCCGCGCTGCGTGCCCGGTGGCCCGCTGCCCAGTGGGAGGACGTCTCCTTCACCACACACGACTTCCCCCTCATCGCCGAGACCCAGAACGCCCGTGAGGAGGCCGCGGCACGCACCGGCTCCCCGCTGCTCGTCTGCGACACGGACTCCTTCGCCACGACCGTGTGGCACGAGCGGTACGTCGGCGGACGCAACCCCCTGGTCGAGCGGACGGCCGACCGGGTCGCCCACCACCTGTGGCTGCTCACCGACCACGAGGGCGTGGCCTTCGAGGACGACGGACTGCGCGACGGCGAGGAGCTGCGGCCCTGGATGACCGAGCGCTTCCGGGCCGAACTCACCCGTACCGGACGCACGTTCACCGAGATCACCGGCAGCCGCCAGGACCGCCTGACCGCGGCCGTCACGGCCGTCGACGCCCTGCTCGCCACCGGCTGGGACTTCGCCGCACCCCTCCCGGAGCGACGATGAGCGACACCGCCGCCCCCGAGGGGTACGACCCGCACGCCTTCGAGCCCTTCGCCGTCACCGTCGACCTCGCCGTCTTCACGGTCCGTGAGTCACGCCTGCACGTCCTGCTCGTCGAACGCGGCGAGGACCCGTACAAGGGCCGATGGGCGCTGCCCGGCGGCTTCGTGCTGCCCCGGGAGTCCGCCGGGACCGCGGCCCGCAGGGAGCTGGCCGAGGAGACCGGGCTGACCGAGGACACCGTCTCGGCCCTCCACCTGGAGCAGCTGCGCACCTACACCGACCCGGACCGCGACCCGAGGATGCGGGTCGTGTCCGTCGCCTACGCCGCCCTCGTCCCCGATCTGCCCGAACCGCGCGGCGGCGGCGACGCGGCCAGCGCCCAGTGGTGGGACGCCGGACGGCTCGGCACGCTCGCCTTCGACCACGACCGGATCCTCGCCGACGCCCGCGCCAGGATCGGCGCCAAACTCGAGTACACCTGCCTGGCCACCGCGTTCTGCCCGCCCGAATTCACCCTGGGAGAGCTCCAGCAGGTGTACGAGACGGTCTGGGGCGTCGAGCTGGACCGGCCCAACTTCCGGCGCAAGGTCCTCACCACGCCCGGCTTCGTCCAGGCCGTGGAGGGATCGCCGCGCCGCACCGGCGGGCGGGGAAAACCGGCCGCCCTCCACCGGGCGGGCGCCGCCACCGCGCTGCACCCGCCACTGCTGCGACCGGAAGGAAGAAGCACGTGATCGTGACCAGGACCCTCACCAAACAGGCCGCCACCGGCGCGCTGACCGGGCTCGCGCTCGGCGACGCCCTGGGCTTCCCGACCGAGTTCAACAACGTCCCCTCGATCCTCGCCAAGTGCGGGCCGTGGCGCCAGATGCGGCTGCCGAAGCCCGCGATCGTCACCGACGACACCCAGATGACGCTGGCCCTCGGGCGCGGAATCCGTACCGCCATGGACCGCGGACTGCTCACGCCGCTGCGCCTCGTCCGGCCGGTGCGCGACGAGTTCGTCGACTGGTACCACTCACCCGACAACAACCGCGCCCCCGGCCGCACCTGCATGACCGCCTGCCGGCTGCTCGACAGCGACCGCCTGTGGCAGGAGGCCAGCCAGACCGGATCCAAGGGCTGCGGCGCCAACATGCGTGTCGCGCCCGTCGGACTCGTTCCCGGACTGAGCGAGGAACAGCGCGCCGGAGCCGCCCAGCTCCAGGCGGCCCTCACCCACGGACACCCGACCGCACTCGCCGCCTCGGACCTGATGGCCCGCGCGGTCTACCTGCTGGCGCAGGGCGCCGAGCCGATGGGCCTGATCGGACAGCTGCGCAGCTACGCGTACGAGAACAGCAGCCGCTACCTGACCCGCTGGCTCGGGGACCTCTGGCGCCACGCGGGCGACTCGTCGCCGGAGCTGTACATCCAGCGCGGCTGGGACGAGTGCCTCACCGCCCTGGCCCGCGTCCAGGACGCCCTGCGTCACCCGTCCCCGGAGACCGACCCCTGCGAGAGCACCGGCGACGGCTGGATCGCCGAGGAGGCCCTGGCCACGGCCCTGCACTGCTTCCTGCTCTTCCCCGAGGAACCGGTCACCGCACTGCGCCGCGCCGCCTGCACCCGGGGCGACTCCGACTCGCTCGGCTGCCTGACCGGTGCGCTGGCCGGGGCGCATCTGGGCTCCGCGGCCTGGCCCAAGGAATGGTCGGAGCGGATCGAGTACCGCAGCGACCTCCTGTCCCTGGGGGCGCTCTGGGACGCTTGAGCCATGCCTACGGACACCGCACTCCTCCAGGAGGCCGGGCTGCCGGTCACCGACCTCGGCCCGGTCCTCGCCGGCGAACGCCACCCGCTGCTGTTCGCCACGGTCTCCGGGGCGCACCTGTACGGGTTCCCCTCCCGGGACTCGGATGTGGACCTGCGGGGGGTCCACGTCCTGCCCGCCGGGGACCTCGTCGGGCTCAGGGAGCCCGAGGAGACCCGTTCGCGGATGTGGGACAGCGACGACGGGGTGGAGATGGACCTGGTCACCCACGACCTCCGCAAGTTCGTCCGGCTGATGCTCAAGCCGAACGGCTACGTGCTGGAGCAGCTGCTGTCACCGCTCGTCGTTCACACGAGTGCCCTGCACGCGGAACTGGTGGCCCTCGTCCCGGCCGTCCTCACCCGTAACCACGCCCACCACTACCGGGGATTCGCCAACACCCAGTGGCGGCTCTTCGAGAGGACCGGCGAACTGAAGCCGCTCCTGTACACCTTCCGGGCCCTGCTCACCGGCATCCACCTGATGCGCAGCGGCGAGGTCCTCGCGCATCTGCCGACGCTGCTCACCCGGGTGCCGGCACCGCCGTACCTCCCCGGGCTGATCACGGCCAAGGCCGCGGCCGAACACGGGGGAGCGGACGGGGTGGACGCCGCGGCGGTGGCCCAGGACATCGGGTCGCTGCACCGGGTGCTCGACGGGGCCCAGGAGGACTCGGCGCTTCCGGACGGGGCGAGCGGGTTCGACGCACTGCACGAACTGGTGGTGCGGGCGCGCCTCGCCCACGTCCCGGCAGGCTGAGCCGCGCCGCCCGGGCGCCGCCTCAGCCCGCTGCGGCCGCCAGGGCCGACGCCCGCCGGGCGCGGATCAGGAAGCCCTCGACCCGCGCCCGGTCCGGCTGCGCCGGCAGCGGGGAGCGGGCGGCCGCCTCGTCGTTCTCCTCGGCCAGAGCGGTCATGCGCCGCTCCACCTCCGGCCAGGCGACCTCGCCCCGCTTGACCGTCAGCAACTCCTCCCTGGCCGGCCCCACGTCGATCGTGAGCTCTCCCGTACGCAGCAGATCCCGGCAGCTCGCCAGCAGCCGCAGCAGATGCATGGCGTGCTTCCAGCGCGGCGCCCCGTACTGCCGGACGTCGGCCTCCAGCTTCCGGCGCTGACCCAGCGCGTACCGGACGAAGGTCTGATGGGCCTGCCGGGAAAGGAACGCGTCGCGCAGGGAGAGAAGCTCACGGCCCGTCGCGTCGACCCGCTCCACCAGCGGTGAGTGCAGGCACTCCAGCACATTGGGGTTGGCCCGCAGCGCCAGTTCGCAGAACCGCTCGAGCTCCCACGAGAACTGCTCGTCGGCCGGCCCGTCGATATGGGCAGGAGGCTTGTCGAACCCCCAGAACAGCGGAGTCGGGGCGAGGAACACCCCGCGCCGGTCGGTGTCGCTGCCGTCCGTGGCGAGCCCGAAGGCGCGCGAACCCATCACACAGGAGTAGACCGTGTGGTCGCGGACCAGAACCTCGTCACCGGGGGAGATCATGCGGGGAGGGTACGCGCCCCGGACCGGCACGCGCCGCCGCCGCGTCTCACGGACAGGGCGGCCCGGCAGCGGACGGCGCCGCCCCTCTAGGCTGAAACGCAAGCACAGACCGGCAGGCACAGGCAAGGAGCACGACGTGGCGGTACGAGCGGTCCGCGGAGCCGTCCAGCTGGAGCGGGACGAGGCCGGGCACATGGACGAGCAGGTCAGCGCCCTGCTCACCACCGTCCTGGAGCGCAACAGCCTGGTCGCGGACGATCTGATCAGCATCTGGTTCACGGCCACACCCGATCTGCACTGCGACTTCCCGGCCGCCGCGGCGCGCGGGATCGGTATCGTCGACGTACCGCTGATCTGCGCCCAGGAGCTGGACATCGAAGGAGCCATGCCCCGGGTGGTCCGGATCCTCGCCCACGTCGAGACGTATCTCGCCAAGTCCGAGATCGCCCATGTCTACCTCGGCGCCACCGCCTCCCTCCGCAAGGACATCGCCCAGTGAGAACCGCCGTCGTCATCGGAACGGGCCTCGTCGGCACCTCCGCGGCCCTCGCCCTCGCCGGGCGCGGCATCAAGGTCCACCTCGTCGACCACGACCCGGAGTCGGCCCGCACGGCGGCCGCACTCGGCGCCGGTACGGACGAGCCGCCCGAGGGCCGCGTGGACCTGGCGGTCGTCGCCGTGCCGCCGGCCCACACCGCCACCGTGCTCGCCACCGCCATGCACAGCGGTGTCGCCCGCGGCTACCTCGACGTCGCGAGCGTCAAGGGCGGACCGCGCCGCGAGCTGGAGGCGCTCGGCGTCGACCTCACCCCGTACATCGGTACGCACCCCATGGCCGGCAAGGAGCGCTCCGGCCCGCTCGCCGCCACCGCCGACCTCTTCGAGGGCCGCCCCTGGGTCCTCACTCCCACGCGGGACACCGACACCGAGGTCCTCAACCTCGCGCTGGAGCTGGTCGCGCTCTGCCGGGCCGTCCCGGTCGTCATGGACGCCGACGCCCACGACCGGGCCGTCGCCCTCGTCTCCCACACCCCGCAGCTGATCTCGTCGATGGTCGCCGCCCGGCTGGAGGAGGCCGACGAGACCGCGGTGCGCCTGTGCGGCCAGGGCATCAGGGACGTCACCAGGATCGCGGCCTCCGACCCCCGGATGTGGGTGGAGATCCTGTCCGCCAACCCCGGCCCCGTCGCCGACGTCCTGGCCGGGGTCGCCGCCGACCTCGACGAGACCGTCACCGCGCTGCGCGGCCTCCAGTCCGCCGACGAGGACAAGCGCCGCGCGGGCACCGAGGGCATCCAGGACGTCCTGCGCCGCGGCAACGCCGGCCGGGTCCGGGTGCCGGGGAAGCACGGCGCCGCCCCCTCCTCCTACGAGGTCGTGGCCGTCCTCATCAGCGACCGCCCCGGCGAGCTGGCCGGAATCTTCGCGGACGCGGGCAGGGCCGGGGTCAACGTCGAGGACGTACGGATCGAGCACGCCACCGGCCAGCAGGCGGGCCTCGTCCAGCTCATGGTCGAACCGAGCGCCGCCCCCGCCCTGAGCGCGGCGCTGCGCGAGCGGGGCTGGTCGATCCGGCAGTAGCCCTTGGCACACCGGGCCGGGAGTCACTTGTCCACAGGGGTGGTCGGGGTTGCCCCCGCACTCGGTAACCTTGTGCGGGGCGGGTTCACACGCCCCGTCCCGACCGCCCCGTGTACCAGGAAGGTGTCCACCACCGTGGAAACCGTAAGCACCGCCGCCCGGACCGCCCCGGCCGCAGTGATCGTCGCCATCGACGGCCCCTCCGGAACCGGCAAGTCCAGCACGTCCAAGGCCGTCGCCGCCCAGCTCGGCCTCAGCTACCTGGACACCGGTGCCCAGTACCGGGCGATCACCTGGTGGATGCTGAACAACGGCATCGACGTGCACGACGCGATGGAGGTGGCCACCGCGGCCGCCAAGCCGGTCATCGTCTCCGGCACCGACCCCACCGGCCCGACGATCACCGTCGACGGCGAGGACGCCTCCGGCCCGATCCGTACGCAGGAGGTCACCTCCAAGGTCAGCGCCGTCAGCGCCGTGCCGGAGGTGCGCACCCTGATCACCGAGCTGCAGCGCTCCATCGCCGCGGAGGCGGAGAGGGGCATCGTCGTGGAGGGCCGTGACATCGGCACCACCGTGCTGCCCGACGCCGACATCAAGATCTTCCTGACCGCGTCGCCGGAGGCCCGCGCGGCCCGCCGCAGCGGCGAGGTCAAGGGCTCCGACCTGGCCGCCACGAAGGAGGCGCTGATCCAGCGCGACGCCGCCGACTCCGGCCGCAAGGCCTCGCCGCTCGCCAAGGCGGACGACGCGGTCGAGGTGGACACCACCGAGCTGACCCTCCAGCAGGTCATCGAGTGCGTCGTCACCCTGGTCGGGGAGAAGCAGGCCGCGAAGTGACACCTGCCACGGGCGCGCCCACGCTGCGCGGAGCGGCGGTCGGACGCGGCATCGGGATCGGGCTGATGTACGGGCTCTTCAAGCCCCGTGTCCTCGGCGCATGGCGGGTCCCCGCCTCCGGACCCGTCATACTCGCGGTGAACCACTCGCACAACATCGACGGGCCGATGCTGATGGGCACCGCGCCCCGGCCCGTCCACTTCCTGATCAAGAAAGAGGCGTTCGTCGGCCCCCTGGACCCGTTCCTGCGCGGAATCGGTCAGCTCAAGGTGGACCGTTCGATCGCCGACCGCACCGCCATCACCCACGCCCTCGGCGTGCTCGGGGACGGCGGGGTGCTCGGGATCTTCCCCGAGGGCACCAGGGGCGAAGGAGACTTCGCCTCGCTGCGCGCCGGACTCGCGTATTTCGCGGTACGCAGCGGGGCGCCGATCGTGCCCGTGGCCGTACTGGGAAGCACCGAGCGCAGCGGACGGTTGATATCAGCACTGCCGCCGTTGCGCAGCCGTGTCGATGTCGTCTTCGGCGAGGCGTTCGCCGCCGGGGACGGCAGCGGCCGCCGGACACGCGGCGCGCTCGACGAGGCGACCGTACGGATCCAGGGACGGCTCACCGGCCACCTGGACCGGGCCAGGCGCCTCACCGGGCGCACCGAGTAAGACGTGAGTAGTGGACCGCGTGCTGCGTGGTCCATCGATGATGATGCAAAGAGGAACGGACTTCATGAACGACCAGATTCACTCCGGCGGCTCGGACCACGAGCACGGAGCGCTTGGCGATGCCGAGTACGCGGAGTTCATGGAGCTCGCCGCGCAGGAGGGGTTCGACCCCGAGGACGTCGAGGGTGCGATCGGTGAGGCCGGTCACGGCCCGCTTCCCGCGCTCGCGATCGTCGGCCGTCCGAACGTCGGCAAGTCGACGCTGGTGAACCGCATCATCGGCCGTCGTGAGGCCGTGGTCCAGGACAAGCCCGGCGTCACCCGTGACCGGGTCAGCTACGAGGCCGAGTGGGCGGGCCGTCGCTTCAAGGTCGTCGACACGGGCGGCTGGGAGCAGGACGTCCTCGGGCTCGACGCCTCCGTCGCCGCCCAGGCCGAGTACGCGATCGAGATGGCCGACGCGGTCGTCTTCGTGGTCGACTCCACGGTCGGCGCCACCGACACCGACGAGGCCGTGGTCAAGCTGCTGCGCCGGTCCGGCAAGCCCGTCGTGCTCTGTGCCAACAAGGTCGACGGACAGAGCGGTGAGGCCGACGCCACCGCGCTCTGGTCGCTCGGCCTCGGCCAGCCCCACCCGGTCTCGTCGCTGCACGGCCGCGGTACCGGCGACATGCTGGACGCCGTGCTGGAGGCGCTTCCCGAGGCCCCGGCCCAGTCGTTCGGCACGGCGGTCGGCGGCCCGCGCCGTATCGCGCTGATCGGCCGTCCGAACGTCGGCAAGTCCTCGCTGCTGAACAAGGTGGCCAACGAGGACCGTGTGGTCGTCAACGAGCTGGCCGGCACCACCCGTGACCCGGTCGACGAGCTGATCACCCTCGGCGGCATCACCTGGAAGTTCATCGACACGGCCGGTATCCGGCGCCGGGTCCACCTCCAGGAAGGTGCGGACTACTACGCCTCACTGCGTACCGCGGCCGCCGTGGAGAAGGCCGAGGTCGCCGTGATCCTCATCGACTCCAGCGAGTCGATCAGCGTCCAGGACCAGCGCATCGTCACCATGGCCGTCGAGGCCGGGCGTGCGATCGTCGTCGCCTTCAACAAGTGGGACACCCTCGACGAGGAGCGCCGCTACTACCTGGAGCGCGAGATCGAGACGGAGCTCGCTCAGGTCGCGTGGGCCCCGCGAGTCAACGTCTCCGCCCTCACCGGCCGCCACATGGAGAAGCTGGTTCCGGCGATCGAGACGGCGCTGGACGGCTGGGAGACCCGCGTTCCGACGGGCCGGCTGAACGCGTTCCTCGGTGAGATCGTCGCCTCCCACCCGCACCCCATCCGCGGTGGCAAGCAGCCGCGCATCCTCTTCGGCACCCAGGCGGGCACCAAGCCGCCGCGCTTCGTGCTCTTCGCCTCCGGCTTCCTGGAGCACGGCTACCGCCGCTTCGTCGAGCGCCGGCTGCGTGAGGAGTTCGGCTTCGAGGGCACGCCCATCCACATCTCGGTGCGGGTCCGCGAGAAGCGCGGCCGCAACAAGTAGGCAGTCCGGGCAACCGGTGTCACCGCCCGGCGTGCCGTGAGGCGCCAGAACGGCGCCCTGCGGCCCTCCCGGAGCCCCGGGGGCCCTCAGGGCCGGAGGGGCGGTGACGGCCGGTCCCTGGCCCCCTGGACCGTACGACGGAGCCCCGGACCACTCGCTCGGCGAGTGGTCCGGGGCTCCGTCGTACGGTCAGGCGTCCCGCGACCCCGGTGGCAGCGCCGCGGGCTGGACCCGCCCGGCGTGCCGTCCGACCCGCTGCCACGAGCCCAGGCTGCCGGTGTGGCTGCTGGGGCCGCCGCCGTGCCCGCCCGCGCCGCCCGCGGTACTCGCCGCCCCGCCGTGCCCGGAGTGCGCCGAGTGCACGCTCAACGGGGTGCGCGAGCCGAAGAGCCCGGTCCCGAAGGCCGGCAGGCCCAGACTCTCCTCGCCGCTCCGATCACCCGGCAACGCCCTGAACGACCTGCGGTACTCGGAGTACAGCGCGTCGTAGATCGGGGTGTGGGACGGGCCGCCCGAGGGGTCCTGCGCGGGACGCATGGCAGGGATCGGGCTCGGACGCTGGTGGGAGGGGTCGTATGAGTGCACGTATGTGCCAACGACCCCGCCGTCCGTCGGATGCGGGCCCGCGGGAGAAATCGCTGTCCGCCGCGGGTGCGCGAGGTGCCCCGGCATGATCAGGTCCCGGCCAGCGGCATGGCCGCCGCGACCAGGAGCCCGCCGGCCGCGGCCTTCTCCAGCGCGTCGCGCAGGAGGTCCTCGCGGGGCTGCTGACCGATCGAACCGGCCGGCGCGGCGTAGACCAGCACGGTCTGCGACTTGTTGGCCGCGGTCCGCCAGCCCTCCGTGACCTGAAGGGGCGCGTGCGCCTGCCACCAGGCGACCGGGGCGCCGCCGCCCGTGCCCGGCTGGAGCACCGCGTGCAGCTGCCCCATGGCGAGCAGGATCGACCAGCCGTGCAGCACCTCCGGGACCTGGTCCATCCGGTGGACCGGCCGGAAGTTCTGCTCCAGCAGCAGCTGGAGGAACTCGTCGCCGCCGCTGCCGTCGGTGCCGGGACGGGCGATCGCCCCGGTCGGCTCGACGACCAGGGCGGGGTGGAGTTCGTCGTCGATCAGGACGAGCCCGCTGGTGATTCCGAGCACCGCCTGCTCGGGAGTCACCCGGTCCGGGTCCTCCTGCTCACTGCCGGTGATGCTGCGTACGGCCCCCTGCAGCTGTTCCTCGGCGACCTGCACCACCTGCGAAGGGATGCAGGTGGCGTGGGCGAAGGCGAGGACGGCGGTCTCGTCGCCGACGAACAGCACCGTGCTGGTGCGCTCCTGCTCGGAGTCGCCGGGGGTGCGGCAGGAGGTGCAGTCGTAACTTCCGGGTGCGTTGTCGCCGACGAGCAGCCGGTCGGCTTCGGCATCGCCGATCTCGGCGCGTACGTCCTCGCTGACGTCGAGCATGCGCGGCACGGGTGGCTCCTCGAACTCGGTACGTGGGCCGGGGCGGTTCCCGGCTCATGAAGAGACAACGGGTGAGCCGCTGCCGGGGTCACGCGGGAAGGGGAACGGAATCGAACCGCGGGGGACGATCAGGGCGGCGATACCTGGACAAATGGCGCAATGGTGAAACGTGCCCTGTGCATCCTGGACGCCCCGCGGCGGCGGGGGCGCAGGGGCGGCGGTCGCGCTCCGGCGTGCCCCGTGGAGGAGCCGCGGCCCCGGACGTGCCCTTGCCGCAGGGGCTGGAATGCGGTCGATCCGGGCATCCGCTATACGGGCGGAAGGATGCCGCGGCGGGTCGGCGGTGGGATGGTGTGGATATCGTCACCTCCGGATAAGGGTGCGATAAGGAAGGGTGAATTCCCGGGCATGTGTTCCTTTGCGAGGCACTGTTCCGGCGCGCAATCGATGTCACCCGGTAGTGAGTATTCCGCTTGTTTCCGATGCTATTCCGGCCTGTTTCGGTGGTCATTTCTCCCCCTGTGTGATTACTGTGCGTCCGATGCCGAATCGTGCGTCCGAACGAATGACCCCGAGGGGGATCGCCTGTGGTGATCCTGTGACACAAGCGTGACCGGCGGGGTACGTGGGGATGCGATGTGACCGGGTGGTGCCCCGGGTTCCGCCGCCGCCCGCGGCCGCCTACGGTGGAAGGCATGGCACCTGTACCGACTCCTTCCGCCCAGCCGGACGACACTCCGGGCAGCTACGTCGGCCTCGCCGCCGAGACCGCCGAACGGCGGGCCCGTGAGCACGGCTGGGACACCGTCAGGGCCCTGCCGCCGGGCATGATCATCACCATGGAGTTCCAGAGCGGCCGGATCAACTTCGAGGTCGACGCCGGCGTCGTCAGGCGCTGCTGGACCGGCTGAGGGCCCGCACCGTCGGCCCGACTCCCGTGCTCGTATGACTGAAGGCCCCGACCGGAGTCGGGGCCTTCAGTCATACGCGGGGTGGGGTCGTGCGCACCGTTCCCGCAGTTCCGCGGGTCAGCCGCCGGCCACCGGCCGGGCCGGAGCCGTGCCGCTGCGGGGCGTGCGGTCCGCGTGCGGCGGGCGGCGGCTGCCGGCCGGAGTGACCGGAGTCCGCTCCGAGCGCGCCGGGTGGCCCTGGTGCGCGGGGGGCGCCGTGTGGGCGCGCGGGCGGGCGCCGGTGGCCGCGACCACCGCCGTCGGGTGCCCGCCCGCCCCGGATGCGGTGCCGGACGTCACCGCGGAGTCGCCCCCGGATGCGGTGCCGGACGTCATCGCGGAAGCGGCTCCGGCCGCCTCGACGGCGGCCTGACGGCCTGCCGGCACGGGCTGGGGGGCGCCCGCCGTGACGGGCGCCGGCGGCGCCGCGGTCCTGCCGCGTGCGCTCAGCCACTCGCGGGCCGCGAAGATCCAGTTCTCGGCCCGGGTGATCAGGGGCTCGACCCACGGCAGGCCCAGGAGGATCAGCAGCCCCGCGGCCCAGCCGAGGACGACGTCGCTGAGCCAGTGCGTACCGAGGTAGACCGTGGTCAGGCCGACCCCGAGGGAGACGATCGCTGACATGGCCGACAGGTAGCGCCTGGCTCGCGGTGTGGCGGCCAGGTAGGCGAGGATTCCCCAGGTCACGACTGCGTTGGCGGTGTGCCCGGACGGAAATATATCGCCGCCGGCGAAGAGTTCCGCCGATCCGATCTGCGTCGCGTAGTGCGGGCCGAGCCGGCCGAGGCCGATCTTGACCGCGCCCACCGTCACGTTGAGCAGCAGGAGCGAGGCGCCCAGCGTCAGCAGGGGCCGCAGGGTGTGCTGCCGCCACGAGCGCCAGCCCAGCCAGCAGGCGACCATGACCGCCGTCGGTCCGCGCTGGCCGAGGACGACGTAGTAGTCGAGGAACGCGTGGATGCTGGGCCACTGCTGGTACGGCCGGAAGAGCATGACCTTCCAGTCCAGGGTCACCAGCCAGGACGACATGAGCACGGCAATGACGATGGCCAGATAGAACGCCAACGTCCCGCCGAAGAGAGCGATGCGGTGAGGACTCATCCGCGGTGTCTCTATCTTCGGCGGTTCCGGCTCCCGGTCCAGACGGGCAAAGATGTCGGTACGCACCCAATCGACGTTACAGCGAGTGAGTGGGTGCCCCGGTCGATCCGGCCGCTTTGTGATGACGATGTGATGTGGACTATGTCTCAGGTCGGCTCATTTTTCCGGGGCTCCGGAGTCTCCTGGGATCCTCTTGTTTCATTTTTTCGGCAGGTATTACTCAAGCGCATTCGACTATTGACGGAAAAGCGCACCGGATGGCGAAGTGCATTTGTCGCGAGCTCCCGCGGGGCGGAACGGACGGTGTCGGTCCGGTTACTGGACGCCTACCGCCGGTGCCCTGCGGAGGGGGCGCCGGGCCGTCCGGGCCCGTCGCCGCAGGTCGGGATGGGGTCCCGGAGGGGCGGCCGCAGTGGCGTACGCCACACTCCGCGGCGTCGGCAGGTATGAGATGGGCCACGTGTGGCCCTGTCGAACTCGCGTACGCTGGCGCATCACTCGCCCGTCGATGCCGGGCCCGGAGGGACAGCGACGCTGAATCCCCGGGGGCCTGCCGAGCGCGAGGGACCTTTTGGGAGGTAGATGCATGTCCAGGACGACCGAAGCCCGCATCCGTCTGCGCGAAGCCGCCGACGGGGCCAATCGATGGGTCGTCCTGGTCGTCCTCTGTCTCAGTCTGCTGCTCGTGGCACTCGACGCGACCGTGCTCCACGTCGCCGTCCCCGCCCTCACCGAGGACCTGCGGCCCAGCGCCGTCGGTCTGCTGTGGATCGTGGACGTCTACCCGCTGGTCTGCGCGTCCCTGCTGATCCTCTTCGGCACGCTCGGTGACCGGGTCGGGCGCCGGCGCGTCCTGCTGCTCGGCTACGCGCTCTTCGGGATCGCCTCCGCCGTCGCGGCCATGGCCGACAGTGCGGGCGTGCTCATCGTGGCGCGGGCCCTGCTCGGCGTCGGCGGCGCGATGATCATGCCGGCGACGCTGTCGATCCTCCGGCAGGTGTTCCCCGACCGCCGCGAGCGGGCGGTGGCCATCGGGGTGTGGACCGCCGTCGCGGCCGTCGGCGCCGCCACCGGACCGGTCATCGGCGGTTTCCTCGTCGAGCACTTCTGGTGGGGCTCCGTCTTCCTGATCAACATTCCGCTGATGGCCCTGATCCTGCCGGTCGGCCGGCTCCTGCTGCCGGAGTCGCGTGGCAGCAACGACGGGCCCTGGGACGTGTTCGGTGCGCTGATGGCCGCCGCCGGCGTGCTCGGCGTCGTCCTCGGTGTGAAGCGCGCGGGCGCCGGTGAGGGGCTGCTCGACGCGGGCACGCTCGTGCCGCTGCTGTCCGGTGCCGCGCTGCTCGTCGCGTTCGTACGCCGCCAGAAGCGGCGGACGCATCCGCTCATCGACATCGGGATGTTCTCGAGGCCCGCCTTCACGACCGCGGTGGGCTGCATCGTCGTCGCCATGCTGGCCCTGGTCGGCCTGGAGCTGATAGCCGTCCAGTACCTCCAGCTCGTCCTGGACCTCAGCCCGCTGGAGACCGGTCTGCGGCTGCTGCCGCTCACCTTCGCCGCCATGGCCGCCGGGGCCACCGGCTCGTACACCCTGCGCCGGGTCGGGCCGCGCCGGATGGTCGGCTGGGGATTCGTCCTGACGGCGGCGGCGGTGCTGATGCTGACGGCGATGGGCCAGCACGACCGGCCCGGCCTGCTGACCGTGTCCTTCGTCGTCCTGGGCTTCGGCCTGCAGTCCACGCTCTTCGGCGCGTACGAGTCCATGCTCAGCGAGGCACCGGCCGAGCGGGCGGGCGGGGCGGCGGCGATAGGAGAGACCTCCTACCAGCTGGGCGCCGGCATGGGCATCGCCCTGCTCGGCAGCGTGATGAACGCCGCCTACGCTCCCGGCCTGGCCAGGCTGCCCGAGGAGGGCGTCCCCGCTTCCGCCGGTGCCGCGGCCTCGCACTCCCTCGGCGAGGCGTACCAGGTCGCCTCGCAGCTCGGCGGCCCGCTCGGCACCGTACTGCGCGACACCGCCCGGAACGCCTTCATCGACGGACTGCACGTCACCCTGCTGGTCAGCGCGGGCCTGCTGCTGCTCGGGGCGCTCGCCGCGCTGAAGCTGCCGCGCGTGATGGAGTGCCCGCCGCCGCGCCGCGAAGCCCAGGAGCCGGCCGAAGGCGCCGGGGTGCCCGCCGCCGGGAAGGAGCAGGAGGCCCACGGCCCCGGCGGGCTCCCGGGCCCCCGCGAGGTCCCGGTCCAGGAACGGCCCGAGGCGCTGCTCCGGCTGTCCGCGCGCCGCACGCCGGCCGAGGCGACGGGCTCTGGACGCGCGGCACACTGAGTCGTAACGTCGGCACGACGCCGTAACTATCACTGCTAGTTTTTGGAGCACTGCTGGTTTCCGGCGCCCCCCACCGACATCGGTACCGTGCGAGCCGCCGGAGGCACTCCCTCATGTCCACCGCTCCGTCCTCGAAACTCCCGCCCTTCGACCCCCGCGACCCGATCGGCATCGACGACCTCCTGGGCGACGAGGATCTCGCGATCCGCGACACCGTCCGGGTCTGGGCCGCCGACCGGGTCCTGCCGCACATCGCCGAGTGGTACGAGAACGGCGAGCTGCCCGGCATCCGCGAGCTGGCCCGCGAGCTCGGTTCGCTCGGCGCCCTCGGCATGTCCCTCCAGGGGTACGGCTGCGCGGGCGCCACCGCGGTCCAGTACGGACTGGCCTGCCTGGAGCTGGAGGCCGCGGACTCCGGGATCCGCTCGCTCGTCTCCGTGCAGGGCTCCCTCGCGATGTACGCCATCCACCGCTTCGGATCCGAGGAGCAGAAGCGGCAGTGGCTGCCCGGCATGGCGGCGGGCGAGATCATCGGCTGCTTCGGCCTCACCGAGCCCGACCACGGCTCCGACCCGGCCGGCATGCGGACGTACGCCAAGCGCGACGGCGAGGACTGGGTGCTCAGCGGCCGCAAGATGTGGATCACCAACGGCTCGGTCGCCGGGGTCGCCGTCGTCTGGGCGCAGACCGACGAGGGCGCCGCGGGCAGCGGCATCCGCGGATTCGTGGTGCCCACCGATGCCCCCGGCTTCTCCGCGCCGGAGATCAGGCACAAGTGGTCGCTGCGCGCCTCGGTCACCAGCGAGCTGATCCTGGACGAGGTGAGGCTGCCGTCCGACGCCGTGCTGCCGGGCGTCACCGGCCTGCGGGGCCCGCTCAGCTGTCTCAGCCATGCCCGCTACGGCATCGTCTGGGGAGCCATGGGTGCCGCCCGGTCCAGCTTCGAGGCGGCCGTCGACTACGCGAGGACACGTGAGCAGTTCGGGAAGCCGATCGGCGGCTTCCAGCTCACCCAGGCCAAGCTCGCCGACATGGCCGTGGAGCTCCACAAGGGCATCCTGCTCGCGCACCACCTCGGCCGTCGGATGGACGCGGGCAGGCTCCGTCCGGAGCAGGTCAGTTTCGGAAAGCTGAACAACGTGCGGGAGGCCATCGAGATCTGCCGCACCTCGCGCACGATCCTCGGTGCCAACGGGATCTCGCTGGAGTACCCGGTGATGCGGCACGCGACGAATCTGGAGTCGGTGCTCACCTACGAAGGAACCGTGGAGATGCACCAGCTGGTGCTGGGCAAGGCGCTCACCGGCCTGGACGCGTTCCGGTAAGCCGGAACGACGGCCGGACCGATCCGGTGAGCGCCCCGCTCAGCTCTGGTTGAAGAAGCCGTCGGCCGGCCGGCCGGCGGCTTCGCCGTTGACGACCTGGGTGTCGGCGGGGGTCAGCAGGAAGACCCGGGTGGCCACGCGGTCGATCGACCCGCGCAGTCCGAAGATCAGTCCCGCGGCGAAGTCCACCACGCGCTTGGCGTCGGCGGAGTCCATGGACGTGAGGTTCATGATCACCGGGACGCCGTCCCGGAACAGCTCGCCGATGCTCCGGGCGTCGCGGAAGCTGTCCGGGGTCACGGTGGCGATCCGGCGGCCCGTCTCCTCGGCCGTCTCCGTGGCGACCCGCACCCGCGGATCGGTCACCCAGGCCTGACCGGTCCCGGTCCGTGCACCTTCGGCGTACTCGTCGTCGTCGTAGTACCGCTCGTCGTTGTCCTCTACGAGGCCCAGCCAGGCACTCGCCTTGCGCACCGATCCCATGGACGCCTCCTCTCACCGCGGTTCCTTGGTGTTCCGCATGTCTTTCGTATCCCTATGGTCGTCCATCATGCGGATCGTGCGCCAAGGGGATAGGCGGCGCGCAGGGCATTCGTGACGGTACTGGTGCAGAAGATGTGGCGATTCGTCAAGGTTCCTCCTGCATAAGGGCCCTGGAGATAAGAAAATATGGTCCTCCGGTCCGTACGGGTGACATGGGGGACGTACGGGTGAACGGGTCACTCGATACGATGCACGTCGCGCACGCGCCCGAGCGCCGCGCACAGCTGAACGACTCCTGGGGGATGGTCGTGTTCGGAATCGTCAGGCCCTGCACTCACCGCCTGTCGGAGGGGCTCAAGGCCGAGTGGATGGCCCACCTCTGCGGGCTCTGTCTGGCACTTCGCTCCGATCACGGACAGTTCGCCCGGATCGTCACGAACTATGACGGCCTGATCGTCTCGGTCCTGACGGAGGCTCAGACCGAGCGCACCCCCGGGCAGCGGCGCACCGCCGGACCCTGCCCGTTGCGGGCCATGCGTACCGCGCCCGTCGCGCGCGGCGAGGGTGCCAGGCTCGCGGCCGCCGTCTCGCTGGTGCTGGCCTCCGCCAAGGTGCGCGACCACGTGGCGGACCGGGATGGCCTGTTGGCGCGCCGCCCCGTGGCCGCGGCCGCGCGCCGGGTCGCCGCGGGCTGGGACCGGGCCGGGGCGCGCACGGGTGCGCAGCTCGGCTTCGACACCGCGCTGCTCGTCGACGCCGTCGACCGGCAGACCGGCATCGAGCTGCTCGCGGGGCCCGGCACCCCGCTGCTGACGGTCACCGAGCCCACCGAGACCGCCACCGCCGCGGCCTTCGCGCACACCGCCGTACTCGCGGGCAAGCCGCAGAACCGCGAGCCGCTCGCCGAGGCCGGCCGGCTCTTCGGCCGCCTCGCGCATCTGCTGGATGCCGTGGAGGACCAGCAAGCTGACGCCGCGTCGGGAGCGTGGAACCCGCTCACGGCGACCGGCACCTCGCGCGCCGAGGCCCGGCGGCTGTGCGACGACGCGCTGCGCGGCGTACGGCTGGCGCTGCGCGACGCGGAATTCGCCGACGGCAAGCTCGCCCATGTGCTGCTGGCGCACGAACTGCGGCGCTCGGTGGACCGGGCGTTCGCCACGGACGTCTGTTCCCATCAAGGCGGCGGGCTCCTGACGGAAGCCGTTCATCCGTCAGGAGGGGGACACACGGGGGCCTTCGGGCCGCCCCCGGGCAATCCGTACGCCCCGACAGGACCGTCCGGCCCCTCCGGCCCGCCGCAGCCGCCGGAGCCCCCGCGCGACCGGCGGGGGCTCGTCATGGGGTGCCTCGTGTGGGCGGGTCTCGCCTGCACCTGCCAGATGTGCTGCGGCACCTTCGACGACCCGTGGAGCCACCGGCGCCGCGAGGGGCTGTGCAGTCAGTGCGACTGCGGGGACTGCTGCGACGCCTGCGACTGCTGCAGCAACTGTGGGGACTGCTGCGACGGCTGTGACTGCTGCGGGTGCGACTGCAGCTGTTGAACCGGCGCCCGGAGACCCCGCCGCCGAAGTTCCGCCGGTGCGTCACTTGATCTCGGGCGGCGAGATCTGAGAGGTCTCGACGGCCGAGGCGGAGATGCCCCACTTCTTCAGGATCCGGTCGTAGGTGCCGTCCGCCTGGAGACGGTTGACGGCGGCCTGGAAGGCCGGTGCCAGCGGGGTGCCCTTCTTGAAGGCGAATCCGACGTCGAGCCGCTTGAACTCGTTGAGGAAGCGCACGCCCTCCTGCTGCTTCACGGCGTACCGCAGTCCGTTGATGGTCGACATCACGACATCGGTCCGCCCCTGCTGGAGCGAGCTCCAGACCGCGGCCAGATCGGAGTACGTCTTCACGTCGTACGGCTTCTTGCCGGCCTCGGCGCACCGGTGCTTGTTCTCCTCCAGCGTCACCTCGAACGTGGTGCCCGCGGCGGTGCCCACCGGCAGTCCGCAGAGCTGGGTCAGGTCCGTCACCTCGCGCAGACCGCTGTTGTCGCGGACCGCGAAGCCCTGGCCGTCGTTGAGGTAGGTGACGAAGTCGATCGTCCGCCTGCGTTCGTCGGTCACGCCGAAGTTGCCGGTGCCCACGTCGTACTTCCCGCTGCCGAGTGCGGGCAGGATCGCCTCGAAGGCGGCGACCTCCCGCTTCGGCTTCAGCCCGAGCACCTTGGCCACGGCATCCCCGAAGTCGATATCGGTGCCGGCCAGGGTCGTACCGTCCGCGAGATAGGTGGCACCGGGCGGGGTGCCGACGCTGGAGGCGATGTTCAGCGTGCCGGAGGAGCGGACCTCCGCGGGCAGCAGGGCGGCCGCGGCCGCGTCCTTCTTCACTCCCGACACGACGTCGGTGGTGGGGACCGCGCCCTTGGCGGCGGAACCGGCCGCCCCCGCGGGGGCGGACGCCGGATCGCCGGACCCGCACGCGGTCAGCGTCAGCGTGGCGGCGGTGATCAGCGCGAAGGCAGCGGTGTGCCGGGTACGGGGCATCAGGGATGGTTCTCCAGTGTCGTCGGCCGTGGACGGGCGCGGGGCAGCGCGCGACGGCCCACGGACGGGCGGAGGAAGGCGGAACACGAAGGGAAGACCGGTGCGAGGGGAGGGTGGTGCGGTGTTGTGTCCGCGAGGGCACGCGGGGAGAAGAGCTCAGACGCCGGTCACGGCGCGAGCGGGAATGCGGGGCGGAGCAGGGCGAAGGCTCAACAGGAACAGGACCACACGCGACCGAAGTCGATGTGGGAGCGCTTGACCAGCCACTGCTGCGAATGCATGGCCCAAGTGGAACAGGCATCCGGTGGTCCGTCAACTGGCCTGAGACGCACCGCTCACAGTGTGGACAAGGTTGACAAGCCGCCGCGAACAGCGCTTACCTCAAAGGCGGATCGGGCTGAGGGGCCCGGTCCCCGTTGTGTTCCACCGTTGTGTTCCGTGCCGAGGGCGCGCCCCGTGTTCGATCGCCGCATCCACGGAGCCCTCGCATGTCCGCTCAGACAGACACCCTTCCGCCGGCCGTTCCGGCCGGACCCCTCAAGGACGACGATGCCGACCGGCTGCGGATCGTCCCCGTCCGCCGGACCGGTCAGTGGACGGCGGCCGTCGCCGTACTGGTCCTGCTCGCCCTCGCGCTGAACTCCGTCATCCGCAACGACGCCTTCCAATGGGACGTCGTGGGCGACTACTTCGCCACCACGGCGGTGCTGCGCGGCCTCGGGCTCACGCTCTGGCTCACCGCGCTCGTGATGGTGCTCGGCTTCGCGCTGGGGACGCTGCTCGCCGTCCTCAGGCTCTCCGCCAACCGCGTGCTCCAGGCGGTCGGCTGGGGATACGTGTGGCTCTTCCGGTCCACCCCGATCCTGGTCCAGCTGCTGTTCTGGTTCAACATCGGGGCGCTCTACCCGGAGATCCTCGGCGTCCGCACCGTGAACCTCCTCGGCCCCGTCACGGTCGCCGTCATCGGACTGACGCTCCACGAGGCCGCGTACGCGGCGGAAGTCGTCCGGGGAGGCATCCTGTCCGTGGAGCGCGGACAACTGGAGGCCGCGCAGTCCCTGGGCCTCGGCCCGTGGCGGCGGCTGTACCGGATCGTGCTGCCGCAGGCCATGCGCTCCATCGTGCCGCCCGCGGGGAACATGCTCATCGGCACCCTCAAGGGCACCTCGATCGTCAGCATCATCGCCGTACAGGACCTGCTGTACTCGGTCCAGCTGGTCTACCACCGCACCTACCAGGTCATCCCGCTGCTGCTGGTCGCCACCCTCTGGTACGTCGTCGTGACCTCGCTGCTCAGCGTCGGCCAGCACTACGTCGAGCGGTACTACGCACGCGGCACCGGGGACGCCCGGTGAGCGCCGCCCCCACGCTGGTCGTCGTCGGGGCAGGGCCGCGCGGTACCGGTCTCATCGAGCGTATCGCCGCCAACGCCCCCACGCTGTACGGCGACAGGCCGCTGGACATCCATCTCGTCGACCCGTTCCCGCCCGGCGGCGGCCGGATATGGCGCCACGACCAGTCGCCGCTGCTGTGGATGAACTCCATGGCCGAGGACGTCACCATGTTCACCGACGACACCGTCCGCCTGGACGGTCCGGTACGGCCGGGCCCGGCGCTCGACACCTGGGCGGCCGACGTGCGCGAGGGACGGACCGACCCCGGACCCGATGCCGCCGGGGAGCCCGGACTCCGCCGTGAGATCGAGGAGTTGACGGGACAGGACTTCCCGAGCCGTCGACTGCAGGGCGCCTATCTGCGCTGGGTGTACGAGCAGTCGCTCGCCGCGCTTCCGCCCACCGTCACCGTCCACGAACACCGCGGCCGCGCCCTGCGCGTCACCGGCCCCCGCGGCGGCCGCCAGTCCGTCCATCTGGAGGGCCGCGCCGAACCGCTCACCGCCGACCTCGTGGTACTCACCCTCGGCCACCTCGACGCCGAACCGGACGACGAACAGCGACGGCTGTCCCGGTTCGCGGACCGGCACGGCCTCATCCACCTGCCGCCCGACTTCACCGCCGACAGCGACCTCGGCGACCTGCCCGCCGGCGAACCCGTCATAGTCCGGGGCTTCGGACTCGCCTTCATCGATCTGATGGTGCTGCTCACCGAGGGCCGCGGCGGACGGTTCGAGAACGACGCGTACCTGCCCTCCGGGAAGGAACCCGTCCTGTTCGTCGGATCGCGGCGTGGTGTCCCGTACCACTCCAAGATCGGATACGTACGGCCCGGCGAGCGGCCGCCGCTCCCGCGTTTCTTCGGTCCCGACCTGGCCGGGGAACTCCTGAACCGGCCGGAGCCGCCCGACTTCTACCGCGACATATGGCCCCATGTCGACAAAGAGCTCGGCTATGCCCACTACCACCGCCTCTTCGCCTCCCGCCCCGAGCGCACCACGGCCGACTGGACCGCCTTCGAGGAGAAGTACGCGGCCGCCGGCCCGGGCAGCGCCGAACTGCGGGCGGTGGTCGCGGCCGGTGTCCCCGACCCCGCCGACCGGCTCGACCTGGCGGCACTCGACCACCCGCTGGACGGGGTGCGCCACACCTCGTCCGACTCCTTCCAGGAGGCGACGCGTGCCTACATCACCGCGGACCTGGCCCGCCGGCACGATCCCGGGCACAGCGAGGACCTCGCCGTCTTCCTCGGACTGCTCTCCGTATACGGCCAGTTGATCCGGTTCGGCGACATCGGGGACTGGTGGCACGGCTTCTTCAGCTATCTCGCATCCGGCCCGCCCGGCCCCCGGCTGCGCCAGCTGCTCGCGCTCTCCCGGGCCGGGGTCGTCCGCTTCCTCGGTGCCGGGACGACGGTCGAGACCGACGAGGAGCGGGGCCTCTTCCGGGCGGGCGCCGCCACCGTACCGGAGGAGCGGATCGAGGCCCGCGCCCTCGTCGAGGCCCGGCTGCCCGACCCCTCACCGCGACGCACCCGCAGCACCCTGCTCAGGGCGCTCTACGAGGACGGGGCCAAGGCCACCGCCACCGGACTGCTCGCGGTCGACCCCGGCGACGGCCGCGTCCTGGACCGCGACGGACTGCCGCACCCCCGCCGCTTCGCTCTCGGCCCGCACACCGCGGCGCGCGCCGGCGGCGCCTTCACCCGGCCACGCACCGGAGGCCCGGCCTTCGGACAGAACGACGCCACCGCGCGCGCCGCCCTCACCTTCCTGCGCGACCACGGCGGCACCGATGACTGACCGGCACGCGCCCTTCCGATCCGAACCCGCCGAGGACATCGCCATGAAGACGACCAGCCCTTCCCCGAAGAGCGAACCGGCCACCGAGCCCGCCCACGCGCCCGCCGCGCCCATGGTGGAGATCCGGGGCGTCCACAAGAGCTTCGGCTCCCTCGACGTACTGCGCGGCATCGACCTGTCCGTGCGGACCGGCGAGGTGACCGTGATCCTCGGCCCCTCCGGCTCCGGGAAGTCCACCCTGCTGCGCACCGTCAACCACCTGGAGAAGGCGGACCGGGGATCGATCACCGTGGACGGCGACTTCGTCGGCTACCGCAGGAAGGGCGACAGGCTGTACGAACTCCCCGAGCGCGAGGTCCTGCGCCGGCGCACCCGGATCGGCTTCGTCTTCCAGAACTTCCACCTCTTCCCCCACCTCACCGTCCTCGACAACGTCACCGAGGCCCCGGTGGCCGCGCTCGGCCGTACGAAGCAGCAGGCCGCCGTCACCGCGCACCGGCTGCTGGCCCGCGTCGGACTCGACGACAAGGCGACGGCGTACCCGAGGCAGCTCTCCGGCGGTCAGCAGCAGCGCGTGGCCATCGCCCGCGCGCTCGCCCTCGAACCGAAACTGCTGCTCTTCGACGAGCCGACCTCCGCGCTCGACCCCGAACTGGTCGGCGAGGTCCTCGACGTGATCAGAGACCTGGCGCGCCAGGGCACCACGATGATCGTCGTCACGCACGAGATCGGGTTCGCCCGCGAGGTCGCCGACACCGTCGTCTTCATGGACGAGGGGCGGATCGTCGAACAGGGCCCGCCCGCCGACGTACTCGACCGGCCGCGCCACGCACGCACCCGTGCCTTCCTCTCCAAGGTGCTGTGACGCGCCCGCCCTCCCGCCCCCTCGGCGCCGCCGCCCTCCCGTCCTCCCGCCCCGTCCGGGCCACCGCCCCGGGCAGGCCCCGCGGCCCGGGGCGGTGGCCCGGACGGGCGGCGAAGCCGCTCCCGAACCCCTCCGAAAGAGCCCTCCATGTCTTACCTCCGCCCTCTCCACCTGGCCGCCGAGATCGGCGGCCCGCCCCGCTACGACCCCGCGCACTACACGGACCTCGCCCGGCTCGCCGAGCGCGGGACGCTGGACTTCGTCACCCTCGGGGACTCCTTCGCCCGGCCGGGACCGGACGCGCTCGCCGTGCTGTCCCGCGTCGCGCCGGACACCCGCAGGATCGGGCTCGTGCCGACGGTCACCACCACCCACACCGAGCCCTTCCACGTGTCGTCCGCCGTGGCCACGCTGGACTGGGTCAGCGGCGGCCGGGCCGGCTGGGGCGTGGAAGTGTCGACGACGGCCGCCGAGGCCCGGCTGTTCGGCCGCCGCCCCGCCGCGTCAGCCGCCGCACTGTGGCAGGAGGCCGGCGAGGCCGCCGACGTGGGAGCGCGTCTGTGGGACAGCTGGGAGGACGACGCCGAGATCCGGGACGCGGCCAGCGGACGGTTCCTCGACCGCGACAAGCTGCACCGCACCGACTTCGATGGCGCCGCCTTCAGCATCCGCGGCCCCGCCGTCGTGCCCCGGCCCCCGCAGGGCCGCCCGGTCACGGTCGTCGACGGCACGGCGGACCCGGCCAGGGAGACCGCCGCCCGCCACGCCGACGTGGTGCTCGTACGGGCCACCACCCCCGAGCGGACCGCCGGGATCCGCGACGACCTGCACCGCCGCGCGGTGGCACACGGACGTGACCCCGGGTCGCTGCGGGTGCTCGCGGCCCTCACCGTCGACCTGGGCGACGCCGAATCGGCCCCGGAACCGGGGCTGGCGAGCGGGCCGCCGCTCGCGGGGCACGGCACCTACTACCGCGGCGGTCCGGTCGACCTCGCCGACCTGATCACCCAGTGGCACCGGACCGGAGCCGTCGACGGCTTCCACCTCACCCCGATCACTCCGGGGCGCGACCTCGAACGGATCGTCAACGGCACGGTGGCCCTGCTCCAGCACCGCAGCCTGTTCCGCACCTTCTACCCCGGGGGCACCCTCCGCGAGCACCTGGGCCTGGCCCGGCCGGCCAACCGGAACGCCCCGCAAGGAGCACGGGTATGACGGACGCCCCGAAGCAGCTGCGTCTCGCCGCGTACTTCCCGGGTGTGAACAGCGAAACCGTGTGGAACGACCCCCGCTCCGGCAGCCAGATCGCGTTCTCCTCCTTCGCACACCTCGCGCGGACGGCGGAGCGCGGGCTCTTCGACTTCGTCCTCGTTCCCGAGGAGCTGCGACTGCGCGAGCACCACGGTCTGATCCACGATCTGGACGCGGCCGGCCGGCCCGAGTCCCTCACCGTGCTGGCCGCCCTGGCCGCCGTCACCGACCGGCTCGGCCTCGCCGCCACCGTCGGCACCACCTTCAACGAGCCCTGCGACGTGGCCCGCCGGCTCGCCACCCTCGACCACCTCAGTGCCGGCCGGGCCGCGTGGAACGTCGCCTGCGCCACCTCCTGCGACGCCCTCACCGGTGAGAACTTCCGGAGTGGCGCCCACATCGACCCGGCCGGCGGCGGTACCCGCGCCGCCGAGTTCCTCGCCACCGCCCGCGAAATGTGGGACTCCTGGACACCCGACGGCACCCCGCGCCCCTTCGCCCACCACGGCCGGCACTTCTCCGTCGAGGGCGAGTTCACCGTCCCGCGCTCCCCGCAGGGGCACCCCGTGGTCATCCGGGAGGGGGACGCGGCCGAGGACCGTGAGTTCGCCGCGTCCGCCGCCGACATCGTCGTCACCCGGCACGGCACCCGGGAGGCGGGCCGCGCCTTCCGCGCCGACATCACGGGACGGCTCGCGAAGTACGGCCGGGAGCCCCACGAACTGACGGTCATGCCCGGCGTCGGCGTGGTGCTGGGCGACAGCGACGCCGAGGCGCGGGAGCGGGCGGCCGGCATCCGCCTCCAGCAGGTCTCGCCCCGGCACGCGATCCTGGCCCTGGAGCGGGTCTGGGGCCGCGACCTCTCCTCGTACGATCCCGACGGGCCGCTGCCCGTGATCGACCCGGACCCCGCGGGCCGGCGGCCCGGCGACGCCCTCGCCGTCGCGGCGCGCTGGCGCGCACTGTCCCGGGAGAAGGGACTGTCCATCCGGCGGACCGTCATCGAGGCGACCGGCCGGCAGACGTTCATCGGAAGCCCCCGGACCGTCGCGGCGGAGATGGCCGGACTCGTCGCCACGGGTGCCGCCGACGGTTTCCTCCTCGTCCCCCATCTCACACCCGGCGGCCTCGACGACTTCGTCGACCAGGTCGTTCCGCTCCTCCAGGAACGCGGGGTGTTCCGCAGCGCGTACACCGGCTCCACGCTGCGGTCGCACCTCGGGATCGCCGAGCCGGTATGGAAAGGTTGACCACATGAGCACGGACGCACAGCAGCAGGCAGCGCGGGACTGGAACGACTGGCACCGGGAGCGGACCGCCACGGTCGCCGCACCGTACGGGCCGCTCTCCCTCACCGGCACCCACTGGCTCTCCGACTACCCGGACGGTCGAATTCCGGCCGTCCCGGGCCACTGGCAGGAGGACGGCGACGAGGTGGTGCTCACCGCCGTCCCCGAGGACGGCCTGAGCGTCGACGGGAAGCCCCTGACCGGCCAGGTCCGGCTCGGTGCCGACCGCGGCCCGATCGACGCCTCCCGGGTGACGCACGGCGAGCGCCGCCTCGTCGTGCTGAGCCGCGAAGGCCTCTGGGCGGTAAGGGACTTCGACCCCGACTCGGCGGCGCGGCGCGCCTTCCGCGCCATCGAGGCCACCCCGTACGAACCGCGCTGGGCCGTGCCGGGCGTCTTCCGCCCCTACGGCATCTCGCGCACCGTCCGGGTCGAGAACGCCGACGGCGTCGAGCGCGGGCTGGGGCTCGGCGGGGAGATCGCCTTCGCGCTGGACGGCGTCGAGCACACCCTCCAGGTCGCCGTCGAGGGCGACGGCTCGCTCTGGGCGGTCTTCGCCGACGCCACCAGCGGGAACACCAGTTACCGCTTCCGGTTCCTGCGGCCCGCCGCCCCGGCCGAAGACGGGTCGGTGACGGTGGACCTCAACCGCGCGCTGCTGCCGCCCTGCGCCTTCGCCGACCACTTCATCTGCCCCTTCCCGCCGCCCGGCAACACGCTTCCCGTCGCTGTCGAAGCAGGGGAGCGCACGCGGACCGACGGCTGAACCAGGGCGCCCTTGCCCGCCCGCGTCCGGCCCCGGCGGACCGTCCTGCGCCGGGGCCGGACGCATGCGCGGCGACACCCGGGATCCGGCAAGCTCAGGCCAAAAGGCGGTCTTGCGCAAGAAGTTGACGCCTTGAATACTCCCGAGCAGCGCTTGTCAGGAGCACGGCACATTCGGAATGCGGACGGACAGCCGCGCCCCTGACTGCGCCTCACGGGTCCGGCCACCCCACAGGCGGACCCCCGACTCCCCTCGGGAGGAAACAAGTGAGGATCAAGCGCACCACCCCCCTCAGCACTGCCGCGAGACGCAGCAGGGCCGTCGCCATCGCCGCGGGTCTCGTGGCGGTCGCGGCACTCGCCGTTCCCAGCGCACAGGCCAGCTCCACCGGAACGTACAGCGCCAGCCAGCTGTCCGCCGTGAGCGACGCCGTCCTCGGCGCCGACGTGGCCGGTACGGCCTGGAACGTCGACCCCGTGACGAAGAAGCTCGTGGTCACGGCCGACAGCACGGTCTCCGCCGCGGAGATCCAGCAGATCAAGGACTCCGCGGGGGCCGACGCCGGAGCCCTGCGCATCGAGCGCACCTCCGGGAAGTTCAGCAAGCTGCTCTCCGGCGGTGACGCCATCTACGCACCCGGCTGGCGCTGCTCCCTCGGATTCAACGTCCGCAGCGGCAGCACGTACTACTTCCTGACCGCCGGTCACTGCACCGACGGCAACCCTCCCTGGTACACCAACTCCTCCAACACCACCTACATAGGCCCGACGGTCGGCTCCAGCTTCCCGACCAACGACTACGGCCTGGTGCGCTACGACAACGCGGCCGTCTCCCACGAGGGCACCGTCGGCAGCGTCGACATCACCAGTGCGGCGAACGCCACGGTCGGGATGTCCGTCACCCGCCGGGGCTCCACCACCGGCATCCACAGCGGCACCGTCTCCGCGCTCAACGCCACGGTCAACTACGGCAGCGGCGACATCGTCTACGGCATGATCAAGACGAACGTCTGCGCGGAGCCCGGTGACTCCGGCGGTCCGCTCTACTCCGGCTCCAAGGCGATCGGACTCACCTCGGGCGGCAGCGGCAACTGCAGCTCCGGTGGTACGACGTTCTTCCAGCCGGTCACCGAGGCGCTCAGCGCGTACGGCGTCAGCGTCTACTGACGCACCGGGCGGCCGGATCTGCCCCCGGAGCCGGCCCGCACCTCGAAAGCGCACCTCGAACACGACGAGCCCCCGCCCGAATTACGGGCGGGGGCTCCCGCTGGGGCCGCGGCTTTTGAGAGGATGTGGCACAGAACGGTCACGCCGGAGCAACGGGGGCGGACGCTGCGTCTTCCGGAGGAATGCCCTCCGGGAACCCCCGGCAGACATCCCAGGGGGTTCCAGGTCCGTGAAACGCATCGGAGTGACCGGTCACCGCAGCATCCCGCAGGAAGCCCATGACCACGTGCTGGCGTCGATGCGCGCGGCGTTCCGCGGATTCGACGGCTCGGTGGAGGCGCTGTCCAGCCTCGCCGTCGGGGCGGATCAGCTCTTCGCGGACCTCGCCCTCGCCCACGGCGCCCAGTTGACCGCGGTCATCCCCAGCGGCGACTACGAGGAGTGCTTCGCCGACGGAGCCGAACTGGCCCGCTACCGGGCCCTCAAGGCCCGCGCCGTGCGGGAGGTCAGACTGGACTACCCGCACTCCACCGACGAGGCGTACTACGCGGCCGGTGCCTACATCGCCGAGCACTGCGACCGGTTGCTCGCCGTGTGGGACGGCCGCCCCGCCCGCGGCCTCGGCGGCACGGGGGACATCGTGACGTACGCCCGCGGGCTCGGCCGCCCGGTCACGGTGATCTGGCGCGACGGGGTCGAGCGGAGCTGACTGGTTGTCATAGGCGTCGGCAGGCCGCGTTTGTGCGACCCGCCGGGATACCTCCTGGCACCTGCGATACCAGCTCCGCTGTTCGATCAGCCGGTCGCGTAGGTCTCCTTGCGCACGGTGAATGCCTTGTCCCGCAAGGCGCGCATGGAATCGGTGATGAGCCCGCCGGAATCGGCCGTCTGGTCCCGGTGGTCGGACCAGCCCACCTTGCGGAGCTCCTGCAGTCCTTCTTCGAGCCGGTTGGCGAACACCGCTTCGGGGTGCTGCGTGTATCGAAAGGTGAGCCGTGCACGGAGTAGCGCCGGCACATCGATTTGATGAACTCCGCCGCTGAGTGATTGAGCCCTCCACGTGTCCTTGCCTTCCGCCGGGAGGGGGCGGGTGGTGACCGGGAAGCCAGGACCTGCCAACTTGACTGCTCAGGCCGCGTGTTGGAGTGCGCCGAGGGCCGTCGGTTTGGTGGGTGCCCAACAGGTGTGCCCTCGCGCCCTGTTGGCGGAATCTGGAGTTCCGATTTTTTGGGGGCCGACCCCTGTGACGCTCTTGTTCCACGTGGGCGTCCTCAGTTGCCAACCGAGGTCATGAGAGTAAAGTCGTTCCGCCGGTCACTCAACGGTGCAGGTATCAAGGTGTTCCCCGGGTCAACCAACCTCTTAAGCAAAGAAGTTGAACGACGGCCGCCGTGCCCGGGCATCCACCTTCAGCGTGGCACTCAAACTCGGTTCGGCACCCGGAGCACCCACCGGGTGCCGAGTAGAATCTGGGTAGCGCAAAAGGAGCTCTGCCCCGACTCCGGTTCCTAGGCCAATGAGTCGGGACGAGCTCCTCGCGCGGCGCCACATCCAACGGGAAGCATGAAAGGACACCACATGAAGAATAGCTCGGATGGCGACGACGAGCACAGCTCCGCCGTGGACCGAGTGTTCAGGCGCACCCTCCGCTACCTGCGGGTTTCGCTGAAGCGTCGTGGGCACCAGTCATTCGATCTGGGGTACGAAGCCCTCCGCGGAGCGGCCTACCGGGCAGGAAGCGGCCTGGTGACCGTGCTCGTCCTCTGGATGAGCACCCGCCGCTGACCCCTCGCGAAGAGAACAAAGGGCGCGTCACCCTTACGGTGGCGGGCCCGTCTCCGCTTCGAGGAGCCGCGTCACATCTGGTGCCGCGCGAGCCAGTCGGTGTGCTGGGGGGAGACGATGCGTTCGGTCTCGAACACCGCCCGCGGCCACTGGCGCTCGTTCAGGGTGGTCTCCATCGCTATCTGCATCGACTCCAGGTCCTTCTCCACCAGGGAGTGGGCCGAGATCAGCGGATGGTGGCGGCGCATCTCGCACCAGGCGAGACATGCGGCGGCGGCCGCGGAGAGCACGCCGGTCAGTGCGAAGGACTGGCCGGCCGAGAAGGCCCTGAGGACGGCGAGGAGCAGGGCGAGGGCCGTCAGCCCGGCGATGGTGGTCGACCAGACCAGCGTGGCCCGCCGGGACACCTCCTGGCGTCTGCGGTACCAGCTGCGCTGTTCGATCAGCCGGTCACGCACATAGGTCTCCTTGCGCACGGTGAATGCCTTGTCCCGCAATGCGCGCATGGAATCGGTGATGAGCCCGCCGGAATCGGCCGTCTGGTCCCGGGGGTCGGCCCAGCCCACCTTGCGGAGCTCCTGCAGTCCTTCTTCGAGCCGGTTGGCGAACACCGCTTCGGGGTGCTGCGTGCCGGTATCGAAAGGTGAGCCATGCACGGAGTAACGCCAGCACATCGATTTGATGAACTCCGCCGCGGAGCGATTGAGCTGCCAATGCGACTTCGCTTTCCGCCGGGAGGTGAGGTAGGTGGTGACCAGGACGCCAAGGTAGGCCAACACTGCCGCGCAGTCCGTCAGTTGGAGCGTGCCCCCGACCTCCGCGCGCCAGGGCAGCGCGGCCGGAACCGTGCCCGCGACGAGTAGGATGAGCTGCCAGCGGGTGGTATTCACCGCCTCCCGCTGGCGGGCGATCGCAATGGCATCCGTGTGATGAAAGAGCTCGGGCAGATCAGCGTTCCTGAAGACCATGCTCTGCAGTGGTCCGGGAATCGCCGTCATGTTCACTCCCGTCTGCGGTTATGTCGTCACCCTGATGGCGGAATCTATCGTTCCGCTCGATCGTGGCCGGCCCCGTGTGACGCTCTTGTTCCAAGTGGGCGTCCTCAGTTGCCAACCGAGGTCATGAGAGTAAAGTCGTGCCGCCGGACACTGCAATGGTGCAGGTACCAACGCTGGTTTCCTGTCCGGAACCATTCCATCGGAACGAATCCCCTCAAGGACGGCCGTGAAGACCACTGAATCCTCCCTCTCCTTCGCCGTTGCGAAGAAGAGCCGTGTGCCGCTCGCCGCGATCGACGCGCGTGGTGGCGAAGCAGCCAGGAAGCTCGGTCGGGTGCATGTCGCCTCCGCCGGTCGCCCCAGCCAGGCATCCACCTTCAACTCCTCCCTCTGATCCCGTATTACGGATCACTCCTCCGGGGCGGCCGGTTTGCCGGATCACCCTTCCGGGCTGGCTAGACTGGTGGAATGACAGGACCCCTGGTCCCTTTCCGTGAAGTAGTCCTCAAGGTTCACAGCAGGTGCGATCTTGCCTGTGACCATTGCTATGTCTACGAACATGCCGATCAGAGCTGGCGAACCCGTCCGAAAACAATCTCTGACGAAGTCATCTTCCGGACTGCTCAGCGCCTGGCTGAGCATGCCAAGACACACGCACTGCCCTCCGTGTCAGTAATCCTGCACGGAGGGGAGCCTCTGCTGGCGGGTCCCGCCCGGCTGCGGCGCATCTGCGAAGAGCTCACCTCCGCCTTCGACGGCATCGCCGCCCTGGATCTGCGGATCCACACCAACGGCCTGCAGCTCAGCCCGCGCTATCTCGACCTCTTCAGCGAGTACGACGTCAAGGTGGGCATCTCCCTCGACGGCGACCGGGCGGCCAACGACCGGCACCGCCGTTTCGCCGACGGGCGCAGCAGTCACCCCTTGGTGCTCAAGGCCGTCGAGCTGCTCCGGCAGGAGCGTTACCGCCATCTCAACCTCGGTCTCCTGTGCACCATCGACATCGAGAACGACCCGGTCGCGGTCCTCGACGCACTCACGGAGCTCGAACCGCCGCTCATCGACTTCCTGCTGCCCCACGCCACCTGGGACGACCCGCCGCCGCGGCCGGACGGATCGCCCACCGCCTACGCCGACTGGCTCCTCGCGGTCTTCGACCGCTGGCAGGAGCAGGGGCGTCCGGTGCCGGTGCGGATCTTCTCCTCGGTCGCCTCCACGCTCAACGGCGGCCCCAGCCTCACCGAGTCGCTGGGCCTCGCGCCGACCGACCTCGTCGTCGTGGAGACCGACGGCCGGCTGGAGCAGGTCGATTCGCTGAAGAGTGCGTACGAGGGCGCTGCGGACACCGGATTCGACGTCTTCGCGCACGCCTTCGACGAGGTCGCGGCGCATCCCGGGGTGCGGGCCAGGCAGCTCGGCCTGGCGGGCGTCAGCGAGACGTGCCGCCGCTGCCCCGTCGTACGTTCGTGCGGGGGAGGTCTGTACACCCACCGCTACCGTTCCGCCGGCGACGGCGAAGGATTCGACAACCCGTCCGTGTACTGCCACGACCTCGCCGCCCTGGTGCGTGGCATCGAGGCGCGTACGCCCGCGGACACCGTGGCGCCCGCGGTGGCCGATCCGGCCGAACTGCTCGCGGCCCAGGAGGACCTCACCCGCACCCTGCTGGCCCGGCTGCACGCGGACCTGGACGGCAGGGGCGGCGAGCGGTGGGCGGCGGCGTGGGAGCTGGCGGCCGTGCTGGAGGGCTCGGAGGAAGGGGCCCGGGGGCTGGACGGCGTACTGGCCCATCCGTACACACGTACCTGGCTGCTCGACGCGCTGGACGCCCTGCACGAGGAGCGGACGGAAGCGCCCTCCGCAGCCGCGGACGGCCTGCAGACCCTTCTCGCCGCGGCCGCCGTTCGGGCCGGCCTCGATCTGCCGGTGCCGGCGCCCTACCGGGACGGCGGGCTCGTCCTGCCCACCCTGGGCCGGCTGACGGTGGCCGGTCCGGGGGAGCGCGGCACCGTGCTGGTGCGCGCGGCCGGGGACGGGTTCCTGGCCGGCTCCGCCGGCGGAGCGGCGGAGCGGCGGATCAGGCGGTCCGCCGAGGCAGAGCCCGGCTGGCTGCCGGTGCGCGGGTTCGTCCTGCCGGGCGGCCCCTTCCCGGGCCAGGGCTTTGTGATCGACGACCTCGACCCGCACCGGGACTGCTTCGGCGCACCCGCGGCCCCCACGCTCGACGCGGCGGGGGCCGGCCGTCTGGGCGCCGCGCTCACCGAGGCCTGGGCGCTGATCGAGCAGCGGGCTCCCGCCTACGGCGCGGCGGCGACCGAAGTCCCGCTCACCTTCACTCCCCTCGCCGGCGTCGCGCCGGGGGAGCCCTCGGTGGGGCGGCACGGATACGGCGCACTCGGGATCGGGGCGGGCGGGAGCGCCGGAACGCTGGCGCTCGCGCTGCTGCGCGGAGTGCGGCGGGCGAGATTCCGGGCACTTGTGGACGTCGCGGATCTTTACGCGGCGGACGGCTCCTGGGAACATCGAATGCCCTGGCGGGAAGAATTCGTTCCGTTTTCCCGGCTGCTGGCCGACGTCTATGAACGGCTGGCGCTCGCGGCATTCGATTCCCGGTACCGGGACGGTGTGCCGCAGGCGCTCGACACGCTCGAAGGGGCGGCCGAACTCACCGTCGGTGGGAAACGACTGCTGGCTCTGATGCGAAAAGAATTCTGAATCCAGAATTCCGGTTCGATGGGGAGGGCGGTCGCGGACTCGGGAAACCGGGAGGAACGGCCGCAGACCGCATGTGCTCAGGAGTGTGATCGACAGGGGCTGGGAACAGATGACTGAAAAGCGGCGTTGATTGACCGAACGTCATGGGGGTGGAGCAAGGTCCGCTCCGGAATGATGAATTCGCTCGCATTCTCTTCACTCCTCGGGTGCGGGTGCTCACACAGGACGGGGGTCGTGTGCACGCGACGACGCAGCAGCGAGCGGCGGACCATCGGCCGTACTTCTTCTTGAGTTACGCCCACACACCGGGGTACGGCGGTGGCACGGACCCCGACATGTGGGTCGAGCGGCTCTTCCAGGATCTCTGTGGCCATGTGATGGCCATGACCGATCTGCCCGCGGGCGCCCCCGCGGGCTTCATCGACCGCGAGATACGCTCCGGCGAGGGCTGGTCGGAACGGCTCGGCGAGGTGCTGGCCACCTGCCGGGTGTTCGTACCGCTGTTCTCGCCGCGCTACTTCGCCAGCGAGATGTGCGGCAAGGAGTGGTACGCCTTCGCCCAGCGCGCCATCCACTACCGGGCCCGCTCCAACCAGCCCGCCGAAGCGATCGTCCCGGCGCTCTGGGTGCCGGTGCCGCCCAGCCAACTGCCCGGGCCGGCCGAGCGATTACAGTTCAACCACCGTGATTTCGGAGACCGTTACGTCAGCGACGGACTCTACGGACTGATCAAGCTCAAACTCTTCAACGAGGAGTACGAGCGGGCGGTGTACGAGCTCGCCAAACGCATCGTCAGTGTCGCCGACTCGGTACGGATCGGCACCGGCCGGCCGGTCGACTACCGGCTGGCCCCCAGCGCCTTCGGCTCGACGGGCAGCGTGGCCGGCGGCCCCCGCCCCATGCAGGTGACCATCGCGGCCGCCACCCGCCACGACCTGCCCGAGGGGCGCAACGCCGACTACTACGGCGACAACCCCCAGGACTGGAACCCCTACCACCCGGACGCCGCACGGCCCCTGGCCTATGTCGCCGAGGACCTGGTGCGCTCCCTCAACTACCAGGCCACCGTCACCTCCTTCGACGAGGAGGCCGGCCTCCCGGTCGGGAAGCAGCCCACCACACCGGAGATCCTCCTCGTCGACCGCTGGGCGCTCAGGGACGAGGAACGGTGCAGACGGCTCGCCGCCTTCGACGCGGAACACCGCCCCTGGGTCACGATGGTCGTGCCGTGGAACCGCGACGACCACGAGAGCAGAGCCGCGGAGGCCGAACTGACCGCCAGGCTCGAACAGACCATGCCGACCAAGATGCGCCAGGGGCGGGCCTACTGCCGGGCCGCGGCCAAGGGCGTACCGAGCATGGAGGCCTTCGGCCAGATCCTGCCGCAGGTGGTCGAGGTGGCCGCCCAGCAGTACCTGAGACACGCGGCCGTCTATCTGCCCGCCACCGGCGGCGGAGGACCCACTGAACGGACCCGCCTGATGGGACCGATGGCGCAGACCCAGTACATCCCCGGAACACATGACGCTTCGACGGATGCGGAGGACACGGATGACGGCCAGTCGTGACGGGCGCATCGTCACCTTCTACTCGTACAAGGGCGGTACCGGGCGCACCATGGCCCTGGCGAACACCGCCTGGATTCTCGCTGCCAACGGCAAGCGGGTACTGGCTGTCGACTGGGACCTGGAGGCGCCGGGACTCCACCGGTTCTTCCACCCGTTCCTCGACCCCTCGACCCTCGGCGCCACCACCGGTGTCATCGACCTGATCACCGAGTACGCCTGGGCCGCGACCAGCCCGGTGCAGCGGGCCGACGACTGGCACCGGGAGTACGCCCGGATCCAGCCGCACGCCGTCTCGCTCACCCCCGAGGCGCTCGGCTGGGAGTTCCCGCAGGGCGGCACGCTCGACTTCGTCTCCGCCGGACGGCAGAACCGCGAATACTCCGCGACCGTCTCCACGTTCGACTGGGACAACTTCTACGACCGGCTCGGCGGCGGCCACTTCTTCGACGCCCTGCGCGACGACATGAAGGCCAACTACGACTACATCCTCATCGACAGCCGCACCGGGCTCAGCGACATCGCCGACATCTGCACCGTCCACCTGCCCGACGTGCTCGTCGACTGCTTCACCCTCAGCGACCAGTCCATCGACGGCGCCGCCTCGGTCGCCCGGCAGATCTCCGAGCGGTACACCGGCCGTCCCATCTCCATCTTCCCCGTCCCGATGCGCATCGACGAGGGCGAGAAGGAGAAGGCCGACGCCGGCCGGGCCCTGGCCCGGCTGAAGTTCGACCGGCTGCCGCGCGACCTGTCGGGAGACGAACTCACCGCCTACTGGGGCGCGGTGGAGATCCCGTACCGCCCCTACTACGCGTACGAGGAGACGCTGGCCACCTTCGGGGACGAGACGGGGCTCACCAACTCCCTCCTCTCCGCCTTCGAACGGCTCACCTCCGTCATCACGGACCAGCAGATCACCTCGATGCCCCCGGTCGGGGAAGAGGTGCGGCTGCGCATCCGTGACGCGTTCACCCGGCGCAGGCCCGCGCTGCCCGCCGATCTCTTCCTCAGCTATGTGGCGGAGAACCGGATGTGGGCCGACTGGATCGAGTCCGTCCTCACCCGGGCCGGCTTCCGCGTCGTGCCCCGTGACGTGTCCGCCGAGCGGGGACCGCAGGACGCGGCCGCCGTCACCACGGAGAACGCCGTCCGCACCGTGGTGCTGCTCTCCAGCGCCTACCTCAAGTCGCAGCGTGCGGTGAGCCTCTGGGACCGGGCCGTCGCCGAGGACCCGGGCGGCGGACGGCGTCATCTGCTGCCGCTCAGGGTCGGCGACGTGCGGCTGTCCGCGCCCTACATCGACCGCAACCCCGTCGACCTGTTCCGGCTCGACGAGGTGCACGCCACCGCCGCCCTGTTACGCGCCCTGGACCGGCCCGTACAGCTCACCGACGCGGTCTCGCCGGGGCCGCGCTTCCCCGGCACCGTCCCCCGGATCTGGAACGCACCGCCGCGCAACCCCGGCTTCACCGGCCGCTCCCTGGTCCTGGAGCGGATGCGCGACCAGCTCGGCGGCGGCATGGCCGTCGTACTGCCGCAGCCGCAGACCCTGTACGGACTCGGCGGCGTCGGCAAGACGCAGGTCGCCCTGGAGTACGTGCACCGGTTCATGGCCGACTACGACCTGGTCTGGTGGATATCGTCCGAGCAGACCGACGACGTCGTCGCCGGTCTCGCCGAACTCGCCGTCCGGCTCGGAGCCCAGGGCGGCGACGACATGGCGGCCGCCTCCCAGGAGGCCGTCGACCTGCTGCGCAGGGGTGTGCCCTCGGACCGCTGGCTGCTGGTCTTCGACAACGCCGACGACCCCGAACGGCTGAGGCGCTACTTCCCGCAGGGCGGCTCGGGCCACATCCTGGTCACCTCCCGCAACCAGGCCTGGTCCCAGCACGGCGACGCGCTGCCCGTCGACGTCTTCCTGCGCGAGGAGTCCATCGAGCACCTCCAGCGCCGGGCGCCGGGGCTGAGCGACGAGGACGCCGCCCAGGTGGCCACCGCGGTGGGCGACCTGCCGCTCGCCGTCGAACAGGCGGCGGCGTGGATCGCGGAGACCGCCACCCCGATCGACACCTATCTGGAACAGCTGGCCCAGCAGGCCCCGGAGGTCCTGGCGCTCAACCAGCCGGCCGGATACCCCGAGCCGGTCGCCGCGACCTGGAACATCTCCATCCAGCGGCTCAAGGAGCGCTCGCCCGCCGCGGTGCGCCTCCTCCAGCTCTGCGCCTTCTTCGCCCCCGAGCCGATCTCGGGGAACCTGCTGTACAGCAAGGAGATGATCGAGGCGCTGAAGCCGTACGACGCCTCGCTCCAGGAGAAACTGGTGCTGGGCCGCGTCATCCGGGAGATCGGCCGGTTCGCCCTCGCCAAGGTCGACCAGGTCTCCAACTCCATCCAGGTGCACCGGCTCGTCCAGGCCGTCATCCGGGCCCAGCTCACCGAGGAGGAGCAGCGGGACGCCCGGCACGCGGTCCACCGCATCCTGGCGGGTGCCCGTCCCGATGACGACGAGCCGATCGACAACCCGGCCAACTGGCCTCAGTTCTCCTCGATATGGCCGCACCTCGGCCCGTCCGACGCCCGCAACTGCAAGGAGCCCGAGGCGCGCAGGCTCCTGATCGACCGGGTGCGCTACCTGTGGAAGCGCGGTGACTTCAGGACGGCCACCACGCTCTGCGAGGAGCTGCGCGAGATCTGGCGCGGGACGCTGGGGGAGCGGGACATCCAGTACCTCTACCTCTGCTTCCATCTGTCCAACATCTACCGTTCGCGCGGCCGTTACGTGGAGGCGATGGAGCTCGACGAGATCACCCTGGCGACGCAGCGGGAGGTGCTGGGCCCGGAGCATCCGCACACGTACATGAGCACCAGCAGCCTGGCCACCGACCTCGGCACGCTCGGCGAGTACACCAGGGCGATCGAGCTGGCGACCGAGGCCACCGACGGGTTCAACCAGATCTTCCACGACTCGCACCCCAGGGCCCTGGCCGCGGCCAACAACCTGGCCTTCACCCTGCGGTCCATCGGTCAGTACGCCAGGGCCCGCGAGATCGACCAGGACGTCTTCGACCGGCGCCGCGAGGTGCTCGGCGAGGAGCACCCGTACAGCCTCTCCTCGGCCATGAACCTGGCGCGTGACCTGCGGGACGTCGGCCGGTACGAGGACTCGGTCGGCATCCTCAGCCGTACGTACGACAGCTACAAGGCCACGCTCGGCCGGTCCTTCCCCGGCACGCTCAGCGCGGCCAAGAGCCTCGCGGTCTCGCTGCGCCGGGCGGGGAGGCTGGAGGACGCCCGCCGGCTCACGGTGGCGACCCGGGCCCGGTACCGGGCCAAGTACACCTCCGCCAACCCGGAGTCGCTGGCCTGCGATCTCAATCTGGCGGCCGACCTGTTCGCGGGCGGTGAGGCGGTCGAGGCCCGGGACGCCGCGCAGGAGGTCGTCGACCAGTACGTGAAGGTGCCGGGGGAGAAGCACCCCTACACCCTGGCGGCCCTGAACAACCTGGGCGTCTATCTCTGGGGGACGGGCGCGGCCGAGGAGGCGGAGCAGGTGCTGACCCGGGTGGTCGCGCTGATGCGCGAGGTCTACGGGCGGAACCACCCCAACACGCTGTTCAGCGTGATGAACCTGGCCAACGCCACGGCGGAGCGGGGCGATCTCGACCTGGTGCTGAAGACCGAGCGGGAACTGGCCACGCAGTTCCGGGACGCGCTCGGCGCACACCACCCGGAGACGCTGGCCATGAAGTCGAACATGGCGGTCACGCTCGACTCGATGGGGCGCAAGGACGAGGCGCTCCAGGTCAGGATGGAGACGGTCGAGGAACTGACCCGGCAGCTCGGTGACGACCATCCGCTCACCCGGATCGCCCGGGACGAGCGCCGGTTCCAGCGCGAACTGGAACCGCAGGCGGTGTGAGGCACGGGACGGGGGGTGTCCGGCCGGCGCCGGACGCCCCCCGTCCCCGCCGCTCAGTCCTCGGAGGTGTCCAGCAGCCAGTTGAGGATGCGGGGGAGCGCGTGCAGCGCGTCGAAGTGCGCGGCAGCCGGTTCCACCACGACGGTGGCGCCGGGGATGCGGCTCGCCAGCCAGCGGGTGTGCCCGACCGGTGAGAACACGTCCTTCTCACCGTGCCACAGCAGCACCGGACCGGTGATGTCGGCCGGATCGAAGCCCCACGGATGGCTGAACGCGAGCGCGTCGTCGATCCAGCCGTATGCCGAAGTGCGCAACCCCTCGCGGTAGTTGCGCAACAGCATGGTGCGGACGCCGACGTCGTTGACCACCATCCGGTCGGAGTCGGTCAGCTCCCGGCGCAGGTCGTCGATCAGGCGCACCGGGTTCTTCCGGATCACCGCGGACCGCGAGATGAACGACTGCGCGAGCCCGTCCGGATCGGATCTCGCCGTGGTGTACGCCAGTACGTTGGAGGGGGCCATCCCCTCGAACCAGTCGAGCCCCTCGGCGTCCCGGGGGGCCAGCCCGACCAGCGCCGCTGTACGGGTGACCCGCTCGGGCAGCAGAGCGGCGCAGGCCAGGGCGTGCGACGCGCCCCCGGACCGGCCCACCACGGCGAACCGGTCGAGCCCGATGTGGTCCGCGATGGCCCGTACGTCCTGCACGGCGTCCGCGACGCTTCTGCCCGGCAGCCGGTCTGAGTCGCCGTATCCCGGCCTGTCGTAGGTGATCAGCTGTGTCTTGCGCTGGTACAGCACCATGCCCCGCGGCGCCGGTCCGAGCCTGCTGCCGGGCATCCCGTGCAGCAGGAAGACCGGTCTGCCGCGAGGATCCCCCAGACGCTCCACCACCAGTTGCCGCCCGTCGGCCGCGCGCACCCGACTGCGCACTCCGTGCCTCCTCGCGATTCCTGCGGACACGACGTGTCCGGCTTTCCCCGCACCATCCGATGATGACCCATCAGAGCCGTTACGGGGATGGCGCGTGGGCAGAATCTGGGAGGCTCCGGGGTGGCGGACGGCTGCCGGCGGCCCGGGGATGCGCCGGGAACCGGAGCCGCGGGGGCGCATACAGGACAGGACCAGACCTCACCCCCTGCCGACCGGGCGGTTGCACCGGGTGTTCGCATAAGGGACCGACATGGCCTGACCCCCGGTAAGTGAACGTGACACGACCGAACCGGTGGTGTCGTGTGTGCGTCCTGAAGTCGGCCTTGTGTGCTATCGGGGCGGTCGGAATAGTGGGCGCCCCATCCTCCGCGTACGGGCGACCCCACATCACCTGTGCGCGGCCCCACAGGAGGTCGAAGTTGAAGCATCGACGCATGTCCAGGAAGCGTGCAGTGCTGGCCGGTTCGGCTGTGGTCGCCCTGGTGGCAGCAGGAGTGACGTTCCAGAGTGCGAACGCCAGTGACGAGGTACCGCAGTTCACCGCCCGGACGCTCGACGCGGTAGCGGCCGGAAAGCTCGCCACCGGTCTGGGCAAGGACCTGGGCGCCGACGCGGCCGGCGCGTACTACGACGCCTCCGCCAGGAACCTCGTGATGAACGTGGTCGACGAGGCCGCCGCCGAGCGGGTCCGGCAGGCGGGCGGCAAGGCCAGAGTCGTGCAGAACTCGCTCGCCGAGCTGAAGTCGGCCCGGCAGACCCTGACCGGCAAGGCCACGATCCCCGGCACCTCATGGGCCGTCGACCCGGTCGGCAACAAGGTGGTCGTCACCGCCGACCGCACGGTCAAGGGGGATGCCTGGCAGCGGCTCAGCTCGGTGGTCGAGAGCCTGGGCGGAAAGGCCGAGCTCAAACGGTCCGCCGGGGAGTTCACACCGTTCATCGCGGGCGGCGACGCGATCTGGGGCAACGGCGGGCGCTGCTCGCTCGGCTTCAACGTGGTCAAGGACGGCGAACCGTACTTCCTGACCGCCGGGCACTGCACCGAGGCGATCTCCAGCTGGTCGGACTCCCAGGGCGGCGCGGAGATCGGTACGAACGCGGGCTCGTCGTTCCCCGACAACGACTACGGCCTGGTGAAGTACACCTCCGACACCGCGCACCCCAGCGAGGTCGACCTCTACAACGGCTCCACCCAGCCGATCACCAAGGCGGGCGAGGCGACCGTCGGGATGACGGTGTCGCGCAGCGGCTCCACCACGCAGGTGCACGACGGCGAGGTGACCGGGCTGGACGCCACGGTCAACTACGGCAACGGCGACATCGTCAACGGGCTGATCCAGACCACGGTCTGCGCCGAGCCCGGCGACAGCGGCGGCTCGCTCTTCGCCGGCGACACGGCGATCGGCCTGACCTCGGGCGGCAGCGGCGACTGCTCCTCGGGCGGTGAGACGTTCTTCCAGCCGGTGCCGGAGGCGCTGGCCGCGTTCGGGGCGGAGATCGGCTGACGGATCGCGTGCGGTGACGCAGGGCCCCCGGCTGTGCCGGGGGCCCTTTCCGCGAGGCACCCCGCACGGCGGACGCCGTGCGGGCGGTCGCACCCTGTTCCGCGTGCGTGGTCCGTCACCGGCGCACGTCCACAACTCGGTCGCACCGCGCGGCACGGATCTGTTAGAAAGCCAGGATGTCTTCTCGGCGCCCCTTGCTTCCACGTTCGGCACCGGCTGTCTCCGGTATATCGTCCCGTTCGATCGCCCTGCTGCTGGACCGGCTCGAAGCGCGATCCGGCGAGTGCCACTCGATCATGATCGTGCACCGGGGGCACGTCGTCGCCGAAGGCTGGTGGGCGCCGTACTCGGCCGACCGCCCGCACCTCCTCTACTCGCTGACCAAGTCGTTCACGTCGATAGCCGTGGGGCTCGCGATCGGCGACGGGCTGCTCTCGTTGAACGACCGTGTGGTGGACGTGCTGCCCGACCACGTCCCGGCCGGCATCTCGGAGCAGGGAAGCCGCATCACCGTTCACCACCTGCTGTCCATGACGGCCGGGCATCCCGCGGACAGCCTCGACGAGGCATGGGAACGGGAGCCCGGCGACTTGGTGAAGGGGTTCCTGCGCCTGCCGTTCACGGCGGCCGAGGGGACGCGGCACGCATACGACAACTCGACCACGTTCATCCTGGCCAGGATGGTGGAGCGGGTCACGGGCCGCGGCGGCCTTCCGGAGTTCCTCGACGAACGGCTCTTCAAGCCGATGGGTGTCGATCACGCCGAGTGGGACCGGGTGGCAAGCGGTGCCGCCTTCGGATTCCACGGCCTGCACCTGACGACCGAGGCCGTCGCCGCGTTCGGTGAACTCCTGCTGCGCGGAGGCCTCTGGGGTGACCAGCGGCTGGTCCCGGGCGATTGGGTGGAGGCCGCGACCGGCCGGCACATCGACAGCCTGCCGTTCGAGGACGGATCGCAGGGGGACGACTTCACCCTCGGTTACGGCTACCAGTTCTGGATGTCGCGTCACGGGTATCACGGCCACGGTGCCTTCGGACAGCAGTGTGTGGTGGTCCCGTCGCACGACCTCGTGGTCGCCGTGACCGCCCAGGGCGAGTCCCAGCACGTGCTCGACGCGATGTGGGAGTGTCTGCTGCCCGGCGTGGGCCACCGGGGGAGCGACCGGGAGGACGAGCTCCTCGCCGAGCGGCTGCGCCGTCTGTCGCTGCCGCCGGTGCCGGGATCGGCCGGTCCGCGGCGTACGGCCGGCGCGAGACTCGACGCCTCGGCCGAGGGGTCTGCTCTGCCCGACGGCACGACCGTGACCGTCGATCCCGCCGACGGCGGATGGCTGGTGCGGTTCGGGTCGCTCTTCGATATCGAGGTGGGCCACGGGACATGGCGGGAGAGCTCCCCGCTCGGCCGGCCCGTCGTCGCGGCCGGAGCCTGGCAGGGCGGCACGTTCGTAGCCGATCTCTACGTCATCACCACCCCGCACCGCGTTCGGCTGGTCCTCGACGCCGACGCCGGGACTGGCACGGCGTTGTGGAGCACCCTGCCTCTCACCGGCCCCGACCTGCAACTGCATGTGCGGTCGCCCCTGATGACACGGCCCGACGTCGCGTAGGACGAGGTGACGGCCCGGCAGGGAGGGGCTCCGGGAGAAGAGGGAAGCCCGGACCGCGAGCGGACCGGCCCGGGCCTCCGGGCAGGGGACAGGTCAGGCGGACCGGGCCGTTCTGCCGGCGCCCGCGTCCGCCGGGGCGACGCCGAAGATGTCGACCGCGTGGTAGTACGTCCAGGCCGTGGCGTTGCACGAGGTCAGCGTGGCCCCGGAGTAGGCCGCACACACCCGCTTGAGGTCCGCGTACAGGGCGGAGTCCAGACGGGCCTTGTTGGCGGAGAACGTGCCGGCGGCCTTGTAGTTGCGGTAGCCGAAGTCGTGGCGGGCGCAGGCGGTCTGGAACGGGAAGCCGAACGGGTTGTCGGGCGACGTGCTGCAGTAGTCCGTGGACCAGTCGAAGCCGTACGCGGCCCATGCCCCCTGGTTGCCGCGGGCGGCCTTCCAGGCGTTGTAGCTGGAGGCGCTCGTCTGGGTCCAGGAGCTCAGGACCTGGGGCTTGTCCGCGGGGGCGGCGGAAGCGGACGTGGCGGGCAGCAGGGCGAGCGGGAGTGACAGGACGACGGTGCTGAGCAGTGTGGCGACGCGGCGGCGCATGGCAATCTCCGTGGGGTGAGGAGGTGTTGGGGCGGTCGTGCACCTCATCGGGGTTCATGAGGTGGCCCCAAGAATGCCGCCATGCACCTGTCATTACTAGCCGTTGCGTCCACTGGACGCCGGGAATTGGCGTGGTGGCCCGGTGGTGGTCACGGGGACGCCGCTGCCGCCCCCGCTCATGGCGGGGACGGCAGCGGGAGAGGGCGGATCGGGCCCGGAGGGGAGGGGCCCCGGGTGCTGATGGGGTCGATGTACATCGGCCTGGAGGCCGCCCTCCGCCGTGGGGACAGTCGGTCCCCCCGCTACGCCGGCGTCGACCCGCCGCCCGCCGGTCCGGCGAGCGGGGCGGCCGGCTCCGCCGTCTCCGGCTTCCTGCGCATCGCCATCAGCAGGGTGACGACCGTGCCCGCCACCGCCCACGCGGACAGCACCAGCAGCGGTCCGGTCACCGCGTTGCCCTTGAAGTACGCGATCGAGCGCGCCACCCAGGTCCCGGCTCCCGGCGGCAGTGCGGGGCCGATCGCCCGCCAGAAGTCCGGGAGCATCGGGAGCGGGAAGGCCCCGCCCGCGCTCGGGTTGCCCGCGATCACCACGATCAGGACGGCCAGGCCGATGCCGACGATGCCGGTGAGTGCCTCCAGGGCGAGGGTGATCATGCCGACCGCGAAGACGGTCAGCGCACCCAGGCCCGACAGCCCCCAGAAGGATCCGGGGAGGGCTCCGAGGATCGGGCCGATGATGATCGCGCCGCCGATTCCGCCCGCGATCGAGTAGAGGGCCATGACTCCGGTCCGGATCACCGCGCGCTGACGGTTGGCGGGCCGGGTGCCGGCGCTGATCGCCAGGATCGAGGCGCAGAGGTATCCGCCCACGCACCAGCCGACGACCAGGTAGAAGGACGAGAGGCCGTCGAAGTCCTCGTCCGAGGCCGGGGCCACGTCCACGGAGCGCACCGTGCGCCGCTGGGTGAGCTCGACCTTCGTGATGATCTTCGTCAGGGAGTCGGCCAGGACGGTGCCGCCGCCGGAGGCGACCAGCACGGTGTCGGTCGTGCTTCTGGGGCTGACGATCAGGGCGCCGTCGATGTCGCGGTTCAGGATCTGCGTGCGCGCGGTGGCCGCGTCGGTGATCGCGCGGGGGTCGAGGGGGCCGCCGGGGAGGTTCTTCAGTTCGGTGACGAGCCGGGCGGACACCTGCTGGGGTGCGACGACGCCGAAGGGGACGTCCGTCGGCTTCGGCTTGTGGAGTGCTCCGACATAGGACGCGATGAACAGCAGTTGCAGTGCCAGTACGCCGATCACGAGCAGTGCGGCCCGTGGTGTGACGGCGCTCTTCACCTCGTCAGCGAAAGTCATGCCCCCACGCTCCGGGGTGCCCGTCGTCCACGCAGTCGGGGCCGGGCCGAATGGCTGAGGGGCGGGGAGGGTGGCCCCCGCACTGGATATCGTACGAATGTTCGAAACTTGGTCTATGGTGGAGAGCGAGGGGGTGGCGAGTACGGATCGGTTCAGGAGGTGCGGGTGCCCGGGTTCACGCATCTGCATACCGTTTCCGGGTTCTCCCTGCGGTACGGGGCCTCGCACCCGGAGCGGCTGGCGGAGCGTGCCGCGGAGCGCGGGATGGACGCCCTCGCGCTGACCGACCGCGACACCCTGGCGGGTACGGTCCGGTTCGCCAAGGCCTGCGAGCGGGCGGAGGTGCGGCCGCTCTTCGGAGTGGAGCTCGCCGTGGCCCCCGTCGTGCGCGCGGAGGGCGACGGACGTACGTACCGGCTGCGGGCCCCGGCCCGGGGCGGTGTCTTTGTCGATGAATCCGCACCCCGGGTCACCTTCCTCGCCCGCGACGGCGCCCGGGGCTGGGCCGAACTGTGCCGCCTCGTCACCGCCGCCCACGGAGCCGTGCCCGATGGCGGCCGGCCCCTGCTCGACCGCTCCGCGCTGCCCGCCGAAGGGCTCACCGTGCTGCTCGGGCCCGCCTCCGAGGTGGGCAGGGCGCTGACCGCGGGCCGCCCCGACCGGGCCGCCGCCCTGCTCGCCCCGTGGCGGGAGGTGTACGGCGACGACCTGCGGCTCGAAGCCGTCCACCACGGCCGCGACGGCACCGGACCCGGTTCGCTGCGGCTCGCCGCCCGTACCGTCGGCTTCGCCGCCGAGCAGGGGATACGGGCCGTGCTGACCAACGCCGTCCGGTACGCCGACGCGGGTCAGGGCCCGGTCGCCGACGTGCTCGACTCCGCCCGCAGGCTCGTCCCCGTCGACCCGCGCCGCGCCCCGCTCGACAGCGGTGAGCGCTGGCTCAAGGACGCCCGCGCGATGACGGAGACCGCCGAGCGGATCACCTCCGCCGCCGGGCTCGGCCCCGGCGCCGGGGCGCGGCTGCTCGCGGAGACCCGGCGCACCGCCGACGCCTGCGTGGTCGACCCCCGGGGTGACATCGGCCTCGGCTCCGTCCACTTCCCCGAGCCGCACCTCGTCGGCGCGGACCGCCGCACCGCCCAGCGGGTGCTGGCCTCGCGTGCCACCGCGGGCATGGTGCTGCGCGGCTACGACCGCAGGCGCGAGTACTGGGACCGGATGCACCACGAGCTGGACATCATCGCCCACCACGGCTTCGCCTCGTACTTCCTGACCGTCGCCCAAGTGGTCGACGACGTGCGGGAGATGCGGGTTCGGGTGGCCGCACGCGGCTCCGGGGCCGGGTCCCTGGTCAACCACCTCCTCGGCATCGCCCACGCCGACCCGGTCGAGCACGGGCTGCTGATGGAGCGCTTCCTGTCCAAACGCCGCTTCGTGCTGCCCGACATCGACATCGACGTCGAGTCGGCCCGCCGCCTCGACGTCTACCGCGCGATCATCGGCCGCTTCGGCGCCGAGCGGGTCGCCACCGTCGCCATGCCCGAGACCTACCGGGTGCGCCACGCCATCCGCGACGTCGGCGCCGCGCTGTCGATGAACCCCGCCGAGACCGACCGGCTCGCCAAGGCATTCCCGCACATCCGGGCCCGCGACGCCCTCGCGGCGATGGAGGAACTGCCCGAGCTGCGTGAAGTGGCGAGGACGAAGGAGAGGTACGGGCGGCTGTGGGAGCTGGTGGAGGCGCTGGACGCCCTGCCGCGCGGCATCGCCATGCACCCGTGCGGAGTCCTCCTGTCCGACGCCTCGCTGCTGCGCCGCACCCCCGTCATGCCCACCAGCGGCGAGGGCTTCCCGATGGCGCAGTTCGACAAGGAGGACGTGGAGGACCTCGGGCTGCTCAAGCTCGACGTGCTCGGTGTGCGGATGCAGTCGGCGATGGCGCACGCGGTCGCGGAGGTGAAGCGGGCCTCGGGCCGGGAAGTGGACCTGGACGCGGTGGAGCCGGGTGACCCGGAGACGTACCGGCTGATCAGGACCGCCGAGACGCTGGGCTGTTTCCAGATCGAGTCGCCCGGCCAGCGCGATCTGGTCGGCAGGCTCCAGCCGGCGGACTTCCACGACCTGGTGGTCGACATCTCGCTGTTCCGGCCCGGTCCGGTCGCCGCCGACATGGTGCGCCCGTTCATCGAGGCCCGGCACGGCCGGGCGCCGGTCCGCTATCCGCACCCCGATCTGGAGGGGCCGCTGCGCGAGACGTACGGAGTGGTGGTCTTCCACGAGCAGATCATCGAAATGGTCGACATCATGACCGGCTGCGGCCGGGACGAGGCCGACCGGGTCCGGCGCGGGCTCTCGGACCCCGAGTCGCAGGGCAGGATCAGGGTCTGGTTCGCGCAGCACGCGGCAGTGCGCAAGTACAGCGCCGAAGTGATCGCCCGCGCCTGGGAGATCATCGAGGCGTTCGGCAGCTACGGCTTCTGCAAGGCGCACGCGGTGGCCTTCGCCGTGCCCACGTACCAGTCGGCCTGGCTGAAGGTGCATCACCCGGCGGCCTTCTACGCGGGGCTGCTCACCCATGACCCGGGGATGTACCCGAAGCGGCTGCTGCTCGCGGACGCGCGGCGGCGCGGGGTACCGGTGCTGCCGCTGGACGTGAACCGGTCGGCGGCCGCCCATCGAATCGAACTGGTGTCTGACGAGAAGGGGGGAGGGGAGTCCTGGGGGCTGCGGCTGGCGCTCTCCGACGTCCACGGGATCAGTGAGGCCGAGGTCGCGCGGATCGAGGCCGGGCAGCCCTACACCTCGCTGCTGGACTTCTGGCAGCGGGCCCGCCCGGGAAAGCCCGCCGCCGAACGGCTGGCCCAGGTGGGCGCGCTGGACGCGTTCGGCGCCAACCGCCGCGATCTGCTGCTGCACCTGTCCGAGCTCCACCGCGCCCAGCGCGGCGCGGGCTCCGGCGGCTCCGGCGCGCAGCTCCCGCTCGGCGGCGGGCACCGCACCGGCTCCATCGGGCTGCCCGACCTCAACGAGGCGGAACGGCTCAGCGCCGAACTGGGCGTGCTGAGCATGGACGTGTCGCGTCACCTGATGAGCGATCACCACGCCTTCCTGAAGGAGCTCGGCGCGGTCTCGGCCAAGCGGCTGCGCGAGGCGCGGCACGGGGACACCGTGCTGGTCGCGGGCGCCAAGGCGGCCACCCAGACCCCGCCGATCCGCTCCGGGCGCCGGGTGGTCTTCACCACCCTGGACGACGGTACGGGCCTGGTCGACCTGGCCTTCTTCGACGACAGCCACGCCGCCTGCGCGTACACCGTCTTCCACTCCTGGCTGCTGCTGGTGCGCGGGGTGGTGCAACGGCGCGGGCCGCGGAGCCTGAGCGTGGTCGGCGCGGCCGCCTGGAATCTGGCCGAGCTGGCCGAACTGCGGCGCACCGGCGGGCTCGACGCGGTCGCGGCCCGGCTGGCGGAGGTGCCTGTTCCGGAGGAGGAGGCCGCTCCGGGGAAGGAAGCCGCTCAGGAGAAGGAGGAGCCGTCCGCCGGCGACGACGGCCGCCGGATCCGGATGCCCACCGGTTACGAGATGAACCCCTGGTCCGACCTCCAGCCGCCGGGCGAGGGGGCGCCCACCGGAAGGAAGCTGTGGCACCAGAGCCCGGGAAGTGCGGGATGAGCGGGGTGAGTGGAATGAGCGAGCAGCCCGGAATTCTCTGCCTGCGGTTCCGCCGGGTCGGCGGCGGTCCCCCGGACGGCGCCGGTTACGCGGGGCTGCTCGCCCTGCTCGGCTCGTTCACCCCGGTCGTCGAGGCGGCGCCGCCCGACGGGGCGCTGGCCGATGTGCGGGGCGCGCTGCGCTACTTCGGACGGGACGTGACGGGCCTGGCCTCGGTGATCCGGGTCCGGGCGCTGGCCCTGCACGGAGCGGACTGCGCCATCGGGGCCGCCGAGAACCCGATGCTGGCCCGGATGGCGGCACGGCAGGCCGCGCCCGGGACGACCTTCGTGGTGCCCGCCGGCGGGGCCGCCGCCTTCCTCGCGGACCGGCCCGCCGCCGCACTGGACGGTGTCGGGGCGGCGACGGCGCGCACGCTGTGCGGATACGGGCTCGACTCCGTCGGCCGCATCGCGGCGGCCCCGCTCGGCACCCTCCAGCGGATCACCGGGGTGCGGACCGGGCGCGAGCTGTGGGAGCGGGCGCACGGCATCGACCGTACGGCGGTCGTGCCGAACGCCGCAGCGCGCTCGCTCGCCGCCGAACGGACCTTCCCGCGCGACGAACTGGACCGGGAGCGGCAGCGGCGCGCGCTCATGTCGCTCACCGAGGAACTGGGGGCGAGGATGCGTGGGGAGGGGCGGGTGTGCCGCTCGCTCGCGGTCTCCGTGCGCTATGCCGACCGGACCGGCTACTCGACGCTGACCCGCAGCCGTGCGCTCCGCGAGCCCACCGCGCACTCCGCGGAACTCACCGCGCTCGCCTACCGGATCCATGACTCGTTCGCCCTGCAGCGGGCTCGGGTGCGGGGGATCGCGCTGCGCGCCGAGGGGCTCGGCGACGCCGGGCGGGCCGCGCACCAGCTGACCTTCGACCCGGTCGACGAACGGGCTCGGCGGATCGAGGCGGTGGCGGACCGGCTGCGGGAGAAGTTCGGGCCGCAGGCCGTGATGCCGGGACGACTCGCGGCCTGACCTGCCCGTCGGGGACTGTCCTGAAGCCGCGGTTACCGCCGCGTCAGTTTTTACCGACGCGTAACTTCCCAGGCAACCTTACTCGTGCGTAAGTTGGCATGAGCACGTAGAACATCGTCAGAACTTGTGGTCCGGGCCGCAGGGTGCACAGACATCGCAACTCCCTTGAGCCGCAAGGAGACCACACGATGCTGCCCTGGACCCGTGCGTCGCGCACCCCACGTGCGCGGACAACCCTCGCCGCACTGCTCCTCGCCGTCGCCGCAGTCGCCACCCCCACGGCCACTGCCGCTGCAGCCACCCCCACCGCCGCCACGGCCACCTCCCGTGGCTGGAACGACTACTCCTGCAAACCCTCCGCAGCCCACCCCCGGCCCGTGGTGCTCGTCCACGGAACCTTCGGGAACTCGGTCGACAACTGGCTCGTACTCGCCCCCTACCTCGTCAACCGGGGCTACTGCGTCTACTCGCTCGACTACGGGCAGCTCCCCGGAGTGCCGCTCTTCAACGGCCTCGGCCCCATCGACAAGTCCGCCGGACAGCTCGCCGCCTTCGTCGACAAGGTGCTCGCCTCCACCGGGGCTCCCAAGGCCGACCTCGTCGGCCACTCCCAGGGCGGCATGATGCCGAACTACTACCTGAAGTTCCTCGGCGGAGCGGCCAAGGTCAACGCCCTGGTCGGGATCGCACCCGACAATCACGGCACCACCCTCCTCGGCCTGACCAAGCTGCTGCCGTACTTCCCCGGAGCCGAGGACCTGCTCAACGCCGCCACACCCGGACTCGCCGACCAGGTCGCCGGATCCCCCTTCGTCACCAAGCTCAACTCGGTGCCCGACACCGTGCCCGGGGTGCACTACACCGTCATCGCGACCAGGTACGACGAGGTCGTGACGCCGTACCGGACACAGTTCCTGGACGGGCCGGACGTACGCAACGTCCTGCTCCAGGACCTGTGCCCGGTCGACCTGTCCGAGCACGTGGCGATCGGGACGGTCGACCGGGTCGCCTACCACGAGGTGGCGAACGCCCTGGACCCGGCGCACTCCACCCCGACGACCTGCGCCTCGGTCATCGGGTAGCGCCCCGCCTTCGGACCGGGCCGGATCACAGTCCGCGCCGGGCCGCTCCCGCGGCCCGGCGGCGGACCGAGGCCAGCAGTGCGGCCGTGCCCAGCGCGATGGCGGCCGCACCACCCATGGCCCAGTAGCGTGTGGCGGCGTCGCCACCCGTCTCGGCGAGGCTGTCGGCGCCCGCGACGGGCGCGTCACCGGCCGCGCTGTCGGGTTCGGGGGCATGGGCCGGGGCGGTCGCCCCCGCGGCCTCGGTGACGGCCGCTCCCGTGCGGGCGTCGTCGTCACCGTGTCCGCCGTGTTCGACCGAGGACTTCCCGGCGCCCTCGGCGATCTCCCGCTCGGAGGGCGCGGACGCGGACGGAGCCGGCACGGCGGCGACCGAGCCGCTCGCGTCACTGCCGCTCGTGCCCGCGTTGCCGAAGACCACGTCCGAGCACGCGTAGAAGGCCTCCGGCGAATCCGAACGCTGCCAGACGGTGTAGATCAGCTGACGCCCGGAACGCGCGGGAACGGTGCCGTCGAAGACGTAGGAACCGTCCACCAGCTCCGGGTCGGTGGCCTCGGCGAACGGCTTCTCCTCCAGGTCCGACCACTTCAGCGGCTTCGCCGGGTCGTAGCCGGCGGTGGTGAGGTACAGCGCGAAGGACCCCTTGTGCGGGGCGGTGGCCCGGAAGCGGAACGTGTGCGTGCCCGCCTTCATGCCGGTGGCCGGCCAGTCGGCACGCGGCAGGTCGAGCCCCTTGAACTTGTCGTTGCCCGCGCTGCACAGCTTGCCGTCCGGGATCAGCCGACGGTGGTTTCCCGCCGCGTCGGCGATGTTGATGCCGTTCCAGTCGTACAGCGCCTGTGTGCCCCCGGCCGCGACCGCGGCCACGCACGCGGCGGACCGCGGGTGTTCGGGCCCCTCGGCGAAGCAGGCCGAGACCCGGCTGACCGGGTCCGTCAGCGAGCCGTGCGCCGAGGCCGGGACGGCGGCCAGGACGGTGAGTGCGAGCGGCGTCGCACCGAGCGCGGCGACGGCGGCGGCCCTGCGGCGGGCGGTGGTGATGGCGGGCATGGCGGGGTACTCCTTCAGCGGTCGGATCGGTGTGCGGTGCGTCCCGGGACCAGCAAGCTAGCCCGCGCCCGGCCCCGCGCAGGCTCGGCAGGACAGGCGGCGACGATCGTTATGACGGGCTTAAGGAGCCGCTCACGAACGCTTAAGAGCAGCCGCCGACGGGAGCGGGACCGGCCTTCCCCGAGGACACCGCCGCCGTTGTCAGTGGCAGCTGGCACCATCGGTGCATGACGACGATCGACTGGGATTCAGCCGCCGGTTCCTTCGACGAGGAGCCGGATCACGGTCTTCTCGATCCCGTGGTCCGGCACGCCTGGGCCCAGCGCCTGGAGAGCTGGCTGCCCCGGGAGCGTTCCGAAGTGCTCGACCTGGGGTGCGGCACCGGCAGTCTGGCGCTCGTCGTCGCCGGACAGGGCCACCGGGTCACCGCCGTGGACCGCTCGCCCCGCATGGTGGAGCAGGCGCGCGCCAAGCTGGCCGGCACGGGGACCGAGGTGCTGACGGGGGACGCGGCGTCACCTCCGGTCGGCGGCCGCCGGTTCGACGTGATCCTGGCCCGGCACGTGGTGTGGCTGCTCCCCGATCCGGCCGAGGTCCTGCGCCACTGGTTCGGCCTGCTGCGGCCCGGCGGCAGACTGGTCCTCGTCGAGGGCGTGTGGAACGGGGTCGGCCTGTCCGCCGTGCAACTCACGGCGCTGCTCGCCCCCTTCACCGAGCGCGTCCACCACGATCCGCTCTCCGCCGACCGCGACCTCTGGGGCAAGGAGGTCGACGACGAGCGCTACGCCCTGGTGGCGAGGGCCGAGCCCCCGCGCCGGCACACCGAGGTCGTCGATGTGCATCTGATCCTCCGCCGCGGCTCCGACGTCCTGCTCGCCCGGCGGGCCGGCACGGGGTACGCGGACGGGCTGCTGCACGCCCCGTCCGGACACGTGGAGGACGGGGAGGACGTCCGGGAGGCGGTGATCCGCGAGGCCGCCGAGGAGATCGGGGTGACGCTCGAACCGGAAGAGCTGCGCACCGCCCTGGTCATGCAGCACCGGGGGCCGGGCGGCCATCCCAGGACGGGCTGGTTCTTCGAGGCGGCGTACGACCCGCACCGGCCGCCGTACAACCGCGAACCGGACAAGTGCTCCGAGCTGGAGTGGTTCCCCCTGGACGCCCTGCCGGACGACATGGTCGCGTACTGCCGCGCAGGTCTCGACGGATACCGGGCCGGGGAACACTTCCTGATCCACTGGCACGAGGACGGCGACACCGTCGCGTTCGAACCACGGGGCGTGCGACGGGCCGTCCCGCTGCCGGCCGGCGGTGTCCGCACCGGGCGGCTGCACCACATCGAGCTGTGGGTGGCCGACCTGGCGGCAGCCGTGTCCGGCTGGGGCTGGCTCCTCGGTGAGCTGGGCCATGTCCCGTACCAGCAATGGGCGCACGGGCGCAGCTGGCGGCGGGGCGACAGCTACGTGGTGATCGAGCAGTCGCCCGACCTGGCACCCGGAGCGCACGAGCGACGCCGTCCGGGGCTCAACCACCTCGCGTTCCACGTCGAGGACCGGACCACCCTCGACGCGCTGGTGGCCCGGGCCCCGGAGCACGGCTGGCGGCTGCTCTTCGCGGACCGCCATCCGCACGCGGGCGGCGACGAGCACGTGGCCGCGTATCTGGAGGACGCGGCGGGGTACGAGGTGGAGCTGGTGGCCCGGGCCCCGCACACCCGCCCCGCGCCACCGGCTCCGGCACCGCACACCGATACATGGGCGCGGCGCCGGGACTGAGCGCCTGACACCGATACATGGGCGCGGCGCCGGGACTGAGCCCCGGTGCGTCCCGCGCGGCCCCCGGCGGGGCCGCGCAGGGACAGCCCTTAGAGGGTGCGCTCCAGACGGTCCGCCATCAGCCGCACGAACCGCGACGGGTCGCCCAGTTCGCCGCCCTCGGCCAGCAGCGCGAGGTCGTGGAGGAGTCCGGCCGTCTCCTCCAGACCGGGACCCGCCTCCTCGCCGTCGCCACGTGCGGCGTACACCCGGTTGAGGCCGGCGACCAGCGGGTGTTCGGGGTTGAGTTCGAGGATGCGCTTCACCTCGGGGACGGGCTGCCCCATGGCGCGGTACATGCTCTCCAGGGCCGGTGTCACATCGTGCGTGTCCGAGACGATGCAGGCGGGGGAGACGGTCAGGCGCGCGGAGAGCCGCACCTCCTTGACGGTGTCGCTCAGCCGGTCCGTCATCCACGTGAGCAGGTCCGCGTACTCCTGCCGGCGGTTCTCCCGCTCGGCCGCGGCCTCCTCCTTCTCCTCCTCCGTGCCGAGGTCGACCTCGCCCTTGGCGACCGACAGCAGCTTCTTGCCGTCGAACTCGGGCTCCGTCTCCACCCACACCTCGTCGACGGGATCCGTCAGCAGCAGGACCTCGACGCCCCTGGCCCGGAACGCCTCCATGTGCGGGGAGTTCTCGATCGCGTCCCGGGACTCGCCCGTGAGGTAGTAGATGTGCTCCTGGCCGTCCTTCATCCGCTCCACGTACTGCCGCAGCGTGGCCGGCTCGTCCTTGTCGTGGGTCGTGGCGAAGGAGGCGACACCGAGGATGGCGTCGCGGTTCTCGAAGTCGTTGAGCAGCCCCTCCTTGACCACGCGGCCGAACTCCCGCCAGAACGTGGCATAGCGCTCCGCGTCGCGCGCCATCATGTCCTTGACCGTCGACAGGACCTTCTTCGCCAGCCGCCGGTGCATCAGCTGGATCTGGCGGTCCTGCTGGAGGATCTCCCGCGACACGTTGAGCGAGAGGTCCTGTGCGTCGACGACGCCCTTGACGAAGCGCAGGTACGAGGGCATCAGCGCTTCGCAGTCGTCCATGATGAAGACGCGCTTCACATAGAGCTGGATGCCGCGCTTGTACCCCTGCATGAAGAGGTCCTGGGGCGCGTGCGACGGGATGAAGAGCAGCGCCTGGTACTCGAAGGTGCCCTCGGCCTGGAGCCGGACGGTTTCCAGCGGGGCGATCCAGTCGTGACTGATGTGCTTGTACAGCTCGTGGTACTCGTCGTCCGTGACCTCGTCCCGTGAGCGTGCCCACAGGGCCTTCATCGAGTTGAGGGTCTCGGGCTCGCGCGCGGTGGCGTCGGCCTCCTCCTCCCCCTCCCCGGAATCCGTGCCGGCGGACTCCGGGGCCATCCGCACCGGCCAGGTGATGAAGTCCGAGTACCGCTTGACGATCTCCCTGATCTTCCAGGGAGACGTGTAGTCGTGGAGCTGGTCCTCCGAGTCCTCCGGCTTGAGCCGGAGGGTGACCGAGGTGCCCTGGGGAGCCTCGTCGACGGTCTCGATCGTGTAGGTGCCCTCGCCGGTCGACGTCCAGCGGGTGCCCTGTTCCTCACCCGCGCGCCGGGTCAGCAGCACGACCTCGTCGGCCACCATGAAGCTGGAGTAGAAGCCGACACCGAACTGGCCGATCAGCCCTTCGGCCGCGGCACCGTCCCCGGCGTCCCTGGCCTCCTTGAGATCCTTGAGGAACGCGGCCGTACCCGAGTTCGCGATGGTCCCGATGAGGCTGACCACCTCGTCGTGCGACATCCCGATGCCGTTGTCCCGCACGGTCAGCGTCCGGGCCTCCGGGTCGGTTTCGAGCTCGATGCGGAGGTCGGACACGTCCGCGCCGAGCGAGTCGTCGCGGAGCGCTTCGAGCCGCAGCTTGTCCAGCGCGTCCGAGGCGTTGGAGACGAGCTCGCGCAGGAACACGTCCTTGTTCGAGTAGATCGAGTGGATCATCATCTGCAGAAGCTGGCGTGCTTCCACCTGGAACTCGAACGTCTCAGTGGGCATAGTCCGTGCATCCTTCTCAGATCACCTGGGCGGTAACGACCTGAGCACTCTAGATCAACGGACTGTCCCCGCAGGCGTGTTCCGAAGGGCCGGCCAGCAGCCCGGCCAGACCCTCGGCGCGGGCCAGCCGCTCCAGCCCGTCCAGTGCGCGCAGGGCCTCCCGGGCCGCCGCGGGATCGCGCTCCGTCAGTCCGCTCTCCTCGAACTCGTCCTCGTCCAGCCGGAGCACCGTGGCGCCGTCCGCCGACACCCACAGATCGAGGTCCAGGTCCTCGACCAGCAGCGCCCCGTCCCGGACCTCGGCGGGGCGGGTGATGTCGCAGTACCAGCCCTTGAGCGCGCCCGCGCCGGTGCGCACCTCCTTCACCGCGAACCAGCGGTCGCGCCAGTAGTGCTCGGTGAACACGTCGCCCGGTTCGAACCGCACGAAGCCGAAGTCGCGGACCCCGGGCGCGGCCCACGGAGCGCGTACCGTCACACGGTCGCCGTCGTCGTGCACCAGCGCCGCCGGGTAGGCGATCTTGGTCCGTCCGGCCTTCGTCAGGGTGATCGTGAGTGACGGCTCAGCCGAGCGTTCGGACATAGCGCACCTCCGTGGCACAGAGTTCGTAGCCGAACCAGCGGTTGACCGCCAGCATAGGGCCGTTGTCGGCGTCATTGCCGGTGAAAGCATCGGTGTACCCGGCGTCGCGCGCCCGGTGCAGTGAGTCGTTCTTGGCGAGCTTCGCCAGTCCGCGGTTGCGGTAGGCCCGGCGGGTGCCGGTCATCCCCGACCAGTACCGGCCCGCACCGTCCGTCTCCGCCGCGCTGAACGCGGCCACCCGCCCGTCGGTCACGACGACCGAGGTGAGGTCGTGATCGAGACCGGGATTGCGCCAGGTCCCCGTCAGCCAGTCCTCGTAGTCCGACAGCCGGGCCGGTGTGTCGCTGGGCTCGTCCGCGGTGGTCTCGGCATCGGCCTCGAAGAGGGGGCGCGGATCGTCGGCGAAGTCGGCGCCGGTGCGCAGCTCGACACCGGCCGGCAGCTCCTGACGGGGCGGCAGCGCACCTGCCGTCAGGTCGAGGTGGAGGAAATGCGCGGGCCGGCTCGGCGCATAGCCGTGCTTCTCGGCGAACGCCCGATCGCCGGGAGTGTCCAGCACCCAGGCGTAGACGGCGGTCGCGCCGGCCAGGTCCAGGTACTCCTCGGCGGCGCGCAGCAGCAGCGTGCCCGCTCCCCGGCCGGTCCGCTCCGGGTGCGTGTGCGTATTGCAGAACGCCTGTCCCGGCACGGGGCTCCCGTGGGCCAGACCCATCTGGGAGGTCGCGATGATCTCGCCGTCCTCTTCCGCGACGAGCATCCGGTAGCGCTTGCCGGGATGGGCGGTGGCCAGGTCGAAGGCCACTCCCTGCGGCGTCAGGACCATGAACGGGAGCGCAGCGCGCCTCACCCGGACCCAGTCCGCGGCGTCGGCGGGCCGGAAATCGCGCACGATGACAGTCATGCGCCGGACCGTATCCGGACCGCGGGCCGGGGCGCCTTTGAATATTTCCGGGGTGGGGGAGAATGCGGCCGTGACTCTGAAGATCGCTGTTGACCCGGATTCCGGCACCGCCCCGTACGAGCAGCTGCGCACGCAGATCTCCGAACTGGCCCGCTCGGGGGCGCTGCCGGTCGGCTACAAGCTCCCCACCGTGCGCGGCTTCGCCGAGGAGCTGGGCCTCGCCGCCAACACCGTGGCCAAGGCATACCGTGCGCTGGAGGCGGACGGGGTGATCGAGACGCGGGGCCGCAACGGGACGTTCGTCGCCGCCGCCGGTGACGCCGCCGAGCGCAACGCGGCGTCCGCCGCGCGCGAGTACGCCGAGCAGGCCCGGCGGCTGGGGATGTCCGGGGCCCGGGCGCTGGAGCTGGCCCAGGACGCGGTGCGGGCGGTGTACACGGACTGAGCCGGGGCCGTGCGGGCGCCGGCGCCCGCACCACCGGGTGTCCGCACCACGGCACCGAGCATTCGGTTCACGCCGCGTCCGGGCGGACGGCCCGGGTGGTGCGGCGGCCGCCCGGATGCGGAGTGGCGGTCGTCGCTCCCACGAGGTGACCGATGAGCATAATCCCGATATGTCTGCTTCCGTGAGTGGTGCCATCCCCTCTGTTCCCGAACAGGCGGGCGGTGAGCGGCACGCGTCGTGGCTGGAGCTGTTCTTCGACCTGATCGCGGTCGCCGGCGTGGGGCAGCTCGCCCACCTGCTGCGTACGGGGCCGAGCTGGGCGGCGTCGGGTGAGTACGTGCTGCTGTTCGTGGCCTTCTGGTTCGCGTGGATCATGTCGACGATGTACGGGAACGTGGCGGGGCAGCGCACACGGATCGTCGCCGTGGTGGCCGCCATGCTGGGGATGGCGGTGATGGCCGCCGCCGTGCCGGGGATCCGCGACTCCGACCAGAAGGCCCGTGCGTTCGCCCTGGCCTACATCGTGGTGCGGTTGATCGCCTCGCGGGTGTGGAGCGGGCGCCGGCAGGTGGTGGCGGATCTGCCGGTCATTCAGCTCGGGGCCGGTCTGACGCCGTGGCTGGTGTCGCTGTGGGTGCACGGGGATGCGCGGCTCTGGCTGTGGGCTGCGGGGCTGGTGATCGACATGGCGGTCATGGTGCGGGTGTCGCGTGAGACGTTGCGGGCGGAGATCGATCAGAAGTGGGCCCAGGCGGAAGGCCGGCTGGAGCGCCGGCTGGAGCAGGAGGGGTGCCGCGGGAGTGCCGCCCTGCCGCCCGAGGAGGCGCGCCTGCGGGCCGACCGTGCGCGCAGGCGGATGCGGCGGAAGCCGGAGGTCGTGGTCGCCGACACCTCTCACCTGGCCGAGCGGCTCGGGCTGTTCGTGCTCATCACCCTGGGCGAGGGCATGGTGCAGTCGGTGGACGCGGCGAGCGAGGAGACGTGGACCCGGGGCCTGCGCATCGTCGCGTTCGGGGTGTTCGTGCTGATGGTGCTGATCTGGTCACTGGCGTTGCGCACCGGGACGTACGGGCTGCCGCTGCTGGCGCCGCGGGCGCTTCCGGTGCGGCTCGTGCTGTCGCTGCACTGCGTGTTCGCCTGCGCGGTGGCGGCTCTCGCCGCGGCGCTGGGCCGGGCCGTGACGGAAGCCGATGAGGTGATGGAGCGGCCGGGCCGGCTGCTGCTGGCCGGTGTGCTGGCGCTGATCCTTCTGGTGGCCGTGGTCTGTGCGCTGGTGTCCGGTTGCGGGCCGGGCTGGACCGCGGCCGCGCTGGGTCCGGCGTTCGTACCGGCCGGCGTGCTGGCTCTGGGAGGAGGGCCGGGTGACGGGAGGGACCTCGGGACGGGGGTGCTGGTGGCCCTGGCGGTATCGGCCCTCGCCTGGCCCGTGGCGTGGCGCGCCCTCCGGCCGGGTGTCTTCGCGGCGCAGGAGGAACGGGCTTCCTGAGGGCTGTCCCGCCAGGAATGGCGGGACAGCCCTGAGCGGCTCCCGTGCGGCTCGTTCGCATCGCGACCACGATCCGCTCAGCGGGCTCCGAAGCTTTTGCGTGCTGGCCTCTTGGTCTCGGGTGCGCCCACGGCGCCCGAGCACCGCGATCCGCTCAGCGGGCTCCCATGCTCCTGCGCGTCCGGGTGCTTGGTTCTCGGGTGCGCCCACGGCGCCGGAGCACCGGCTTCCCGCGGACGCGCCCGGGCCCTGCCGGAGATGCCGGCCCCGCGTCCGGGGCGCTCAGAGATACAGCCCCGCGTCCGCCCCCGAGTCCTGCTTGGGAACCGATGCGGGGCCCGTGCCGCGGCGCAGCGCGTACAACTCCGCCAGGGTCGCTCCGTCGCGGGCCGCGTCACGGCCCAGGCCCTCCTCCGTGCCGAGCCAGGCCACCGACTCCCGTCGGGTCAGTGGGCCCACCTCGATCCGGGCCAGGCAGCGGCCGGGCCTGACGACCGCCGGGTGCAGCCGTTCCAGGTCCTCGTTGGTCGTCACGCCGACCAGGACGTTGCGGCCCTGGCCCAGCAGCCCGTCCGTGAGGTTCAGCAGCCGCGAGAGTGCCTGGCCGGCCGTGTGCTTGGCCTCGCCGCGGATCAGCTCGTCGCAGTCCTCCAGGAGCAGCAGCCGCCAGCGGCCCTTCGCGCTGCCGTCGTCCTCGCCGATCGCGATGTCCATCAGATAGCCGACGTCGTTGAAGAGCCGCTCGGGGTCGAGCACGCAGTCGACCTGGCACCAGTCCCGCCACGACCGGGCCAGCGTCCGCAGGGCGGACGTCTTGCCGGTGCCGGGGGGTCCGTGCAGCAGGAGCAGCCGGCCCGCGATGTCGTCCGGGGTGACCTTCATCAGCCGGTCCATGGCATCGGCCACGGGGGCGGTGTAGTTGGGCCGGACCTCGTCCCATGTGCCGGCCGCGATCTGACGGGTCGTGCGGTGCGGGCCGCGGCGCGGTGAGACGTACCAGAAGCCCATGGTCACGTTCTCGGGCTGGGGCTCCGGTTCGTCCTGGGCGCCTTCCGTGGCCTCGTCGAGCACCTTCTGGGCCAGTTCGGCGCTGGTCGCGGTGACCGTGACGTCCGCGCCCCGGTTCCACCGCGAGATGAGCAGCGTCCAGCCCTCGCCCTCGGCGAGCGTGGCGCTGCGGTCGTCGTCACGGGCGGCGCGCAGCACCGTCGCGGCGGCGGGAAGGAGGGTGGCACCCGTTCTGACGCGGTCGAGGGACGAGCTGTGCGAGTACGGCTGCTCACCCGTCGCGAAGCGGCCGAGGAACAGCGCGTCGACGACGTCGGACGGGGAGTCGCTGTCGTCGACGGTGAGCCGGATCGGCAGAGCGGACTCGGGGTTGGCGGACATGCCGCCCATGATCCGGCACGGGCGCACCCGGCGCACCCAGGTTTCGTCACCTGCTCCGTTCGGTGCGGGCGTGGTCCGGGGCCCCTCGTGGGGATGCCGCCGCGAGTCGATATGACAGGAAGTCAGGGGGTGCGCGAGGAAAGGTCATCCGATGGACTTGGCATGGACACTTCCGAAAAAGCCTCCGCTGCTGCTACCACTGAGTAGGCAGAGATCCTGCAGGTCGGTCCCAGGGAGGTTCCATGAAGATGTCCAGACTCGTGGCGTTCTCGTCCTCGCTCCTGCTCGGCGCTGTCATCGCCCTGACCGGGGCAGCCACCGCGAACGCCGCATCGTCCGTACAGGCCGTCGACTACGTCGCGCTGGGCGACTCCTACTCCTCGGGGGTCGGTTCCGGCAGCTACATCGGCTCCAGCGGTGACTGCAAGCGCAGCACCCTCGCCTACCCCTCGCTCTGGGCGGCCGCCCACGCCCCCGCCTCGTTCGCCTTCACCGCCTGCTCGGGTGCCCGCACCGGTGACGTGACGGCGAGCCAGCTCGGACCGCTCACCTCCTCGACCGACCTCGTCTCGATCTCCATCGGCGGCAACGACGCCGGCTTCGCCGACGTCATGACGACCTGTGTCCTCCAGTCGGAGTCCACGTGCCTCGCGCGGATCGCCACCGCCCGCAGCTACGTGGACTCCACGCTGCCCGGCAAGCTCGACTCGGTGTATGACGCGATCAGCGCCAAGGCCCCGTCCGCCCATGTCGTCGTCCTGGGCTACCCGCGCTTCTACAAGATCGGCGGCAGCTGCGTCGTCGGTCTGAGCGACAAGGTGCGCACCGCCATCAACAGCGCTTCCGACTACCTCAACGCGGCCACCGCCAAGCGTGCCGCCGACCACGGCTTCACCTTCGGTGATGTCGCCGGACAGTTCGCCGGGCACGAGATCTGCTCCGGGAGTGCCTGGCTGCACAGCCTCAACTGGCTCAACATCGGTGAGTCGTACCACCCCTTCGCGGCCGGGCAGTCCGGTGGCTATCTGCCCGTGCTCAACTCCCTCGACTGACCGGCGCGTCCGTCCGCCCGCCGCTCGGAGGGCGGAGCCCCCTCGGGCCGCCCGCCGGAACGGGTCCCTGCGGGCGGGGGTTCCTCCCGCGCGACGGATTCCGACTGGCCTGAGGTGTCCGGACCCTGACGATCTGTCCAACTCGCCCCGGAAACGGGCGGATCCGCGGACAGGTCGTCAACCTCCGTATGTGTGTGCTCAATCCTGTGCCCGGGATACACGCGTGTCGCCGAGGAGCGATAGGGTTAACCTGCCCGGGCCGGGTGCCCTCGTACGGGTGGGGAGTGACATGGAACAGATAACGGTGCGCAGCAGGGCGCGTGTGCCTGCTATCACCTGCGGAAGCAGTGCGACGAGTTCGCGCCTCGACCGCCATCTCGCAGTGCTGGGCGGCCCCGTCGTCCCGCAGCGCGAGTCCGCGGAGGCGACGTTGCTGATGCGCGAGCTCACCTCGCGCGATGCCGCGCACACCCGCCGGAGCAAGAGCGCGCGAGTCTCGCTCTTCGCCCCGCTGCGGCGACTGCGGCGCTCGCTCTTCGGCAGCCGCCGCTGACTCGACGCCCCGGTCCAGGTACCGCGCTGCTGCCCGCTCTTCCGTCATCCCCGGAGCCGGCAGTGGCGCGTCGCCATGTCCGCGTGGACCTCCGGGGCGTGTTTCGAAAGTCCCGTCCGGCTCGCGACGCCTGGCACGGCACCTCGCCGCGTTGTCGGGATCGCCCGAGTACGCCCCGTGCGCGGGCGGCCCTCCGCCTTGCGGCGCGCCGCGCCGGACGCCGCGAGCCCTGCCCTCCGGGCGGACGGCGCCACCTTCGAAACACGCCTTGGTCCGGCCGGGCCTGGCTCGTGGTCGCATGGTGTTTTTCTGGTGAAGTGGGTGCCGAGGTAATTCGGCGCCGAAGTACTTCTACACTGTCGGCATGTCCGAGAAGCGAGCCGCGCGCCTGAGCCCCGACGAGCGAAGGGCGCAATTGGTCGCGATTGGCGTGGACATGCTTTCCGATCGCTCGCTGGACGAGCTCTCCACCGACGCCGTGGCGCGCCGCGCCGGTATCTCCCGGGGGCTGCTCTTCCACTACTTCGACTCCAAGCGCGACTTCTACCGCTCCGTGGTGCAGCAGGAGTGCGACGACTTCGCCGACGCCACGGAGCCGGACCCCTCGCTGGAGCCCGTCCCCTGGCTGCGGGCGTTCATCGCCGGGTTCGCGGCGTACGTCACGGAGCACCGCAGGGTCTATCTCACCCTGGTCCGCGGCGCCGCCGGCAGCCATCCCGCCGTGGAGGACATAGTCGAGTCCACCCGCACCACCCTGGCCCGGCGGGTACAGGAGGGGCAGCGTCGTCTCGGGATGCCGGATTCACCGCGGCTGCTCGTGGCCGCCCGGGCCTGGATGGCCTTTGCCGAGGAGGCCGTCACCAGCTGGCCGCTCGACGGGCCGGAGGCCCTCGACGAACTCGGCGCCTTCCTGGAGTCGAGTTTCGTGTGCCTGCTGGGCGCACTGGACCGGCCGGTCGCGCTGCCCGGCTGAGCGGGTGCGCGCATCGTCGCCATCTGCTCGGGCGCCTTCGTGCTCGCCGCCGCCGGGCTGCTGGACGGCCGGAGGGCCGCCACGCACGGGGCCCGGGCCGCCGAGCTGGCGGCCGGGTTCCCGCAGGTCCAGGTGGACCCGGGGGTGCTGTACGTGGATCACGGTGACGTCGCCACCAGTGCCGGATCGGCGGCCGGCGTGGACCTCTGCCTGCACCTCGTGCGTACCGACCACGGAGCCGCCCACGCGCTGCGGATCGCACGGCAGATGGTGATGCCGCCGCACCGTGAGGGCTGTCAGTTGCAGTACGCCGAACTGGCCACGTCCGGGCCGGTCGCCGACTCGCTCGCCCCCTGCTGGAATGGCTGGCCGGGCGCCTGGACCAGCCGGTCAGCGTCGCCGAGATGGCGGTCCGCTCCCAGGTCTCGGCCCGCACGCTGACCCGGCGCTTCACCGAGCAGCTGGGCATCAGCCCCGGCCGCCGGCTGCTCGACCGGCGGCTCGCCGCCACCCGGGCACTGCTGGAGGAGACCGACCTGCCGGTGGAGACCATCGCACGCCGGGTCGGCCTCTCCTCGGCCGTCAACCTGCGCCGGCGCTTCCACGAGGCGCTGCGCACCACGCCCGCCGCCTACCGGCGCACCTTCCGCGCGGAAGAGGCCGGGTAGCGGCGCCGAAGCCGCCCTCCGGGAATACGTGAAGGCGCGGGTCCGCCGGTGTCACAGCAGGGCGAACTGGCCGTCCGGGCCCTCCTCCTGGTGATCGAGCACCGACGCGGGCCGCCGGGCGGGTGCCGGCACCGGCAGCACACCCGCCGCCCGCAGTTCGCGCAGGTCGATCTCCGGCCCTTCCGCCAGTTCCTGCTGCCGGGGCCGCAGCTCGGCGAGCAGGGCCAGCAGCGTGATCAGTTCCAGCAGCTCCGAGGTCCACTCCTGCGGCCAGGCGCGGGGGAGTACGGTCTCCAGACCATCCGCCCCGGACACCGCCGTCCGGCGCCCGAACCACAGTTCCAGCATCCGCACGCCGCCCACCTGGAACTCCCACGCACCGGCGGGCACCGGCGAGATGCGGCCGGAGCCGAGGGCCAGCACCTGCTCCTCGGCGTCGTACGACAGCTCCGACGGGGCGGGCGGCACAGCTGCCCGCACATAGGGGCGGCGCCCGCCCGGCAACCGGGGGCGCTCGCCGCCCCGTGCCCCGCGCAACTGGAGCCGCAGCAGCTCGTGCCCCAGCGCCACCCCCGCAGTCCAGCGCGCGGTGTCCGCGGGCAGCGGCACCACCGGGCCGGCCGGCGAGGGGCGGGCCGCCGCGAGGATCCAGGCCAGGACCGACTCGGCGGTGACCGCTGCTCCGTGACGGGCACGGAGCAGGTCGATCAGCCCCGGGGCCAGATTGGGTTCGACGCCGCCGGGACGCCGGTACAGCGGACGGATCCGGCCGGGCCGGCCCGCGGGGGAGTGGCCGTCGGGGAGCAGCGCGGTCACCGAGAGGGCGGGGCCCGCGTCGTGGGGGATCCGGCCGTGCTCGACCAGGAAGACCTGGTGGTCGTCGGCGACCCGCCACAGCTCGGGCCGGGCCACGTCGATCAGGCGGTGGTCGGGGAGGAGCCACTGCTCGTCGAACGGCCCGTGCAGGATCCGTACCGGCTCGGGGCACGGCCCCGGCTCGCGGGCGAACCGGACGGTCCCGGCGGACTGCCCGGGCAGGGCGGCCACCGGAGTCTGCGGGGTACGCGCTCGGGTGGGTCCGAACAACCGCTCGCGCTCGGGTTCCGGCGCCCGCACCAACCGCTCCCAGCGGGCCCTGAGCGATGCCGCGTCCGGGGCGGTCACCCAGGGGCGCCCGGTCCTGAGCGGCCGCACCGACCAGGGCATGAGGTCGTCGAGGAGCGGGCTGTGCGGGCCCTCGCCGGAGCCGGCCGCTGCCGGAGCTGCCACCGTGTCGTCCTCCCCGTCGCCACGTCTGCCGCCTTCCCCGGCATCGTAACGGCGCTGCCGCGGGTCCCGGCAGGGGGCGCCTGCCGGGACCCGCGGCAGCCGTCAGCGCGCCTCCACCGTGACCGAGAAGGAGAACCGGTCGCCCCGGTAGCGGATCAGCGCCACGTCGACCACCCGGCCGCTCTCGTCATACGTCACCCCCGTGTAGTGCAGGATCGGGCTGAGCAGCGGGACCTGGAGGAGGCCGGCGGTGACCGGGTCGGCGAGCGTGGCCTCGACGGTGTCGGTGATCCGGGCGATGGGCACGCCGACGCGGTCGCGCAGCACCTTGGTCATCGGCCAGCGGTCGAGGTCGGAGGGATCGAGACCGGCCGCGACCTGTGGATGGAGCCAGTTCTGCGCCCAGTTGGTCGGCTCGCCGGTTTCCTCGTCGCACCGCAGCCGCCGGTAGCCGACGATCTCGGGGCAGCCGGGGAAGTACTCCGCGACATCGCCCGGCACCGGGGACGGGCCGTGGTCGAGCAGGGTGGTCCGCTCGCCCGACTGCTGGGCGACGATCGCGTCGATCGAACCGAGCAGCCGCACCGGCGACACCCGGCGGGCGCGCGGCTCGATGAAGGTGCCGCGCCGGCGGTGCCGGCTGATCAGCCCCTCGGTCTCCAGCTCCTTGAGCGCCTGGCGCATGGTGAGGACGCTGACGCCGTAGTGCGCGGCCAGCTGTTCCTCGGTCGGCAGCCGCAGGGTGGCGTCCGCCGTGCGGCCCAGTATCGAGGCCCGCAGCGACTGAGAGACCTGGTACCACAGCGGCAGCTTGCGGTTCAGGACCAGCGAGTCGGGCGCGAAGGCGGCCCCCGGGGGCGCGGGGGGCTGCGGAGGGGACTGCGGCACCAGGGTCACCTGCATTCGTCGTCGCTGGGACACGGGGCCCGGTTACGGATGGAAGTTGCGGCTCAGACCCTGCCACACGTCGTCGTAGCCGTGCTGGAGATGTCCGGCCGTCGCCGCCTGCCCGGTCGTGATGACGGGCCAGCGGGTCTCGAACATGAAGGCCAGGCCGTCGTCGATCTTCTGCGGCTTCAGCTCGGCCGCGCTCGCCCGCTCGAAGGTCTCCCGGTCCGGGCCGTGCGCCGACATCATGCTGTGCAGGGAGCCCCCGCCGGGCACGAAGCCGCCCTTGCCGGCCGTCTTCGCGTCGTACGCGCCCTCGATCAGCCCCATGTACTCGCTCATGACGTTGCGGTGGAAGTACGGCGGCCGGAAGGTGTCCTCGCCCACCAGCCAGCGCGGCGCGAACACGACGAAGTCGACGCCGGCCAGGCCGGGGGTGTCCGTCGGCGAGGTCAGCACGGTGAAGATCGACGGGTCCGGGTGGTCGTAGCTGATCGAGCCGATGACATTGAAACGGTGCAGGTCGTAGACGTACGGGGTGTGGTTGCCGTGCCAGGCGACCACGTCGAGCGGCGAGTGGTCGTACGTCGCCGACCAGAGGTTCCCGCAGTACTTGTTGACCACCTCGACGGGGCGTTCCACGTCCTCGTACGCGGCGACCGGGGCGAGGAAGTCCCGGGCGTTCGCCAGGCCGTTGGCGCCGATGGGGCCGAGGTCGGGGAGGACGAACGGCTGGCCGTAGTTCTCGCAGACGTAGCCGCGGGCCGTGGCGTCGAGCAGCTCGACCCGGAAGCGGACACCACGCGGGATCAGGGCGACATGGCCCGGTTCGGCACGCAGCAGGCCCATTTCGGTGCGCAGCAGCAGACCGCCGCGCTCGGGGACGATCAGGAGCTCGCCGTCGCTGTCGCTGAACACCCGGTCCGTCATGGCCGCGTTGGCGGCGTAGAGGTGGACGGCCATGCCGGTGCGCTGCGCGGCGTCGCCGTTGCCGCCCAGCGTCCACAGGCCGGACAGGAAGTCCGTGCCGGGCGCGGGCTCCGGGAGCGGGTCCCAGCGCAGCCGGTTGGGGTCGGGGACGGATTCGGTGAACGGGGCGGTGCGCAGGGTGCCGTTGTCGATCCGGGCGAACGGCGGATGGGCCGCGGAGGGACGGATCCGGTAGAGCCAGGAGCGGCGGTTGTGGACGCGCGGTTCGGTGAAGGCCGAACCGCTCAGCTGCTCGGCGTAGAGCCCCAGCGGTGCGCGCTGCGGCGAGTTGCGGCCGTGCGGCAGCGCCCCCGGCACGGCCTCCGAGCTGTGCTGATTGCCGAATCCGGCGGAATGCGCGAGCCCTTCCGCGGTCTTCCGTGCTTGCTCGATGCCGCTCATAAGTGCTCCCGGTGCATGAGAGAGGGGTTCGCGATCCTGGATTCCTATGGTCAACCGTAGGAATCGGATCGCGGCGAGTCAACGCCATTCGTGCGGCACAGGGGGGTTCCAAAAGTTGAACAATGCTCTACTCTCCGGCACATGTCGTGGACACGAAGACTTCTGGTGGTTCTTGCGGCCCTCGCTGCCGCCCTTCTCCCGGCCTCGGCCGCCCGGGCGCACGAGGAACGGCCGGTCACGCTGCCCGACGGCACCGGCAGCGTCCCCGTGTACCGCACGGGTGAGCCCGACCTCCTGGTCTGCAAGAACGACCGGGCCGACTTCGAGCACCGGATATCCGGATTCCCCGATGCCCTGCGGGCCAGGAACCTGACGCTCTTCGAGCGGTGCCGGAAGTCCGGCTACCGCCACCTCCAGCAGGCCGTCGACGCCGTCACCGGGCCCGGGAAGAACATCGCGATCCTGCCCGGCCTCTACGAGGAGGAGCCCTCGCTGCCGGAGCCGAAGGGGGAGTGCGCCCGGCTGAAGGCACCCAACTCCCAGCTCGGCTACCAGATCCTGAGCTACGAGCAGCAGGCGAAGTGCCCGCACAACCAGAACCTGGTCGCGATCCTCGGCAAGAAGGACCTCCAGATCGAGGGCACCGGCGTCGCGCGCACGGACGTCGTCATCGACGCCAAGTACCAGAAGCTCAACGCGGTGCGCGCGGACGGCTCCGACGGTGTCTACTTCAAGAACTTCACCGCTCAGCGCACCACGTTCAACTCGCTGTACATCCTGGCCCAGGACGGATTCGTCATCGACGACGTGCTGACCCGGTGGAACGACGAGTACGGCTTCCTGACCTTCGCCAGCGACCACGGCCTGTACAGGAACTGCGAGTCGTACGGCAACGGCGACTCCGGTATCTACCCGGGCAGCGCGTCGGACATCAACGACGCGTACGGCTACAAGGTGCCGCGCTACTCCATCGAGATCACCGGCTGCCGCAGCCACCACAACATGGTCGGCTACTCCGGCACGGCGGGTGACTCGGTCTACGTCCACGACAACGAGTTCGACCACAACATGGGCGGCGCCTCGATGGACAGCGCCTTCCCCGGCCACCCCGGCCTGCCGCAGAACCACGCCCGCTTCGAACGCAACCTGATCCACGACAACAACGCCGACTACTACCCGTACGTCGCCGACGGCACCTGCGCCAAGCCGCCCGTCGAGCGCGGCTACGAGGACGGGGTGGTCTGCCCGCAGATCTCCATGCCGCCGGGCACCGGCATCATCACCGCGGGCGGCAACTGGAACCTCTACGAGAACAACTGGGTCTACGGGCAGAAGCGTGCCGCCTTCTTCCTGAGCGCCGTACCCGCCTTCATCCGTGGCGAGGACGCGCTCGGCAAGCAGACCGACACCTCGCACCACAACCGGTACGCGAACAACCACCTCGGCACCGACAAGCAGGGCCGCTCGCGCCCCAACGGCACCGATGTGTGGTGGGACGGCCAGGGGGCGGGCAACTGCTGGCAGTCCGACGCGGGCGCGTCCACCCCGCGCTCGCTGCCCTCGTGCGGGTCCGAGCGCGGCTCCGTCAGCGGCAGCACGGACCGGCTGGTGGGCGAGCCCGTCAAACTCGCCCAGCTGCTGGTCTGCGCCGACTACAACGTGCAGGCGCGCCGGCTGCCGGCCGGCTGCGACTGGTACGGGGCGCGCGGCATCGAGCGCGTCGAGGTGCAGGCGGCCCTGGGGATCGCGGTGGTGCTGGTGCTGGTCGGCGGGGTGCTGTGGTGGCGCAGGCTGCGGGCCGATCGGTTCGCCACGGCCGCCACGGTCCTCGGCCTCATCGGTCTGTCCCTGGACGTGGCCGGTTCGACCATGGGGCTCGCCTCCACCTACGTCCCCGCTCTCGCGCTGCTGCTGACCGGTCTCTGGTGGACGGGTATCGGGCTGGCGCTGCGGCGGGAACGGCCGGGACTGGGCTGGGTCACGGTGGTGCTGGGCGGTCTGACGCTGCTCGACGCGCTGGACAAGGGCGTGTTCATGATCCCGTGGATCCCGCTGAGCCCGGCCTGGGGGCGCGGGCTGCTCGGCCTGGTCTGGGTGGTGTGGGCCGTGGTGGCCGCCGCCCGGCACGGCGAACGCGCGAAGGGGGAGCCGGCGGTGGGGGGAACGGCCCCGGCGGCGGACCCGGACCGGGCGCCGGGCACCCGGCCGGACTCGGGCACCGGTGCGGTAGGCGTGTCGGCGTCGGAGAGCCCGGCCGCGCCCGCCTCGCCGGCCGCCTCCCCGGACGGAGAACCGTCGTGACGCGGCACCCGGTGGACGCGGCGGCCCCGGTGCGGGCGGGGGCGACGGCCGCCACGGCTGCGGGGGCGAGGGCGGGTGCGAAGCCGACGGACGGGAAAGCGGGCACGGCGATGAACGCGAACAGGGACATGGGCATGGGCACGAACGGGGACTCGGGCACGGGCACGAACGGGGACTTGGGCACGGGCGCGAACGGGGACACCGGCACGGCCGGGAGCCGGAGCCGGGGCCGGGGCCTTCCGGTCCGCCCGGCCGTTCGGGTCCGGCGGGCCGGCCGTCGCGTCGCCCTCGGGCTGCTCGCCGTCGCCCTCCTGGCCGGCACGAGTGCCTGCGGAGGGCGGGCCACGACCCATCACAAGCCGGGGACCAGCCATGAGGAGGCCACCGGCAGCAACGGCCGGCTCCTGGCCGCGGACGACGGCTCCGGCCACCGGCTGCGCCAGGTCGACGCCGAGGGCGCGCCCGAGGTGACCCTGGCCGTGCGGCCGGACTCGGAGGACGGCTGGAACGTCCACCTGTCGGTACGGAACTTCCGGTTCACCCCGGACAGTGTCGGCGGCGCCGCACTCCTCGGACGCGGCCACGCCCGACTCCTCCTCGACGGCCATCCCCTCGCCCGTGTCTACGGCGCCTGGTTCCACCTCCCGGAGTCGCTCCTGCGCGGCGCCGGGGGAGGCACCCGGCTCACGGCCCGTCTCTACGCCGACGACCACACCGCCTGGGCCGTCGGCTCCGCCCCGGTCCAGGCCGCCGTCACGCTCGGCGGGGCAACGTCGGCGACCCGCCCCGCGCCCACCCCCGGCACCACCGTGGAAATCGCCGTCCGCGACGGCAGGGTGAGCCCCGCCCCCGGGCGCACCGAGGTCAAGAAGGGCCGCACCGTGCGTCTTCGGGTCCGCAGCGACCGTGCGGACACCCTTCACGTACACGGCTACGACAAGGAGGCGCGGCTGCCCGCCGGCCGGACCGTCACTCTCACCTTCACCGCCGACCGCACCGGGCTCTTCGAGGTCGAGACGCACGAGTCCGACCTGCTCCTGACCCAACTCGTCGTACGGTGACGGGCGTCGATGATCCCGGTGCCGTGAGCGTCCTCGCCCACGGCATCGGCGCCCAGCACGACCTGCCCCTCTCGCCCTTCTACGCGTTCGCCGGGGCCTTCGCCGCGCTCTTCGTCTCCTTTCTCGCCCTCGGCCTGCTCTGGTCCGCCTCCCGGTTCCGCGGCGACCGGGCGGGCCGCCCCCTGCCGGCCGTCGTCCAACGCGTGGCCGACGCCCGCTCCACCCGCATCGCGGCCCGGGCGCTCGGTCTGGCCGCAGCGCTCCTGGTCGTGCTCCACCTCCTCCTCGGCCCGGCCGACCCGGACCGCAACCCGGCCCCCGGCGCCGTCTACGTACTCCTCTGGGTCGGGCTCGTCCCGGCCTCCCTCCTGCTCGGGCCCGTCTGGCGGCTGCTCAACCCGCTGCGCACCCTCCATCTCCTCGGCTGCCGGGCGCTCGGACGCGCTCCGGCCGCCGGCCGCCCCCTGCCCGTCCGCCTGGGGATGTGGCCCGCCGCCGTCGGGCTGCTCGCCTTCACCTGGCTCGAACTCGTCGCCCCCGACCCCGCCTCATCCACCGCACTGCTCCTCTTCCTCGCCCTCTACTCCGCCGTTCAACTCGGGGGCGCCGCCCTGTACGGGGCCCGGTGGTTCGACCACGCCGATGCCTTCGAGGCCTATTCGGGCCTCCTCGCGCGGCTCTCCCCGATCGGACGCCGCCGGGCGGACCGCCGCCTCGTCCTGCGCTCCCCGTTCAACGGACTCGACGCCACGCCCGGGCTTCCCGGTCTCGTGGCCACCGTCTGCGTGATGCTCGGCTCCACCGCCTATGACGGCTTCTCCGACGCGCCCTCCTGGATCACCACCGTCCAGACCTCGGCGCTGGGCCGCACCATCACGGCCACGCTGGGCCTCCTGGGCGCCGTCGCCCTCGTCGCCACCCTCTACGCCCTCTGTGCCGGTGCCACCCGGCTCCTCTCCGGCCAACTGCCGCACCCCCTCACCGCCTTCGCGCACTCCCTGGTCCCGATCGCCCTCGGCTATCTCGTCGCCCACTACTTCACACTCTTCGTCACCGAAGGCCCACGCACCGTCATGGTGGCACTGGGCGCTGACAATCCCGCACCGCCGGAACCGCCGCTGGGGCCGGGCGGCGTCGCCACGCTCCAGGTGGTCGCGATCGTTGTCGGCCACGTTCTCGGCGTCGTCGCCGCCCACGACCGCTCCGTCCGGCTCTTCCCGCCCGGACGCGCCGTCGCCGGCCAGCTTCCGCTCCTGGTTCTGATGGTCGCGTACACGATCGGGGGACTGGCGCTGCTCATCGCCTGAGTGAACGCCCCCGCGGCGCTGGGGGCGGGCGTCCCCGCAGGGTGGCGGAGGACGGATGCCTCCGCGGAGCAGGGGGCGAAGACCCCGCAACGCCCGAGGGCGGACGCCCCGTCCCGCACAACCGGAGAGCGGGCGCCCCGCAACACCTGAGCGTGGCCCCCTGTCCCGTGCAGCCCGAGGGCGGACGCCCAGCAGAGCCTGAGGCCGGGAAGGTGCCCCCGCACCCGGCAGAGGAGCCCCACGGCATCATGGAACCCGTGCCCCATGCGAACACGAACCTCCGCCGCGCCCCCGTTCAGCAGCGCAGCGCCGAGCGCCTCACCCGGATACTCGACGCCTGCGCCGAACTCCTGGACGAGACCGGCTACGAGCAGCTCTCCACCCGGGCCGTCGCCGTACGCGCCGGGGTTCCCATCGGCTCCGTCTACCGGTTCTTCTCCAACAAGCGGGCGCTGGCCGACGCCCTCGCCCGCCGTAACCTGGACAGCTACGTGGAGCGGATCACCGACCGGCTGGTCGTCATCCCGGCCGGCGACTGGCGCCGCGCCATCGACGCCGTGCTCGACGAGTACCTGGCGATGAAGAGCTCCGTCCCGGGGTTCTCCCTCATCGACTTCGGTGCCCCCGCGCCCGAGGACGACCCCGCGGACGACGCCAACCAGCGCGTCGCGGGACGGCTCACCGAGCTGCTCTCCGGCCATCTGGAGCGCGAGCCGGACGAAGACCTCCTGCGCTCCATCCTGGTCTGCGTGGAGGCCGCCGACGCGCTGCTCCAACTCGCCTTCCGCACCGACCCGTCCGGCGACCGGGCGATCGTCGCCGAGACCCGTGTGCTGGTGCAGGCCTACCTCGCGCGGGTGCTGGACTGAGGGGGACGGACTCCGGGGCAAGCTCCTCGCCTCCACACCTCCCCAGCATGCGTACCGGTCGGTATGCTCGGCCGTGCTTGCTCATGTCCGCGCGCCACCGCTGTCGCCGCCCGGGAGGGCCCATGTCGCACGACCCCAGCAGCTCCCGTACCGCCCTGCGCATCTGCCCCCTCTGCGAGGCCACCTGCGGGCTCACGCTCACCATCGAGGAGGGCAGGGTCACGGGCGCCCGCGGCGACCGGGACGACGTGTTCAGCAAGGGGTTCATCTGCCCCAAGGGCGCTTCCATCGGCGGACTCGACGACGACCCCGACCGGCTGCGCGCCCCGCTCGTCCGCAAGGACGGCGTTCTGACGGAGGCGAGCTGGGCCGAGGCGTTCGACGCGATAGCCCGCGCGCTGCCGGCCATCGCGCGGGAACACGGGCCGCAGGCCGTCGGAGTCGTCCTCGGCAACCCCAACGTGCACACCATGGCCGGAGCCCTCTATCCGTCCGCACTGCTCGCGGCCCTGGGGACCCGGGCGCTGTTCACCGCGAGCACGCTGGACCAGATGCCCAAACACGTCTCCAGCGGGCTGCTCTTCGGCGACCCGAACACCATCCCGGTGCCGGACCTCGACCACACCGACCACCTGCTCATGCTGGGCGCCAACCCGCTCGAATCCAACGGCAGTCTGTGCACCGCCCCCGACTTCCCCGGCAGGCTCAAGGCGCTGCGCCGCCGCGGCGGCAGCCTCACCGTCGTCGACCCGCGCCGCACCCGCACCGCACGCCTCGCCGACCGGCACGTGGCCATCCGGCCCGGTACCGACGCCCTGCTGCTCGCCGCGATGGCGCACGTCCTCTTCGAGGAGAAGCTCACCGATCCCGGCGCGCTCGCGGAACACGTGGAGGGCATCGACGAAGTCGCGGACGCCGTACGGGACTTCACTCCGGAGACCGTAGCCCCTGCCTGCGACGTGGACGCCGCCACCATCCGGACCCTCGCCCGGGAGCTGGCCGCCGCCCCGACCGCCGCCGTGTACGGCCGCATCGGCAGCTGCACCGTCGAACACGGCACCCTCGCCAGCTGGCTCGTCGATGTCCTCAACGTCCTCACCGGCAACCTCGACCGCCCGGGCGGTGCCCTCTTCCCGCTCTCCGCGACGGCCCGCGCCCCGCGCCCGGCCGCACCCGGCAAGGGGTTCGCCCTCGGCCGCTGGGCGAGCCGGGTCTCCGGACACCCCGAGGCCAAGGGGGAACTGCCCATCTCCGCACTGGCCGAGGAGATCGGCACGCCGGGCGAGGGGCGGATCCGCGCCCTGATCGTGCTGGCCGCCAACCCCGTGCTCTCCGCCCCCGACGGCGACCGGCTCGATGCCGCGCTGGCCGAGGGGCTCGACTTCATGGTGAGCGTCGACCCCTATCTCAACGAGACCTCCCGCCACGCGGACGTGGTCCTGCCTCCGCCGCCGCCCTCGCAGAGCGCCCACTTCGACTTCGCGTTCAACACCCTCGCCGTCCGCAACCAGGTCCGCTACACCCGCCCCGCACTGCCCCTGGACGAAGGCGGGATGGACGAAGCCGAGATCCTCGCGCGGCTCGTCCTCGCCGCCTCCGGGATGCACGGCGCGGAGCCGGACGCGGTGGACGCCATGATCATCGACCGGGCCGTGGGCAAGGCGGTCGCCGACCCGCTCTCACCCGTCCACGGCCGGGATCCCGCCGGCATCCGTGCCGCGCTCACCGGGCGCACCGGGACGGAGCGACGCCTCGACCTCATGCTGCGCCTCGGCCCGTACGGCGAGGGCTTCGGCGCCGACGCCGACGGTCTGAGCCTGGAGCGGCTGCTCGCCCACCCGCACGGCATCGACCTCGGCCCCCTCGCTCCCCGCGTCCCGGAGGTCCTCACCACCCGCAGCGGACGCGTCGAACTCCTCCCCGCCCCGATCGCCGCCGATCTGCCCAGGCTGCGCCGCGCCCTCGACGGGCGGGCCGACCCCGACGCGCTCGTCCTCGTCGGCCGCCGCCACCTGCGCTCCAACAACAGCTGGCTGCACAACGTCGCCGCGCTCCGCGGCGGGTCCAACGTCTGCACCCTCCAGGTCCACCCCGAGGACGCGGTACGCCTCGGACTGACCGACGGCGCGACGGCCACGGTCACCGCGGACGGCGGCGCGCTGACGGTCCCGGTCGAGGTCACCGACAGCGTGCGGACCGGAGTGGTGAGCCTCCCGCACGGCTGGGGGCACGACCGTCCCGGCACCAGGATGTCCGTCGCCGCCGACCGGCCCGGCGTCAACGTCAACCAGCTCCTCGACGGCAGCCGCCTCGACCCGCTCTCCGGCACCGCCGTGCTCAACGGAATCCCCGTCTCCGTGGCGCCTACGTGTTGACCTGGGGTTTTGCTCGTATTGCTCGCATGTCAACGCCTTGTTAACGCCTTATGGCGCGCCCTAACGTCATCCGCACCGCCGGCTCCGGTGGGAGTTCAAGGGTGAACGATAGGTATCCATATGCTGACCATCCTCGGCTTCGCCATGATCGCGACCTTCCTGGTCCTGATCATGATGAAGAAGATGTCGCCGATCGCGGCGCTCGTGCTGATCCCCGCCCTCTTCTGCGTAGCCGTGGGCAAGGGCGCGCATCTCGGCGACTACGTCATCGAAGGCGTCGGCAATCTGGCGCCGACCGCCGCCATGCTGATGTTCGCGATCGTCTACTTCGGCGTGATGATCGACGTCGGACTCTTCGACCCGGTCGTCCGGGGCATCCTGCGCTTCTGCAAGGCGGACCCGATGCGCATCGTCATCGGTACGGCGGTGCTCGCCGCGATCGTCTCGCTGGACGGCGACGGCTCCACCACCTTCATGATCACCGTCTCGGCGATGTATCCGCTCTACAAGCGCCTGAAGATGAGCCTGGTCGTGATGACCGGGGTCGCCGCCACGGCGAACGGCGTCATGAACACCCTGCCCTGGGGCGGCCCCACAGCCCGCGCCGCCACCGCCCTGAAGCTGGACGCCGGCGACATCTTCGTCCCGATGATCCCGGCGCTCGGCGTCGGACTGCTCGCGGTGATCCTGCTGGCCGTGGTCCTCGGCAGGCGTGAGCGCAAGCGGCTCGGCACCCTCACGCTCGACGAGGCCCTGGTGGCCGGCACCGTCACGGAACCCGAGACCGTTCTTGTCGCCGCGGGCGGCGGCGACCGCCCGGGCAGGAGCGCAGGCGCCGGCGGTACGGGCGGCACGGGCTCCGAGGAAGCGGGGAAGGCCGACGACGGTTTCAAGGGCCTCGACCCCCACCGCGCCACCCTGCGGCCGAAGCTCTACTGGTTCAACGCGGCACTCACCATCGCCCTGCTCACCGCGATGATCATGGAGCTGATGCCGATCCCGGTGCTCTTCCTCCTCGGCGCGGCCCTCGCCCTCACCGTCAACTTCCCCCACATGCCCGACCAGCGGGCCCGGATCGCGGCCCACGCCGACAACGTCCTCAACGTCTCCGGCATGGTCTTCGCCGCCGCCGTCTTCACCGGCGTGCTCACCGGCACCGGCATGGTCGACCACATGGCCGACTGGCTGGTCGGCGCGATCCCGGAGGGCATGGGGCCCCACATGGCCCTGGTCACCGGCGTGCTGAGCATCCCGCTCACGTACTTCATGTCCAACGACGGCTTCTACTTCGGCGTCGTGCCCGTACTCGCCGAGGCCGGCGCCGCCCACGGCGTCTCCCCGCTGGAGATCGCCCGCGCCTCCCTGGTCGGACAGCCCCTGCACATGTCGTCCCCGCTGGTGCCCGCCGTCTACGTCCTCGTCGGCATGGCCAAGGTCGAGTTCGGCGACCACACCCGCTTCACCGTCAAGTGGGCCGCGCTCACCTCCCTGGTGGTGCTCGGCGCCGGCCTCCTGTTCGGGATCATCTGATCCATGGCCGACACCGCCGGGCCCGGCCGGAGCTGGCTGCTGCGCCTCGTCATCGCCTTCGCGTTCGCGCAGGGGGCGGTGTCGATGGCGCGGCCCGCCGTCTCCTACCGGGCCCTCGCGCTCGGCGCGGACGCGCGTGCCATCGGTGTGATCACCGGGGCGTACGCGCTCCTCCCGCTCTTCGCCGCCGTGCCCCTGGGACGCCGGACGGACCACGGCAGATGCGCACCGCTCCTGCCGTTCGGCGTCGTCCTGATCGCCGGGGGCTGCGCCCTCGGCGGCCGGGCGGTGTCCCTGACCGCGATGGCGGCCTGGAGCGGAGTCATGGGGCTCGGTCACCTGTGCTTCGTGATCGGGGCCCAGTCGATCGTCGCCCGCCAGTCCGCCCCGGCCGATCAGGACCGCAACTTCGGCCACTTCACCATCGGCGCGTCCCTCGGCCAGCTCATCGGCCCGATCGCCGCCGGGTACCTGATCTCCGAACGCGACGGGGCCATGGGCCGTACCAGCGCACTCGCCCTGACCGTCGCGGCGGGCGTCGCCGCCGTCTCCTTCGGCTCGCTCCGGCGCATCGAGCACCGGACCGCCCCCGCGCGCCGCGGCGGGTCCGCGGGCGCCAAGGTGCCGGTCGGCGGCATCCTGCGCGCCCGGGGCGTCCCCGCCGGGATCTTCATCAGCCTCGCCGTGCTCTCCGCGACCGACATCCTCACCGCGTATCTGCCGGTCGTCGGCGAGCACCGCGGCATCGCCCCCGCCACCGTCGGCCTGTTGCTGAGTCTGCGCGCCGCCGCCACCATCGCCTGCCGGCTCGTGATGACCCCGATGCTCCGGGTACTGGGCCGGACCGCCCTGCTCGCCTCCACCTGTCTGCTGGCCGGGGTGCTCTGCGCCGGCATCGCGCTCCCCGTCCCCGTCCCGGGCCTGGCCCTGATGCTCGCCGTCCTCGGCTTCTGCCTCGGCGTCGGCCAGCCCCTGTCCATGACCACCGTCGTCCGGGCCGCCCCGGCGGCCGCGCGCTCCACCGCGCTCGCCCTGCGGCTGACCGGCAACCGGCTCGGCCAGGTCGCGGCCCCCGCCGCGGCCGGGCTCGTCGCCGGAGTGGCGGGCACCGCAGCGCCGTTCGTCATGCTCGGCGCCCTGCTGGTCGCGGCAGGGGGTCTGGGTGTCCTGAGCAAGGACGATCGCGCGTCGGGTGCGGGCCGGGTTCCGGAACAGGATCCGGCCGTAGGGGGTCTGGGTGTCCTGAGCAAGGATGATCGCGCGTCGGGTGCGGGCCGGGTTCCGGAACAGGATCCGGCCGTTCCCGAGGAGGGCCCGGCGCGGGCCGGCCTCAACCGGAATCCCACCTGACACTTCCGTCTCCGCACGCCCCGTGCGGTGCAACCTTTGCGCGAGTCATTCCCTCACCCTGCGCAGTGGGCTAATTTCAGGCCACTGCTGCCGCTCCCCACCGCTCCACCTTCATCCTCCCGGGCGGAACCACATGACTCGCGCCATCACCCTGAACAACGTAAGCAAGGCCTACGGACGCTCCGCGCGTGCTGTCGACCGCCTCTCGCTCTCCATCGACCCGGGCGAGTTCGTCGTCCTGCTGGGCCCTTCGGGGTGCGGCAAGTCGACCGTGCTCCGCATGATCGCCGGCCTGGAGGACATCACCGAGGGCGAGATCCTTCTCGACGGTGAACCGGCCAACGACCTGACTCCCCGCGAACGCGGCATGGCCATGGTCTTCCAGAACTTCGCGCTCTACCCGACCATGACCAACCGCGCCAACATCGGCTTCCCGCTGAAGCTGGAGAACCCGCGCCAGGACCACAACGTGCGCATCGAGAACACGGCCAGGATGCTCGGCATCGAGAGCGTCCTGGACCGGTTCCCCGGCCAGCTCTCCGGCGGTGAGCGCCAGCGGGTCGCGATGGGCCGGGCCATCTCGCGCCAGCCCTCGGCCTTCCTGATGGACGAGCCGCTCTCCAACCTCGACGCGAAGCTCCGCAACCACCTGCGGGCCGAGATATCCCAGCTCACCAAGGAACTCGGCGTCACCACGGTCTACGTGACGCACGACCAGGCGGAGGCCATGTCGCTGGGCCACCGGGTCGCCGTGATGCGCGGGGGAGTGCTCCAGCAGGTGAGCCCGCCGCGCGAGGTGTACTCCCTGCCGGAGAACGTGTTCGTCGCCGCGTTCATCGGGACCCCGCGGATCAACCTGTTGCAGGCCGTCGTGCACGCGCCCCTGGAAGGGCGGATGTCGATCGACCTCGGACGCCAGCGCCTCCCGCTGCCCGAACCCCTCAGCCCCGACCACCAGTTGCTGCGCATCCAGCAGGGCCGGCGCATCATCGTCGGGCTGCGCTCCGAGGCGGTCCGGATCGCCCCGCCCAGCCAGGCCCGCCCCGGCGAGGTCGCGCTCAGCGGCATCGTCGAACACGTCGAGTACCAGGGGCACGAGGCGCTGGTCCACCTCAACACCGGTTCGCAGCCCGCCGTGGTGCCGGACCTGGAATCGGCCCGCCCGGACCGCGGCACCCTGCGCAAGCGCCGCGGCGCCGGGGTCGGCGTCCTGGAACGGCTCAAGGAGCGCGCCACCGGACAGGCCGGAGCGCCCGTCGCGGTCCTCGACGACCCGGGGACCGAGCCGTTCCCGCCGGGCATGCGCAGCCCCGACCGCCCCGCGGTCACGTCCAGCGACCTCGTCGTGCGCACCGGCCCCGACATGAGGCTGCGCACCGGCGGCCAGGTTCCGCTCCTGGTCGACCTGGCGCACCTGTACGTCTTCGACCACCAGGGCCGCCGCATCTGCCCGCTGCCGAGGGACGTGCCGGGCCTGGAGGTGTAGGGCGACGACACACCGGGGCCCGCCCGCCGCTCGCCTCCCCCGGGCGACGGGCGGGCCCCGGCACGTGACCGACGTCTCTGGCGCCAGAAAACTAACGGCGCTAGTTTAGGTCGCGGACGACCTCGTCCGTCACCGCGTCCGGGAGGAACAGCCATGAAGGCCCATGACGGTATGTACATCGGCGGCGCATGGCGGCCCGCCGCCGGAACGGACACCGTCGCGGTGGTGAACCCCGCGGACGAGCAGGTCATCGCGCACGTCCCGGCGGGCACGGCGGAGGACGTCGACGCCGCGGTGCGCGCCGCCCGCGCCGCCTTCCCCGGCTGGGCCGCCACCCCGCCCGCCGAGCGGGCCGCCCGGATCGGCGCCCTGCGCGACGTGCTGGCCGCCCGCAAGGACGAGATCGCCGAGACGGTCACCGCCGAACTGGGCTCTCCGCTGCGGATGTCGCAGACGGTGCACGCGGGCGTGCCGGTCCTGGTCGCCGGTTCGTACGCCGAACTGGCCGCGACCTACGCCTTCGAGGAACGCCACGGCAACTCCACCGTGTTCCTGGAGCCCGTCGGCGTGGTCGGCGCCATCACTCCGTGGAACTACCCGCTGCACCAGATCGTCGCCAAGGTCGCCCCCGCGCTCGCCGCGGGCTGCACCGTCGTCCTCAAGCCGGCCGAGGACACGCCGCTCACCGCGCAGCTCTTCGCCGAGGCCACCGAGGAAGCCGGCCTGCCCGCCGGTGTCTTCAACCTGGTCACCGGCCTCGGCCCGGTCGCCGGACAGGCGCTCGCCGCGCACGAGGACGTCGACCTGGTCTCCTTCACCGGTTCCACCGCGGTCGGCCGGCAGATCGGCGCCACGGCGGGCGGCGCGGTCAAGCGCGTCGCGCTGGAGCTCGGCGGCAAGTCCGCCAACGTCATCCTGCCCTCGGCCGACCTGGCCAGGGCGGTCAACGTGGGCATCGCCAACGTGATGTCCAACTCCGGCCAGACGTGCAGCGCCTGGACCCGGATGCTGGTGGACGCCGACAGGTACGAGGAGGCGGTCGCCCTCGCCGCCGCGGCCGTCGCCAAGTACGTACCCGGCGAGCGCGTCGGTCCGCTCGTCAACGCCAAGCAGCAGGCCCGGGTGCGCGGTTACATCGAGAAGGGCATCGAGGAGGGCGCCCGCGTCGTGGCCGGCGGCCCCGAGGCGCCGCTCGCCACCGGGTACTACGTCAGCCCCACGGTGTTCGCCGACGTCACCCCGGAGATGACCATCGCCCAGGAAGAGATCTTCGGCCCGGTGGTCTCGATCCTGAAGTACGAGGACGAGGCGGACGCGCTGCGCATCGCCAACGGCACCGTGTACGGGCTTACGGGCGCCGTCTGGGCCGCCGACGAAGCGGAGGCCGTCGCCTTCGCCCGGCGGATGGACACCGGTCAGGTCGACATCAACGGCGGCCGGTTCAACCCGCTGGCCCCCTTCGGCGGTTACAAGCAGTCGGGCGTCGGCCGCGAACTCGGCGAGCACGGCCTCTCCGAGTACCTCCAGACCAAGTCCCTCCAGTTCTGAACCGCCCGCCCCGTCCGCGCCCCCGATCAGCAAGGAGCCACTCCGTGGTCCGCGCCGCCGTACTGCCCGCCGTCGGAGCTCCGCTGGAGATCACCGACATCACCTTGCCCGAGCCCGGCCCCGGCCAGGTGCGCATCCGCCTCGCCGCCGCCGGGGTCTGCCACTCCGACCTGTCGCTGTCCAACGGCACCATGCGGCTGCCCGTCCCCGCCGTCCTCGGTCACGAGGGCGCGGGCACCGTCGTCTCGGTCGGTGAGGGCGTCGGCCATCTCGCCCCGGGCGACGGCGTCGTCCTCAACTGGGCGCCGTCCTGCGGCAGCTGCCGCCACTGCGGTATCGGCGAGGTATGGCTCTGCACGGACGCGCTGGCAGGCGCGGCCCACATCCACGCCCACACCGCGGACGGCACCGAACTGCACCCCGGACTCAACGTCGCGGCCTTCGCGCAGGAGACGGTGGTCGCCGCGAACTGCGTCCTGCCCGCTCCGGAAGGCATCCCCCTCACCGACGCGGCCCTGCTGGGGTGCGCGGTGCTGACCGGGTACGGCGCGGTCCATCACAGCGCCCGGGTCCGCACGGGCGAGTCCGTCGTCGTGTTCGGCATCGGCGGCGTCGGTCTCGCCGTGCTCCAGGCAGCCCGGATCGCGGGCGCCTCGAAGATCATCGCGGTGGACGTCTCCCCGGAGAAGGAGGACCTCGCCCGCCGTGCGGGTGCCACGGACTACGTGATCGCCTCCGCCACCACGCCCCGTGAGATCCGGGGGCTCACCGGCGGCCAGGGCGCCGACGTGGCCGTCGAGTGCGTGGGCCGGGCCGCCACCATCCGTGCCGCCTGGGAGTCCACCCGCCGCGGCGGGCGTGCCACGGTCGTCGGCATCGGGGGCAAGGACCAGCAGGTCACGTTCAACGCCCTGGAGATCTTCCACTGGGGCAGGTCCCTGACCGGCTGCGTGTACGGCAACAGCGACCCGGCCCGCGACCTGCCGGTGCTGGCCGACCACATCCGGGCGGGCCGCTTCGACCTCTCGATGATGGTCACCGACCGGATCGCGCTGGACGGCATCCCGGCGGCCTTCGACCACATGATCGCCGGGAAGGGCGGCCGGGCCCTGGTGGTGTTCTAACGTTCCGCGGAAGCCTCCGAGCGTCCTGTGGTGAGCAGCCGGGCCTCCATCTCGCCCTGCTCGAAGAGCCGGGAGGCCGGGCCCGCGATCAGCGGGTCCGGCTCCCCGGCCACCGTCGCGTCCTTGTCCTGGTAGTCGAACCGGTGCAGGACGTGCCGGATGGCCTCCAGCCGGGCCCGCTTCTTGTCGTTGCTCTTCACCACGGTCCACGGAGCGTCCGCCGTGTCCGTGTGGAAGAGCATCAGCTCCTTGGCCTCGGTGTACGCGTCCCACTTGTCGAGCGAGGCGAGGTCGACCGGGCTCAGCTTCCACTGCCGCACCGGATCGGTCTGCCGGCTCATGAACCGCTTGCGCTGCTCGTCGCGCGAGACGGAGAACCAGAACTTCACCAGGTGGATGCCGTCGCGCGCCAGCATCCGCTCGAACCCCGGGGCCTGGTGCATGAACTCCAGGTACTCGGGGGTCGAGCAGAATCCCATCACCCGCTCCACACCGGCCCGGTTGTACCAGGACCGGTCGAACATCACGATCTCCCCGGCGGCCGGCAGATGCGCCACGTACCGCTGGAAATACCACTGGGAGCGCTCGCGTTCGGTGGGCTTCTCCAGCGCCACCACCCGCGCACCACGCGGATTGAGGTGCTCGGTGAACCGCTTGATGGTGCCGCCCTTGCCGGCGGCGTCGCGCCCCTCGAAGAGGATGACGATCCGCTCGTCGTGCTCCTTGACCCAGTGCTGGAGCTTCAGCAGCTCTATCTGCAGGGCGCGCTTGGACGTGTCGTACGCCTTGCGGCCGAGCTTGGACGTGTACGGGTAGTCCTCGCGCCAGGCGTCGCGCGCCGGGCCCTCGGGCGTCACCAGCGCCGTGGCACCGGGCTTCTCCGCCTTCTTACGGCCGGTCCGCCGCTTGGCGCTCCGCGTCATGAGAGGGTCCTTCCGCCTGCGGGGCCGGAATCTTCCGCGTCGCACCAGTGTGCGGACGCATCCGGGAGACCGCCACCCCGGCCAGGCAGAGCAGGCCGCCACCGATGGTGAGCGGTGCGGGCACCTCGTCCAGCAGCAGCCAGGCCATCAGCACCACGAGCGCGGGCACCGCGTAGGTGGTGGCGCCCATCCGGCCCGCCGTGGTGCGGGCGAGGGCGTACCCCCAGGTGGTGAAGGCCAGCGCGGTCGGGAAGACGCCCAGGTAGACCATGTTCAGGGTGGCCGACAGGGGCGCGTCGGCCGCGTCGGAGACCAGCGCGCCGGCGAACGGCAGACACGCCACCGTGCCGACCAGGCAGCCGAACGTGGTGATCTGGAGCGCGGAGCCGTGCCGCAGCGCCGGCTTCTGGCCGACGACTCCGCCCGCGTACGCCACCGCGGCCAGCAGGCAGAGGAGCACACCCAGCACCGAGGAACTCCCTTCGCCGGACATGGAGAGGCCCACCACCACGGCGCCCGCGAAGGACACCCCCATGCCCAGCAGCAGCCGCCCGGGCAGTCCCTCGCCGAGCAGCCGGGCGCCGAGCAGGGCGATCAGCAGGGGCCCGATGTTCACGACCATCGCGGCGGTGCCCGCGTCCACCTGCTGCTCACCCCAGTTGAGCACCACCATGTACAGGCCGAACCAGAGCAGCCCGGACCAGAGGATTCCCGGCCAGGCGGCCCGCGAGGGCAGCCCCTCCCGCCGCAGGAGCAGGAGGGAGCCGAGCACCAGGGAGCCGGCCAGCAGCCGCCCGAGAGCCAGCGCGCCGGGCGAGTAGGCAGCGCCCGCGCTGCGGATGGAGACGAAGGCGGAGGCCCACAGCACCACGGTGGTGCAGGCGGCTGCGGTGGCCCGCCGGTCGCGGTGTCGCGCGGGCGTGGCGGGGGAGGGGAGCGTGGTCATGGACCTGACGGTAGAGCCAGGACGGTTCGGCGCCTACCGAATAGTCGTGGGCCCGGCGCAGCGCTCTACCGCGCCTGCTGCGGGGAAGGGGCGTACTGCAGGGCGAGCCCGTCGATCAGTGCGCGCAGGCCCGTCTCGAAAGCGCCTTCGTCGACCTTCTGACGGCGCTCCGCCAGGAGGTGCGCCTGGCCCAGGTGCGGATAGTCGGCCGGATCGTACGCCGTCTCGTCGTCCACGAAGCCCCGGGCGAAGGAGCCGAGAGCCGATCCGGTGATGAAGTAGCGCATCAGGGCGCCGATGTAGGTGGCCTGGGCGGGTGGCCAGCCCGCGCGGACCATCGCGCCGAACACCGCGTCGGCGACCCGCAGGCCGGCCGGGCGGCGGCCCGGGCCCTGGGCGAGCACCGGGACGATGTGCGGATGTGCGCTGAGCGCCGCACGGTAGGAGACGGCCCAGTCGTGCAGCGCGGCGCGCCAGTCGCGGGTGTCGGACTCGTCGAACATCGACAGATCGACCTGCGCGGAGACCGAGTCGGCGACCGCGTCCAGGATCTCGTCCTTGTTGCGGAAGTGGTTGTAGAGCGACGGCCCGCTGACCCCGAGCTCGGCCGCCAGCCGACGGGTCGAGACGGCGTCGAGCCCCTCGGCGTCCACGAGGGCGCTCGCCGTCTCGACGATGCGGTCTCTGCTGAGGAGGGGCTTGCGCGGGCGGGCCATGCGGCACATAGTAGGCCCTGCGCATCTAAAACTAGCAGTGCTAATTAAAGTCGGTCGCCCCGTGCGGATCGGCCCGAAGTGGAGAGCCGAAGGATGAACCTGGAACTCAGCGAGGAGCAGGAAGCCGTCCGGCAGCTCGCCAAGGACTTCGTCGCCCGTGACATCGCCCCGTACGTCGTCGAGTGGGACCGCTCCGAGAGTGTCGACAAGTCGATTGTGAAGAAGCTGGGCTCCCTCGGCTTCCTCGGGCTGACGGTCCCCGAGGGGTACGGCGGCTCGGGCGGTGACCACCTCGCGTACTGCTTGGTCACCGAGGAGCTCGGTCGCGGTGACTCCTCGGTCCGCGGCATCGTCTCGGTCTCCCTGGGGCTGGTCGCCAAGACCGTCGCGGCCTGGGGGGACGAGGAGCAGAAGCGGCAGTGGCTGCCCCGGCTGACCGCCGGTGACGCGGTCGGCTGCTTCGGCCTCACCGAACCGGGCACGGGCTCGGACGCCGGGAACCTGACGACGAGGGCCGTGCGGGAGGGCGGCGACTACGTCATCAACGGCAGCAAGATGTTCATCACCAACGGCACCTGGGCCGATGTGGTGCTGCTCTTCGCCCGCACCGGCGACACCCCCGGCCACAAGGGTGTATCCGCCTTCCTGGTGCCCACCGACACCCCCGGGCTCACCCGGCGCACCATCCACGGCAAGCTCGGTCTGCGCGGCCAGGCGACCGCCGAACTGGTCCTGGAGGACGTCCGCGTCCCCGCCGCCGCACTGATGGGCCCCGAGGGCAAGGGCTTCTCCATCGCGATGTCCGCACTCGCCAAGGGGCGGATGTCGGTCGCCGCGGGCTGTGTCGGCATCGCGCAGGCCGCCCTGGACGCGGCCGTGGGATACGCGGGGGAGCGCGAGCAGTTCGGTAAGTCCATCGCGAGCTACCAGCTCGTCCAGGAACTCATCAGCGACATCGCCGTGGACGTCGACGCAGCCCGCCTGCTGACCTGGCGGGTGGCCGACCTGATCGACCGCGGCGAGCCCTTCGCCACCGCCGCGTCCCAGGCGAAGCTCTTCGCTTCCGAGGCTGCCGTCCGCGCCGCGAACAACGCCGTCCAGGTCTTCGGCGGCTACGGCTACATCGACGAGTACCCGGTCGGCAAGCTGCTGCGCGACGCGCGCGTGATGACGCTCTACGAGGGCACCAGTCAGATCCAGAAGCTGATCATCGGCCGCGCTCTGACGGGGGTCTCCGCCTTCTGAGCCCCCGCCTTCCGGGTCCCGCCTTCCCGGCCCCCGCGTGACCCGAACGGGCGTCTGAGTACCGGACTGAGTACGCGGACGGATGTGGGCTGCGCCACATCGCCCGATGCTGGGCCGCATGAGTGAGACGACATCGGTCAAGCAGCAGAACACCGCCGCCTTCTACGGGCAGGCCGTCGCGTCCTTCGGGATCGCGCTGGGGGCGGTGGCCATCGGCATCTACTCCCTGGACGCCGACGCCTGGGTGCGCGGCTTCCTCTCCATCTGCGTCCTCTACCTCGTCACCTCCGCCTTCACGCTGGCCAAGGTGATCCGGGACCGGCAGGAGGCCGGCCGGATCATCAGCCGGGTCGACCAGGCCCGGCTGGAGAAGATCCTCGCGGAGCACGACCCCTTCCAGAAGCTCTGACGATCTCACGCACCGGACCCCTAAGCGCTTGCTCAGGATCGGGGTATGGTGTTCGTCCTGCTGACTGAGAGGGGCGACCGACGATGAGCACGGCGGAGGAGATCGACGGCGAGAACACGCCGTGGGCCGAAGTGACGCCCGAGGCCGCCCGGCGGCTTCTCGTCGCGGCCGTCGATGCCTTCGCCGAGCGCGGGTACCACGCGACCACCACCCGGGACATCGCGGGCCGCGCCGGAATGAGCCCCGCCGCGCTCTACATCCATTACAAGACGAAGGAAGAGCTGCTCCACCGGATCAGCCGGATCGGGCACGACCGGGCCCTGGCCCTCCTGGAGTCGGCGGCCGACGCGGAGGGCACGGCCACCGAGCGGCTCGCCGGTGCCGTGCGGGCCTTCGTCCGCTGGCACGCCGAGCGGCACACCACCGCGCGCGTGGTCCAGTACGAGCTCGACGCGCTCGGCGAGGAGCACCGCACCGAGATCGTCGAACTGCGCCGCAGGAGCGACGCGGCGGTGCGCCGGATCATCGGCGAGGGGGTGGCGGCGGGGGAGTTCGACGTCCCCGACGTGCCCGGCACCGCGCTCGCCGTGCTCTCGCTCTGCATCGACGTGGCGCGGTGGTTCAACGCGCAGGGCAGCCGCACGCCGGACGAGGTGGGCGAACTGTACGCCGGGCTCGTGCTGCGGATGGTCGCGGCAGAGCGCTGACGCCGCCCGTGGTCCGGGGCGTCGCACGGGCCGGACATGCGTGTCGGCCCCGGCCCCCGTGAGGGGCGGGGCCGACACCCGTGTGAAGCCCGGAGGGGAGCAGCCCGGGCCCGGTGCGAGGGGCTCCGGTTCGGCCGGAGAGGTCCCCGGGTCGGCTCGGGCGTGGGGATCCGGCTCAGAAGTAGAAGCGTGACACCGACTCGGCGACGCACGCAGGCTTCTCGCCGCCCTCGCGCTCGACCGTGACGACCGCGGTGACCTGCACGCCGCCGCCGGCCTCCTCGACGCTCTTCAGGACGGCCGTGGCCCGCAGCCGGGAGCCCACGGGCACGGTGGAGGGGAAGCGGACCTTGTTGGTCCCGTAGTTGATGCCCATCTTCGTGTTCTCGACCTGCATGACCTGCGGTACGAGCGTCGGCAGCAGTGAGAGCGTGAGGTAGCCGTGCGCGATCGTCGCGCCGAACGGTCCGGCCGCGGCGCGTTCCGGGTCCACGTGGATCCACTGGTGGTCGCCGGTGGCGTCGGCGAAGAGATCGATCCGCTTCTGGTCGACCTCGAGCCAGTCGCTGTGTCCCAGCTGCTCGCCCACTCCGTCACGCAGCTCCTGCGCGGACGTGAAGATCCTCGGCTCTGCCATGTCCCTGGTCCCTGCCTTCCCGCTCTCGACCGACTGTCTAAGCGCTTGCTCAGCATGGTTGGCGGGTGCGTTCCTGTCAACGACGGAACCGGCCGGGGTGGGACGCGTAGGGTTCGATGAGTGCCCCAGATCCCACAGACACTCCATGAACTCACGGTCGGCCAGCTCTCCGCGCGCAGCGGCGCCGCGGTATCGGCCCTGCACTTCTACGAGGCCAAGGGCCTGATCAGCAGCACCCGCACCAGTGGCAACCAGCGCCGCTATACCAGGGACGCGCTGCGCCGGGTGGCCTTCGTCCGTGCGGCGCAGCGGGTGGGCATCCCGCTGGCCACCATCCGTGACGCCCTGGCCGAGCTCCCGGAGGAGCGCACCCCGAACCGCGACGACTGGGCCCGGCTCTCCGAGGCCTGGCGTTCCGAGCTGGATGAGCGGATCCGGCAGCTGGCCAGGCTGCGCGACCACCTCACCGACTGCATCGGCTGCGGCTGCCTGTCGTTGGAGACCTGTGTGCTCTCCAACCCGGACGACGTCTCCGGTGACCGGTTCAGCGGTTCGCGTCTGATGCCGGAGAGCAAGGCCGTGCGCCGGCCCGCCGGAGGGTAAGGCCGTGCGCCGGCCCGCCGGAGGATGACGAGCGGTCCGGCCGTCGTGTGCCCGTCCGGCGGCCGTAGGTGCCGGGCGGGCCGCTCCGTTCCTCAGGCGGCCGATGCCAGGTCGCCGAGCCGGTGCCGCCTGGCCCTCGCCAGTGCGTCCGGGGTGAGTACCGGCTGTGGGACCACGATCCCGCAGCCGGTGCAGACCGGGCCGGACCAGGGTTCGCTGTCCAGGTCCTGCCGCCAGGCGATGCGGGCCTGTGCGCACACCGGGCAGCCGGTGCCCGGCTCCGACTCCAGGGCCGAGATCAGCCGGGTCAGCACGTCGGCGAGCGGAGCCGCCGGGTGGACCGCCGGGTTCTCGCACCGCGCGACCCCGTTCCCGCCCCAGGTGCGCAGGTGCCAGTCGTCGAACGCGGCGGGGCGCCGCAGCCCCTCGTGCTTCTCCCGTTTGCGCCGCTCGGCGAAGCCCGCCTCGTAGCCGAGCCAGACCGCCCGGGCCGTCTCCAGTTCCTCCAGCGCGCGCATCAGCCGCGCCGGGTCGGGTTCCCGGTCCTCGGGGTCCAGCCCGTGCCGGGCGCACAGGTGGTCCCAGGTCGCCCGGTGACCGTACGGGGCGAAGCGTTCCAGGCATTTGCGCAGCGAGTACCGCCGCAGTGCCAGATCGCTTCGCGGGTCGCGGACCTGTCTCGCAAGACTCCGGAATCCGGCCATGGCGCTGCCACCTCCGTCGCTCGTACTCCATCGCCCGTAGTTCGGCGTCAGTGAGTGGACGTACGACTGCCCGGATCGGCTCCATCCAAGGCCCGTTCCGTCCAATTACTGAGATGACGGGTCGTCATGTGACGGGATGTGACGATTCGGAAAAGGTGACCGATGTTCATCTTACCCGGGAGTCATACCGCCGGTAACGTCCGGCGCATCGGCCTCTTCGAGGAGCACGCATGCCCCCACGCACCCGCATGTCCGTACGCATCGGCAGGACAAGAGCCGCCACCATCGCGGCCGTTCTCGCCCTCGGAACGTCCCTGCTGGCCTCCGCGCCCCATGCGGGCGCCGCCGAGGCGGACCCCGCCCCCGTCGTCGACTACTGCCAGGGGCAGTGCGACGACATCCTGCCGCCCGGCGAGAACGGCAACGCCACCCTCGTCGAGATCCTCGGCAACAAGGCGTTCGGCACCCATCCCGCGCACAGCGACGACCAGCTCGGCCGCTACGACGGGCTGGTGGCCGGGCACACCGGCCTCACCGACCAGAAACTGAACGACTTCTTCAACGACGCCTCCTTCGGCGTCGCGAAGGACCAGGTCGAATCGGTCACCTCGCCGCGCGACGACGTCACCATCACCCGCGACAAGGTGTCCGGCGTCCCGCACATCAAGGGCACCACCCGCTACGGAACCGAGTTCGGCGCCGGCTTCGCGGCCGGTCAGGACCGGCTCTGGCTGATGGACCTCTTCCGCCACATCGGGCGCGGTGAACTGACCTCGTTCGCCGGCGGCGCGCTCGCCAACCAGGGCCTGGAGCAGCAGTTCTGGCCGCAGGCCCCGTACACCGAGGCCGATCTCCAGGCCCAGGTCGAGTACATCAGGACCCATGAGGGCGCCCGCGGCGAACAGGCGATGGCCGACGCGCAGGCGTACGTCGACGGCATCAACTCCTATCGCGAGAAGTCGAAGAAGGGCCGCTACTTCCCCGGCGAGTACGTCCTCACCGGCAAGATCGACGCGATCACGAACATCGGCGAGATCCAGCCGTTCCAGCTGACCGATCTGATCTCGATCGCCTCGGTCGTCGGCGGCCAGTTCGGCGGCGGTGGCGGCGGCGAGGTCCAGGCGGCGCTGTCACTCCTCTCCGCCCAGCAGAAGTACGGCGTCGCCGAGGGGACGAAGGTCTGGGAGTCGTTCCGGCAGCGCAACGACCCCGAGGCCGTGCTGACCGTCCACGACGGCACCTCGTTCCCGTACGCGAACAAGCCCGGCAAGGCCGTCGGAACGGCTCTTCCCGACCCGGGCTCCGTCACCGCCGAGCCGCTGATCCACGACCGCACCGGTTCCGCGGGCACGGACGCGAAGGCGCCCGTCAAGGCCCCGGCCGCGCTCAGGAAGGCCCAGGGCATCTACGACGACGGGGTCATCCCCGAGGGCTCGCTCCCCGGCTCCGGTTCCGGCGCCCAGAAGCGCGGCATGTCCAACGCCCTGCTGGTCTCCGGCAGGAGCACGGCGAGCGGCAACCCGATCGCGGTCTTCGGCCCGCAGACCGGCTACTTCGCCCCGCAGCTGATGATGCTCCAGGAGCTCCAGGGCCCCGGCATCAGCGCCCGGGGGGTCTCCTTCGCCGGCGTCGGCATGTACATCCAGATGGGCCGCGGCCAGGACTACGCCTGGAGCGCCACCTCGGCGGGCCAGGACATCACCGACACCTACGCCGTCGACCTGTGCGAGCCCGACGGCTCGGCCCCCACCAAGGACTCCACGCACTACCTCTACCGCGGCGCCTGCACCGCCATGGAGAAGCTGGAGCGCACCAACTCCTGGAAGCCGACCGTCGCCGACTCGACGGCGAAGGGCTCCTACCGGATGCAGGTGTGGCGCACCGGCTACGGCATCGTCACCCACCGCGCCACGGTGGGCGGCAAGCCCGTCGCGTACACCTCCCTGCGCACCACCTACCGCCACGAGGCCGACTCGATCATCGGCTTCCAGATGCTCAACGACCCGTCGTACGTCACCGACGCCGCCTCCTTCCAGCAGGCGGCGAGCAACATCGACTACGCCTTCAACTGGTTCTACGCCGACTCCCGCACCGCCTCCTTCTACAACAGCGGCATGAACCCGGTCCGCGCGGCCGGCGTCGACCCGGCGCTGCCCGTCAGGGCCGAGAAGGCGTACGAGTGGCAGGGGTACGACCCGGCGGCCAACACCGCCTCCTACACCCCCTTCGCCGAGCACCCGCACTCCACGGGCCAGGACTACTACGTCTCGTGGAACAACAAGCAGGCCGAGGGGTACGCCTCGGCGGGCTTCGGGCTCAGCGCGGTGCACCGGGCCGACCTGCTCGACGACCGGGTGTCGAAGCTGGTGGAGGAGGGCGGCGTCACCCGCGCCTCCCTCACCCGGGCGATGGCGGACGCCGCACTCACCGACCTGCGCGGAGAGCAACTGCTCCCCGAACTGCTGAAGGTCATCCGCTCCCAGCCGGTCACCGACCCGGAACTGAACGCGGTGGTCCAGCAACTGGACTCCTGGCGGGCATCGGGCGCCCAGCGCAAGGAGAGCAGCCCGGGCTCGCACGCGTACACCCACGCCGACGCGGTACGCGTCATGGACGCGTGGTGGCCCAGGCTGATCGAGGCGGAGTTCAAGCCGGGGCTCGGTGACGACCTGTACGGGGCGCTGACCGCGAACCTCGCCACCGACGAGTCCCCGGCGGCCAGCCACGGGCCGAGCGGCGCGCACAGCGGTTCGGCCTTCCAGTACGGCTGGTGGGGCTTCGCCGACAAGGACCTGCGCCAGGTGCTGGGGCAGCCGGTCAAGGGTCCGCTCGCCAAGCCGTACTGCGGCAACGGGGACCTGAGCAGTTGCCGCGCGGCCCTGCTGTCCTCGCTGAAGCAGGCGGCGGCGGTCCCGGCGGCGGAGGTGTACCCGGCCGACGACAACTGCAAGGCCGGCGAGCAGTGGTGCACCGACTCGATCATCCACCGGGCGCTCGGCGGGATCGCGCAGAAGGCGATCCACTGGCAGAACCGCCCGACGTACCAGCAGGTGGTGGAGTTCCCGGCACACCGCTAGGGGCTGTCCCGCCGGGCGGGCTCCACGTCCGTGGAGCCCGCCCGGTCACGCCTCACCGGTACTGCAGGTACCGCTTCCGCACGGCCCGGAACGCGGCCAGGTCCTGTGCCCACGCCCCGACGACCTCATCCGTGTCCGCGCCCGCGTCGATCATCGTGCGGACCCGGGTGTTGCCGGTCAGCTTGTCGATCCAGTTGTCGGAGCGCCAGGCGAACCCGCTCCACGTCCGCTTCGCCGTGACCAGCAGCGCGATCCCGGTGCGGACCGGGTCGAAGACCTCGCGGTCCTGGACGTGCAGCTGGACGCCGCCCACGGTCTTGCCCTGGAACTTGGAGAACGTCGGCGCGAAGTACGCCTCGCGGAACGCCACTCCGGGCAGGTCGAGGGCGTTGGCCGCGGCCGCCCAGGTGTGGTCGACCCCTTCCGCGCCCAGCAGTTCGAAGGGCCGTGTCGTGCCGCGCCCCTCGGAGAGGTTCGTCCCCTCGAAGAGGCAGGTGCCCGAGTAGACCAGCGCGGTGTCGGGCGTCGGCATGTTGGGGCTCGGCGGAACCCACGGCAGCCCGGTCGCGTCGAAGAAGTCCGAGCGCGACCACCCCGACATCTTCACAATCTCCAGGTCGGCCGGACGGTCCGCGAGGAACTCCCCGTTGAACAGCAGCGCCAGCTCGGTGACCGTCATGCCGTGTGCCTGCGCGATCTCCCGGCGCCCCACGAAGGTGCCGAACGCGGGATCGAGCACGGGCCCGAGTGCCGCCCGCCCCGTCACCGGGTTCGGCCGGTCCAGGACCACGAACCTCTTCCCCGCGAGGGCCGCCGCCTCCATGCAGTCGTACAGCGTCCAGATGTACGTGTAGAAGCGGGCGCCCGCGTCCTGGATGTCGAAGACGATCGTGTCCACGCCGGACGCGGTGAAGACATCGGCGAGCGCCTGCCCGCTCTTGAGATACGTGTCGTAGACCGGCAGCCCCGTCGCCGGGTCGTCGTAGCGCCCCTCCGAGCCGCCCGCCTGCGCCGTGCCCCGGAAACCGTGCTCGGGGCCGAAGACGGCGGTCAGGTTCACCCGCCCGTCGGGATGCATCACATCGACGATGTGGCGGACGTCGGAGGTGATGCCGGTCGGGTTGGTGACCACACCGACCTTCTGGCCCTTCAGCAGCTTGTAGCCGTCGGCCGCCAGCCGGTCGAAGCCGGTACGGACACCACCGTGGCCGTTGCCGTGCGAGCCGTGGGCGGCGGCCGGTCCTGCCGACGCCGCCGTCGCGGCGAGGGCTCCCACCACGCCGCCTGCGGCGAGCAGACCACGTCGGGACAAGCTCATCGCGCTACCTCCATGATCGAGATCTCTGTCATGGCCACGCACCGTAGCGCGCTCGCGCGCCGCAGGGAACGCGTCGGACGGCCGAGAGGGCGGTGTCATTGGCGCAACCTGTGGCGCAACCTGCTGCGCAGAGGCGGTGCACCCCCTTCCGTGAGCACATACCGACCGGTTAGTCTGCCGGTGCAGTCGGCTGAGAGAGGCGGGACCGATGAGTACGGTGCACGGCGCGGGCGTAGTGGTCACGGGAGCCGGAGGCGGCATCGGAGCCGCACTGGCCCGCAGATTCGCCGCCGAGGGCGCACGGGTCGTGGTCAACGACCTCGACGAGAACCGGATCAAGGCGCTCGCCGAGGAGATCGGCGGCATCGCGGTCGCCGGTGACGCCTCGCAGATCGTCGACGCCGCCCGGGACGCGCTGGACGGCACCGTGGACGTCTACTGCGCCAACGCCGGCCTTGCCTCGCCCGGCGACGTCTTCGCCGACGAGGAGGTCTGGGCCGCGGCCTGGGACGTCAACGTGATGGCCCACGTCCGCGCGGCCAGGGCGCTGCTCCCCGACTGGCTGGAGCGCGGCAGCGGCAGGTTCGTCTCCACGGCCTCCGCCGCCGGACTGCTGACGATGATCGGCGCGGCGCCGTACAGCGTCACCAAGCACGGCGTGGTCGCCTTCGCCGAGTGGCTCTCCCTCACCTACCGCCACCGCGGGGTCAAGGTCCACGCGATCTGTCCGCAGGGGGTGCGCACCGACATGCTCACCGCCGCCGGATCGGCCGGGAAGCTCGTCCTCGCCCCCAGCGCGATCGAGCCCGAGGACGTCGCCGACGCCCTCTTCGCTGCCATGGCCGAGGACCGCTTCCTCGTCCTGCCGCACCCCGAGGTCGCCGGCTACTACCGGGCCCGCACCAAGGACACCGACCACTGGCTCGGCAATATGAACCACCTCCAGCGCAAGTGGGAGGAGACCGGCGCATGAGCGAGTCGATCTACGCGGCGAAGCCCTGGCTCCCGCTGCTCAGCGAGGCCCAGCGGGCCCCCGTCAACCCCGCCGAGACCCTGGTGCACGCCTTCCGTGACTCCGTCGCCAGGGCCCCGGGCCATCCGGCCCTCGCCTACTTCGACGGCCGCCTCACCTACCGCGAGACGGACGAGCTCTCCGACTCCGTGGCCGGGCACCTCGCCGCCCGGGGGCTGGAGCGCGGCGACCGGGTCGCGATCATGCTGCAGAACTCCCCGCAGTTCGTCCTCGCGCTGCTCGGCGCCTGGAAGGCCGGGGCGACGGTCGTCCCGCTCAACCCGATGTACAAGTCCGCCGAGGTCGGCCATGTGCTGAAGGACGCCGAGGTCACGGCGCTGATCTGCTCGGACCGGGCCTGGGAGGCGTATCTGCGGGAGACCGCGGCCGGCGCCCCGTCCGTCCGGATCGCCGTCACCGCCTGCGAGCTGGACCTGCAGACGAGGAACGACGAGCGGGTGCTCGACTTCGACCGGCTGCCCCCCGCCGCCGACGCCGACGACCTGGTGGCTGTCGCCCGCAAGGGCCTCGCGGCCCCCGCCGGCCGGGACCTCACCGCCGCCGACGTGGCGCTGATCAGCTACACCTCCGGGACCAGCGGCACTCCCAAGGGCGCCCTGAACTCCCACGGCAACATCATGGTCAACGCCGAGCGCCAGCGCACCGGCCACTCCATCGCCGAGGGGGCCGCCTACTTCGCCCTCGCCCCGCTCTTCCACATCACCGGCATGGTCTGCCAGCTGGCCGTCTGCCTCACGAACGCGGGCACCCTGGTCCTGGCGTACCGCTTCCACCCCGGCGTCGTCCTGGACGCCTTCGCCGAGAACCGCCCCGCGTACACCGTCGGCCCGTCGACCGCCTTCATGGCGCTCGCCGCGAGCCCCGGTGCCACGCCCGGGCACTTCGCCTCGTTCCAGGTGATCTCCTCCGGCGGCGCACCTCTGCCGCCCGCGCTCGTCGAGAAGTTCCGGGCGGGCTTCGGCCCGTACATCCGCAACGGCTACGGCCTCACCGAGTGCACCGCCCCCTGCGCCACCGTGCCGCCGGAGCGTGAGGCCCCGGTCGACCCGGTCTCCGGAACCCTCTCGGTCGGCGTGCCCGGCCCGCACACGGTCGTGCGCATCATCGACGAGAACGGGGCGGACGTGCCCTTCGGCGAGCAGGGCGAGATCGCGGTGCGGGGTCCTCAGGTGGTCTCCGGCTACTGGCGGCTGCCCGAGGCCACCGAGGCCGCCTTCCCGGACGGGGAGCTGCGCACCGGCGACATCGGGTTCATGGACCGCCAGGGCTGGCTCTACGTCGTCGACCGCAAGAAGGACATGATCAACGCCTCCGGCTTCAAGGTCTGGCCGCGCGAGGTGGAGGACGTCCTCTACACCCACCCCGCCGTGCGCGAGGCCGCCGTCGCGGGCGTCCCCGACGCCTACCGGGGCGAGACGGTCCGCGCCTACGTCAGCCTGCGGCCCGGCGCCACGGTCGAACCCGGCGAATTGGGTGCGTACTGCAAGGAACGGCTCGCCGCGTACAAGTATCCGCGCGAAGTCGAGATCCTGGCGGAACTCCCCAAGACCGCAAGTGGGAAGATCCTCAGGCGGGAGCTGCGTTCACCCCGTGAGAACGGCTGACCCACAGCACGGAAGGAAGGTGGCGGCTATGGCCAAGGCGACGGACGGGAGCGGTACTCCCGTTCCCCAGCGGCTGCTGGCCGCCGCCACCCGGCTCTTCGCCGAGCAGGGGTACGACCGCACCTCGGTCCAGGAGATCGTCGAGGCGGCCGGCGTCACCAAGGGGGCGCTGTACCACTACTTCGGTTCCAAGGAGGACCTCCTCCAGGAGGTCTACGCCCGGGTGCTGCGGCTCCAGCAGGAGCGGCTCGACGCCTTCGCGGACGCCGACGCACCCGTCGAGCAGCGGTTGCGCGAGGCCGCGGCCGACGTGGTCGTCACCACCATCGAGAACCTCGACGACGCCTCGATCTTCTTCCGCTCCATGCACCACCTGAGCCCCGAGAAGAACAAGCAGGTACGGGTGGAGCGGCGCCGCTACCACGAGCGCTTCCGCGCACTCGTGGAGGAGGGGCAGCGCAGCGGGGTGTTCTCCACCGCCACTCCGGCAGACCTGATCGTCGACTACCACTTCGGTTCGGTCCACCACCTGTCGACCTGGTACCGGCCCGATGGCCCGCTCACCCAGCAGGAGGTCGCCGACCACCTCGCCGACCTGCTGCTGCGCGCGCTGCGGCCGTAGGGGCGCTCCTCAGGCGCTGCCGCCGGCCAGCCGGTCCAGCAGCGCCTCCGCGGCCGGGTTGCGAGGCCGGGGCGCCCGGCCCACCAGGAGTACGGTCCGGCCCGGCTCCGGCTGCCGGATGCTCACACAGGGCAGGCCGGCGTCCTCGCCGATCCGGCGCGGCACGATCGCCACGCCGATACCCGCCCGGACGAGATCGACGAGCAGCCGGATCTGGGTGACGTCACAGGTGATCCGGCGCTCCAGACCGCAGTGCGCGGCCAGCCGCCGCACCGCCGTCTCCAGGCCGGTGCCCGCGCGGAAGTCCACGAACGGCTCGTCGGCCAGGTCCTTGATCAGGGTGCGCCCGGCCGTCGCGAGCCGGTGGTCCGGCGCCGTGATGAGCACCAGGTCCTCCCGCCAGGAAGCGAACGCCGTGATGCCCTCCGGGAGTTCGGCGGCGTCCGGCGCGAGATAGGCGAGGTCCAGCTCGCCGGCCCGGACCCCCGCCACCAGCTCGGGAGTCGTGGCCTCGCGGAGCGAGATCTGCACCCCGGGCCACAGCCTGTGGAACGAGGCCAGCTCGGCGGCCAGGTCCACGCAGGTCAGCGTCTGGATCGTGCCGATCCGCACCCGCCCGGTGGCCAGCCCCGAGACGGCGGCCACCGCGTCGCGCGCCGCGTCCGTCCCGGCCAGCACCGTCCGGGCCGACGGCAGCAGCGCCCGGCCTGCCTCGGTGAGTACCACCCGGCGGCCGGTCCGTTCGAACAGGTCGGCCCCCAGCTCCCGTTCGAGGTTGCGGACGGAGGTGCTCAGGGCGGACTGCACGATCAGTTCGGCGCGGGCGGCGGCGGTGAAGCTGCCGTGCGTGATCACCGCCATGAAGTGGCGGAGCTGGCGAATCTCCATCCATCTACCGTAGCGATCACTGCCAGCGAATCCATCTGTTGGACCGAATGGCATGGTGGGGCGAAGGTGGATACATGGCGCACATCCAGACTTCGACGCGTGTCCCCGCCCTGTGGAAGGCGGCCTACGGGCCGCACCGGGCGATGCCCCTGCGGTTCCTCGCCCGCTGCCTGCTGCGGGTGCGGGCCTTCGCCCGCGAACTGGCCCTCGCCGACCACGTGCCGTACGGCGGCTACTGAGACCGCCCGGGAGAGGACGCGAGGGCCCGAAACGCGTTGGTGGGGCCGCGGGGCGCCCGGCTAGCATCCGACGATGCGAACCCCGGCCGACGAAGAGCTCCACACCCTGGGCCGGCTGCTCGGGCCCGCGGACCCCGGTCGGCGGCATGCGGCGCTGGTCCGGCTCGCCGAGCGCGTCACGGAGTGCCCGCTGTCCGACGACCGTGCGAGGGACGCGCTCGCCGGACTGCTGCCCGCCTCACTCACCGGACCGCCGGAGGCCGATCTCCTCCTGGCAGAGCTCTACGAGCGACTGGGCCACCGCCTGAACGGCCGCCCACGTCCGCCGTGGCGCACGGCTGCCGGGCCACTGCCCGCACAGGTACGGATCGCGTGGCTGCGGGCGGATGTGCTCCACGATCCCGGAGTGATCGGTGCCGAGGCGCCGGGCGAACTCCTCTACCAGGCCGTGCGGGGGATGGAGATCACCGCCACGCACCGGCCGGCGCGGCTCGTGGAGGAACTGGCGGGCAGCGGCGATCCGCTCCTTCAGGCCGAGGCGCTGCGGCTGGCCCGCGAGGGGCTGCACGCCGGACTCCTGGCCCCGGCACGGGTCCGGGAGAGGCTGATCGCGCTGCTGGGAGCCGGCGGAGCCCCGGTCGTCGCGGGTGCGTTGGGAGCACTCGCCGAACCGTGGGCGGCGACCGACCCGCTGCCGCCCGGCGTCTTCGCCCCCTTCCTCCTCCCCGGTCCGGCACGGGAGCGGCCCGGGGGACCCGCACCGGCACCGGGGCAGGACGGGGAGCGGACGGGGGACACCTCGCCCGCCCGGCCCGCGGTGGCCGACGCGGCGCTCTCGGCCGCCGCGCGCCACGGCCACCGGGACCTGCTGTGCCGGGTCGTCGCAGACCCCCGTCTCGCGCCCGGCCTCCGGCGTCGCGCGATGGAACTGCTCGGCGAACTGGCGGAACGCGACGACATCGGCGGGCTGGCCGCCGTCGCCGCCCGCGATCCCCTGCTGCTCGGCGGCCCGGCCGTGGCCTGTCTGCGCGGCCTCCACCGCCGCGGGCACTTCCCGGACAGCACGCATGTCCGCGCCGTCGTCGGCCTGGCCCTGTCCGATCACTCGATCCCGCCCCGCGACGTGGCGACGATCCTCTTCACCTCCCGGCAGGAGACGCTCCACGTCCTCATGGACGCACCGGCCGACGATCCGGGCTGGCCGCGACGGATCGCCCTGCTCGTCGCCCTGGCCGGGCAGGGGGCCGCCGACCTCCCCGTCGGGGAAGCCGTCACCCGCGTACTTTCCTCGGCCCCCGCACCCGTGCCCTTCCTCCGCGCGATCCGCGAACTGCGCCACGCGGACGCGGAAGAAGCCGTGATCGCCCTGCTGCCCTCGGTGCCGGCCGCGGCCCTGGACACGCTGGAGGCGATCGGCGGGGACCGGACGGTACGGGCCCTGCGCGAGGGGCTGGGCCTCACCACGGGCGGAACGGCGCCCCACCTGCGCCCCGTACACCACCGGGCCCTCGAACTGCTCTGGCAGCTGAACCGCGACCCCGAGCTGCGCCGGTCCCTGCTCGCCCGGCTCGACCCGGTCGACCTGCCGCCGCGCATCGCGGCGGACCTCGGCGGCCCGGACGCGCGGGAACTGGCCCTGCTGCGTTCCCACCTGGACCCGGAAGCACCGGTCACCGCCCTGTGCCGGCTGGCGGCCCACGGCGACGCCGGCACCCTCCCGGCCATCGCCGACCTGCTGCTGCGTGTCGTGGCCGGGCAGGCCGCGAAGAGGAGCCCGGACGAGGCTCCCCGGACCGGCGAGCACGGACAGCCGGCCGGCGAACCCGCGGTCCCGCAGGACGTCCTGCACGCCGTGAGCGCTCTGGGCCGACGGCTGTACGAAAGGGGCGCCATCCGGCCCGTCTGCCTGCTCGACGCCGCGGACGCCCGGGAGGCCGGGCACGCACTCGTCGCGACAGTGGCGCTGGATCTGCTGGAGCGCCCCGGACTCTCCGACGACGAACAGGCGGTCCTGCTCGAACTGCTGCTCAGGGTCCCCTGGACCGGCACCCGGGCGAGGGTGCACCGGCTGCTGCGCCACCGCGACCGGCACGTACGCAAGCACGCCATCGCCCTGCTCGCCCACGACGCCACGGGCGAGGACGCCCAGGCGCTCTCGGCGACGCTGATCACGCTGACGAGGGCCCAGGACATCCAGACCGTCCGGCAGGCCCTCCTCGCCCTGGGCCGTGCCCGGGCCCACTGGGCGGGCGCCGCGATCGCCGACTGCCTCGACCATCCGAACATGAACATCAGGAAGACGGCGGCCGAGGCGCTGGTGCGGGCCGGTGCACCCGCGGCCCTCCCGAAGCTCCTCGCCCGGCTCGGCCGGGACAGCAACCTCGCTCTGCGCGACACCCTCGCCGCGGCCCTGCGCGCGGTGCTCGGCGACGCCTACGCGGCCACCCTCGTCGCCGCCGCCGAACACAGCCGGGACGACGCCACCCGGCGCCGGCTGCTGCTGGGCCTCGGCGGCGCCCTCCCCGCACGCGCGGTGCTCGCACTGGACGAACAGAAGTCACCGGTGGCGCCTGCCCTCCTCAGCCTGGTGGTGTCCCGCGGGGTCGCACTGGCCTCCGGCACCAGGGAGGACCTGGCGCCGGCCGCGGCCCGGCACGGGATCACCGCACCGGCGGCCACGGACCCGTCGTCGGCCGCCGGTGCGGCGGACCGTGACATCGAGGCCCTGCTCACCGGAGGCTGGGACCCCGAGGTCGCGCTGCGCCTCGCCGGGCGGGACGAGCCGCTGTGCCCCACCCGGTCGAGACGTCTGCGGCCGCTGGCGGGCGGCTGGCTCGCGCTGGCGGAATCCCTGCTGCCGGAGTCGGAGTCCCGGGACAAGGCCCTCGGGAACAAGGGGAACAAGGTGCTGCGGTTCGCGCTGACCCTCTGCGCCGAGCCCCGGAGCCCTCAGGAGCTCGCGGTGTTCGCCCGGTCCGCGCCCCTCCTGCTGGACGCGCTGGCCGACGCCAGGGACAAGGACCGGCACGACCTGATCGCCGTACTCGAAGAGGTCGCGCCGCTGCTGAAGGCCACCGCGAGACCGGCCGCCGTCGCCGCCGTACGCGCCCTCGACCCCGCGCCCGCGATGCCGAGCCGCTCCACGCTGCCCCTGCTGCGCCGCCTCGGCGCGGTACCGGTCCGCGCCGATCTCGACCGGGCCCTCGCGGACGCCCGGCTCGACGCCGACGCCTGGAGGGCCGGGACAGCCGTGCTCCGTGAGGCGTTCGCCGTACCGGAACCCGACGACGCCGCAACCGTGTCCGCCGCGGCCCGGGCCTGGCGTCTTGCGGCGGCCGATGCCGTCCGGGCACCGGACACCCTGGCCGCGTTCCGCCGCGCGGACGACGGCACCGTTCCCTCGCGGGAGCGGCTGGCCGGGCTGATCGATGCCCACCGCAGCGCCGGCGCAGGGGTCCGGTCCGCGCTCATCGACTGGATGACGCGGCTCCAGCCCCTCGGCGCGCCCCCCTGGACCCTCGCGGAGAGCGCGGGGGAACCGGAGCCGTCACCGCGCCTCGTCCGCGCGGACGACCTGGACCAGCCGCGTTCGGCGGCCCAGCGGGAGCGGCTGCTCGTCATGCTGGCGTCGGCCGGGGCGGAGGGCCGGCAGACCGCGGCCGAGGCGCTGGCGCGGTGGCCCGAGCCCGAGGCCCGCCTGGCGGTGCTCCGCGCGTATCTCCGCGGCCGGGTCGCCCTGCCCGCAGGGGCCGGGACCGCCCGCATGCTCGGCGCCATCGGCGAGACGGAACTCCGTGGCGACGGGATCCTGCGCGACAGGGTGGCACGTGCGGCCGAGGGGATCGACCCCTGGGAGCGGGAACGGTTGGTCCCCCTGCTGCTGGAGTGGTGGGAGCACGCACCGCCCGACATGGCCCGGGCCGTCGCGGACGCGTTGCGCACGCATCCCGCCGACGCGCTGGCCGACGTGCTCGGCGACCGGCTCGACGCGGGGGCCTGGGGATACCTGGACCTGCTCGCGGGACGGCCGCTGCTGCGTACCCCGGCCCTGACCCGGACCCGCCGGCGCCTGCGTGCGGAAGGGCGCACCGAACTCGCCGACCGGCTGCGCCTCGTGGACGGGCCGCTGCGGGACCCGGACGCCGGGCAGCGGGACGCGGAGGCGCTGGCGGCCCTCCGCGACCGCGGCGCGGCCGGCCCCCTCGCGACGGGGCACCGCCCGACCCGGCAGGAACTCCTGGACCTGGCCGGAACCGGCACGCCTGAGCAGATCTGCCGGGCGCTCACGGAACTCGCGGCCGCGCACCCCGGCCCCGAGCCGGACGAGAGCCCGCAACTCCTGGACCTGCTCGGTGGGTTGCTCACGCACCCCCGGCCCAGGGTCCGGCTGCGCGCGCACCGGACGTCACGGGCGATGCTCGGCCGGAGCGCCCATCTGCGCCACACCGAACTCCTGCTGGACGACCCCCGGCCGGACGTGGTGCGCATGGCGGTTCTGACGCTCTGCCGGGCGGGCTGGGCGCCGGCGGTTCCCGCCGTGACAGCACTGCTCGGACATCCGCACGCCGTCGTACGCGAGGCGGCGGTCGAGGGACTCGTCGGGCTGGGCCCGGCGGCGGTCCCGGCACTCCGTCACGCCGCCGCCCGCGCCCGGCCCGACCGGCGCTGCCGGTACACGCAGGTACTGGACCGGATCGGGGCCGGCGCACCCTGACACGACCCGCCGCCCCGGCCGGACCACAACCCGCGGGTGCATCCCGGTCTCCCGCCGGGCCGCCGACCACGGGTGCTTCCCGGTCTCCCGCCGGGCCGCCGTTCCACGGGTGTGCCTCGGTCTCCCGTACGGGAGAGCCCCTACAGGTACTTCTTGATCTCCCGCCGCGCCAGCGACCGCTGGTGCACCTCGTCCGGACCGTCCGCCAGCCGCAGCGTCCGCGCCGCCGCCCACAGTTCGGCCAGCGGGAAGTCCTGGCTGACCCCGCCCGCGCCGTGCAGCTGCACCGCCTGGTCGAGGATGGCGACCACCGCACGCGGGGTGGCGATCTTGATGGACTGGATCTCCGTGTGCGCACCGCGGTTGCCCACGGTGTCCATCAGCCAGGCCGTCTTCAGCACCAGCAGTCGCAGCTGCTCCACCGTGACCCGGGCGTCCGCGATCCAGTTCTGTACGACGCCCTGCTGGGCGAGCGGCTTGCCGAAGGCGTCCCGGGACACGGCACGGCGGCACATCAGCTCGATGGCACGCTCGGCCATGCCGATCAGCCGCATGCAGTGATGGATCCGGCCCGGACCCAGCCGCGCCTGGGCGATGGCGAAGCCGCCGCCCTCCTCGCCGACCAGGTTCGTGACGGGTACCCGCACGTCGTCGAAGACCACCTCGGCGTGACCGCCGTGGTAGTGGTCCTCGTAGCCGTACACCTTCATGGCCCGCTTCACCGTCAGACCCGGGGTGTCGCGCGGGACGAGGATCTGTGACTGCTGGCGGCGGATGTCCTCGCCGTCCGGGTCGGTCTTGCCCATCACGATGAAGACCGCGCAGTCCGGGTTCATCGCCCCGGAGATGTACCACTTGCGCCCGTTGATGACGTAGTGGTCCCCGTCCCGCGTGATCCGGGTCTCGATGTTCGTCGCGTCGGAGGAGGCGACCTCCGGCTCCGTCATCGCGAACGCGGACCGGATCTCCCCGGCCAACAGCGGCTCCAGCCACTGCTTCTTCTGCTCCTCGGTGCCGAACTGGGCCAGCACCTCCATGTTCCCGGTGTCCGGCGCCGCGCAGTTCAGCGCGGTCGGCGCCAACTGCGGGGAACGGCCCAGGATCTCGGCCATCGGGGCGTACTGGAGGTTGGTCAGCCCGGCGCCGTACTCGGCGTCGGGCAGGAAGAGGTTCCACAGCCCCTGCTTACGGGCCTCGGCCTTGAGGTCCTCCACCACCTGCGGGGTGTCCCACGGCGACGCGAGCCCCTCGCGCTGCTCGTCCGCGGTCTTCTCGGCCGGGTAGACGTGCTCGTCCATGAAGGTGAGCAGCTGGGCGCGCAGCTCTTCGGTACGGGCGTCGAATGCGAAGTCCATGGGGTGGATCAGCCTTCCTGGAGGGTGGTGAGGCCGTGCTCGATGAAGACGGGGACGAGGTCGCCGATGCGGTCGAAACCGCCGCCGACCGTCTGGCCCAGCGTGTAGCGGTAGTGGATGCCCTCCAGGATCACGGCGAGCTTGAACCAGGCGAACGCCGTGTACCAGGAGATGCCGGAGGTGTCCCGGCCGGAGCGGGCGGCGTAGCGCTCGATCAGCTCGGCGGGGGAGGGATGGCCGGCCGCGCCGCTGGTGGTGGAGACCGGCGACTCGGGGAGGCCCAGGTCCGAGCTGTACATCACCAGCAGGCCGAGGTCGGTGAGCGGGTCGCCGAGCGTCGACATCTCCCAGTCCAGGACGGCCTTGATCTCGTCGTCGGACCCGATCAGCACGTTGTCCAGGCGGTAGTCGCCGTGGACGACGGCCGGGGCGGGGGAGCCGGGGAGCCGGCGGCCGAGCGCCGCGTGCAGCTCGTCGATGCCGGGCAGTTCGCGGTTGCGGGAGGCGTCCAGCTGCTTGCCCCAGCGGCGCAGCTGCCGGTCGAGGAAGCCCTCGGGGCGTCCGAAGTCGCCCAGGCCGACGGCCTGCGGGTCCACGGCGTGCAGTTCCACCAGGGTGTCGACCAGGCCCAGCACCGCCTTGCGGGTGCGCTCCGGGCCCAGCGGGGCGAGCTGCTCCACCGTGCGGTACGGGGTGCCCTCGACGTACTCCATCACGTAGAACGGCGAGCCGACGACCGAGTCGTCCTCGCAGAGCAGCAGGGTCTCGGGGACCGGGACGGCCGTCGGGTGCAGTGCGCTGATCACCCGGTGCTCGCGCTTCATGTCATGTGCGGTGGCCAGGACATGACCCAGCGGCGGCCGGCGGACGACCCAGCGACCGGTGCCGCCCGTGTCCGTGACGACGTACGTCAGGTTGGAGCGGCCGCCCTCGATGAGCCGGGCGTCGAGCGGTCCGTTCACCAGACCCGGCCGCTCGCGGTCGAGGTGGCCGCGCAACCGGTCGAGGTCGAGACCTGGCGGGTGGACTGGGCTCATCGTGCGCACCTCCGGGGTGAATACATCGTCGGTGCTCATGATGCCGACCAGTCGGTATGTCGTCCAGTGAACTTCCGGAACGGAATGTGCGGACTCCGGCCCGAACGAGGCGCCACCCCCTGGCGTTGAGTCGTATCTCTGAATAGAGTTCACGTATGGATACTGCCTTGTTGATCGACGAAGTCCGGCTCACCCCGATCCTCATTGCCGACCCGCCGCTCCTCAACACTCAGGGAGTCCACCAGCCGTACACCCCGCGCCTCATCGTGGAGGTCGTCACACGCGGCGGGACGACCGGGGTCGGGGAGACCTACGGCGACGGTAAGTACCTCGAACTGGCCCAGCCCCTCGCCACGGCCCTGGTCGGGCGTCCGGTCAGCGATGTGAACGGTCTCTTCGCCCTCGCCGACGAGGTGTGCGGAGACTCACGGGCGGCCGACGAACGCGTCGACGCGGGCGGGCTGCGCGGTGTCCAGACCGCGGACAAGCTGCGGCTCTCGGTGGTCTCCGGCTTCGAGGTGGCCTGCCTGGACGCGCTGGGCAAGTCCCTCGGCCTGCCCGTGCACGCGCTGCTCGGCGGCAAGGTCCGCGACAGCGTCGAGTACAGCGCGTACCTCTTCTACCGCTGGGCCGAGCACCCGGCCGGCGGCAAACACGACGACTGGGGCGCGGCCGTCGACCCGGCCGGAGTCGTCGCCCAGGCCCGGCGCTTCGCCCGTGCGTACGGGTTCTCCTCCTTCAAGCTGAAGGGCGGCGTCTTCCCGCCCGAGCAGGAGATCGCCGCGGTCCGCGCCCTCGCCGACGCCTTCCCCGGGCAGCCGCTGCGCCTGGACCCCAACGGCGCCTGGTCCGTCGAGACCTCGCTGTACGTCGCCGAGCAGCTGAAGGACGTACTGGAATACCTGGAGGACCCGGCGAGCGGCACGGAGCTGATGGCCGCCGTCGCGGCCGGCACCGACGTACCGCTGGCCACGAACATGTGCGTCACCACGCTGGCCGAGGTCCCGGAGGCCTTCGCCCGCGACGCCGTGCAGGTCGTCCTCTCCGACCACCACTACTGGGGCGGGCTGCACCGTACCCGCGAACTGGCCGGCATCTGCCGCACCTTCGGCGTCGGACTCTCCATGCACTCCAACACCCACCTCGGGATCAGCCTCGCCGCCATGACACATGTCGCGGCCACCGTCCCCAACCTCGACTACGCCTGCGACAGCCACTACCCCTGGCAGACCGAGGACGTCATCACCACCCGGCACGTCTTCGAGGACGGCCGGCTCGCGGTGTCCGACGCCCCGGGCCTGGGCGTCGAACTCGACCGGGAACGCCTGGCCGCACTGCACCGCCGCTGGCTCGACGACGACGGCACGATGCGCGAGCGCGACGACGCCGCGGCGATGCGCAAGGCCGAGCCGGGGTGGGCCACGCCCGCGATCCCGCGCTGGTGAGAGCCCGGGACGGGGCCGGGGCGACAGGGGCCGGCCCCGTCGGGGCGAGGCTCAGTCGTCCCAGTCCTGCGCCGCCACGAAGGCGTCGCCGTGCTCCGCGGACCACCGGCCGAGCGCCTCGATCGGCTCCAGCAGGGTCCGGCCGAGTCCGGTCAGCGCGTACTCGACGCGCGGCGGCGCCTCCGCGTACGCCTGCCGCTCGACCAGCCCGTACCCGGCCAGCCGGCGAAGCGTCTCGTTGAGCACCTTCGCGCTGATCCCGCCGATCTCCGCACGGAGGTCGACCGGGCGGCGCGGCCCCCCGCCCAGTGCGTGGATGACCACCGCGTTCCAGGTGTGTGCGAACAGATCGAAGCCGAGCCTCGCCCGGCAGTCCGCGAGCAGTCTCTCCACAGCTCTCCCTCCCCGCGGCACCCGTCGGGCACCGGATGGTCAGCAACGGATCTCCTACCGTCACCTCCCACGGCACGACGCTACTTCGCGGACACTCGCCAGGGAGACGGATATGCGCATCGGCATTCTCGGCACGGGCAACATGGCGGACGCCCTCGGCACCCAATGGGCCGGGGCCGGACATCAGATCCTCTTCGCGGGCCGCTCGCCGGACCGGGCCCGCGCCCTCGCCCGCCGGACGGGAGGCGCGGCGGGGACCTTCGAGGAGGCCGTGACCTTCGGCTCGGCCGTACTCCTCGCCCTGCCTCACGACGTCGCGCGCGACACCCTCACGGCGCTCGGCGCCGGGAACGCGACCCTGCGCGAGCGGGTGCTGATCGACTGCACGAACGCCGTGGGACCCGGCTTCGTCCTCACCACCGAGGGCGGCCCCGGGGCCGCGCGCGCCCTCGCCGACGCCACCGGCGCCCGGGTCGTCAAAGCGTTCAACCACCTGCCCGATTCGGTGTGGCGGCTCACCCCGCCCGCCTTCGCCGACGGCCCGCTCTCCGTGCCGCTGTGCGGGGACGACGCGGACGCGCTGGACACCGTGGCGGCGCTGGTGCGCGATCTGGGCTGTGTCCCCCTGACGGTCGGCGGGCTCGACCGGGCCGCGTATCTGGAGGCCACCACGGCCTTCCTCATCGGGCTCTGGCACTCCGGCCACGACCCGCGCACCCTGCTGCCGCCCTTCGAGGCCGCCACGGCATGAGTTGCGCCACCCCTGACCTGCCACGATGGTCGAAGGATGAAGGCGATCAGCTACAGCAGGTACGGCGGGGCCGACGTCATGGAGTACGGCGAGCGGCCCGATCCCAAGGTCGGCCCCGACACCGTCCTGGTGAAGGTGCGGGCCGCGGCGGTCAATCCGGTCGACTGGAAGGCCCGGGAGGGCTACCTCGACGCCGGACTCGAAGCGGTCTTCCCGGTGATCCCGGGATGGGACGTGTCCGGTGTCGTGGTGCAGCCCGGCGCCGCCGTCGACGAGTTCGCCGTCGGCGACGAGGTGATCGGCTATGTGCGGGAGGACTTCCTGAGCCGGGGCACCTTCGCCGAGTACGTCGCCGCCCCGGTGCGCACCCTCGCCCGCAAACCGCTGAGCCTGAGCTTCGAGGAGGCCGCCGGACTGCCCCTGGCCGGGCTCACCGCCTACCAGGTGCTCCACCGGTCGCTGCGGATCCGCGACGGCGACACCGTCCTCGTCCACGCCGCGGCGGGTGGCGTCGGCTCGCTCGCCGTCCAGCTCGCCCGGCACGGCGGCTGCCGGGTCATCGGGACCGCGAGCGAGCGCAACCACGACCACCTGCGACAGCTCGGCGCGGAACCCGTGGCGTACGGGGACGGGCTCGCCGACCGGCTGCGCGCCCTGGCCCCGGAGGGGATCGACGCGGCGTTCGACACCGTGGGCGGCGAAGCGCTGCGCGTGTCCGCCGAGACGCTGGCACCGGACGGCAGACTGGCGTCCATCGCGGACGGCGAGGTCATCTCGTACGGCGGCAAGTACGCCTTCGTGCGGCCGGATGCCAAGGACCTGGCCCATCTGGCCGAACTGGCCGAGCGGGGCATCGTCTCGGTCCATGTCGACCGGGTCTTCCCGCTGGCGGAGGCCGCGGAGGCCTACCGGCTCAACGAGCAGGGGCGTACCCGCGGAAAGATCGTCGTGACGGTGGACTGGGAGGGCTGAGCGGCCCGGTGCCGGGGCTCAGAAGAGCATCGCGGCGGCGAACACGGCCAGCGCCACCGTGCACGCCGCAGCCGTCAGGGCCTCCCGGGACCCGAGGGTCCGGGGGCGGGCGGTCCCCATGCCCTGCACCCGCCGGTTCGCCACCCGCAGGAATCCCAGCCAGGCGAGCACGCTCAACGACAGGGCGATCATCCCGGCCGGGGTGGCCCCGTTGTGCAGCGCCTGCTTGCCCGCCAGCAGTGCCACGACCGTGCAGGACAGCGTCGTACGGCGCCATGCCAGCCGGGTCCGCTCGGGCTGGAGCCCCGGATCGCGTTCCTCTGCGGTCACCGGCCCTCCCAGCCGAACAGGACCACCACCACCATCGCCACGGCCACCACGGCGACGGCCAGACTCAGCAGCGTCGGGAAACGCGACACCGGCAGGTCCTCCCCGCGCCGCATCGCCCGCTCGCACCGCACCCAGTGGTTGACGGCGCGCAGAGCGCACAGCACACCGGCCGCCAGCAACGCGAGCGCCAGCCCCGCGCGCACCCCCCACACCAGTTCCGGAAGGAACTGGTCGACCGCGAACCCGCCGCCGATCAGTGCGAGAGCCGTGCGGATCCAGGCGAGGAACGTCCGCTCGTTGGCCAGCGAAAAGCGGTAGTCGGGGGTGTCGCCTTCTTCGCGGATCCGTTGCGGCGCGAACCACAATCGAAGGCTCTGTACAAATTCGTTCACGTAGGGACCCTATCTGGCGCTTTTGTGTGCATCCCCGGCCGGTTCAGGGCGATGCCCGGAACGCCTGGAGTCGCCGGTAGCCGTCCAGGCCGTCCGGCACCCACGGCCAGTCGCCGAGCCGCCGCTCCAGCTCCGCATCCGTGAGAAAGGTGTGCCAGGCGACCTCCTCCACCTGCGGGTGCACCGGCAGCTCGCACCGCACCTGGTAGACGTACGACCACCAGCTGTGCCCGCCGCCCTCGTAGAGGAACTTGAACAGCGGCTCCGGGCGGGGCAGGCCCGTGACGCCCAGCTCCTCCTCGGCCTCCCGCAGGGCCGCCTCGTCGTAGGACTCGCCGGCGCCGACGACCCCGCCGACGAACATGTCGTAGTGGGAGGGGAAGACCAGCTTGCCGGCGGTCCTGCGGTGCACGAAGATCCGGCCGCTCGCGTCCCGGGCCTCGATGAAGACGCAGCGGTGGGTCAGGCCCCGCGCGGTCGCCTCGCCGCGCGGGGCCCGACCCACGACGACATCGTTCTCGTCGACGATGTCCAGGATCTCGTCAGAAGGGTTCATGACCCTCATCCAACATCAGACCTCCGGCCGTGCTCACTGCCCCATGACGTACTTGACGGTCGGGCCCGTGGTCCAGCCGCCGTCCACGGCGAGTTCGGCGCCGGTGACGTACGAGGCGGCGTCCGAGAGCAGGAAGACGACGGCCTCCCCGATCTCACCCGCCTCGCCGACCCGGCCCATCGGGGTGTTGGGGTAATTGCCCTCGCCCTGCCGGATGCCGACGGAGGCCGTCATCGGCGTGTACACCATGCCGGGGTGCACCGAGTTCACCCGTATCCCGGCCGTGCCGAGCTCCACCGCGCCGACCTTCGTCAGCCCGCGCACGCCCCACTTCGACGCGCCGTAACTGGAGGTCAGCGCGAGGCCCATGAGACCGGCCGCCGAGGAGATGTTGACGATCGAGCCGCCGCCGTTCTCCTTCATCAGCGGGATCACCGTCTTCATGCCGATGAAGACGGCCGTCAGGTTGATGTCGACGACCTTGCGGAAGTGCTCGACCGTCTCCGTCTCCAGGGGCTGACCGGTCGAGACGCCCGCGTTGTTGACGAGGCCGTCGATCCGTCCGAACTCGGAGAGGGCGAACGCGGCGACGCGCTGCCACTCCTCCTCGGAGGTCACGTCGTGGTGGAGGAAGCGGGCCTTCGGCCCGAGCTCGGCGGCGGTGGCCGCGCCCTCCTCGTCCAGTACGTCGGTGATCACCACGTCGGCGCCGCCGGCCACGGCGAGGCGTGCGGCCTCGGCGCCGAGGCCGCGGGCGGCGCCGGTGATGATGACGGTGCGGCCGGTGAGGCTGTTCTTGTCGTTCATGACGTGTCCTTCTCGTGGTGCGGGTGCATCACGCGCCGTGCGGCGCGGGGGCGTGCAGAAACGCGGTGGTGGTGCCGACGAGATCGGCGAGGAAGAGCTCCTGGCCGGTCAGCGGATCCGTGCCGTCCAGCCCCTGGCGGGCCCGGTCGGCCAGGGCCGCGCCGATCAGGGTGAGCGCCAGGTCGAGGCGCTCCAGGCGTACGGGCTCCGGCAGTGCGCCCAGGCGGTCCGCGATCCGGCCGATCAGCCGTCCGTAGGCGGTGCCGTCCAGTGCGGGGTGCGGCCGGCCGGTCCGCAGCCCGGTCTCATGGCTGAGCTGCGCCGAGATCCGCAGACAGCGGCGGCCCCGGTCGTCGGCGAGCAGGCTCGCCTCCGCCGTCACCAGCGCGGTGAGCAGGTCCCGTACACCGCAGTCCACGGGGAGCCCGTCGAGCAGCGGTGCGACGACCCGTTCGGTGCGCTCCTGACGGCCGGCCATCACCGCGTCGAGCAGCCCGGCGCGGGAGCCGAAGTGGTACTGCACCGCGGAAGGGTTGCTCTGGCCCGCCAGAGCGACGATGTCGCGCAGCTGGGCGCCGTCCGTGCCCTGCGCGGCGAAGATCTCCTCGGCCGCGCGGATCAGCTTGTCCCTGGTCTGTTGTCCCGACTGCCCCGGTGTCCTCGCCATGGGACCAATGTAATGCTGTCCATTATTAATTGCCAGGCCGGCCCGCAGGACTGTGAGGGACCGGACATCACCGGGGCGGCCCGGACCCTCAGTGCGGCTGGAGGCTCTGCGAGCGGCGCCCGCCCACCGGGCCCTCCGGCATCGCCGGGTGCAGCCCGAGCAGCACGATCCCGCCCACGATCGCCGCGAGCCCCGCCGCCTGCCAGGCCAGGGCGCCTGTATCGGTCCGCACCTGGTCTCCCAGGAACCCGATCCCGCAGGCGATCCCGGCCAGCGGCTGGGCCGCGGTCAGCGCCGGCAGGGACATCCGCAGCGGGCCCGTCTCGAACGCGCTCTGCACGAGGATCAGCCCCGTCACCCCCAGCACCAGAACCGCGTACGGCTGCCAGCCCGTGACGAGCGCCGCCCAGCCCCCGTCCGAGAGCCGCTGCCCGCTGACCCGGGTGAGCGCGTCCTGGAGTCCGTACAGCAGTCCCGCCGCCACGGCGAGCAGCGCGGGGGACACCCCCGACCGGGACCGCTTGGCGAACGTGGTCAGCAGCAGCGCCAGGCCCACCACCACGCCGATCACCAGCCAGTGCCGCAGCGGGCTGGAGACTGCCTGCCCGCCCTTCGGCTCACCGGCCACCAGGAACGCGGCGACCCCGCCGGCCAGCAGCCAGAGCCCCGCCCAGCCCTGCCGGCCCAGCCGCTGGCCCGTTCGGTGACGGGACAGCGCCATCGCGAAGAGCAGATTGGTCGCGAGGAGCGGTTCGACGACGGAGACCTCGCCCTTGCCCAGGGCCAGGGCGCCCAGCACCATGCCGCAGACCATCAGCCCGATGCCGGCCAGCCAGCTGCGCACCCGCATCAGGTCCAGCAGCAGCCGGGGCGAGAGGTAGTCGCTCTTCGGGGCGTGGCGGGCGGCGGCCTGTTGCAGCACGAAGCCGAACCCCAGACAGCAGGCGGCGCTCACGGAGAGCACGATGACCAGCACCGACACGCTTCCCCACCCCGAGTCAGGCCGTAGGAGGGTGATTCGTATCGACGATAGCGCCTGGGACCGGCCCCGGCGGCCGGAGTGCCGCCGGCCGGGCGGTTGACGCCGGGACGGCCGGTGCCGAAGATCTGACGCACCAGTAACTTCGCGAGCGGCCGCACGGGTGACGTGCGGTCCTCCACCGGACCGCGGCCCGGTCGTCCCGACAAGGATGGAACCCATGGCGTACGACGCTGATGTGATCGTGATCGGGGCAGGACTCGCGGGGCTGGTCGCCACCGCGGAACTCGTCGACGCGGGCCGTTCGGTCATTCTGCTCGACCAGGAACCCGAGCAGTCGCTCGGCGGGCAGGCGCACTGGTCCTTCGGCGGCCTCTTCCTCGTCGACTCGCCCGAACAGCGCCGCATGCGCATCAAGGACAACCACGAGCTGGCCCTCCAGGACTGGCTCGGCACGGCCGGCTTCGACCGCAAGGAGGACCACTGGCCGCGGAAGTGGGCCGAGGCGTACGTCGACTTCGCCGCCGGCGAGAAGCGCTCCTGGCTGCACCAGCAGGGCATGCGGTTCTTCCCCGTCGTCGGCTGGGCCGAGCGCGGCGGCTACGACGCCAACGGCCACGGCAACTCCGTCCCCCGTTTCCACATCACCTGGGGCACCGGTCCCGGCGTCGTCGCCCCCTTCGAGCGCCGGGTGCGCGAGGGCGTCGCCAAGGGGCTCGTCACCTTCCGCTTCCGGCACCGCGTCACCGGCCTCGGCCGTACCGGAGGCACGACCGACACGGTCACCGGGGAGGTCCTGGCGCCCAGCGACGCGTCCCGCGGCACCGCGAGCAGCCGGGAGACGGCCGGCACGTTCGAGCTCAGGGCCCAGGCGGTGATCGTCACGTCCGGCGGCATCGGCGGCAACCACGACCTCGTGCGCAGGCAGTGGCCCGAGCGGCTCGGCACCCCGCCCGCCAAGATGCTGTCCGGCGTCCCCGCGCACGTGGACGGGCTGATGCTCGGCATCACCGAGGAGGCGGGTGCCCACCACATCAACCGCGACCGGATGTGGCACTACACCGAGGGCATCGAGAACTGGAACCCGATCTGGGCCAAGCACGGCATCCGCATCCTGCCCGGCCCGTCCTCGCTCTGGCTGGACGCCCGCGGCAAGCGGCTGCCCGTGCCGCTCTTCCCCGGATTCGACACGCTCGGCACCCTCGAACACATCATGCGCAGTGGCCACGACTACACCTGGTTCGTCCTGGACCAGAAGATCATCGGCAAGGAGTTCGCCCTCTCCGGCTCCGAGCAGAACCCCGACCTGACCGGCAAGTCCGTCCGGGACGTGATCGGCCGGGCCCGCGCGGACGTGCCCGGACCGGTGAAGGCGTTCATGGACAACGGCGTGGACTTCGTCGTCGAGCGGGACCTCGGCGCCCTGGTCCGCGGCATGAACGCCCTCACCGGCGAGTCGCTCATCGACGAGGACGACCTGCGCCGCGAGATCACCGCCCGCGACCGGGAGATCGCCAACCCCTTCACCAAGGACCTCCAGATCACCGCGATCAGGGGTGCCCGAACCTACCTCGGCGACAAGCTCATCCGTACGGCCGCGCCGCACCGCATCCTCGACCCCAAGGCCGGGCCGCTGATCGCCGTCCGGCTCAACATCCTGACCCGCAAGTCGCTCGGCGGCCTGGAGACGGACCTCTTCTCGCGGGTCCTCACCGCCGACGGCAGCCCGCTGGCCGGGGTGTACGCGGCCGGTGAGGCGGCCGGGTTCGGCGGCGGTGGCGTGCACGGCTACCGCTCCCTGGAGGGCACCTTCCTCGGCGGCTGCATCTTCTCCGGCCGGGCGGCGGGCCGGGCGGCCGCGACGGCGGTCGGCTAGGGCCTCTCGGCGGAGGGCCGGGGCGTCGGCCGGGCGGGCGGAGGGCCGGGGCGGTCGGTCGGGCGGACGGCTGCGGCGACAGCCGGATGGCCGTCGCCGCGCGTCCGCCGCCCGCGCGCGTCCGTCCGGTGGGGTTCGGGCCGGAAACCGGGCGGGGGCGCCGGATCCGGGCATGTGAAGGAGATGCCAGGAGTAGCCGAGCCCGTCATCAAACTCGTCCGGCGCACCACCGAGCCCGTGGGGGCCCAGACCCTGCGCTCCACGGGAGCGGCGGTGATCGCCTACGCCGTGGCGACGGCGACGCTGTCCCAGCCCGCACCCCTGACCGCCCCGCTCACCGCGCTGCTCGTCGTCCAGGTCACCCTCTACGCCACCCTCACCACGGGGATCCGGCGGGTGAACTCCGTGATCGTCGGGGTGCTGATCGCGAGCGGGTTCAGTTCGCTGGTGGGACTGTCCTGGTGGAGCCTCGGGCTGACGATCTTCACCTCGCTGATCATCGGCCGGCTGGTCCGGGTGAACGAGTTCGTCCCCGAGGTGGCGATCAGCGCCATGCTGGTGCTCGGCGTCGCCCAGGTCGCCGACACCGCCTGGGAACGCGTCTTCGAGACACTGATCGGTGCGGGCGTGGGGCTGCTGTTCAACCTGTTGTTCGCCCCGCCCGTGTGGGTGCAGACAGCGGGGGCGTCGATCGACGGCCTGGCCCGCGAGATGGGCGACCTCTTCCGCGACCTGGGGGGTGACCTGGGCGGCCGGGTCACCGTCGAGGACGCGGCCGAACGGCTGCACCGCGCCCGCCGCATCGACCACGACATCGTGGCGGTGGACGCCTCGCTGCGGCAGGCCGAGGAGAGCCTCATGCTCAATCCGCGCGTGCGTCAGGGGCTGCTCTACCGCGTCGTGCTGCGCACCGGCCTCGACACCCTGGAGATCTGCGCCGTGGTGCTGCGGGTGATGGCCAGGACGCTCACCGACCTGGCCAAGGAGCGGGTCGGCGAACCGCTCTTCCCCGCCGAGGTGGCCGCCGGGCTCACGGACCTGTCCGGGCAGCTGGCGGATGCCGTCGAGAGCTTCTCGCTGCTGATCACGACCCCGGTCGCCGCGAGTGCCGAAGGAGCCGAGACGCGGCTGGCCGACGCGCTGGCGGTCAGCCGCGCGACCCGCGACCGGGTGGCGGACATGCTGCTCGCCGCGGTCCAGGAACACCCCAGGAAGTGGCAGTTGCACGGGGCGCTGCTCGCCGAGGTCGACCGCATCCTGGACGAGCTCGACATCGAGAAGCGCACGGAGCGGCTGGGCAAGGAGCTCGACCGCCGGTCGGGCGAGATGCACGAGCGCCATCCCCGTCTGCTCGCCGTCAGGCGCCGGCTGGGCCTGGCCAAGGACGCGGACCGGGGGCGCTGATCCGGGCCCCGGCCCGGGGGAGCCAGGGGAGCGGACACGGACGAGGCCCGGGGCCGGAAGGCGCGGCCGGTCAGACCGGCTCGATGATCTCGACGACCCGGAACCGTTCCGCCACGACCAGCGTGTCGTCGTCGACCGTGAACTCCGGGTCGTCGAGCGCCTCGCGCATCTCGTCGCTGTGCCAGAACCGCTCGTGGCCCGCCCGCCATCCGGCCACCGACGTGTCGCCCTCGCCCTCGTCGAGCACATGCCGCAGATCGACGTCCCCGAGCCGCAGGATCCGTACCTCGGTCACCTCGACCACCGCGACCTCCCGGCCGTCCGAGTCGATCAGCGCGGACCGCTCGCCCACGGGCGGCGGCTCCTCCCGCTCCACCTGGTACTCCACGAACAGTCCGGTGGTCGACACCTTCCGGCCGTCGAGCACCGCGGCGACCAACCGGTCGCGCAACGGACCGGGGAAGGCGAGAAGGAAGGGCTTGAGCGCTTCGCGGTTCGGCATGGCGCAAGTCTGGCATCCGCGGGCGGCCGGTGGCGGGGAGAATCTGACGTGACGGTGACGGACCACCGTCGCCCCTGGCTTCCGGCGGCCCGGAGTGTTCGAATCGAGGAGTGAACAGTTCCTCGCCCGGCGCCGAACCGGACACGGCGGCCCAGGGCCCCGATCCGGACGGCGCCGGAACCCCCGTGGGCCGCCGCCTGGTCCTGACGATGCTGGGCCTCGGCGCCGCCGGACTCGTCGCCGCGCCCGTACTGCAGCGGACCCTCGAATCCGGCCTGGGCGCGCTCTCCGACAAGGACCCCACCGGGCTGACCGGACTGCTGCCCAACGGCGGCGGCTTCCGCTACTACTCCGTCGCCGCGTCCGTACCGAAGAAGAGCGCCGCCGACTACGCGCTGACCGTCGACGGCCTGGTCGACCGTCCGGCCACGTACACCCTGGACGCCCTGAAGCGCATGCCGCAGACCCGGATGGTCCGGGACGTCCAGTGCGTCACCGGCTGGCGGGTGCCCGAGACGCCCTTCGAGGGTGTACGGCTCTCCGCGCTGCTGGACGCGGCGGGTGTCAGGCCCGGGGCGAAGGCCGTCCGCTTCACCTGTTTCGACGGCACCTACACCGAGAGCCTCACCCTCGCGCAGGCCCGCCGCGCCGATGTGCTCGTCGCCCTGCGGATGCAGGACCGGCCGGTGTCCCACTCCCACGGCGGCCCGGTCCGGCTCTACGTGGCCCCGATGTACTTCTACAAGTCCGCGAAATGGCTCTCCGGGATCACCGTCACGGAATCCGTTCGCCCCGGTTACTGGGAGAAGCTCGGATATGACGTCGACGCCTGGGTCGGCCGGTCCAACGGCCGCGACGATGCCCCCACGACCTGAGACGGACGGGCGGGTACGGCGGTTCAGCCGTCCGGTGCGGTGGGTGCACCGCACCACGGCGGCGCTGATGCTCACCTGCGTGGCCACGGCGGCCTGTCTGTACGTGCCGCAGCTCGCCGAACTCGTCGGTCGCCGCCACCTCGTGGTCACCGTGCACGAGTGGTCCGGGCTGCTCATTCCCGTACCGCTGCTCGCGGGACTCCTCGCGCGGTCCCTGCGGGCCGATCTGCGCAGGCTCAACCGCTTCGGGCCGCACGACCGGCAGTGGCTGCGGGCGGTGCGCCGCCGCGACCACCGGCCCGCGTCCCGCCCGGCCGGGAAGTTCAACGCCGGACAGAAGCTGTACGCGGCGTGGATCGCGGGAGCGGTGCTCGTCATGGCGGGCACCGGCCTGCTGATGTGGTTCACCGGCCTCGCCCCGCTGATGTGGCGGACCGGCGCGACGTTCGTCCACGACTGGCTGGCGCTCGCGATCGGCATCGTGCTGGGCGGGCACATCGCGAAGGCGCTCGCCGACCCGGAGGCACGCCGTGGCATGCGCACCGGATCGGTCGAGCGCCAGTGGGCCCGTCGCGAGCACCCGCTGTGGCGGGAGCCGGGGGAGCGGTCCCTAGAGGATCAGTGACAGCAGCAGGATGAAGGCCAGCGAGACCACGGAGATGATGGTCTCCATCACCGACCAGGTCTTCACCGTCTGGCCGACGTCCATCCCGAAGTACTCCTTCACCAGCCAGAACCCCGCGTCGTTGACGTGGCTGAAGAAGAGCGAGCCCGCACCCACCGCCAGGACCAGCAGGGCGACGTGCGAAGTCGACATGTCGGCTGCCAGCGGGGCGACCAGACCGGCCGCCGAGATGGTGGCGACGGTCGCCGAGCCGGTCGCGAGCCGGATCGTGACGGCGATCAGCCAGCCGAGCAGCAGCGCGGGGATCGACCAGTTCTCGGAGAAGTCCAGGATCATCTGGCCCACACCGGCGTCGATCAGGGTCTGCTTGAAGCCGCCGCCCGCACCCACGATGAGGAGCACGCCGGCGATCGGGGCGAGGGACTTCTCCACGGTGGTGGAGAGCCGTGCCTTGGTGAACCCGGCGGCCCGGCCCAGCGTGAACATGCCCACGATGACGGCCGCGAGCAGCGCGATGAGCGGGGAGCCGATCACGTCGGTGACCCGCTGAAGCCCCTGCTCGGGGTCGTCGACCACGATCTCGACGAGGGCCTTGACCAGCATCAGGACGACGGGCAGCAGGATCGTCGCCAGGGTCGCGCCGAAGCTCGGCCGACGGTCCAGGTCCTCGGCGGGGCGCTGCGGGACCATCGTCTCCGGCGCCTTGATGTCCACCCAGCGGGCGGCGTAGCGGGAGAAGACCGGGCCGGCGATGATCACCGTCGGGACGGCGACCAGCACACCGAGGGCCAGCGTGACGCCGAGATTGGCGCCCAGGGCGTCGATCGCGACGAGCGGGCCGGGGTGCGGGGGGATGAGCCCGTGCATCACCGAGAGGCCGGCCAGGGCCGGAATGCCGATCCGCATCAGGGAGTAGTTGCCGCGCTTGGCGACGAGCAGCACCACCGGGATCATCAGCACGATCCCGACCTCGAAGAACAGCGGCAGGCCGATGATCGAGGCGATCAGGACCATCGCCCACGGCATGGCGCGCTTGCTCGCCTTCGCGAGGATCGTGTCGACGATCTGGTCCGCGCCGCCGGAGTCGGCGAGCAGCTTGCCGAGGATGGCGCCGAGCGCGATGAGGACGCCGACACCCGCGACGGTCGAGCCGAGACCCGCGGTGAAGCTCGCTATCGTCTTCGCCGGCGCGGCGCCGGCGAACGAACCGAGCGCCAGGGAGCCGATGGTCAGCGCGAGGAACGCGTGCATCTTGAACTTGGTGATGAGCAGGACGATGACGGCGATGCCCGCCAGGACGGCGATGCCCAACTGCGCGTTGCCGGCCGAAGTGATGGGTTCGACGGCATCCGCTGCCAGCATCTCGACGCTGAGACTGGTCACGGTGAAGATCCTTAGTTATCGAGCCGGCGCAACGCGGCGACGGCTCGCTCGGTGATTTCCTCGGGGGTGCCGGACACATCCACGGCGACGCCGGCCTCGTCGGCCTCCAGGGGCTGGAGGGTGGCGAACTGCGAGTCGAGGAGTGCGGTCGGCATGAAGTGGCCCTTGCGGCCCGCCATCCGCTCCTCGATGAGCGACCGGTCGCCGCTCAGATGAAGGAAGACGGCACCGGGGGCCTCGCTGCGCAGCCGGTCGCGGTAGGCACGCTTCAGCGCCGAACTGCTGACCACGCCGCCGAGCCCCGCCCGGCCGTGCGCCCACTGCCCGATCGCATCGAGCCAGGGCCACCGGTCCGCATCGTCCAGCGGGGTGCCGGCCGACATCTTGGCGATGTTCGCCGCGGGATGGAAGTCGTCTCCCTCGGCGTACGGAACGCCCAGTGCGGTGGCGAGCAGGGGACCGATCGTGGTCTTGCCGGTTCCTGCGACGCCCATCACCACGACGACGTGGGGGGTGCTCATACGGTGCCTCGCTGTCTTCTTCGATGTCTTCCTCGACATCGGTCCGTCGCGCTACTGAAACCTATACGTACGACTTATTCAAGATGGTGTGACATAAACGTCGTACTTTTTGGTCAGGAGTGGACCCCCGTACTCTTGGTCCATGACCACACAGGGCCAGGGGCTGCATACACATGTGCTGGACACCCTGGGTCTGGAGATCGCCGCGGGTGAGCACCTGCCCGGCCAGGTCCTGCGTACGGACGAGCTGGCCCAGCGCTTCGACGTCTCCCGCACGGTCGTGCGGGAGGTGATCCGGGTCCTGGAGTCCATGCACCTGGTCGAGTCCCGGCGCCGGGTCGGTGTGACCGTCCGGCCGACCGAGGAGTGGAACGTCTACGATCCGCAGGTCATCCGGTGGCGGCTGGCCGGCGCCGACCGCCCGCGCCAGCTCCGCTCACTGACCGTCCTGCGCTCGGCGATCGAACCCGTGGCCGCCTCGCTCGCCGCTCGCCATGCCACCCCGCAGCAGTGTGCCGAGCTCACCGAACGGGCCCTCGGCATGGTCGCCACCTCGCGGGGCCAGCAGCTGGAGGGCTATCTGGAACACGACATCGCGTTCCACCGGATCGTCCTCAACGCCTCCGGGAACGAGATGTTCGCCCGCCTCGGAGACGTGGTCGCCGAGGTCCTGGCGGGACGCACTCATCACCAGGTGATGTTCGAGGACCCCGACCCGGCGGCCGTGACCCTGCACGTCCGGCTCGCCGAGGCGGTCCGGGAGGGTGACGCGGCGGAGGCGGAGCGGCTGACGAAGGAGATCGCGGTGGGCGCCCTGCACGAACTGGACGTACTCGCGCCCTGACCGGCCACGTCCCGGCGCCTCATCGGCGTGGACGTGTTCCAGCGCTGGGCCGGTCACGTCCGACGCGCACTCCGGTGACGTGGGCCTGCTCGCGCCCCGACCCGGCCGAACCTCACGCGGCTCATCGGTGTGGACGTCTTCAGCGCCTGAGCCGATGACGCCTCAGCGGTGTGGACGACCCCCACCCCTGCCCCGCCACGCCTCACGCACCGGAACGGTCCGGACGTACGTGCTGCAACCGTGCGGCGGCCGCGGCGAGCACCATCTCCAGCGCGGCCGGATAGCCGCTGCGGCTCATCTCCGCGACCAGCACGGGCGCGGTCGCCGCGATGTGGGGGTGCGTGCTCGCAGGCTGCCGGGCGTAGATCTCCGGCCAGGCCTGCACCTCCAGGGCCCTGGCCTGCTCCGACAGCACCAGCGTGGACGCGTCCAGCGCCGCGAACGACAGCGTCTGGTCGACGAAGACGTGGTAGATCCGCACCGCCTCCGCATCCGGGAACCCCGCGCCCCGCAGCACACCGAGGATCGCCTCCACCGACCGGATCTCGTGTGTCCTGCCGGTCACCCGCGCGCAGGTCAGCATCGCCGCCTGCGGATGGGCCAGATAGTCCGCGTGCATCCGCAGCCCCAGTGACCGCAGATCGGCCCGCCACTCACCCGTCGGCCGCCAACTGCGCAGCGTCCGTCCGATCAGCTCGTCGGCCACCGCGAGCAACAGCTCGTCCGTGTCGCGGAAGTACCGGTAGAGCGCACTTGGATCACATCCCAGGGCGGCGCCGAGCCGGCGCACGGTGAGCGCCGCCGCCCCGTGCTCACCGATCAGCCGCAGCGCCGTCTCCACGATCAACTGCTCGGACAGCACGGTGCCCTGCTTGGTGGGACGCCTGCGCCGCCGCGCTCCCTCCGGCACCACCCGCTCGCTCGCCTTCATGCGGGGACCTTATGACAACAGCGTTGACGTGCGGAAGCCCCGGGGAGTTCGATGTGCCGCCATCGGGGCCGAAAAGCGCCCCTCGGTGAAGGAGCGACCGTGACGTCCTCTCGTACTCCCTACGGCGACGAGCCACCCGGAACGGCACAGGCGCCGACGGCCCTGCGCAAGAGCCTCGGTGTGGTGGACGGGTTCGCCATCGCGGCCTCGTCGACCGCGGCCACCACGAGCATCGGCATCGGGCTCGGCGTCACCGCCACCGCCGTCGGGCTGCACCTCCCGGTCATCATGCTGCTCGCCTTCCTCCCGATCCTGGGCATCGCCGCCGCCTACTCCCGGCTCAACCGGGTCGAGCCGAACATGGGCAGCGGCTACGTCTGGGTCGGCCGCTCGCTCAGCCCCTGGCTCGGCTTCCTCGTCGGCTGGATCGGCATCGTCTCCACGATCGTGTTCCTCGCCTACACCACCACCGTCACCGGTTCCGCGCTGCTCCAGCTCGCCGGCGAGGGCGGACTGCACGAGGTGGCCGGGCTCCGGCTCGACCCGGACTCCACCGCCCAGTCGACCGCGCTCGGCATCGTCGTCCTGGTCGCCGTCACCTTCACCGCGGTCACCGGCCTGCGGTCGGCCGCCACCTTCCAGAAGTACCTCCTGGTCTTCGAGTACGCCGTCCTGCTCGGCTTCTGCGGATACGGCCTGTTCGCCGGTTCACAGCCCTTCAGCCTCGACTGGCTCAACCCGTTCTCCATCCCCTCGTTCGAGCAGCTCGCCCAGGGACTCCTGCTCTCCGTCTTCTGCTTCTGGGGATTCGAGTCCACCTTCAGCGTCACCGAGGAGATCCGGGACCCGCAGGACGCCTCCAAGGCCGGGCTCATCACGCTCTTCACCATGCTGGGCCTGTTCCTGCTCGGCTCCTTCGCCTTCCAGCGCGTCCTGTCGCTCGACGAGCTGACCGCCCACGGCGCCCAGGGGCTCACCTACTTCGGCAACCAGCTGGCCGACCAGCCGCTCGCCGCACTCCCGTTGATCGCCCTCACCCTGTCCGCCGTCGCGTCCCTGCAGTCCGGAGTGATCCCGACGGTGCGCGGCATGTTCGCCATGGGCCGCGACCGCACGCTCGGGCCCCTGTGGACCAAGGTCAGCCCGCGCTACGGAACACCCGCCGCCGGTACCGTCGCGGTCGGCTGCGTCGCCGCGGCCATCGCCGTGCTCTCGCTCGTCATTCCGAAGGTCGGGGACCTGATCCTGGCGTCCGTGAACGCGATCGGAGTCGTCGTCTCGATCTACTACGCCCTCACCGCGCTCGCCGCCGCGTCGCGCTTCCGCGGCTCCTTCCGCGAGAGCTGGTCCCTGGCGGTGCGCGCGGTGGTGCTGCCCGTGCTCAGCGCCGCGGTGCTGCTCGGCCTCGGCGGGTACCTCTGCTGGACCTTCTACACCTCCGCCGACCACTTCGAGGTCAGCCCGGACAACGGGTGGTTCATGCTCTTCTGCCCGGCCGCCATCCTGCTGACCGGCTTCGTCGCGGCCGCCTGGGCCAAGTGGGTCCGCAAATCCCCCTACTTCGTCACCGGCCGTTCCGTGGCCCCGGACGCCCTCGCGGAACCCGTCCCCGGTCCGGCCTGAACCACACCCCCGCCCAGCAGCCCCCAGCACCCACCCGACGAAACGGAACCACCATGCCCCGCACCCCCGCCGATCTCGTCTTCACCGGCGGTCCCGTCCACACGACGGACGCCGCCCGCACCCGCGCGACGACGGTCGCCGTCACCGGCGACCGGATCACCGCCGTCGGCCATGACGAGGTACGCGAACTCATCGGCCCGCGCACCGAGGTGGTGGACCTCGCCGGACGCCTCCTGCTCCCCGGCTTCCAGGACGCCCACATCCACCCGGTCACCGCCGGGCAGGAACTCGCCCAGTGCGACCTCACCGGCGCCGGCGACGCCGCCGCCACTGTCGCGGCCGTACGGGCCTATGCCGACGCGAACCCCGCACACGACTGGATCACCGGCGGCGGCTGGTCCATGGACGCCTTCGACGGCGGCGCCCCCACCCGGCAGCAGCTCGACACGGCCGTCCCGGACCGCCCCGCCTGCCTGGTCAACCGCGACCACCACGGCGCCTGGGTCAACAGCCGGGCGCTCGCCCTCGCCGGGATCGACCGCCGCACTCCCGACCCCGCCGACGGCCGCATCGAGCGCGACGACCGGGGCGAACCCACCGGACTCCTCCAGGAGGGCGCCATGGACCTGGTCGCCCGCCACACCCCGCGCTCCACGGCCGCCGACCGCCTCGCCGGCCTGCTGCGCGCCCAGCGCCTGCTCCACGCGTACGGCATCACCGCCTGGCAGGACGCCATCGTCGGTACCTACGGCTCGATGGACGACGTGGCCGACGCCTACCTCGCCGCGGACCGCGACGGCACCCTCACGGCCCGCGTCACCGGAGCCCTGTGGTGGGACCGCGAACACGGCAGCGAGCAGATCCCCGGACTCGTCGCCAGGCGCGCGGAGCTGAACGGCCGGAACTTCCGCGCCGGATCCGTGAAGATCATGCAGGACGGAGTCGCCGAGACCGGCACCGCCGCCCTCCTCTCCCCGTATCTCGACGCCTGCGGCTGTGCCACCGCCAACAGCGGCACCAGCTTCGTCGACCCCGCCGAACTGCGCCGGTACGTCACCGAGCTGGACGCCCTCGGCTTCCAGACTCACTTCCACGCCCTGGGCGACCGCGCGGTGCGCGAGGCCCTGGACGCCGTCGAGGCCGCCCGCACCGCCAACGGGCGCACCGACACGCGTCCCCACCTCGCCCACCTCCAGATCGTCCACCCCGACGACATCCCCCGCTTCCGCGCTCTCGGGGCCACCGCCAACATCCAGCCGCTCTGGGCCGCCCACGAGCCGCAGATGGACGAGCTGACCATCCCCTTCCTCGGCGGCGAACGGGCCGCGCTCCAGTACCCGTTCGCTGCCCTGCTGCGCTCCGGCGCCACCGTGGCCGCCGGTTCCGACTGGCCGGTCAGCAGCGCCGATCCGCTGGACGGCATCCACACCGCGGTCAACCGTGTCGCGCCCGGCGGCGACGGGCCGGTCTTCCTCCCCGAGCAGCGCATCTCCCTGACCGAGGCGCTGGCCGCGTACACGGCGGGTTCGGCGTACGTGAACCACCTGGACGACACGGGCAGCATCCGGGCCGGGGCCCTGGCCGACCTGGTGGTCCTGGACCGCGACCTCTACGCCGCTCCGCCGGAGGAGATCGCCGGCACGCGGGTCCTGGCGACGTACGTGGGCGGCCGCCGGGTGTACGGGGACTGACCTCTCGGCGGCGTCGATGGCGTGGCCCGCGGGGGAAGGCAGAGAGGGCGGCTCCTCCCGCCCGTCCTCCGGGGCCCTCGCCGACGGGTGTGCGGTAGGTTGCCCGCCATGACCGGACCCGGCCCCATGACCCTGCCACGCGTGCCGATCAGGACCGATCGGCTCGTGCTCCGCGAGCCCGAGGCCCGGGACCGGGCGGCGTTCATCGAGCTGTTCTCCTCGCCGGAGGCGGGCGCCTTCATCGGGGGCGCCCAGCCGCGCGAGGTGCTGGAGCGGGAGATGCCCGAGGTGCCCGGCAGGCGCCCCGGCCATCTCGTAGTCGATCTCGACGGAGCGATGATCGGGCGGATCACGCTCGCCGAGGCGGCAGGGCACCTTCGGCAGGCTGCGGGGAGAACCGAGCTCGGCTACCTGTTCCTGCCGAGTGCGTGGGGGCACGGATACGCCGCCGAGGCGTGCGCGGCGGCACTCGACCGGTTCGCCGGCGCGTTTCCGGGCGAACCCGTGGTGCTCGCCACCCGGACCGACAACGTCCGCTCGATGCGCCTCGCGGCGAAGCTGGGGTTCACCGAGGCGGAGCGGTTCGAGGCCTACGGCGCCGAGCAGTGGCTCGGCGTCTGGTCCCCGGCCGCGCCGGCCGGCTGAACGTGTGTGCGACCGCGCGGATCCACGGAGCCGCGGGCCGGTGGCCCCCCGCGCCGTCCGAACGGACCGGCGCACGCGGTCGACAACCGGCGCGCTCCGCGGGGAGAATCGGCCGCCATGCCGAAGAACAGAGCCACCCTGCGCCTCCTGTTGAGCGTCCTGCTGCTCTCGAACGTCGTTCTGCTGACGCTCCTGGTCCGTGCGGACACGTCGTCCGGGGGTGAGGTGCCGATAGGCAAGGCCACGCCGCGAGACGCGTCGGTGAACCTTCCCGCGCTCGAAGGCGGGGCCATCCTGCCCGCGGACGAGTGGCCGGACGCGTGTGCGTTCGTGGACGAGGCGGAGATCAAGGCGATCCTCCCCGGAGCCGAGGACATCGAACAGGAGAGCCGCCCGGTCAATGTCCTGTCCATCAAGGAATTCGCCGCCGACTCCTCATGGAAGAAGAGCGTCAGGTCCGAGTCGGGACAGTGCCTCTACAGCATGCGCCTTCCGGGCGAGACCTACAGCGCCACCCAGTTCTGGTTCCGTATCGAGGCCGTGGCCGATCCCGGGCTGATCGCCCGGTACGCCGATCGTGCCGCGCCCGGAAGCAATACCAACCAGGGTGCGCAGGGCGCCGATCACTGTGTCATCACCGGGAACCACGAGGGCGATTGGAGCTGCCGCAAGGGCCCCGTGCTGTTCACCGTGGGCGGGCAGAGCACCGTGACGTTCCAGGGCGCCCCGGCCCCGGCGCCGTTCGTCTGGCGGGACGAGGTCCTCCCCGAGTTCGTCCGGACGGTCGCCGCGAAGATCGAATAGCTCCCCCGGGGGCGACACGGTGCCCCTGCCGGGGCCGTACGGCCCCACCGGCCACGCGGCGCGCTCCCGCCGCCCCCTCGCACCGCGTACGGTTGTTCGTGATCGATCTCAGGAAAGCCGTGAATCGATCTCAGGGAAAGCCGCACAAGGGAGTCCACGGGAATGGCGCAGCACGTACAAGGGGTCATCGCACCGGGAAAGAACGAGCCGGTACGCGTGGAGACGATCGTGATTCCGGATCCCGGCCCCGGTGAGGCCGTGGTGAAGATCCAGGCATGCGGCGTCTGCCACACCGACCTGCACTACAAGCAGGGCGGCATCAACGACGACTTCCCCTTCCTTCTCGGCCACGAGGCCGCGGGCGTCGTGGAGTCCGTGGGCGAGGGCGTCACCGACGTCGAGCCCGGCGACTTCGTCGTCCTCAACTGGCGTGCCGTGTGCGGGCAGTGCCGTGCCTGTCTGCGCGGCCGTCCCTGGTACTGCTTCGACACGCACAACGCGAAGCAGAAGATGACGCTGCTGGACGGCACCGAGCTCTCCCCGGCCCTCGGCATCGGCGCCTTCGCGGAGAAGACCCTCGTCGCCGCCGGCCAGTGCACCAAGGTCGACCCCGAGGTCTCCCCGGCCGTCGCGGGTCTCCTCGGCTGCGGTGTGATGGCCGGCATCGGCGCCGCCATCAACACCGGCCAGGTGGGCCGCGGCGACTCGGTCGCGGTCATCGGCTGCGGCGGAGTCGGTGACGCGGCGATCGCCGGGTCCCGGCTGGCCGGCGCGGCGAAGATCATCGCGGTGGACATCGACGACCGCAAGCTGGAGACGGCGAAGAAGATGGGTGCCACGCACACCGTCAACTCCCGCACCCAGGACCCGGTCGAGGCCATCCGCGAGCTCACCGGCGGCAACGGCGCGGACGTCGTCATCGAGGCGGTCGGCCGCCCGGAGACGTACAAGCAGGCGTTCTACGCCCGTGACCTCGCGGGCACCGTCGTCCTCGTAGGCGTCCCCACCCCGGAGATGCAGCTCGAACTTCCGCTCCTGGACGTCTTCGGCCGCGGCGGCTCGCTGAAGTCGTCCTGGTACGGCGACTGCCTGCCCTCGCGCGACTTCCCGATGCTCATCGACCTGCACCAGCAGGGCCGGATCGACCTCGGCGCGTTCGTCACCGAGACCATCGGCATCGGCGACGTCGAGCAGGCCTTCGCCCGGATGCACGACGGCGACGTCCTGCGCTCGGTGGTGGTCTTCTGATGACCGCCCGCATCGACCACCTCGTCACCTCCGGCACCTTCGCCCTCGACGGCGGCGAATGGGATGTCGACAACAACGTCTGGATCGTCGGCGACGACACCGAGGCGGTCGTCATCGACGCCGCCCACGACGCCGCCGCCATCGAGGCCGCACTCGGCGGCCGTACGCTGCGCGCCATCATCTGCACCCACGCGCACAACGACCACATCGACGCGGCGCCGGCGCTCGCCGCCGCCACCGGCGCACCGATTCTGCTCCACCCCGACGACCTGCCGCTGTGGAAGCAGACCCACCCGGACCGTGCCCCGGACGGCGAACTGGCCGACGGCCAGGAGATCCGGATCGCGGGCACGGCCCTCACCGTGCTGCACACCCCGGGCCATGCCCCGGGCGCGGTCTGCCTGTACGCCCCCGAGCTGTCCACCGTCTTCACCGGGGACACGCTCTTCCAGGGCGGGCCCGGCGCCACCGGCCGTTCGTTCTCGCACTTCCCGACGATCGTCGACTCGATCCGCGACCGGCTGCTCGCCCTGGACCCGGCGACGACCGTCCGCACCGGACACGGCGACTCCACCACCATCGGCGCGGAGGCCCCGCACCTGGACGAGTGGATCGCCCGCGGCCACTGACGCCCCGGGCTACTCCTCCGGCCACGCGGAGAGCCGCAGGCCGCTCTCGAAGCGGTGCGGCTCTCCCGTGACCGGATCGGTGAACTCCAGCACCCGGGCCAGGAGTTGCAGCGGGTGCGCGAAGTCGTCGCGAGCGCCTTCCGCCTCGACCACGGGGTAGACGGGATCGTGGACGATCGGCAGCCCGAGGCTGTTCATATGGACCCGGAGCTGATGCGTCCGTCCGGTGGCGGGCAGCAGCCGGTAGCGGCCGAGCCCGCCGCGGTGCTCCAGCAGCTCGATCCGGCTCGCGCTGTTCGGTTCCCCGGGCTCCTCGCGGGCGGCGATCACCCCGCGCTCCTTCACGATGCGGCTGCGCACGGTGCGGGGGAGGACCAGCCGCGGTTCGTACGGTGCCACCGCCTCGTACTCCTTGCGTACGAGGCGGTCCCGGAACAGCGTCTGGTATGCGCCCCGTTCCTTCGGCCGTACGACGAAGAGGACGATCCCCGCGGTCAGCCGGTCCAGCCGGTGGGCGGGCTGAAGCAGCGGCAGCGCCAGCTCGCGGCGGAGCCGGGCCACCGCGGTCTCGGTGATGTGCCGGCCGCGCGGCGTGGTCGCCAGGAAGTGCGGCTTGTCCGCGATGACCAGATGCTCGTCCCGGTACACCACACCGACCGGGAAGGGCACCGGCTCCTCCGGTGCGAAGTCCCGGTGGAACCAGAGGTACCGGCCCGCCGCGTACGGCTCGTCGCCCGTCACCGCGCCCCCGACGGAGACGAACCGGCCCCCGGCCAGCATGGCGTCCACCCGCGCCGCGCCGATCGCGTCGGCGAACCGGGCCAGCAGATGATCGCGGACCGTCGGCCACTGCCGGTCCGGGTCCTCCGGGAGCCGCACCCGGACCGGATCGATTCCGTCGCGCTGGGGGAGCGGCGACGGCGGAGGCTTCGCGCGGCCCCTCATCGGCGCTCGCCGGCCGGTCCGCCGAGGCCCGGGGTGCTGGTTCTCATGGTGCCGGGCATCCTTTCACAGCGACGGCGCCCCACAGGCGCGGCGGGCACCGGACCCCGGGGCCCCGCGTCACACCCGGCGGACGCGCGACGCCCCGTCCGGCACGGGGCGGAGACCGAGCGGGCGCGATCCGTGGCCGACTCCCCTCCACTGAAAGGATTCAACACCCGGAGCGCGAGGGTAGAAAGCGCTTGCGCCCAGCACGGGGACAGCCCGTGCCGCACCGCATCCGCAGCCATGAAGGAGCCCCGCCGTGCTCTCTGCACGCAGAACCGGACCCGCCCTGCTGACCGCCCTGGCGGCCGTGACCGCCCTCGCCACGCCTGCCGTCGCCGACGCGGTGACGCCCGCCCCGGCATCCGGCGCGGCAGCCCCCGCCGGCTGCACCGGAACCGCGCCCGTGGTCTGTCACTTCGACGTGGCCCCCGGCACCTATCGCGTCACCGCACGCATCGGCGGCGCCGCCGCAGGCCGTACGACGGTCACCGCCGAGACGCGGCGCACCGTCCTCGGTGAGACGCCGACCGCCGCCGGACGACAGGTGGTTCGCACCTTCACGGTCAACGTGCGCGAACCGGAGGGCGAGCCCACCGGGGCGAGCGGCAGCCCCGGTCTCGACCTCGTCTTCGGGGGACCGGCCCCGCTCCTCACCGGCCTGCACGTGACACCGGCGCCGCACACCCCGCAGCTCTTCCTGATCGGCGACTCGACCGTCTGCGACCAGCTCGGCGAGCCGTACACGGGTTGGGGGCAGGAACTCCCGCAGTACCTCCGGGCCGGCATATCCGTTGCCAACTACGCTGACTCCGGGGAGAGTTCGCAGACCTATCTGGACCAGCCCCAGCTCTTCCCCACCGTCCGCCCGCTGATCCGCCGGGGCGACACCGTGCTCATCCAGCTCGCCCACAACGACAAGCAGACGACCGAAGCGGACTACCGCGCCAACCTCACCACCATGATCGGGGCGATCCGCGCCGCGGGGGGACGGCCCGTGCTGGTGACCCCCATCGTCCGCCGATGGTTCAACACCGACGGCACGCTGGACAACGGCACCGCGCTCCTGGTCAACGGCCTCGGGGTCGATCTGCCCGCGCAGATCCGGCTGCTGGCCGCCAAACAGGACGTACCGCTCGTCGACCTGACCGCCCTCACCCGGCAACGGGTCGAGGAGCTCGGCCCCGACGGCTCCAAGGCGCTCTACCTCACCGACGAGAAGCGCGACAACACCCACACCTCGGAACGCGGAGCCACGGAGTACGCCGGCCTGGTCCGCGACGCGCTGCGCGACCAGGGCCTGCTGCCGGGACGCCTGTTCCGCTGACCGAAGCCCCGCGCCGTCCCCGGGGGAGCCGGGACGGCGCGGGGCACGGGATCAGCCCAGCGCCGAGAACCGGTACGAGAACTCCGCCGGCGCCGCGTCGAGCCGGTGCTCCGGCAGCACGCCCGGTCCGCACGACTGCGAGCCGATGCCCTGGAGCGCGTGGTCCAGGTTGACCCAGACGCGGTCCCCGGCCACCAGATCCGGCACGTGCTCCGCCGCGTCCAGCTGCTCACTGGTCCAGCGCCGTGCGGTGAACCAGAACGGCGTACCGCCCTCCGCCCGCAGCCCCGTTCCTCCGGTGTCCGTCAGCTCCGCCCACCGGACGTCGGCCCGGGCCCCGTTCTCCTGCGGCCTGACGTACGGGGTCTGGAGCGCGTCCACCTCCCGCCGCCACTGCCCGAGCATCGCGGCGGCCCGGGTGTCCGGGTACGCCTCGCCCGGCCCGCCGCCGAACCACCGGGCGTCCCCGTACGCCGAGGGCAGCCCGAACCGGATGCCGAGCCGGGGCAGCGGCACCCGCCAGTCGCCCTCCGGTACCACGGACACCGTCAGCCCGAGCCGGTCCCCGGCGGCCGTCCACCGGTACGTGGTGCGCAGCCCGAGGTCCCAGCCCGCGGGTGCCACCCGGGTGCGCACCGTCAGCGCGTCCCCTTCCATCTCGACCGCGTCGAGGCGGTGGCGCATCCGGTGCAGCCCCAGCTCCCGCCAGCGCAGCCCGTAGCGCTCGTCCGGCTGCCAGGCCGCCCCGTTGTCGTTGTCGGTGGGCGCCCGCCAGACGTCCAGCCGCAGCCCCTCCACCGGAATGCTCCCGATGCGCACCGGAGCCCCGGTCGCCGCGTCGAAGACGCCGGGTCCGAGCGTGATCACGCCGCCGGACCGCACGGGCCGCTCACCGGTCGCCGGCGCCGGGGTGGCCGGTGCGCCCGTCTCCAGCTGGCCCCACGCCACCACGTGCCCGCGTTCGGCCCAGGCGGTGTCCTCGGCGAGGACGGCCCGCACCGTCCACAGGCCGTCGCCCGCGGCGTCGGGCGTCACCTCCGCCGAGGCGCCCGGGGCCAGCTCCGGCACCGCCAGAGTGCCCGAGGCGACGGCCGTACCGTCCACCTCGCGGGTCCAGAGGAACTCCAGGTGCCCGAGCCCGGCGAAGTCGTGGCCGTTGGTGACGGTGAACGAGCCCGCCGCGGCGCCCGGGCCGATCCGCACCGGCTCGATGACCTTCTTGTACTCGACGAGCCCGGGGGAGGGCGTACGGTCCGGGAAGAGCAGCCCGTCGCAGACGAAGTTGCCGTCGTGCAGCTCCTCGCCGAAGTCCCCGCCGTAGGCGAAGCCGTGCTCGGGATGGGCGAAGCCGTGGTCGATCCACTCCCAGACGAAGCCGCCCTGGCAGCGCTCGTACCGCTCGAAGAGCCGCTGGTACTCGCTCAGACCGCCCGGCCCGTTGCCCATGGCGTGCCCGTACTCGCACATGATGAAGGGCATCGCACGCCGCCGGGCGTCGAGTTCCGCGTCGGCCCAGGGTTCCTCCGCCCGCTTGCCGATGAGTTCGACCTCGGCGTGCGTCGGATACATCCGCGAGTACAGGTCGACGTCCTTGCAGGAGAGGTCGCCCTCGTAGTGCACCAGCCGCTCCGGGTCCCGCCCCCGGATCCAACCGGCCATCGCGGTCAGGCCGCTGCCCGAACCGCACTCGTTGCCCAGCGACCAGATGATCACCGAGGCGTGGTTCTTGTCGCGCTCGACCATGCGGGCCGCCCGGTCGAGCAGCGCCGGGGTCCACCGCTCGTCGTCGACGGGGTTGCCCCGCCACTCCAGGTCGACGAAGCCATGCGTCTCCAGGTCGCACTCGTCGATCACCCAGAGCCCGAGCTCGTCGCACAGGTCGAGGAAGGCGGGGTGCGGCGGATAGTGGCTGGTCCGCACGGCGTTGATGTTGTGCCGCTTCATCAGCACCAGATCGCGCCGCATCGTCTGCGCGTCGACCGCCCGGCCCGTCTCCGGGTCGAACTCGTGCCGGTTCACCCCGCGGAAGAGCAGCCGCCTGCCGTTGACCTTGATGACCCCGTCCTCGACCGCGACCGTGCGGAAACCGATCCGCAGGGGCGTCCGCTCGCCGGGCGTGACCAGCTCCGCGTCGTACAGCCGGGGCGTCTCGGCGGTCCACGGCTCGACCGGAAGGGTCACGGACTCGCCCGCGGCGATGTCGACACCCAGCTCGGGCACCAGGACCCGGCCGTTCGCCCCCTCGCACTCCACGAGCAGCGTCCCGGAACCCTCCCGGTGGTCGTAGCCCGCGTGCACGAAGAAGTCCCGGGCGGCGCCCGGGGGACGGTGCAGCAGCGTCACCTCTCGGAAGATGCCCGGCAGCCACCACTGGTCCTGGTCCTCCAGATAACTCCCGGACGACCAGGCGTGCACCCGTACGGCGAGGGTGTTCTCGCCGGGGTTCAGCAGATCGCCCACGGCGAGCTCGTGCGGCAGCCGGGAGCCCTTGAAGTCGCCCAGCTCCCGCCCGTTGAGCCAGACCCGGGCGCAGGACTCCACGCCGTCGAACCGCAGCACGAACTTGCCGCCCCGCGGCAGGTCCCCGGGCAGCGTGAACGTCCGCAGATGGTCGCCCGTCGGGTTCTCGGACGGCACCCGCGGCGGGTCGACGGGGAAGGGGTAGACGACGTTCGTGTACGCGGGAGCGCCGCCGGCCCCCTGGAGCACCCAGTGGCCGGGCACCGCCACCGTCCCCCACGCCGACGCGTCGAACTCCGGCCGGGCGAACGCCTCGTCCTCGGTACCCGCCCCCGCCGAGAGCCGGAAGGCCCACTCGCCGTTCAGGCACATCCGCCAGGCATCGGACGTCGCGTACCAGGAACGCGGCGCGAGCCCACCGGAACCCGGGCTCGGGTCCTCGTACCAGGGCAGCGTGTCGGTGTCGGTCCGGCTCATGGTTCTCCTCGTTCGGAAACGCCCTTCTCAAGGGTGACGTTAACGACGAATGAACCGTTTCAACAAGGGGTGGTGGCACGGATGATGACGCGGTCCGCGACTCCGGTGGCCCGGTCGGAGGGGGCTGCGCCCCGTCCGTGGCACGTCGGTGCCCGCCTCCCTGCTGTCCCCGGGCGGCGCCACCGGGCCCGCAGGACGCGGCCGGACGGCCCGGCACGCCCCGGGGCGGCGGGGCGCGTGGGCGACGCGTACGCCGCGACGTGAAGACTGCCGGGCGGCCGGTCCCGGACGCCGGACAGCAACCCGGCCGGCTGTCTCCCACCCCCCGGACCGCGGCGGTTCGGTGTTCCGGGGCGTTCCGGCCCCGTCCGGGCCGCGGGGACGGGGCCAGGTCGGAGCGCATCGAAAGAATCCGTGCACGCGACCGTGGGGCGGCTGCCTCCGAACGATGCGCCGAACCGTTACCCAGGTCGCGGCGGCTCCGGCAACGCAAAGTGCCGACCAGGATTTCTCCTGATCGGCACGTGCTCTGTGTCCGAGGGGGGACTTGAACCCCCACGCCCGATAAAGGGCACTAGCACCTCAAGCTAGCGCGTCTGCCATTCCGCCACCCGGACCAGGTGTCTGTCTCGCGGGCCGTGCCCGTTCCGACGTGGAAAACCATAGCAAACATTGGGGGGTGCTCGATCACGCCCCGGTCGGTGTGACGCGCGTATGACGAGGGGCGGGCGGCCTTGGGTCCGCGGGCCGGGCGCGGGAGGATGAGGGGGAGCACCACAGCGACAGTGGAAGGAACCAGCGTGAGCGAGACCAAAGCGGCCAGGACCGGCTCCGGTGAGAGCGCCGAGAACGAGGTCGTGGACCTCTGTCGTGACCTGATCCGGATCGATACCAGCAACTACGGGGACCACTCCGGGCCCGGCGAGAGGCTGGCCGCGGAGTACGTGGCGGAGAAGCTCGCCGAGGTCGGTCTCGAGCCCCGGATCTTCGAGTCCCACAAGGGCCGCGCCTCCACGGTGGCGCGGATCGAGGGCGAGGACCCGTCCAAGCCCGCCCTGCTGATCCACGGCCACACCGACGTCGTGCCGGCCAACGCCCACGACTGGACGCACCACCCCTTCTCCGGGGAGATCGCGGACGGCTGCGTGTGGGGCCGGGGCGCGGTCGACATGAAGGACATGGACGCGATGACCCTGGCGGTCGTGCGCGACCGGATGCGCAGCGGCCGCAAGCCCCCGCGCGACATCGTGCTCGCCTTCCTCGCGGACGAGGAGGCGGGCGGTACGTACGGGGCCCGGTTCCTCGTCGACAAGCACCCGGACCTGTTCGAGGGCGTCACCGAGGCCATCGGTGAGGTCGGCGGCTTCTCCTTCACGGTCAACGAGAACCTGCGGCTCTATCTCGTCGAGACCGCGCAGAAGGGCATGCACTGGATGCGGCTGACCGTGGACGGCACGGCCGGCCACGGCTCGATGACCAATGACGACAACGCGATCACCGAGCTGTGCGAGGCGGTCGGGCGGCTCGGCCGGCACACCTGGCCGGTCCGGGTGACCAAGACCGTGCGCTCCTTCCTGGACGAGCTGTCCGACGCGCTCGGCACCCCGCTCGACCCCGAGGACATGGACGCCACGCTGGCCAAGCTGGGCGGCATCGCCAAGATGGTCGGCGCGACCCTGCGCAACTCCGCGGCCCCCACCATGCTCGGCGCCGGCTACAAGGTGAACGTGATCCCGGGGCAGGCGACCGCCCACGTCGACGGCCGCTTCCTGCCGGGGTACGAGCAGGAGTTCCTGGCCGACCTCGACCGGATCCTCGGCCCGCGCGTCAAGCGCGAGGACGTGCACGGCGACAAGGCGCTGGAGACGGACTTCGACGGCTCGCTCGTGGACGCGATGCAGATCGCGCTCAAGGCCGAGGACCCCATCGCGCGCGCGGTGCCGTACATGCTCTCCGGCGGTACGGACGCCAAGTCCTTCGACGACCTCGGCATCCGCTGCTTCGGATTCGCTCCGCTGAAGCTCCCGCCGGAGCTCGACTTCGCGGGCATGTTCCACGGCGTGGACGAGCGGGTTCCGGTCGAGGGCCTGAAGTTCGGTGCGCGCGTGCTCGACCGATTCATCGACCACAGCTGAACAGGTGGTATCCCGTCCCCCTCTCGACATAATCGCCAGCGTGTACGTACCTCACCGGTACGAGTGAAAGGGAATGATCGCTCGTAGCCCGATTACTTCTTCCTCGTTACAGGTGATGCGGTCCGCGGCTGGGACCGCACTTGCCAACTAGGAGGAATAATGATCAAGAAGATCGTCGCCGCTGCGGCTGTCACCGGTGGTCTGGTGCTCGCGGGTGCCGGCATGGCCGTCGCCGACTCGGGCGCCCAGGGTGCCGCCATCGGCAGCCCCGGCGTGCTCTCGGGCAACGTCGTTCAGGTTCCCGTCCACGTTCCCGTGAACGTGTGCGGCAACACGATCTCCGTGATCGGGCTGCTGAACCCGGCCTTCGGCAACACCTGCGTCAACGCCTGACGTTGTGCGTCAACCCGTAAGGGTTTGAGCCCGCTCGGCCCCGGAGCGCATGCCATGTGCTCCGGGGCCGTCGGGTCCTTTGCCTCCGCACGGTCAAGTCCGGGGGTATTCCGGAAGGTAGAAGGCAGGAACAACGTATGCGACAGGTCACGCGTAAAGGCCTGATCACCATGGCGGCTGCGGGCGGCGTGCTCGCGCTCAGTGGCGGTTACGCGCACGCCGACGCGGGAGCGGCCGGCGGCGCATCGAATTCCCCGGGGGTGCTTTCAGGGAATTCGGTACAGATTCCGGTCGAGGTACCGGTCAATGTCTGCGGCAACTCCGTGAACGTCGTGGGACTGCTCAACCCGGCAGCGGGCAACGCCTGCGGGAACGGCTCGCACGGTGCGGCCGCGGGCCGTCACAGCGCGACCGCCGGGACCTCGGGCAGCCATGCCTCGGACAACGGCCGGGGCTCGGACGGCCGTGGCCAGGGGGTGCGGGCGGGCACCGGTAAGCACCGGGCCGCCGGCAGCGACAACGGGGGCGGAGCCACCGCGGAGGGGATCGCGAAGGGGTCGCCCGGTCTGCTCTCGGGCAACCAGATCCAGGCGCCCATCGACATCCCCGTGAACGCCTGCGGGAACAGCGTCACCCTCATCGGTCTGCTGAACCCCGCCGGCGGCAACACGTGCGAGAACGACAGCACGCCCCCGGTTCCGGTCACGCCGGTGACCCATGAGGCGCCGCCGGCACCCGGACCGCGCACCATCCCGAACGCGCCCGAACCGCAGACCCTGCCGGCGAGCACGCCGCAGCTCGCGCACACCGGAGCGGGCGGGCTCGACCTGCTCATCCCGGCGAGCGCGGGTCTGCTGCTCGCAGGCGCGGGCACCGTGCTGTACCGCCGCGCCAAGGCCGCCGCCTGACGGCAGCAGGCAGCACGGCGAAGGGAACGGGCCCCGCGGCAGCGGGGCCCGTTCCGTTTCACCAGGTGGCTCGCAGCTGGCGGATGATCCGCCGCCGCAGCCGCACCCGGCGACTGCCGTCCAGGCGCAGCGTGAGTCGGTCCAACTCCCAGTGCCCGTACTCGGCATGGTCGGTCAACAGGCGGGCCGTATCCTTCCGGGACACCCCGCGCGGCACGTACACGTCGACAAATTCGTATTCCGGCATCGCATCTATTGTGCGGGCAGAGCCCGTGTACGGATAGCGTCTGCCCTATGTCTGATGCTGTGCAGCCCACCGCTGCCGAGGTACGCGCCGCCGCCGATGCGGTCAAAGCCGCGATCGACCACCACCTCGCGGCGGTCGAACGCCGGTCCGGGGACGACGACCCCGCTGTCTACGACGCGTTCAACGCACTGGCCGCTGCGGCCGAGGTCTACGACGAACTCCTCTACGACCGTCATGACGAGGTCACCCCGTTCGAGATTCCCGGGGTGGAGGACTCCCTGCCGCCGTACAGCGGCCCGGAGGAGCCGAACGCGCTCAGCGTGCTGATCCGCCGCGACTACGCGGTGGTGGAGCCGCAGCGGCTGCTCGCGCAGGCGCAGCGCCTCGCCGACGTGGATCCGGACGAGCGCGGCAGCGAGAGCGCGGCCGTGGTCGGCAGCAGTGTCCACGCGGCGCTGGGAGTGCTCTTCGGGGAGTACGAGGCGGACGAGATCGCCTCCCGGCACACGGAGTTCGGTCTGGAGGAGGGCGACTCGACGCTCTGGGTCGCCGCCGTGGACGAGCTGCCGGAGCCGGGGGAGTGGCTCGGCGCCCCGTTCGACGACGCGGATCCGCAGCTGGTGGTCTGCCGCTTCGACGTCAGTGCCGTTTTCGACGAGGACGATCTGGACGAGGAGCTGGACGGTCTGACGAAGGGCAGGAGCTGATCGCCCGCTCCTTCGCTCCCGAAGGGGTCGTACCGAAGGGCCGGGCGGACGCGCGACGCGTCCGCCCGGCCCTCAGCGGTTTCCGGGCGGCCCCGGGGCCGCCCGGCCGTCAGCCGTCGGACGCCTCCAGCAGGGTGCGCAGCCGGGTGGTGCGGTCCTGGGCGGGGGACTCGGCCACGGCGCGGGGAAGGGCCTGGTCGACGCCGTGCACCACCGACAGATGGCGTTCCCCCCGGCTGAAGGCGGTGTAGACCCAGGGGCGGCTCAGCCCCTGGGCCGCGTCACCCGGCAGCACGACGACGACCGCGGGCCACCGCATACCCGCCGCCTGGTGGGCGCTGAGCGCCCAGGCATGCCGGACGGACGCCGCGACCCGCTCCTGCGGTACGACGACGGGGCTCCCCGCACAGTCCAGATGCAGGCCCTCCGCGTCGGCCGAGACGACCACACCGGGCACGGTCCTGCCCGGCGCGGGGACATGAGCCACCCTGTCCCCCGGATCGAAGCCGCCGAAGCGGCCGGGGCCCGGGTTGAGCCGCTGCTTGAGGGCCTCGTTCAACGCCCGGGTGCCGGCCGAACCGCCGTGGCCGACCGTGATGACCTGGGTGTCCGAGGACGGCACCCCGATCGCGCGCGGTACGGAGTCGGCGACCAGCTGCACCGTGCGGTGCACGGCCTCGCCCGCGTCGCGCACAGGGACGATCACGACCTCCTTGCCCGGCGCCTCCACCTGGTTCAGCTCACCGATGCCGATGCCGGAGACCAGCTCGCCGATCGGCCCCGGGTCCGGGGTGCGGGAGACGACCTGGGGGCAGGCGCGGGCGGCCACGACATCGGCGAACACCCGCCCCGCACCGGCAGATCCCAGCACGCCCGGATCGCCGCTGAACACCAGGCGGGTGCCGTCGGCGAGGGACTCGACCAGCATGGCGCCGGTCTCGACGTCCAGCTGCGGGGCGTCCAGCACGACGAGCAGGTCGAGGGCGAGCGCCCCCTCCCCGTCCCGCCCGGGGCCCTCCGCGCCGGAGAGCAGCCCGGCGAGGGTGACCGCCGCCGCGGGGTCGCCGACCGCCCCGGCCAGCCGCTGACGGCCGTCCGCGCTGTGCGTGGCGCCCAGGGCGCGCAGCCCGAGACCGCCGGCGGCGGCGATGAGCGCCGCCGGTTCGGCCCTCGCCGCCTCGCCGCCCGTATGAGCGACGAGGCCGTGGGCCGCCGCGGTGCGGATCAGTTCGGCGGCCGAGGGGGACGGGGCCGCAGCGGCGGCGTCCGACCAGTCCGCGTCCTTCTCGCAGGCGTTGACCAGCCGGGCGAGTCCGTCGGCGAGACTCTCCTCCGCCAGCGCGTACCGGTCGAGGCCGAGGAGGACCTGGACCGGCTCCCGCTCCGCGCCCTCGCCGCCCTCGTCCGTCCCGTCGCTCTCCTCGCCCGTCTCCCCGTCGGCGTCCTCGTCCTCCGGGCCGTCCTGGAAGACCAGGACGACGCCCTCAGCGATGGCGTGCTGCACCGCCGCGCCGGGGTCGGTCACCGCGCGCGCGGCGAGTGCGGCGCGCACCTGCTCCGCGTCCAGGGCGGTGTGGCCCTGCAGCGCGGCCCGTTCCAGCAGCCAGCCGACCAGGGCGGCGGTGCGCCGCTCGTCGTCGGGTCCGCACCCGGCGCCGAGGAGCGCACGGGCGAAGCCGTCGGCCTGCTCCGGGCCGACACCGGGCAGGGACAGCAGCTGCCACGGGTCCTCCCGCAGCGCCTCGCCGGCCTGCGCGCCCAGAGTGGCGCCGGCGGCGGCCGCCAGGGCCTCCGGCGCCCCTCCCTCGGCCAGCACGGCCGCCACGGCGGCGACGGTCTCCGGTGACGCGCCCCGGGACGCGTGGGCCGGCTCGGGGGCGGGTGTGCGCGCCGGTGCCGGTGCCGGGACGCTCCGGCGGGCCGGGGAGGGGGCGGGGGAGTCGAAGAACGCGGTGCCGGGCTTCTCGCCGCTCTCCACGGCGCGCACGGCCGCCAGCAGATCGGCCGCCGGGCCGCTCAGCTTCGCACCGGCGGCGATGGGGCCCTCCTTCTCGGCCTTGCGCTTCTCGATCCGCTCCCGCAGCTCGCGCTGGGCCGCCAGCTCCGCCTCGGCCTCGGAAGGAGCCGCGGCCCCGGCGCTCGCGGCACTCGCGTCCGTGTGCGCGACGGCGTCGTCGCCCACGACGGTGTCCGCGTCCGCGTCCGCGTCGTCGCCCGTGGCCGCGTGCGCGTCGCCGTCCGCGTCCTCGCCCGTCTCTGCGTCGCCGTCCGTGTCCGTGTCCGTGTTCGCGTGCGCGTCGCCGTCCGCGTCCGCCGGGGCCGCGGTCTCGCTCTCGGCGGTCCCGTCCGGGCCCCCGTCCGCCGCCTCGTCGTCCGCCCCCGCAGCGGCCTCCCCGGCGGGTTCGGGCGCGGTGGCGGGTTCGTCCGCGACGACGTCGTCGGTGGCCGAGGGGCCGGGGGATTCCCCCCGGGGAAGCGCAGTCACAGCGTGCTCCAGTCCTGGTCCGGATAGCGGTGCACGGGCGCCGACACATCGTCGAGCGCCTGGCAGATCTCGTCAGGAAGACTAAGCGCCTCCACTGACAATGCCTCCGTGAGCTGCTGCGCGTTGCGCGCGCCGACGATCGGGGCCACCACTCCCGGACGGTCCCGCACCCAGGCCAGTGCCACCTGGAGCGGTGTGGTGGCCAGTCCGTCGGCCGCGGTCGCCACGGCGTGCACGATGCGGCTCGCCGGGTCGTCGAGATACGGCTCGACGAAGGGGGCCAGCAGCTCGGAGGCGCCCCGCGAGTCCGCCGGGGTGCCCGTGCGGTACTTCCCGGTCAGTACGCCCCGCCCCAGCGGCGAGGACGGCAGCAGCCCCACGCCGAGGTCGAGCGCGGCAGGCAGCACCTCGCGCTCCACGCCCCGTTGCAGCAGCGAGTACTCCATCTGCGTACTGGCCAGCCGGGTCCGCACCCCGGGCGCGGCGAGCTGCCAGGTCGCGGCCTTCGCCAGCTGCCAGCCGCAGAAGCCGGACACTCCCGCGTAGCGGGCGCGTCCGCTGGAGACGGCTATGTCCAGTGCCTGGAGCGTCTCGTCCAGCGGGGTCATGGGGTCGAAGGCGTGGACCTGCCACAGATCCACGTAGTCCGTGCCGAGCCGTGCCAGCGAGGCGTCCAGGGCGGCCAGCAGATGTCCGCGCGAGCCGTCGAACCTGCGGTACGGATCGGCCACGCTGCCCGCCTTGGTCGCGAGGACCAGATCGTGCCGCGGCACGAGGCTTCCGACGAGCTGCCCGAGCAGATACTCGGCCTCCCCGCCGCCGTACACGTCCGCCGTGTCGACCAGGGTGCCGCCCACCTCCCAGAAGGCCTTCAGCTGCTCGGCAGCGTCGTGCTCGTCGGTGTCCCGGCCCCAGGTGAGGGTGCCGAGTCCGATCCGGGACACTCGAAGGCCGGTGCGGCCGAGATGCCTCTGCTCCATGGGCGCTGAGATTACTGGCCGGAGCCCCACGCGTCGCAGGCCTGTGGACAACCGGGGCCCGGGTTGCCCCTGCCGGATCGCCTTCCCGCGCGCTAGAGTCCGGAGCACAGGGACGTTACTGATCAGTAAGGGGAGCGGCTATGCGGCTCGGCATCAATCTCGGTTACTGGGGCGCGGGAATGGACGGCGACAACCTCGCCGTCGCGCAGGAGGCCGACCGGCTCGGCTACGACGTCTGCTGGGCGGCCGAGGCGTACGGCTCCGACGCGCCGACCGTGCTGTCCTGGGTCGCCGCGCAGACCGAGTCCATCGACGTCGGCTCCGCGATCATGCAGATCCCGGCCCGTCAGCCCGCCATGACGGCGATGACCGCGGCCACCCTGGACTCCCTCTCCGGTGGCCGTTTCCGCCTCGGCCTCGGCGTGTCCGGGCCGCAGGTGTCCGAGGGCTGGTACGGCGTCAAGTTCGACAAGCCGCTCGCCCGCACCCGGGAGTACGTCGAGATCGTCCGCAAGGCGATGGCCCGGGAGCGCCTCTCGTACGACGGACAGCACTGGACGCTCCCGCTGCCCGGCGGTCCGGGCAAGCCGATCAAGCTGACCGTGCACCCCGAGCGCGAGCACATCCCGCTGTACATCGCCGCGATCGGGCCCAAGAACCTGGAGCAGACCGGCGAGATCGCCGACGGCGCCCTGCTGATCTTCCCGTCCGCGGAGCACCTCGAGGACACCGCGATGAAGTACCTGCGGGCCGGCCGCGAGAAGGCCGGCAAGACCATGGACGGCTTCGACGTCTGCCCGACGCTGCCGCTCGCGGTGGGCGACGACATCAAGGGCCTCGCCGACATGTTCCGGCCGTACACCGCCCTGTACGTCGGCGGCATGGGCAGCCCCAAGCAGAACTTCTACAACCAGCTCGCCCAGCGCATGGGGTATGAGAAGGAGGCCGCCGAGATCCAGGAGAAGTACCTGTCGGGCGACAAGGCCGGTGCGGCGGCCGCCGTACCGCACCAGCTGATCGACCAGACCACGCTGCTGGGCTCGGTGGAGCGGATCGCCGACCGGATGCAGGGCTACGCGGCCGCAGGCGTCACGACCCTGACCCTGGCCCCCGCGGGCTTCACGCTCGACGAGCGGATCGCCGCGCTGCGGGCCGGTACGGACGCGCTGGAGCGCTCCGGGCTCGCCTAAGGGCTGTCCCGCCAGGAATTGCGGGACAGCCCTTAGGGTCTTCCGTTCGGATCGGGCCGGACCCCGCGGGCCCGGCCCGGTCCGAACGACAGGCCCTGGCGCGCGCCCTGCCCGTCCCGGGAAGCACTACGGCCGTGGTGGGGGCTCGGGGGTCTTCCCCGCCACGGCCGTCACGGGGACAACGCGAGCGGGGCGCCGGGGTTACGGGGCCTGTGCGGAAACGGTTCGCCGGAGTGGGGCGCCGCGAGGGGCGGTAACCCGTTCGGACCAGTGGGTGAGCCCTCCTGTTGCCCGTCGGGACCGGGCGCATTTGACTGTCGCTCGGCAGACGCCGGCACGGAGGTGGCAGTGATGCTCTCGGCAAAGAACCTGTTCCAGGAGATTCTCGACGACGACGAGTCGTTCCGGCTGTTCTGCTCCATCGCCGCCAGCGGGGAGTCCCAGGGCGGCTGGGAGAACGGCCGCATCGCGGCCCTCGTCCCCGCGAGCCAGCGCGCGCTCGCCCCCAAGATCGTCCGGCACGGCGCCGACGAGGACAAGCACGGGCGGATCTTCAACGCCCTGCTGAGGAAGCGCGGTCTGACGGCGGTACCGGTCCCGCACGAGACCGACTACACGATGCTGCTGGAGAAGCACGGCATCGGCCTCGCCCACGAGCAGCTGGGGCGCGAGGAGCCGCTCACCGAGCGCGACATCATCACGTACCTGGCCCACAGCCGGGTGACCGAACAGCGCGCGTCCGAGCAGATGCGGCTGCTGCGCAAGTACTTCGCCGACCATCCCGAGCTGGGCCGCGCGGTCAAGATGATCTCGAACGACGAGGACAACCACCTGGCGTACTGCCACGAGGAACTGCTGCGCTTCGCGGCGGCCGGCCACGGGCGGACCATCCAGCACATCCTGCGCGAGTGCGCCCTCGCCGAGATCCGGGTGTACCGCGACGTCAGCCTCGCCGTGATGGACCACATGGGCCGTGTCCTCGGCTGGTCCCGGGCGAAGGCCGCGGTACTGGCTGCGGGGATCCACGCCGTGTACGCGTACGAGCGGCTCATCGGCTGGCGGCGCATGGTCAGCCTGACGCCTCCCGAGCGTCACGACGCGCTGGGCGGGCCGGCCGTTCCCGCCCCCGAGTTCGCCTGAGCGGGGCCGCGTCCCTCCCGCCCGCCGGGGCCGCCTGAGCGGGGCCGCGTCCCTCCCGCCCGCCGGGGCCGTCGTCAGAGCCAGCCGCGTCGCTTGAACTGGCGGTACAGGCCGACGACGGCGGCCGTCATCAGCAGGACGACCGCCGGGTACGCCCAGACCCACCGCAGCTCCGGCATGTGCTCGAAGTTCATGCCGTAGATGCCCGCGACCATCGTCGGCACGGCGGCCATCGCCGCCCAGGCCGAGATCTTGCGCATGTCGTCGTTCTGCCGCACCCCCATCTGCGCGAGATGCGCCGACAGGATGTCGGAGAGCAGCCGGTCCAGCCCCTCCACCTGCTCGTTGGCACGCGTCAGATGGTCCTGCACGTCACGGAAGAACGGCTGCGCGTGCTCATGGACGAACGGCACCCCGGCGCTCGCCAGCCTGGCCATCGGCGCGGCCAGCGGGACCGTCGCCCGGCGGAACTCCAGCACCTGGCGCTTGAAGGTGTAGATACGGGCCGCGGTGTTCTTGGAATCGCCGCTGCCGTCCGGGGCGAAGACCTGCGTCTCCAGCTCCTCCAGGTCGACCTGGAGCTCGCCCGCGACATCGATGTAGTGGTCCACGATCGCGTCGCTGACCGCGTACAGGACCGCGGTGGGCCCGTGCTTGAGCACCTCGGGCTCGGCCTCCAGCCGACGGCGCACCGCGGCCAGTGGCGCCCCCTCGCCGTGGCGGACCGTCACCACGAACGAGTCGCCTATGAACACCATCAGTTCGTCCGTCGTGACGGTGTCGCTCTCGTGCGCGTAGACGATCGGCTTGATCACCGCGAACAGGGAGTCGTCGTACACCTCCAGCTTCGGCCGCTGGTGTGCCGCCAGCGCGTCCTCCACCGCCAGCGGGTGCAGCCCGAACTCGCTGCTGACGAGGCCGAACTCCTTCTCCGTGGGCTCGTGCAGGCCGATCCACAAGAACGCGTCGCCGCCGGCCCGCGCCTCGTCGAGGGCGTCGGAGAAGTCGGCGGGTCCGTCGGTTCGGCGTCCGTCCCGGTAAATGGCGCAGTCCACGATCACGCGCGCATTGTCCCCCCGCACCGGCCCCCGGCGCACCTTTGCGGAGGCGTCGGTCCAAGGGAGAGCCTTTACGCTGGCCGGTATGCCGACCCTGATCCTCGTCCGCCACGGACGCTCCACCGCCAACACCTCCGGCGTGCTCGCCGGCCGCACCCCCGGTGTCGCACTCGACGAGCGCGGCACCGAGCAGGCCGCCGCACTCCCGGGCCGGCTGGCCGCCCTGCCCCTCGTCGCCGCCGTGAGCAGCCCGCTGCAACGCTGCCGGGAGACCCTCGCGCCGTTGCTCGCCGCCCGGCCGGAGCTGGCATTGCACACCGAGGACCGGATCAGCGAGTGCGACTACGGCGACTGGTCGGGGCGCAAGCTCGCGGAACTCACCGACGAGCCGCTGATGACCGTCGTGCAGCAGCACCCGTCCGCCGCGGCGTTCCCCGGCGGCGAATCGATGCGGGCGATGCAGGCACGCGCGGTCGACGCGGTACGGGACTGGAACGCGAGGATCGAGGCGGAGCACGGCGAGAACGCCGTCTACGTGATGTGCTCCCACGGGGACATCATCAAGTCCCTCGTCGCCGACGCCCTAGGCATGCATCTGGACCTCTTCCAGCGCGTGCAGGCGGACCCGTGTTCCGTCACCGCGATCCGCTACACGAGGCTGCGCCCGTTCCTGCTGAGGCTCGGCGACACGGGCGACCTGGCCTCCCTGGCGCCCCGCGAACCGGGGCCGGACGCGAGCGCCGGGACGGGAGCGGCGGCCGGTGGCGCGGGGGACGCGGAGGTCGGGGGCGGCGCTGGGGCGCCGTGATCGCTCCGCGCAGTAGGGTGGACGCGCCGTAGGAGCCTTTCCGGGGGACTCTCCCGGGCCGGCCAGGCCGACCCTCATCCGCTGTCAATTCTCAAGGGAGACAGGACGTGTCCCGTCAGGTGTTCCTCTACGACCCCCCGGACCGTTTCGTGGCCGGTACGGTCGGGCTGCCTGGACGCCGTACGTTCTTCCTGCAGGCTTCCTCAGGCGGACGTGTCACCAGCGTGGCCCTGGAGAAGACCCAAGTCGCCGCGCTCGCCGAGCGGGTGGACGAACTGCTCGACGAAGTGGTGCGGCGCACCGGCGGGAACTCGCCCGTGCCGGCCGTGGCCCCCATGGACGTCACCGACACCGCTCCACTCGACAACCCCGTCGAGGAGGAGTTCCGGGTCGGCACCATGGCGCTGGCCTGGGACGGCGAGGAACAGCGCATGATCGTCGAGGCGCAGGCCCTGGTCGAACTGGACGCGGACTCCGTCGAGGACCTCGCGGAGGCCGAGGAGCGGCTGCTCCAGGACGAGGAGAACGGCCCGCCGATGCTCCGGGTCCGGCTCAGCGGAGCGCAGGCCAGGGCCTTCGCCAAACGCGCCCTGGACGTCGTGAACGCCGGCCGCCCCCCGTGCCCCCTGTGCAGCCTGCCGCTCGATCCGGAAGGACACGTATGCCCGCGCCAGAACGGATACCGTCGCGGGGCCTGACCGACGCCGAGCTGATCACCCTGCTCGGCAAGGGGCAGCTCACCGTCCTCGGACAGGTCCGCGGGGCCTCCAACGCGGTGCTCTACTGCTCGGTCGCGTACGAGGGCGACGAGGCGCACTGCGTCTACAAACCGGTGGCCGGCGAGCAGCCGCTGTGGGATTTCCCCGACGGCACCCTCGCCCAGCGCGAGGTGGCCGCTTACGAGGTCTCCGAGGTGACGGGGTGGGGTCTGGTGCCCCCGACCGTGCTGCGGGACGGGCCGTACGGCCAGGGCATGTGCCAGCTCTGGATCGAGGCGGCACCCCAGGACGACGGCGGCTCCGGGCTGCTCGCGCTGGTCGAGGACGAGGAGCCGGGCGAGGGCTGGAAGGCCGTGGCCCTCGCCGAGGTGGGGGAGGGGAAGACCGCCCTGCTGGTGCACGCGGACGATCCCCGGCTGCGCCGCCTCGCGGTTCTCGACGCCGTGATCAACAACGGTGACCGCAAGGGCGGCCATCTGCTGCCCGCACCCGACGGCCGGCTGTACGGCATCGACCACGGTGTGACCTTCAACGCGGACGACAAACTGCGCACGCTGCTGTGGGGGTGGGCGGGGGAGCCGCTGCCGGCGGAGGCCGTCGCGGTGCTGGACCGCCTGGCGGCGGAACTGGAGCCTGAGGCCGCGCTGGTCACCCGGCTGGGGGAACTGATCACCACCGACGAGATCGAGGCCCTGCGGGCCCGGGTGGCGGCGCTGCGGAGCACCGGGCTGCACCGGGAGCCCAGCGGCGAGTGGCCTGCCATCCCGTGGCCACCGGTGTGACGAAGCCGCCGTGACCGCCCCGGTGCCCCCGAGGCACCGGGGCATGCACCTTCCGGCCCCGGACGCAAGAGTGCGACTTCGGACAGGATCCCCCCTCCGGTTCGTATCCGGAAGCCGCGTCCGGTTACGCTCGTGACATGCATGCCTGGCCCGCTTCTGAGGTCCCCGCCCTGCCTGGCAAGGGCCGCGACCTTCGGATCCACGACACCGCGACCGGCGGACGGATCACCCTTGACCCCGGTCCCGTCGCCCGCATCTATGTCTGCGGCATCACGCCGTACGACGCGACCCATATGGGTCATGCGGCGACCTACAACGCGTTCGACCTCGTCCAGCGCGTGTGGCTCGACACCAAGCGGCAGGTTCACTATGTCCAGAACGTGACCGACGTGGACGACCCGCTGCTGGAGCGGGCCGTGCGCGACGGTCAGGACTGGACCGAGCTCGCCGAGCGCGAGACGGCCCTGTTCCGTGAGGACATGACCGCCCTGCGCATGCTCCCGCCGCAGCACTACATCGGAGCCGTCGAGGCGATACCCGGCATCGTGCCGCTCGTCGAACGGCTCCGGGACGCGGGCGCCGCCTACGAACTCGACGGCGATGTGTACTTCTCCGTCGACACCGACCCGCACTTCGGCGAGGTCTCCAACCTCGACGCCGAGGCGATGCGGCTGCTCTCCGCCGAGCGCGGGGGCGACCCGGACCGCCCGGGCAAGAAGAACCCGCTCGACCCGATGCTCTGGATGGCCGCCCGTGAGGGCGAGCCGAGCTGGGACGGGGCCTCGCTCGGCGCCGGCCGGCCCGGCTGGCACATCGAGTGCGTGGCCATCGCCCTGGACCACCTCGGCATGGGCTTCGACGTCCAGGGAGGCGGCTCCGACCTCGCCTTCCCGCACCACGAGATGGGCGCCTCGCACGCCCAGGTGCTGACCGGCGAGCACCCGTTCGCCCAGGCGTACGTGCACGCCGGCATGGTCGCCCTGGACGGCGAGAAGATGTCCAAGTCCCGGGGCAACCTGGTCTTCGTCTCGGCCCTGCGCCGCGACGGCGTGGACCCGGCGGCGATCCGCCTCGCCCTGCTCTCGCACCACTACCGTTCCGACTGGGAGTGGACCGACCGGGTGCTCGCCGACGCGGTGGAGCGGCTCGCGCGCTGGCGCGCCGCCGTCTCCCGGCCGGACGGGCTGTCCGCCGACGCGCTGGTCGAGGAGGTCCGGGCGGCCCTCGCCGACGATCTGGACGCCCCGGCGGCCCTGGCCGCCGTGGACCGCTGGGCCGAGCGGCAGACCGCCGAGGGCGGGACGGACGAGGGGGCGCCGGGACTCGTCTCGCGCACCGTCGACGCCCTGCTCGGTGTCGCGCTGTAACCACCCGCCGTACAAGGTCCGTTCACCGGCCCCGAACTTCTTGACGAAGTTCGGGGCCGGTTCCGTTTTGTCCATGGTCAAATGCTCGGTGCTGCGCTAAAAGCGCTCTATGCAATCATCAACGCGCATCAGAGGGGCAGTAGTTGCAGCGCTGCTGGGACTGCTCGCCGCGGTCTCGGGGCCGGGCAGCGCCCAGGCGGCCGACCCGGCCGAACCCGCCGGCACGACGGTCGGCGACCTCACCGGCTTCACGGCCGACGGGCCCGTCTACCGGCTGAGTGCGGGGGCCGCCAAGGCCCGCGTGAGCTTCGTGTCCGAGGAGACCTTCCGTATCGAACTCGCTCCGGACGGAACCTTCGAGGACCCCGCGGGCGACGCCATCGTCCTGCCGCAGGGCACACCGCCCCGCACCCGGTGGAAGGAGCGGGGCGACCGCTACGACCTCTCCACGGGCGACGTCACCCTGCGTGTCTACAAGTCGCCCCTGCGGTTCGCCCTGTACCGGGCCGACGGCAGCCAGGTCTGGTCCGAGGCGAAAGGGCTGAGCTGGGACGGCGAGAAGACCACCCAGACCCTGGCCCGCGGCGCCGACGAGCAGTTCTACGGCGCCGGGATGCAGAACGGCCGCGGCAACACCTCGCACCGGGACAAGACCGTCGAGGTGGGCGTCGACTACAACTGGGACGACGGCGGACACCCCAACTCGGTGCCGTTCTACCTCTCGTCGGCCGGCTACGGCGTCTTCCGCAACACCTTCGCGCCGGGCACCTACGCCTTCACCGACCCGGTGACCACCACGGAGCAGGAACAGCGCTTCGACGCCTACTACTTCGCGGGTGACAGCGCCAAGGACGTCATCGGCCAGTACACGAAGCTCACCGGCAAGCCGTTCATGCCGCCGGTGTACGGACTGGAGATGGGCGACTCCGACTGCTACCTGCACAACGCCAACCGCGGTGAGCGCCGCACCCTGGACTCGCTGAAGGTCGCCGACGGCTACGTCGAGAACGACATGCCGAACGGCTGGATGCTCGTCAACGACGGCTACGGCTGCGGCTACGAGGACCTCACCGAGACCGCGAAGGGTCTCCAGGACCGCGACATGGAGATGGGCCTGTGGACCGAGGACGGCATCGACAAGATCGCCGACCAGGTGAAGGCCGGCCAGCGGGTCGCCAAGCTCGACGTGGCGTGGGTCGGCGACGGCTACAAGTTCGCCCTGGACGGCTGCAAGGACGCCTACAAGGGCATCGAGGACAACAGTGACGCCCGCGGCTTCACGTACGCCCCCGAGAGCTGGTCGGGCGCGCAGCGCTGCGGTGTGCAGTGGTCCGGCGACCAGTACGGCACCTGGGACTACATCCGCTGGCAGATCCCGACCTACGCGGGCGCCACGATGTCCGGCCTCGCCTACACCACGGGCGATGTCGACGGCATCTTCGGCGGCAGCGCCAAGACGTACACCCGTGATCTCCAGTGGAAGATGTTCCTGGGCACCACGATGACGATGGACGGCTGGGCGGCCAGCGACAAGCAGCCCTTCCGCTACGGCGAGCCGTACACCTCCATCAACCGCGACTACCTGAAGCTCAAGGAGTCGCTGCTGCCGTACCAGTACTCCTACGCCCACGAGGCCACCAAGACCGGTGTCGGTATGGTCCGTCCGCTGGTGCTGGAGTACCCGGACGACCCGAAGGCGGCGACGGACGCCGCGAAGTACGAGTTCATGTCCGGCGAGGACTTCCTCGTCGCGCCCGTCTACGAGGACAGCACCGAGCGCGACGGCATCTACCTGCCGAAGGGCACCTGGACCGACTACTGGAGCGGCCGGACGTACGAGGGGCCGGTCACCCTCGACGACTACAGCGCTCCGCTCGACACGCTGCCGCTGTTCGTCAAGGGCGGTGCCAGTGTGCCGATGTGGCCGGGCATCCGCTCGTTCAAGGACCGCACCGCCACCTCCCCGCTCGCCTGGGACATCTACCCCCAGGGCCGCTCCTCCTTCACGCTGTACGAGGACGACGGGGTAACCCGGCAGCACCGCGACGGCGCGTACGCCACCCAGACGGCCGAGGTGCGCGCACCGGCCAGGGGCGCGGGCGACGTCACCGTGGACATCGGTGGGAGCAAGGGGACGTTCGCGGGCAAGCAGAGCAGCCGCCCGTACGAGTTCAGCGTGCACACCGGCTCCGCGCCGAGTGCCGTGAAGCTCGCCGGCAAGCTGCCCCGGCTGGACTCCGCGGCCGCCTACGCCTCGGCGAAGCAGGGCTGGTGGTACGACCGCGACGACCGCGGCGGCGTGGTGAAGATCAAGACCGTCCCGCTGCCCACGGGCAAGAAGTTCTCCGTGAAGCTGGAGAACACCAGCGCGGTCGGCGGCCGCCACACCGCCGCGACCGCTGTCCTCTCGGCGCCGCAGGGGCAGGAGATCGGCGCCGGGGCCACGGGCACCGTCGCCGTCGACGTCACGGCGGGCACGGCCGATGTGACGGACGCCGTGGTCTCGCTCGACGTCCCCGAGGGCTGGCGGACCACGCCGGCCGCGGCCGTGGAGCGGATCCCGGCGGGCACCACCCGTCGGGTCGAGGTGAACGTCACCCCGGCGAAGGACGCCGAGGCGGGGGAGGCCCGGATCACCGCGCTCACGCGCTACCGGTCGGCGGGCGAGCCCCGCACGGCCGTCCAGCGCCTGGCCGCGGCCGTGATGCCGGCCCCGCCCACCGGTGAGGTGTGGGCGAGCGACCTGGAGTGGCTCACCGCGACCAACGGGTACGGACCGGCGGAGCGCGATCGCAGCAACGGCGAATCGGGCGCTGCCGACGGACACCCGCTGACCCTGGCGGGGAAGGTGTACGAGAAGGGGATCGGCACCCACGCCGACTCCGACATCGAGGTCTATCTCGGCGGACAGTGCTCGAAGTTCACCGCCGACGCAGGCATCGACGACGAGATCAACGGCTACGGCGAGGTGGCGTTCTCCGTCGAGGCGGACGGCAAGGTGCTGTGGACCTCTCCCAAGGTGACCGGGGCGTCGGCGACGGTGCCGGTCGACGTGCCGCTCGACGGCGCGCGGCATGTGCGGCTGAAGGTCACGGACACCAACGGGTCCAAGACCGGTGACCACGGGGACTGGGGCGCGGCGCGCTTCGTCTGTTCCTGAGTGTCCGCAGCGACGCGGCGGAGCCGGGCGGGTACGCACCCGCCCGGCTCCGCACGGTCCGGATCAGTCCTCCGAGGAGTCGTCCCGGGAGTCCTCCGACGAATCCGGCGGGGTACCGCCGTTGCCGGGACCGTCGGCCGGCCCGGAGCCCTCGCCGGAGCCGGTCACGGGACCGGCGCCGGGACCGCCCGCCGTCCCGGGGCCGGTCTCCGGCCGGGGCGGCTTGGGCGGCCTGGTCCTGCCGCTCGACGGATCCCGCAGATAGGGGCCCTCGCCGCTCTCCGTGGCATGCCCGCCCGGTGCCTGGCCGGGGCCTGGATCCCGGCGCCGCAGATAGCGCTCGAACTCGCGGGCGATGGCTTCGCCGCTCGCCTCGGGCAGCTCGGCGGTGTCCCGGGCCTCCTCCAGCGTCTGCACGTACTCCGCCACCTCGCTGTCCTCGGACGCCAGTTGGTCGACACCGAGCTGCCAGGCGCGTGCGTCCTCGGGCAGTTCACCCAGCGGGATGCGCAGCCCGATGAGGTCCTCCAGGCGGTTCAGCAGCGCCAGGGTGGCCTTCGGGTTGGGCGGCTGTGACACGTAGTGCGGCACCGCCGCCCACAGGCTCACCGCGGGTACACCCGCGTGGGTGCACGCCTCCTGGAGGATGCCGACGATGCCGGTCGGCCCCTCGTACTTGGTCTCTTCCAGGTCCATGGTCCGCGCCAGATCCGGGTCGGACGTGACACCGCTGACCGGTACCGGCCGGGTGTGCGGGGTGTCGCCGAGCAGCGCACCGAGCACCACCACCATCTCGACGCCCAGTTCATGGGCGAAGCCCAGGATCTCGTTGCAGAACGAGCGCCAGCGCATCGACGGCTCGATGCCCCGGACCAGGACGAGATCGCGCGGCTTGTCGCCGCCGATACGGACCACGGAGAGCCGGGTGGTCGGCCAGGTGATCTTGCGCACCCCGCCGTCCAGCCAGACCGTGGGGCGGTTGACCTGGAAGTCGTAGTAGTCCTCGGCGTCCAGCGCCGCGAACACCTCGCCCTTCCATTCCCGGTCCAGGTGCGCGACCGCCGTGGAAGCGGCGTCACCTGCGTCGTTCCACCCCTCGAACGCGGCCACCATGACCGGGTCGATCAGCTCGGGAACCCCCTCGAGCTCGATCACCCAGGCCTCCTTCCGAAGTTCCCTTGCGTACGGAACAACCTTACGGCTTTTGGCCACTCCCTCCGCAGCCCTTGCGCAGGGCGGAGTGAACCGGGGCGATGGGAATGCATCACCGGCCGGGACGGGGCATCGACTTCGCGATACATCCGAGCTGTGTGGGGTGAGTTTCCGTTCAACTCTGGACGTTGGGGCCTTCAGGGCGCTATACATCGGATGACCAGAGCAGAGGTCCGATGTTATTTCCCCTGGGGGCGCACATGAGTCAGACCGTCACGGACTTCGAGGTCCACGACATCCGTTTTCCGACCTCGGAACAACTGGACGGCTCGGACGCCATGAACCCCGACCCCGACTACTCGGCCGCCTACGTCGTCCTGCGAACCGATGCCGCGGACGGTGGCGGCGGCGGTGGCGATGTCGAGGGCCATGGCTTCTGTTTCACCATCGGGCGCGGCAACGAGGTGATGGCGGCCGCCATCGAGGCACTGCGGCCCTATCTGATCGGGCGTCCGGTGCCCCGGACCGCGGCCGACCTCGGCGCGCTGTACCGGGACCTCACCCACGATTCGCAACTGCGCTGGCTGGGCCCGGAAAAGGGCGTGATGCACATGGCGGCCGGCGCGGTCGTCAACGCCGCCTGGGACCTGGCGGCCAAGCACGCGGGCAGACCCGTCTGGCAGTTCCTGGCCGAGATGACGCCCGAGGAGCTCGTCTCCCTCGTCGACTTCCGGTACCTCACCGACGCCCTCACCCCCGAGGAGGCGCTCACCATCCTGCGCGCCGCCGAACCGGGCCGGGCCGAGCGCGCGGCCCGGCTGCGCGCCGAGGGATACCCGGCCTACACCACCTCGCCCGGCTGGCTCGGCTACTCCGACGACAAGCTGGTGCGGCTGGCGAAGGAGGCCGTCGCCGACGGCTTCACCCAGATCAAGCTGAAGGTCGGCGGAGACGTCGCCGACGACGTCCGCCGGCTGGCGCTCGCCCGGGACGCCGTCGGCACCGGCGTACGGATCGCCGTCGACGCCAACCAGCGCTGGGACGTCGCCGACGCGGTGGAGTGGATGACCGCGCTCGCGCCGTTCGACCCGCACTGGATCGAGGAGCCGACCAGTCCCGACGACGTCCTGGGCCACGCCGCCGTGCGCGCCGGCCAGCCGGTCAAGGTCGCCACCGGCGAGCACGTCGCCAACCGTGTCGTGTTCAAGCAGCTGCTCCAGGCCGGGGCCGTCGACTTCGTCCAGATCGACGCGGCACGCGTCGCCGGAGTCAACGAGAACCTGGCGATCCTGCTGCTCGCAGCCAAGTTCGAGGTGCCCGTCTGCCCGCACGCGGGCGGCGTCGGACTCTGCGAGCTGGTCCAGCACCTCTCGATGTTCGACTACGTGGCCGTCTCGGGTACGTGGGAGGACCGGGTGATCGAGTACGTCGACCACCTCCACGAACACTTCGTCGACCCCGTCGTGATCGAATCCGGGCGCTATGCCACTCCGGCGGCGCCGGGCTTCTCCGCCCGGATGCACGCCGAGTCCATCGCCGCACACCGCTATCCGGAGGGCCCCGTATGGCAGGCCCGCCGCACCAACGAGGAGGACAGCCGATGACCGGCACACGCGACTTCGAGGGGATGAACGCTCTGGTGACGGGCGGCGCCTCCGGCATCGGGGCGGCCGTCGCGACCATGCTGCTGGAGCGCGGGGCCCGCGTCGCGGTCCTCGACCGGGAGACCGCGGGCGCTCCGGAGGGGACCCTCGCCGTCAAGGCGGACGTCACCGACGACGACGCCGTCCGTGCGGCCGTCGACCACGCGGCCGCCGAACTGGGCTCCCTGCACACGCTCGTGTCCAACGCGGGCATCGGCTCCATCGGCAGCGTCGAGGACAACGACGACGACGAGTGGACCCGGGTCCTGGACATCAACGTCCTCGGCATGGTCCGCGCGGCCCGGCATGCGCTGCCGCACCTTCGGAGGGCGGCGGCCGAGCGCCCCGGCGCCGTGTCGATCACCCAGACCTGCTCGATCGCCGCGACCGCGGGGCTGCCCCAGCGCGCCCTGTACAGCGCGAGCAAGGGCGCCGTCCTCTCCCTGACCCTGGCCATGGCCGCCGACCACGTCCGCGAGGGCGTCCGCGTCAACTGCGTCAACCCCGGGACCGCGGACACCCCGTGGATCGGCAGGCTGCTCGGCCAGGCCGGTGACCCGGCAGCCGAACGCGCGGCCCTCAACGCCCGGCAGCCGCTGGGCCGGCTGGTCTCCGCCGACGAGGTGGCCGCCGCGATCCTGTACCTCGCCAGCCCCGCCGCGGCCTCCGTGACGGGCACGGCACTGGCCGTCGACGGGGGAATGCAAGGCCTGCGCCTGCGCCCCGCCGACAGCTGACAGGGGAGGCGCGGTCCGGGCCGGGACAGCCCGGACCGTACCTCTCACACCACCTGCACCACCTGCACCACGCACCCCCGCATTGCCATCAGATCCTTCGAGCCGGTACTCCACAAAGGAACGGGACACCAATGAGAGTGCGTACGACGAGTGCGGCGGCCTGCGCCGTACTGCTGGCCGTCACTGCCCTCGCGGGCTGCAACCGCGAATCATCGGACAGCGGCGAGGGCGGCGGAAAGGTCGGCATCGACCTGCCGCGCAGCGACAGCGACTTCTGGAACTCCTACCAGAACTACGTCGAGAAGGGGGTGAAGGACGGTGACGTCAAGGCGCTTCCGCTGACCAACTCGCAGAACGACATCGGCAAGCTGGTCGCCAACGTCCAGACCTTCACCGACCAGGGCGCCAAGGCCGTGGTGATGGCCCCGCAGGACACCGGCGCGATAGCCGAGTCGCTCAACACGCTGAACGAGAAGAAGATCCCCGTCGTCAGCGTCGACACCCGCCCGGACAAGGGCAACATCTACATGGTGGTGCGCGCCGACAACAAGGCGTACGGGACGAACGCCTGCAAATACCTCGGCGAGCAGCTCAAGGGCAAGGGCAAGGTGGTCGAGTTCCAGGGGGACCTCTCCTCCATCAACGGCCGCGACCGGTCCGAGGCCTTCAAGGCGTGCATGGACAAGGACTTCCCGGACATCAAGGTGTTCGAGCTGGCCACCGACTGGAAGGGCGACGTCGCCTCCGCGAAGCTCCAGTCGACCCTCGCCGCGCACCCCGACATCAACGGCATCTACATGCAGGCCGGCGGCGTCTTCCTGCAGCCCACTCTCGCGCTCCTGGAGCAGAAGAAGCTCCTGAAGCCGGCCGGGCAGGCGGGCCACATCACCATCATCTCCAACGACGGCATCCCGGAGGAGTTCGACGCCATCAAGGCAGGGAAGATCGACGCGACGATCTCCCAGCCCGCCGACCTGTACGCGAAGTACGCGCTGTACTACGCCAAGGCGGCCCTGGACGGGAAGACCTTCAAGGAGGGTCCGACGGACCACGACTCCACGATCATCAAGATCCCCAACGGCTTCGAGGACCAGCTCCCCGCGCCCCTGGTGACGAAGGACAACGTCGACGACCCGAAGCTGTGGGCCAACCAGCTGGAGAAGAAGAGCTAGTCATGGACCAGGGACCACCACCTGCCGTACAGGCGGAAGGCGTCGTCAAGCGCTTCGGGCCGACCGTGGCGCTCGACGGGGTGAAGCTCACGGTGCGGCCCGGTGAGTCGCACGCACTCGTCGGACGCAACGGCGCGGGCAAGTCGACGCTGGTCAGCGTGCTGACCGGACTCCACAAGGCGGACGCGGGCACGGTCGCCTTCGGCGGGGAGCCCGCGCCCGCCTTCGGGGACACCACGGCCTGGCAGTCGAAGGTCGCCTGCGTCTACCAGAAGTCGATGGTCGTCCCCGATCTGACCGTCGCCGAGAACCTCTTCCTCAACCGGTTCGACGACCAGGCCCGCTGGATCAGCTGGGGGCGGCTGCGCAAGCGCGCGGAGCAGCTCCTCGCCGAGTACGGCGTCCAGGTCGACCCGAACACCCGGGCGCGCGATCTCGCGGTCGAGCAGCGGCAGTTCGTCGAGATCGCCCGGGCGCTGTCCTTCGGCGCCCGCCTGATCATCCTCGACGAGCCCACGGCGCAGCTCGACGCCCGCGGTATCGGCCGGCTCTTCGACAAGCTCAGGGAACTGCAGGCCCAGGGAGTGGCGTTCCTCTTCATCTCCCACCACTTGCAGGAGGTGTACGAACTGTGCACGGCGGTCACCGTCTACCGCGACGCCCGCCATGTGCTGACCGCCCCGGTCGCCGACGTCACGAAGACGGAGCTGGTGGCGGCCATGACCGGCGAGAAGGCCGCCGGAGCGACCGCCTGGCACGCGGCCGGCACCGCCGCGCCCCCCGATGCGTCGGCGGAGCCCGTCCTGCGTACCGAAGGGCTCACCCTGGAGGGCCGGTTCGAACCCCTGGACCTCCAGGTGCGCCCCGGTGAGGTGCTCGGTCTCGCGGGCTCCGCGGCCAGCGGCAACACCGCGCTCGGCGAGGTGCTCGCGGGCATGCGCAAGGCGGGCGGCGGTACCGTCCGGGTGCGCGGACAGGCCGTCCGCTCGGGCAGCGTGCCGCACGCCCTGGCCGCCGGGATCGGCTACATCCCCGAGGACCGGCACGACCAGGGCCTGGTCCTGGAGCGCAGCGTCGCCGAGAACGCCACGCTCACGGTCACGGACCAGCTCGGCCCGTGGGGGACCGTACTGCCCTCGCGTACACGGGAGTTCGCCCGGGGCATGATCGCATCGCTGGACATCAAGACCCAGGGACCCGAGCAGCCCGTCTCCGGTCTCTCCGGCGGCAACCAGCAGAAGGTGGTGGTCGCCCGCGCGCTGGCCCGCGAGCCCAGCGTGCTGGTGGCGGTCCGGCCCACCGCGGGCGTGGACGTCAAGTCCAAGGACTCGCTGCTCGGGGTCGTCCGCCGGGTCGCCGACGAGGGCAACGCCGCAGTCGTCGTCTCGGACGAGCTGGACGATCTGCGGGTCTGCGACCGGGTCCTCGCCCTGTTCCACGGCCGGGTCGTTGCAACATTCGCAAGCGGGTGGTCCGACGGGGAACTCGTCGCCGCCATGGAAGGTGTGGGGGAAAGGGAATGACCGGCACGATACGGCCGTCCACGGCCGACGACGTCAACGAGGTGCTGAAGGGCGGCGCGGGCGAGGAGAGCCCGCTGAGCCGGCTCAAGCTGATCCGGTGGAGCGACTTCTCCCTGGTGCCGGTGATCCTGGTGCTGATGCTGATCGGCTTCATCGTCTCGCCGGTCTTCCTCACCTCCGACAACCTGATCAGCGTCGTCCAGCAGTCCTCCGAGCTGAGCCTGCTGGTCCTGGGCCAGGCACTGATCCTCATCTGCGGCCGGATGGACCTCTCGCTGGAGTCGACGATCGGCATCGCGCCCGTCGTCGCCATGTGGCTGGTGCTGCCCGCCGAGGGCGGCCGCTTCGCCGGCCTCGGACTGCTGCCCAGCTGGTCGGCGATCCCGCTCTGTCTGCTGGTCGGGCTCGCCATCGGCGCCATCAACGGCTTCCTGATGCTGAAGCTGCGGGTCAACGGCTTCATCGCCACGCTCGGCATGCTGACGATGCTGCGCGGGCTCCACATCGGCATCACCGAGGGCAAGTCCATCACCGACGTCCCGGAGTCCTTCCGCTACCTCGGCAAGACCTCGTGGTTCGGTGCTCCGGCAGCCGTCTGGATCTGCCTGGTCCTCTTCGCGATCGGCGGCGCGGCCCTGGCCTGGCTGCGCCACGGACGCTCGCTGTACGCGATCGGCGGCAACCCGGAAGCGGCACGCGCCGCGGGCATCCGGGTCGACCGGGTCACCTGGATCGTGCTCGCCATCGGCGGCCTGCTGGCCGCCTTCGCGGGCATCCTCTACACCGGGCACTACGGGGCGGTCGCCGCGACCCAGGGCAACGGCTGGATCTTCCAGGTGTTCGCCGCCGCCGTGATCGGCGGCATCAGCCTCAAGGGCGGCCGCGGCACGCTGTTCGGTGCGCTGACCGGCGTACTGACGCTGCAACTCGTGGTCAACGTGATGACGCTCGGCGGCGTACCGGCGCTGTGGAACCAGTTCCTCAACGGCGCCATCATCATCGTCGCCCTGGTCATCTCCCGCTTCGCGAGCGGCGAGAAGCAGGACTGAACCCCGTGGTTCACCCACGCCGGACGGGCCGTAGCAGCCCGTCCGGCGTGGGTGAACCGGGTCCGGGGGTTACAGCGTCGAGCGCAGCCACTGCTCCACGCTCGCGACATGGACCGTGGCCCAGGCCCGTGCGGCCTCCGCGTCGCGGTCCCGCAGCGCCGAGACGATCGCCCGGTGCTCGTGGAGCGTGCGGCTCACCGCGTCCTCCTGGGTCAGACCGCGCCAGACCCGCGCCCGCGTCGTCGGCCCCGAGAGACCGTCGAGCAGCGAGCACAGCACCGAGTTGCCGGACGACTGCACGATGCCGCGGTGGAACTCCAGATCGCAGGCCACCAGCTCCTCGACCGAGGGGTGCTCGCCCAGCGCGTCCAGCTGGGCGCTCAGTGCGTCCAGCTGTTCCTCGCTGATGTGGCGCGCCGCCATCGCGGTCGCGGCCGGCTCCAGGATCCGGCGGACCGCCAGGAACTCCAGCACCGTGTCGTCGCGGTGGAAGTCCACCACGAAGCTCAGGGCCTCCAGCAGCAGCTGGGGGTCGAGACTCGTGACGTACGTGCCGTCGCCCTGGCGCACATCGAGAATGCGGATCAGCGACAGCGCGCGCACCGCTTCCCGCAGCGAGTTGCGGGACAGGCCGAGCTCCGCGGCGAGTTCGCTCTCCTTGGGGAGACGATCGCCGGGCCGTAGCGCACCAGAGACGATCATTCCCTTGATCTTCTCGATGGCCTCGTCAGTGACAGCCATGGGCGACCTCCAGACATCCGATGTATCGCCCCATTATGCGTCCCTGGAGACGGCCGATGCGCCCCTGCGGGCCACCTGCGTCCCGCCGGCCCCGCAACGCCGTGCCGTTTCGCCCGGTTCCGGGCGGTGGAGTCCGAAACGGCCCCGGGTGAGACGGCACACACGGACGGGGGCGGCGTCCCCGGATGCCGCCCCCGTCCGCAGGCGTCAGCTGTCGCGGTCGCCCAGCACCGACTCGACACCGGCGCGGATCCCGTCCGTCGCCAGTCCCCGGATCGTCAGCGTCGTCCGGCGCCGCAGCACGTCGTCCGCCGTCTCGGCCCACTCGTGGTCGCGGGCGTAGGCGACCTGCGCCCAGATCTCCGGCGCGTCCGGGTGGATGCGCTCCGCGAGCGCCGGGTTCTCGTTGGCCAGCCTGGCGATGTCGAAGGACAGCGAACCGTAGTGCGTGGCCAGGTGCCGCGCGGTGTCGGCCGACATCCGCGGACCGGGCGTGCCGCCGTCGACCATCAGCCGGTGCGCCACCGCGTTCGGGTTGGCGATGCCGGGCAGCGGCAGCTTCCTCGGCAGCCGGGCCATCGGCTCCATGTCCTCCGCGAGGGGGTGCCCGGGGAGCGCGGCCAGCTTGTTCATCACCGTACGGCCGATGTGGCGGAACGTCGTCCACTTGCCGCCCGCGACCGACAGCATCCCGCCGCGGCCCTCGGTCACCACCGTCTCGCGCTTGGCCTTGGAGGTGTCACCGGGCCCGCCCGGCAGCACCCGCAGCCCCGCGAAGGAGTACGTGATCAGATCGCGGGACAGCTGCTGGTCCCGGATCGAGAACGCCGCCTCGTCCAGGATCTGCGCGGTGTCCTTCTCGGTCACCGAGACGTCCGCCGGATCGCCCTCGTACTCCTCGTCCGTCGTGCCGAGGAGCAGCATGTCCTCCCACGGCAGGGCGAACGTGATGCGGTACTTGTCGATCGGCGTGGCCAGCGCCGCCTTCCACGGGCGGGTTCGCCTGAGCACCAGGTGCGCGCCCTTGGACAGCCGTATCGAGGGAGCCGCGTTCGGGTCCTCCATCTTCCGCAGGTGGTCGACCCACGGGCCGGTGGCGTTCAGCACCAGCCGGGCGGTGACGCCGAACTCCGTGCCGTCCGTACGGTCCTCCAGATCGGCGCCCGTCACCCGGCCCCTGGTGAACCGGAGCCCGGTCACCGCCGCGTGGTTGAGGACGGTCGCCCCCGACTCGACGGCCGCGCGGACCGTCATCAGCGCCATCCGCGCGTCGTTCATCTGGTCGTCGCCGTACACCGCGACGGCCTTCAGGTTGTCCGTACGCAGCTCCGGCACATCGCGCTGCGCCTTCGCCGGACTGATCACGTGGCCGACACCGTCACCGAAGGCGGAGAGCGCCGAGTACGCGAACACACCCGCGCCGAGCTTCGCCGCGCCGTGCGGCCCGCCCTTGTAGACGGGGAGGTAGAAGGTGAGCGGGTTGGCCAGGTGCGGGGCCACCTGGCGCGATACCGCACGGCGCTCGAAGTGGTTCTCCGCGACCAGCTTCACCGCACCGGTCTGCAGGTAGCGCAGACCGCCGTGGAGCAGTTTGGAGGAGGCGGAGGAGGTGGCGCCGGCGAAGTCGCCGGCGTCCACCAGGGCCACCCGCAGCCCGGACTGCGCGGCGTGCCAGGCGGTGGAGATGCCCAGAATGCCGCCACCGATCACCAGGAGGTCATACGTCGCCTTGGAGAGCTGCTCCCGTGTCTCGGCACGGCTCGGAAGGGAGCCGGAGGCCGGGTGCGTCCCGAGGGCGGGGACGCTCTGCAGGGTGGTCATGTTGTCTACTCCTCGTCGTCCAGCCAGCCCATGGTCCGTTCCACGGCCTTGAGCCAGCTCTTGTACTCGCGGTCGCGGGTGTCCGCGTCCATGCGGGGGGTCCACTCGGCGGCCCGGCGCCAGTTGGCGCGCAGCGCGTCGGTGTCGGGCCAGAAGCCGACGGCCAGGCCGGCGGCGTAGGCGGCGCCGAGACAGGTGGTCTCGGCGACCATGGGCCGCACCACGGGTGCGTCCAGGAAGTCGGCGAGCGTCTGCATCAGCAGGTTGTTGGAGGTCATGCCGCCGTCGACCTTGAGCGCGGTCAGCTCGACGCCGGAGTCCTTGGTCATGGCGTCGCTGATCTCGCGGGTCTGCCAGGCGGTCGCCTCCAGCACGGCGCGGGCGATGTGCGCCTTGGTGACGTAGCGGGTGAGACCGGCGATGACGCCGCGGGCGTCGGGGCGCCAGTACGGGGCGAACAGGCCCGAGAAGGCCGGCACGAAGTACGCGCCGCCGTTGTCCTCGACCGAGGAGGCCAGGGTCTCGATCTCGGCCGCGGACTGGATCAGGCCCATCTGGTCGCGCATCCACTGCACCAGCGAACCGGTGACGGCGATCGACCCCTCCAGGGCGTAGACCGGCTTCTGGTCGCCGATCTGGTAGCCGACCGTGGTCAGCAGCCCGTTGTAGGAGTTGACGGGCGTCTCGCCGGTGTTCAGCAGCATGAAGGTGCCGGTGCCGTACGTGGACTTGGCCTCGCCCTCGGCGAAACACGTCTGGCCGAAGAGGGCGGCCTGCTGGTCACCCAGCGCGGAGGCGACCGGCACACCGTCGAGCACTCCGCCCTTGGTGGTGCCGTACACCTCGGCCGAGGAACGGATCTCGGGCAGCAGGGCCGCCGGGATGTCCATGGAGGAGAGGATCTTGTCGTCCCACTCCATGCGGTGCAGGTTCATCAGCAGCGTGCGCGAGGCGTTGGTGACGTCGGTGACGTGGACGCCGCCCTCGGTGCCGCCGGTCAGGTTCCAGATGACCCAGGAGTCCATGGTGCCGAAGAGGATGTCGCCGCGCTCGGCGCGCTCGCGCAGCCCCTCGACGTTGTCGAGCAGCCAGCGGACCTTGGGGCCGGCGAAGTACGAGGCGAGCGGCAGCCCGGTCTCGCGGCGGAAGCGGTCCTGGCCCACGTTGCGGCCGAGCTCCTTGCAGAGCGCGTCGGTGCGGGTGTCCTGCCAGACGAGGGCGTTGTGGACGGGCTCACCGGTGTGCTTGTCCCAGAGCAGGGTGGTCTCGCGCTGGTTGGTGATGCCGATCGCCTTCACGTCGGCGGCGGTGATGCCCGCCTTGACGATGGCGCCCGCCACGACCTCCTGGACGTTCTCCCAGATCTCGGCCGCGTCGTGCTCGACCCAGCCCGGCTTCGGGAAGATCTGCTCGTGCTCCTTCTGGTCGACGGAGACGATCCGGCCGTCCTTGTCGAAGACGATGCAGCGGCTGGAGGTGGTGCCCTGGTCGATGGCCGCGATGAACGGCCCGGTGCCGTGGGTGCCGGTGGTGTGTGCGTCGGTCACGGTGTGCTCCCGGAAGTCTGAGTGGTCTTGGGGGTGACGGTTCTGGGCCCTGTGGCTCACGCGAAGGCGAGGTTGTAGAGCCCGCCCGCGATCGCGCCGCCGACGAGCGGTCCGACGACCGGGATCCAGGCGTATCCCCAGTCGGATCCGCCCTTGTTCGGCAGCGGAAGCAGCGCGTGCACGATACGCGGACCGAGGTCGCGAACCGGGTTGATCGCGTAGCCCGTCGGTCCGCCGAGCGAGAGACCGATGGAGACGACCACCAGCGCGGTGATCAGTGCGCCGAGCGTGCCGAGGCCGTTGCCGTCGTCGTTGAGGCCCTGGGTGAGGATCGCCAGGACCAGCACGACCGTGGCGATGATCTCGGTGACGACGTTCTGTACGGCGTTGCGGATCTCGGGACCCGTGGAGAAGACGCCGAGCACCGGTCCGGCCTTGGGGGCGGCGGCCTTGTCGACCATGCCCTCCTCACCCGTATGGGCGCTCAGGATCTCCGGATCGGTGAGATGGGCCCGGAACTGTCCGTAGTAGACCAGCCAGCACAGCACGGCGCCGATCATCGCGCCGAACAGCTGGGAGACGAGGTAGAGCGGTACGTCGCTCCACTTGGTGCCGCCCTCGATCGCCAGACCGAGGGTGACGGCCGGGTTGAGGTGCGCTCCGGACACACCGCCGACGAGATAGGCGCCGGTCAGTACCGCGAAGCCCCACCCGAAGGTGACGGCGAGCCAGCCGGCGTTCTGTGCCTTCGAGTGCTTGAGCGTGACGGCGGCACAGACACCGGCGCCGAGCAGGATGAGTACGGCGGTACCGATGGTCTCGCCGATGAAGATGTCGGAGCTGGACACCCGCGACTCCTTTGTCCTTCGTCCAGGGAAGCCGAACCCCGGGTCCCTCCGGTGGTCCGCGCCCTCATGTGAGGGCGTTGCGGCCTTGGCACTGTCACACCCTAACGCGTATTTCCGTTAGTCGTTCGACAATGCCGACCGATGAACGGCAGTGTTTCCCTAAGGTGAATCAGGCGTCAAGGGGTGTGTGTTCTATGACTCGATCGTTACCGATGGTCCCGCAGGGCGTTCAGAAGCGCCTGGCGCCCAGATCCCGGGAGACCGCGCGGGCGCAGTCCCGGACCGCGGCGATCAGCTCGGGCCGCAGTTCGCCGTCCGCGCACACCCGCTCCACCGCGCCGGTCACGGCCACCGCTCCCACCGGCATCCGGCGCCGGTCGTGGACCGGGGCGGCCACCGCGGCCACCCCCTCCCAGGTCTCCTCCACGTCGGCCGCCCAGCCGCGCGCGCGGATCAGGTCGAGCATCGACTCGAACTCCTCCGGGTCGGTGACCGTGTGGGGCGTGAAGGACTGCCGCTCGGCCTCCAGTGCCTCCGTGTGGGCCACCGGATCGTAGGCCGAAAGGACCTTGCCCAGGGCTGTGGAGTGCAGGGGCTGCATGGCCCCGACCTCCAGGACCTGGCGGCTGTCGTCGGGCCGGAAGACGTGGTGGACGATCAGGACGCCCTGCTGGTGCAGGACGCCGAGGTGGGCGCTCTCGCCGCTGGAACGGGCCAGGTCGTCCGTCCAGACCAGGGCGCGGGCGCGCAGCTCGTGGACGTCCAGATAGCTGTTGCCCAGCCGCAGCAGCTCGGCCCCCAGCTGATAGCGGCCGGACGCCGCGTCCTGCTCGACGAAGCCCTCGTGCTGGAGCGTGCGGAGGATGCCGTGCGCGGTGCCCTTGGCCAGGCCCAGGGAGGAGGCGATGTCCGACAGCCCCAGCCGCCGCTCGCCGCCCGCCAGCAGACGCAGCATCGCGGCCGCCCGCTCGAGCGACTGGATGTTCTTGGCCATCGCGCCGTACTCCTCCACTGTGGTTCGACAATGCTGAACACTATCGGCCCATGCCGACCCATGCTCGACCGCAAGGAAATTCTGCGGCACCCCGGCACTCCGGGTGACCGCCTGAACAGCATGCGGTCCGATTCGTGGGACAGAGTGACGGTCCGGGGGGCCGCCCGGCTACCCTGGCCGGGTGCGCCTTCCGCCGAAGACGCAAAGCCGACAGCCGTCGCATCCCAGGGAGTACATCCATGGCCTCGTCGCCGACCCCTTCCGCTGACAGCCGGAACCGATCCGCAGCCCTCCGCGAGGCGCTCGCCACCCGTGTGGTGGTGGCCGACGGTGCCATGGGCACCATGCTCCAGGCACAGGACCCCACGCTCGAGGACTTCCAGAACCTCGAAGGCTGCAACGAGATCCTGAACGTCACCCGCCCCGACATCGTGCGTTCCGTGCACGAGGAGTACTTCGCGGTCGGCGTGGACTGCGTGGAGACGAACACCTTCGGCGCGAACCACTCGGCGGCGAACGAGTACGAGATCGCCGACCGGATCGTCGAACTGTCCGAGTCGGGCGCCCGCATCGCCCGCGAGGTCGCCGACGAGTTCACCGCGAAGGACGGCCGCCAGCGGTGGGTCCTCGGCTCCGTGGGTCCCGGCACCAAGCTGCCCTCGCTCGGCCACATCGCGTACGACGTGCTGCGGGACGGCTACCAGCGGAACGCCGAGGGCCTGCTCGCCGGCGGCGCGGACGCCCTGATCGTGGAGACCACGCAGGACCTGCTGCAGACCAAGTCCAGCCTCATCGGCGCGCGCCGGGCGATGGACGCCCTCGGCATCGACGTACCGCTGATCTGTTCACTCGCCTTCGAGACGACCGGCGTCATGCTGCTCGGCTCCGAGATCGGCGCCGCGCTGACCGCCCTGGAGCCGCTGGGCATCGACCTGATCGGGCTGAACTGCTCGACGGGCCCGGCCGAGATGAGCGAGCACCTGCGTTATCTGGCCCAGCACTCGCGTACGCCGCTGATGTGCATGCCGAACGCAGGCCTGCCGGTGCTGACCAAGGACGGCGCGCACTTCCCGCTCGGCCCGGAGGGTCTGGCGGACGCCCAGGAAACCTTCGTGACCGACTACGGCCTGTCCCTGATCGGCGGCTGCTGCGGTACGACGCCCGAGCATCTGCGCCAGGTCGTCGAGCGGGCCCGCGCCCTCACTCCCACCGTCCGCGATCCGCGCCCCGAGCCCGGCGCCGCCTCGCTCTACCAGACCGTGCCGTTCCGCCAGGACACCTCGTACCTCGCCATCGGCGAGCGGACGAACGCCAACGGGTCCAAGAAGTTCCGCGAGGCCATGCTGGAGGCCCGCTGGGACGACTGCGTGGAGATGGCCCGCGACCAGATCCGCGAGGGCGCGCACATGCTCGACCTCTGCGTCGACTACGTCGGCCGCGACGGTGTCGCCGACATGAAGGAGCTGGCCGGACGGTTCGCCACGGCCTCCACCCTGCCGATCGTGCTGGACTCCACCGAGCTGCCCGTGCTGCGGGCCGGTCTGGAGATGCTCGGCGGACGCGCGGTGCTCAACTCGGTCAACTACGAGGACGGCGACGGACCCGAGTCACGCTTCGTCCAGGTCACCCGGCTCGCCGCCGAGCACGGCTCCGCGCTGATCGCGCTGACCATCGACGAGGAGGGCCAGGCCCGCACCGTCGAGCACAAGGTCGCCATCGCCGAGCGGCTCATCGCGGACCTCACCGGCAACTGGGGCATCAACGAGTCGGACATCCTCATCGACTGCCTCACCTTCACCATCTGCACCGGGCAGGAGGAGTCCCGCAAGGACGGCATCGCCACCATCGAGGCGATCCGTGAGCTGAAGAAGCGCCACCCCGACGTCCAGACGACCCTGGGCCTGTCGAACATCTCCTTCGGCCTCAACCCGGCGGCCCGCGTCGTCCTCAACTCCGTCTTCCTCGACGAGTGCGTCAAGGCCGGTCTCGACTCCGCCATCGTGCACGCCTCGAAGATCCTGCCGATCGCTCGCCTGGAGGAGGAGCAGGTCAAGGTCGCCCACGACCTGATCTACGACCGCCGGGCCGACGGCTACGACCCCCTGCAGCGGCTCATGGAGCTCTTCGAGGGCGTCAACATGAAGTCGATGAAGGAGGGCAAGGCCGAGGAGCTCCTCGCGCTTCCCCTCGACGAGCGCCTCCAGCGCCGGATCATCGACGGCGAGAAGAAGGGCCTGGAGGCCGACCTCGACGAGGCGCTGCAGACCCGTCCCGCACTCGACATCGTCAACGACACCCTGCTCGAAGGCATGAAGGTCGTCGGCGAGCTCTTCGGCTCCGGCCAGATGCAGCTGCCCTTCGTGCTCCAGTCCGCCGAGGTCATGAAGTCCGCGGTGGCCCACCTGGAGCCGCACATGGAGAAGTCGGACGCCGAGGGCAAGGGCACCATCGTCCTGGCCACCGTCCGCGGTGACGTCCACGACATCGGCAAGAACCTCGTCGACATCATCCTGTCGAACAACGGCTACAACGTCGTCAACATCGGCATCAAGCAGCCCGTCTCCGCGATCCTGGAAGCCGCCGACGAGCACAAGGCCGACGTCATCGGCATGTCGGGCCTCTTGGTGAAGTCCACCGTGATCATGAAGGAGAACCTCCAGGAGCTCAACCAGCGCAAGCTGGCGGCCGAGTACCCGGTCATCCTGGGCGGCGCGGCCCTCACCCGGGCCTACGTGGAGCAGGACCTGCACGAGATCTACGAGGGCGAGGTCCGCTACGCCCGTGACGCCTTCGAGGGGCTGCGCCTGATGGACGCCCTCATCGGGGTCAAGCGCGGCGTCCCGGGTGCCGTCCTCCCCGAGCTCAAGCAGCGCCGTGTGCCCAAGCGTGAGACGGCCGTGCTGGAGGTCGAGGAGCCGGAGGAGGGCGTGCGTTCCGACGTCGCCGTCGACAACCCGGTCCCCACCCCGCCGTTCTGGGGGAGCAGGGTCGTCAAGGGCATCCAGCTCAAGGAGTACGCCTCCTGGCTCGACGAGGGCGCCCTCTTCAAGGGCCAGTGGGGCCTCAAGCAGGCTCGCGCCGGCGACGGACCGACGTACGAGGAACTGGTCGAGACCGAGGGCCGCCCGCACCTGCGCGGCTGGCTCGACAAGCTCCACACCGAGAACCTCCTGGAAGCCGCCGTCGTCTACGGCTACTACCCCTGCGTCTCCAAGGGCGACGACCTGATCCTGCTCCACGAGGACGGCTCCGAGCGCACCCGCTTCACCTTCCCCCGCCAGCGCCGCGGCCGCCGTCTGTGCCTCGCGGACTTCTTCCGCCCGGAGGAGTCCGGTGAGACGGATGTCATCGGCCTCCAGGTCGTGACGGTCGGCTCGAAGATCGGCGGCGAGACCGCCAAGCTCTTCGAAGCCAACTCCTACCGTGACTACCTGGAGCTGCACGGCCTGTCCGTCCAGCTCGCCGAGGCCCTCGCCGAGTACTGGCACGCCCGGGTCCGCTCCGAGCTCGGCTTCGCGGGCGACGACCCCGCCGACGTCGAGGACATGTTCGCGCTCAAGTACCGCGGCGCCCGCTTCTCCCTCGGTTACGGTGCGTGCCCGGACCTGGAGGACCGTGCGAAGATCGCCGACCTGCTCCAGCCGGAGCGGATCGGGGTCCACCTGTCGGAGGAGTTCCAGCTCCACCCCGAGCAGTCCACCGACGCGATCGTCATCCACCACCCCGAAGCGAAGTACTTCAACGCGCGGTAAGGCCGCGTTCGCCGCACGGTAGCGGCACGAGTCGTACACTGGTCGGTCCAGTGCAGGCCGGTCGCCCTCCCTCCGGGAGAGGTGACCGGCCTTCTCGTCCCTCATGGAAGGTGTGCCGGATGACGAGTACGATCCCCGCGTCCCTGACCCGTACGGCCGAGGGTGGCGCCCTGCAGGCGGTCCTTCTCGACATGGACGGCACCCTGGTCGACACCGAGGGCTTCTGGTGGGACGCCGAGGTGTCGGTCTTCGCCGATCTGGGGCACCGGCTGGACGAGGCGTGGAAGGACGTCGTCGTCGGCGGTCCGATGACCCGCAGTGCCGGTTACCTCATGGACGTCACCGGGGCGGACGTCACCCTCGACGAACTGACCGTGCTGCTCAACGACCGCTTCGAGAAGCGCATCGCCGACGGTGTGCCGCTGATGCCGGGAGCGGCGCGGCTGCTCGCCGAACTCGCGAGACACGAGGTTCCCACCGCGCTCGTCTCCGCCTCGCACCGGCGCATCATCGACCGGGTCCTGGACTCGGTGGGCCGCCATCACTTCGCGCTCACCGTGGCGGGCGACGAGGTCACCCGCACCAAGCCCCACCCGGAGCCCTATCTCACCGCCGCGAGCGGCTTCGGGGCCGATCCCCGGCTCTGCGCCGTCATCGAGGACACCGCGACCGGCGTGGCCGCCGCGGAGGCCGCGGGGTGCAGGGTGGTCGCCGTGCCGTCGGTGTCGCCGATCGCGCCGGCGGCCGGCCGGGTGGTCGTCGGCTCGCTCGAAGAAGTCGATCTCGCATTTCTCAGGAGGCTGGTCACCGGAATGCGGTGATCCGCATACCGAGAGTATTTCTGTGAACGAATGGAAAAACTCTTGCGTGCGGTCGTGCGCTTTACGTCGCGTCCAGGTGTGGATAAGCCGGGGACATGCCAAATTCGCAAAACTGTCCACGGCGTGACCTTTGTCACTCGCGTGGTCGCCGATGAGTCCCCGGGATCTGCCGCACCGCCCGTTCCGTGCCCCCAAGTGTCCCGGTTGATGAATCCCTGTACGAATCATTCCGGGAACCGGAAATCGTCTCGCCACTCATTCCCTTGACCATGTGATGACGCAGCGGGCGGCACCGGTCCGGCATTGCCGACGACGCCTACTAATGTCGTTTTCTCCATGACCGCATGAGGGAGAACGTCCACGATGAACCGCAAGACTCTGGTGCTGCCGGCCGTCGTCGGCCTGCTCGCCCCCGTACTCGCCGCCTGCGGCGCGTCGGACGGCGGGAGCGGTGGCAGCGGCGCCATCGCTGTCGGCACCACGGACCAGTTCGTCGCCTCGAAGGACGCTCCCGCACCTCTCGACCCCGCCATCGGCTACGAGGCGGGTGTCTGGAACGTGCTGCGGCAGACGGTGCAGACCTTGATGCACGTCCCCCGCGGCGGCGGCCAGCCGGTGCCCGAGGCGGCCGAGAGCTGCATCTTCACGGACACGGCCAACGAGAGCTACCGGTGCAAGCTGCGCGCGGGCCTCACGTTCGCCGACGGCAGCGCCGTCACCGCCGAGGACGTCAAGTACTCCATCGACCGCGTCATCCGGATCAAGTCCACCAACGGACCCGTGGCCCTGCTCAACAACATCGACACCGTCGAGACCAAGGGTGACCGCGAAGTCATATTCCATCTCCGGACCTCGGACGCGACGTTCCCGTACAAGCTCGCCACCCCGCCGGCCGGAATAGTCCAGAAGGACAAATACCCGGCGGACTCCCCGCGCAGCGGTTTCCAGGTCGACGGTTCCGGGCCGTACACGATGAAGCCCGAAGTGAAGAACGACCAGGTCGTGAAAGTCGTCTTCACCAAGAACCCCCGCTACAAGGGGGATCTCGAGGTGATGAACGACAAGGTCGAACTCGATCTCTTTCCCGACGCCACCGCCATGGGCAAGGCGCTCGACGACAAGAAGATCGACATGATGACCCGCACCATGTCGCCCCTGCAGGCCCAGCAGATGCTGGAAAAGCCCAAGGACGACATCAAACTGACCGAGATGCCCGGCCTCGCGATCAGCTACCTCGGCTTCGACACCGAGGACCCCGCCGTGAAGAACAAGGCGGTCCGCCAGGCCATGGCCCAGATCGTCGACCGCGGTCAGATCGCGAGCGACGTCTACGGCACGACGGCCGAGCCGCTTTACTCACTGATTCCGTCCAGCATCACCGGACACACCAACTCGTTCTTCAACAAGTACGGCGAGCCCAGCACCGCCAAGGCCGCCGCGATCCTGAAGGACGCCGGGATCCACACTCCGGTGAAGTTCACGCTTCACTACACGACCGACCACTACGGCGAGGCCACCGCCGCCGAGTTCGAGACGCTGAAGAAGCAGTTCAACGACACCGGGCTGTTCGACATCACCGTCGAGGGCACCCCCTGGGCGAAGTACCGTCCGGCCGAGGTGCGCGGCGACTACGCCGCCTACGGCATGGGCTGGTTCCCCGACTTCCCGGACCCGGACAACTACACGGCGCCGTTCCTCGACAAGAACAACTTTCTCAACTCGCCCTACCGGTCGGCCCTGGCCCAGAACACGCTCATCCCGCAGTCCCGCCGCGCCGACGACCGCAGCGCCGCCGCCAAGAGCTTCCAGCAGCTCCAGGACATCGTCGCCGAGGACGTTCCCGTCCTCCCGGTCTGGCAGGGCAAGCAGTACGTCGCCTCCCGCGAGGGTCTCACCGGAGTCGAGTGGGCGGTCAACTCCTCCGCCGACCTCCAGCTCTGGGAGCTCGGTCCCGGCACCAGCTGACCGGGCGGACACCGCCCCGGGCGCCCCGGCCTCACACGGTCACTGGGCGCCGGGGCGCACCAGTCCGCTCTCGTACGCGTACACCGCGGCCTGCACCCGGTCGCGCAGGCTCAGCTTCGTCAGCACATGGCCCACATGCGTCTTGACCGTGGTCTCGCTGACGAACAGGTCGGCGGCGATCTCCGCGTTCGACAGACCGCGCGCCACCAGCTTCAGGACCTCCACCTCGCGGTCCGTGAGCGTGTGCAGGGTGTCCGGCACCGGCTCCTCGCCGGACGGCAGATGGTCGGCGTACTTGTCGAGCAGCCGGCGCGTGATGCTCGGGGCCAGCATCGCCTCGCCGCCCGCGACGACGCGGATCGCCTGCACCAGCTCGTTGGCCGGGGCGTCCTTCAGCAGGAAGCCACTGGCGCCGGCGCGGAGCGCCTCCACCACGTACTCGTCGAGATCGAACGTGGTCAGCACGAGCACCTTCGCCGGACCGTCCCGGCCCGGCCCCGTGATCTGACGCGTCGCCTCGACGCCGTCCATCCGCGGCATCCGGATGTCCATCAGCACCACATCGGGCTGCAGCGCCCGCACCTGGTCGAGCGCCTGGAGGCCGTCACCGGCCTCTCCCACCACCGCGAGATCACCCTCCGCCTCCAGGATCATCCGGAAGCCGGTGCGCAGCAGCGGTTGGTCGTCGACCAGTAGGACGCGGATTGCCACGGGATCTCCTCAAAGTCCTTCAAGGGCCACAGACCGGCCGGCCTCAGCCCGGACCGGATCCATTCTGCCCTGGCCATCCTGCGCCGAATCCGCAGGCCGGACCGTCAGCGGATACACCGGGGGAGTCCCGCCGAATTCGGGACAGAGCGCCTGGTGGTCGCACCAGCCGCACAGCTTCGTCGGCCGGGGCCGCCACTCACCGGTCTCCGTGGCCAGCGAGATGGCGTCCCACAGCGCCAGCAGCTTGCGCTCCACCCGCTCCAGGTCCGCCACCACCGGGTCGTACGTCATCACGTCGCCGCTGCCCAGGTACACCAGCTGGAGCCGGCGCGGCACCACACCCTTGAGCCGCCAGATCACCAGCGCGTAGAACTTCATCTGGAACAGCGCGCCCTCCGCGTACTCCGGACGCGGCGCCTTCCCCGTCTTGTAGTCGACGATCCTGACCTCGCCCGTCGGCGCCACGTCGATCCGGTCGATCACCCCGCGCAGCCGCAGCCCCGAATCCAGCTCCGTCTCGACGAACATCTCCCGCTCGGCCGGCTCCAGGCGCGTCGGATCCTCCAGCGAGAACCAGCGCTCCACCAGCCGCTCCGCCTCCGACAGCCACCGCGCCAGCCGCTCGCCCTCCGGATCCTCGGCGAACAGCCCGGCCAGCTCCGGCTTCGACTCCAGCAGCCGGTCCCACTGGCCGGGGATCAGCGACGTGGCCCGGTCCGGCGTGCGCTCCGGCGCCGGATTGTCGAAGAGGCGCTCCAGGACCGCATGCACCAGCGTGCCCCGGGTAGCCGCCTCGCTGGGCTTCTGCGGCAGCTTGTCGATGACACGGAAGCGGTACAGCAGGGGGCACTGCATGAAATCGCTCGCCCGCGACGGCGAAAGGGACGAGGGCGGCTGGGGCGGCCGCGGTACAGAGGTCATGACGAAGACCCTACGACCCCCCACTGACACCAATCGGCATACCATCGACCACAGACCCTCGAACACTGCATGATCGTGCCGAAACGGCACCGACCGAAGGGACCTCGTGGACGAGAGCGGCAACAGCGGGCGGCCGCAGCCCGGCGCAGGGGACAAGGCCCCCGGCGACGGCCCCGACAAGGGCAAACCGGGACGCGGGGAAGAGCCGGGCGGCGGCATCCTCATGGGCCGCCCGTTCGGAGTGCCGGTCTACGTGGCACCCAGCTGGTTCGTCGTGGCAGCCCTGATCACCTGGGTCTTCGGCGGCCAGCTCGACCGGGTGCTGCCCGACCTCGGCGCGGCGCGCTACCTGGTCGCCCTCTTCTTCGCGATCGCGTTCTACGCCTCCGTGCTCGTCCACGAACTCGCGCACACGGTCGTCGCCCTGCGCTACAAGCTCCCGGTCCGCCGAATCCAGCTCCAGTTCTTCGGCGGCGTCTCCGAGATCGAGAAGGAGTCCGAGACCCCCGGCCGCGAATTCGTCCTCGCCTTCGTCGGCCCGCTGCTCTCGCTCGTCCTCGCGGGCGTCTTCTACGTACCGATGAAGTTCGTCGAAGCCGGCACCGTGCCCGGCGTGCTGCTCGGCGGACTGATGATCTCCAACCTCATCGTCGCCGCGTTCAACCTCCTGCCCGGCCTCCCGCTCGACGGCGGCCGGATGCTCCGTGCCGTCGTGTGGAAGATCACCGGCCGCCCGATGAGCGGCACCGTGGCCGCCGCCTGGGTCGGCCGCGCCCTCGCCGTCACCACCCTCATCGGCCTGCCCCTCCTCACCCACACCGGTGCCCTCGGGAGCAGCAACCGCGACATCAGCGGCATGGAGACCGTCACCGACGCCCTGCTCGCCGCGATCCTCGCCGCCATCATCTGGACCGGCGCGGGCAACAGCCTGCGCATGGCCCGGCTCCGCGAACACCTCCCCGACCTGCAGGCCCGCGCCCTCACCCGGCGCGCCGTCCCGGTCGAGGCCGGCACCCCGCTCTCCGAGGCCCTGCGCCGGGCCAACGAGGCGGGGGCCCGCGCCCTCGTCGTCGTCGACGGGACCGGCGAGCCCACGGCCGTCGTCCGGGAGACCGCCATCGTCGCGGTCCCCGAACACCGCCGCCCCTGGGTCGCGGTCAGCGGTCTCGCCCAGGACCTCACCGACGGCATGAGGGTCTCCGCCGAACTCGCGGGCGAGGCCCTGCTGGACCGTCTCAAGGCCAGCCCGGCCACCGAGTACCTCGTCGTCGAGGACACCGGCGAGATCTACGGAGTCCTCTCCACCGCCGACGTCGAGCGGGCGTTCGTCGCCGCCATGGCCCGCCCCGCCGCCTGAGCGGCCGGCGACGTGCCCGGGCGGGCGGCAGGAGCCCCCTGAAACACCGGTACGCTGGTCACATGTCTGAACCGACCGGTGCCGCCCGCCGACGTGGGCCCTTCAAGGTCGGGGACCAGGTCCAGCTCACCGATCCCAAGGGACGCCACTACACCTTCACGCTCGAAGCCGGAAAGAACTTCCACACCCACAAGGGTTCTTTCTCGCACGACGAGCTGATCGGTGCTCCCGAGGGCAGCGTTGTCCGTACCACGGGAAACGTCGTCTACCTGGCGCTGCGCCCCCTGCTCCCCGACTACGTCCTGTCCATGCCCCGCGGCGCCGCCGTGGTCTACCCCAAGGACGCGGGTCAGATCCTGGCCTTCGGCGACATCTTCCCCGGCGCGCGCGTCGTGGAAGCCGGCGTCGGATCCGGCGCACTGTCCACCTTCCTGCTCCGCGCCATCGGCGAGCAGGGCATGCTGCACTCCTACGAGCGCCGCGAGGACTTCGCCGAGATCGCCCAGCAGAACGTGGAGCGCTACTTCGGCAGCCCGCACCCCGCCTGGCAGCTCACCGTCGGCGATCTCCAGGACAACCTCACGGAAACCGACGTGGACCGTGTCGTCCTGGACATGCTCGCGCCCTGGGAGTGCCTGGACGTCGTCTCCAAGGCGCTCGTCCCCGGCGGCATCCTCTGCGCGTACGTCGCGACGACCACCCAGCTCTCGCGGACCGTCGAGTCCATCCGTGAGATCGGCTGCTTCGCCGAGCCGCAGCCCTGGGAGTCGATGATCCGTAACTGGCACGTCGAGGGTCTCGCCGTCCGGCCGGACCACCGCATGATCGGCCACACGGGATTCCTCGTGACCGCCCGCCGGCTGGCCGACGGAGTCCAGGCCCCGCCGCGCCGCCGCCGCCCCTCCAAGGGCGCCTACGGCGAGGACTACACCGGACCGGGCAGCCAGAGCGGCTCCGACCGCGACTGAACCAGGGGCGCGGTCTTCGACGCGCGCCCGCGCATGCCGGCGCCGCCGCCGATTTCCCGGACCGACCCGGGAACTCGGCGGCGGCGCCTTTGCGTTGCCCGAACGCGGCCCACCGAACGGGAGCGGGATCGGTGGCGACCCCACCGTTCCACTGCCGTGTGAGGTGTGGCACGATGCTGGCCACCCCCACCCCGCCGCCGGCGTCCCGCCGACGGCACCGCCTCTTCCGGCATTCCGCACCACAGGACCACAGGAGACATCCCGCGTGCAGACCTCCGCGCTCCCGGACCTCGCGCACACCGACACCACGCCGATGCACTGGCTCGCCACCGCGGCGGCCATGGCCGCCGTCGTCGCGGCAGCCGGTCTGCTCCAGCCCGACGCGAGCGCCTCGGCCTCCACCCCGCACCGCACCGTGGCGCAGCACGGCACGGCGCCCGTCGCCGCTCCCGACCCGGCCCGGGCGGCCTTCCCTCTGGAATGCGGCGGGGCGGGCGACACCGTGGCCAAGGAGGCCCCCGGCGACCTGGACGGCGACGGCCGTCCGGAAACCGTCGCCGTGGTCCACTGCGCGGCGGGATCCGGCACCCCGCCCAGCGGCGTCTACGTCCTGACCCAGGGGAAGGGGGCCGCACCGCGGATCGTCGCGACCCTGGTGGACCCCGTCCAGAAGATGAGCGTCGGCGACTTCGCGGTGCGTGACGGCGTCGTCTCCGCGACGCTGCTCGGCTACTCCTCGGCCTCCGTGCCCTCCTGCTGCCCCGACGAGCAGGAGAAGGTCACCTGGCAGTGGCAGAACGGCGCCTTCGTGCGCAGCAGCCAGTCGGAGGACCCCGCCGCCACCGGCGTCTGACCGTCACGCGGCGGGTCCGCGGTCCCCGCACGCCCCCCGGAGGCCGTGGCCGGGCGGGATGTGTCCCGGAGCGCGTCAGATGTCCGGGCGGCGTCCCGGCGGGCGCGCGTCAGATGTACGGGGCCGCGGTCAGGCGGCTTCGGGTCCGAAGACCTCGACCCTGTCCGAAACGCGCCGTACATGAATGCAGTCGCCCGGGCACTCCTTGGCCGAGTCGACGACGTCCTGGAGGAGCGGCAGCGGGACGGGCGTGGTCGCGCCCTTGTCCTGCAGCAGCTCGTCCTGATCGCTCTTCACATAGGCGAGACCGTCGATGTCCAGCTCGAAGACCTCCGGGGCGTACTGCACGCAGATGCCGTCCCCCGTGCAGAGGTCCTGGTCGATCCAGACCTCCAGGTCCTGCGTCTCGCTACCGGTCGGAGCGTCCTGCTGCACGGTCATTTCTCCTGCCGTTCCTGCGTATCGGAACCAAAAAAAGCCAGCCCTGACGGGTGTTGAACACTTCGACGATACAACCGGCCGCTTTCGGAGGTTGAAGGGTGGGTATTCACCTGACACGAGGGAGAGAGCGCAAGGGTGAAGATCGGACACACCCCACAGTCTTTGTGATCTAGGGGTTTCAATCATCACCCACCCAGGTAGGGTCAGGAAGCGTCCAGCTCCCCTTGGAGGAGGTGAGGACCGTGGCAGCCCACGACGACGACATCAACCGCGGCATCCGGCCCGGGCGGGGGTCCGATGACCCAGCCGGCCAGGTCGCCTATCTCGAGCAGGAAATCGCCGTCCTGCGACGTAAGCTCGCCGACTCTCCGCGTCATACGAGGATTCTCGAAGAGCGGATCGTCGAGTTGCAGACCAACCTCGCAGGCGTGTCCGCACAGAACGAGCGGCTCGCCGGCACACTCCGCGAGGCCCGCGATCAGATCGTGGCCCTCAAGGAAGAGGTCGACCGGCTCGCACAGCCGCCGGCCGGCTTCGGTGTGTTCCTGCAGGCGAACGAGGACGGCACCTGCGACATCTTCACCGGGGGCCGCAAGCTCCGGGTGAACGTCAGCCCCAGTGTCGAGCTGGAGGACCTCCGGCGCGGCCAGGAGGTCATGCTCAACGAAGCGCTCAACGTGGTCGACGCCATGGAATTCGAGCGGGCCGGGGACATCGTCACCCTCAAGGAGATCCTTGAGGACGGCGAACGCGCCCTGGTGGTCGGGCACACCGACGAGGAACGGGTGGTGCGGCTCGCCGAGCCGTTGCTGGACATCACCATCCGCCCCGGCGACGCCCTGCTGCTCGAACCCAGGTCCGGCTACGTCTACGAAGTCGTCCCCAAGAGCGAGGTCGAAGAACTCGTCCTCGAAGAAGTCCCGGACATCGACTACAACAAGATCGGTGGACTGGGCGACCAGATCGAGCTCATCCGGGACGCGGTCGAGCTCCCCTACCTCCACCCGGACCTCTTCAAGGAGCACGAGCTGCGGCCACCGAAGGGCATCCTGCTCTACGGTCCGCCCGGCTGCGGCAAGACACTCATTGCCAAGGCCGTCGCCAACTCCCTTGCCAAGAAGGTCGCCGAAGTCACCGGCCAGCCGGCCGGCAAGAGCTACTTCCTCAACATCAAGGGTCCGGAGCTCCTCAACAAGTACGTCGGCGAGACCGAGCGGCACATCCGCCTGGTCTTCCAGCGTGCCCGTGAGAAGGCGAGTGAGGGTACCCCCGTCATCGTCTTCTTCGACGAGATGGAGTCGCTCTTCCGCACCCGGGGATCCGGCGTCAGCTCGGACGTGGAGAACACCATCGTCCCCCAGCTGCTCGCCGAGATCGACGGCGTCGAGGGCCTGGAGAACGTCATCGTCATCGGCGCCTCCAACCGCGAGGACATGATCGACCCCGCGATCCTTCGACCCGGCCGCCTCGATGTGAAGATCAAGATCGAGCGTCCCGACGCAGAGGCCGCGAAGGACATCTTCGCGAAGTACCTCACGCCTTCGCTGCCCCTGCACGCGGACGATCTCGCCGAGCACACCGGCTCCAAGGAGGCCGCGGCTCACGCCATGATCCAGTCGGTCGTCGAGCGGATGTACACCGAGTCCGAGGAGAACCGCTTCCTCGAGGTCACGTACGCCAACGGCGACAAGGAAGTCCTCTACTTCAAGGACTTCAACTCCGGCGCGATGATCCAGAACATCGTCGACCGGGCCAAGAAGATGGCCATCAAGGCATTCCTCGAGCAGGGCCAGAAGGGCCTGCGCGTCTCCCACCTCCTCCAGGCCTGCGTGGACGAGTTCAAGGAGAACGAGGACCTGCCGAACACCACCAACCCGGACGACTGGGCCAGGATCTCCGGCAAGAAGGGTGAGCGGATCGTCTTCATCCGCACACTCGTCACCGGGAAGCAGGGCGCGGACACCGGTCGTTCCATCGACACGGTGGCGAATACCGGGCAGTACCTCTAGAACGCAGACCGGCTGCGGATGCCCGGCCGGGCATCCGCAGCCGGTTGCTTTCCGGACAGCTCCCACGACACCGCAGGTAATGACGTAATTGATCTCCCCACCGGCACAGAGGCGCTCTAGGCTCTGGCATACCGCCCGGTCGCGCAGTGCGGGAACGGGCGAACCGCGCACGCACCGGTAAAGCAGCGGTACTTGAGCGCCGCCCCGGAAGGGAGCGCCGCCGGGCAAGGAGGGCCGCATGACCGTACGGCGAGTAATGGGCATCGAGACCGAGTACGGGATTTCCGTGCCAGGCCACCCCAACGCCAATGCCATGCTCACCTCGTCCCAGATCGTCAACGCCTACGCGGCGGCGATGCACCGGGCGCGCCGCGCCCGCTGGGACTTCGAGGAGGAGAATCCGCTGCGCGACGCGCGAGGCTTCGACCTCGCCCGCGAGACCGCCGACTCCAGCCAGCTCACCGACGAGGACATCGGCCTGGCCAACGTCATCCTCACCAACGGGGCACGGCTCTACGTCGACCACGCGCACCCCGAGTACAGCTCGCCGGAGATCACCAACCCCAGGGACGCGGTCCTCTGGGACAAGGCAGGCGAACGCATCATGGCCGAGGCGGCCGAGCGCGCCGCCCAGCTCCCGGGCGCCCAGCCGATCCACCTCTACAAGAACAACACCGACAACAAGGGCGCGTCGTACGGCACGCACGAGAACTACCTGATGAAGCGCGAGACCCCGTTCTCCGACATCGTGCGCCATCTGACGCCGTTCTTCGTCTCGCGCCAGGTCGTCACCGGCGCGGGCCGGGTCGGCATCGGCCAGGACGGCCACGAGCACGGCTTCCAGATCAGTCAGCGCGCCGACTACTTCGAGGTCGAGGTCGGTCTGGAGACCACCCTCAAGCGCCCGATCATCAACACACGCGACGAGCCCCACTCCGATGCCGAGAAGTACCGCCGGCTCCACGTGATCATCGGTGACGCGAATCTCTCGGAGATCTCCACCTACCTCAAGCTCGGCACCACCTCGCTGGTCCTCTCCATGATCGAGGACGGCTTCATCAACGTCGACCTGGCCGTCGACCAGCCGGTGCGCACCCTGCACCAGGTCTCCCACGACCCGGACCTCCAGCAGCTGATCACTCTGCGCAGCGGCCGGACACTCACCGCTGTCCAGCTCCAGATGGAGTACTTCGAGCTGGGCCGCAAATACGTCGAGGAGCGGTACGGGGCGGACGCCGACGAGCAGACCAAGGACATCCTGGTCCGCTGGGAGGACACGCTCAACCGGCTGGAGAACGACCCGATGAGCCTCTCCCGGGAGCTGGACTGGATCGCCAAGCGGGAGCTCATGGAGGGCTACCGCCGCCGCGACGACCTGGACTGGGACGCGGCCCGCCTGCACCTGGTGGACCTGCAGTACGCCGACGTGCGGGCCGAGAAGGGCCTCTACAACCGTCTGGTGGCCCGCGGCAGGATGAAGCGCCTGCTGGACGAGAACGAGGTCGAGAAGGCCCGTACAGCGCCCCCGGAGGACACCAGAGCGTATTTCCGCGGTCGCTGTCTGGAACAGTACGCGGACGATGTCGCCGCGGCCTCCTGGGACTCGGTCATCTTCGACCTGCCGGGCCACGACTCCCTTCAGCGGGTCCCCACGATGGAGCCGCTGCGGGGCACCCGTGACCACGTCAAGGCACTCCTGGACCGCTGCCGCACCGCGGAGGAACTGGTCCGGGTGCTGTCGGGCGGCTGAAAGGGCCGCCGACTGGGAATCATTCCGATGACCTCCGGACGTTGAGACAAGTACCGGGCCAATGTCGGACCCCGTAGGTAGGGTCTGATCAAGTGCTTCGAACCGAGCGGGGTGAGCTATATGGCGACCAAGGACACCGGCGGCGGACAGCAGAAGGCGACGCGTTCCACGGAAGAGGCCGAGGAGCAGGCGCAGGATGCGCAGGGCTCCGAGGACCTCAAGGAGCGACAGGAGAAGCTGAGCGACGACGTGGACGACGTCTTGGACGAGATCGACGACGTACTCGAAGCCAACGCAGAGGATTTCGTGCGGAGCTTCGTTCAAAAAGGCGGACAGTAGGCGAGATGTCCCCATCGTTTGAGGCGAAGTGGTGCTCTGGGTGTGAGCGGGAGCTGCCAATGACTTCCTTCGCGTCGGACAGGAACCGGCGCGACGGGCTTCAGCCTCGGTGCCGGGAATGCGTGGCTGCTTACGGCGCTGCGCATTACCGGCGCCGCCGAGGGTCCCAGGGAAAGCCGGTGCGAGAGCGTGTACGCGTTCCGCAGGGGCACAAGGAATGCCGGAAGTGCGGTGAGGTCAAACCACACAGCGACTGGCACCGCAACTCGACCGCCCCCGATGGCTTGGCGACGCGCTGCAAGGCGTGCAAGTCGGTTGAGGGGCGCGAGGGTCACCTGAAACGCCAGTACGGCATGACCATGGCTCAGCGCGACGACACGATCTCCTCGCAGTCGGGGGTCTGCACGATCTGTCTGGCCTCACCCGCCGTTCATGTGGATCACTGCCACCAGACGGGTAGGGTCCGAGGCGTACTGTGCTTCAACTGCAACTCGGCCATCGGCAAGTTGGGAGATGCTCCTGACACCTTGCGCAGGGCCATCGCTTACCTGGAGGGAAACGCGTGGAAGCCAACACTCGTAGCACCGGGCGTCTACCAGCTGCCTTCCTGACGCCCGGGTCCTCTTCGTTCATGGACTTCCTGACCGAGCAGTCGCCCGGGATGCTCCCGGGCAACCGGCAGCTGCCGCCCATGAAGGGGGCCATCGAGGCGCCGCACGGCACCACGATCGTCGCGGCGTCCTTCCCCGGCGGCGTCGTCCTGGCCGGTGACCGGCGGGCGACCATGGGCAACATGATCGCGCAGCGCGACATCGAGAAGGTCTTCCCGGCCGACGAGTACTCGGCGGTGGGTATCGCCGGTACGGCCGGGCTGGCCGTGGAGATGGTCAAGCTCTTCCAGCTGGAGCTTGAGCACTTCGAGAAGGTCGAGGGGGCCCAGCTCTCCCTGGAGGGCAAGGCGAACCGGCTCTCCACGATGATCCGGGGCAATCTGGCGATGGCCATGCAGGGTCTCGCCGTGGTGCCGCTCTTCGCCGGCTACGACGTGGACCGCGAGCGGGGCCGGATCTTCAGCTACGACGTCACCGGCGGCCGTTCCGAGGAGCACGGGTACGCGTCGACCGGCTCGGGATCGATCTTCGCCCGCAACTCGATGAAGAAGCTGTACCGCGAGGACCTGACGGAGGAGCAGACGCTCACGCTGGTCGTCCAGGCGCTGTACGACGCCGCGGACGACGATTCGGCGACCGGCGGTCCGGACGTGGCCCGCCGTATCTATCCGATCGTCACCGTCATCACCGACGAGGGCTTCCGGAAGCTGACCGCGGCGGAATCCTCCGAGATCGCGCGCTCCATTCTGGAACGCCGGCTGGAACAGCCCGACGGCCCGCGCGCAGCGCTGCTCTGACCGTCCGTTCCGAGGCTTCTTCGATGCTCCTGCCACTGACAGAAAGGGACGGATAGCCGGTGTCGACGCCGTTCTATGTCTCACCTCAGCAGGCCATGGCCGACCGGGCGGAATACGCCCGGAAGGGCATCGCCCGTGGTCGCAGCCTGGTTGTGCTGCAGTACGCCGACGGCATTGTGTTCGTCGGCGAGAACCCGTCCCGTGCGCTGCACAAGTTCAGCGAGATCTATGACCGGATCGGTTTCGCCGCCGCCGGAAAGTACAACGAATACGAGAATCTCCGCATCGGCGGAGTGCGCTACGCCGATCTGCGCGGATACACCTATGACCGCGACGACGTGACGGCGCGTGGACTGGCGAACGTCTACGCGCAGACGCTGGGCACCATCTTCTCCAGTGCGGCCGAGAAGCCGTACGAGGTGGAGCTGGTGGTCGCCGAGGTCGGGGCCGGGCCCGAGGGCGACCAGATCTACCGGCTGCCGCACGACGGCTCGATCGTGGACGAGCACGGCTCGGTCGCGGTCGGCGGCAACGCGGAACAGATCAGCACCTTCCTGGATCAGCGCCACCGCGACGGGATGTCCCTCGCCGAGGCGCTGAAGCTCGCGGTGCAGGCGCTGTCCCGCGATCCCAACGGCAGCGAGCGGGAGATCCCCGCGGAGCGGCTGGAGGTCGCGGTCCTGGACCGTACGAGGCCGCAGCAGCGCAAGTTCAAGCGGATCGTCGGCCGGCAGCTGGCGCGGCTGCTGGAGGCGGACGGCGCCGGTTCGACGCCGACGGACGCTCCTTCGGACACGGAGGACGGCGAGGGCGCGGACACCTCGGCGGCCACGACGGACACCGGCGGGGCGAGCGCGAAGAAGGCCGCCCCGAAGTCCCCCGGTGCCGGTGCGTCCGAGGATTCCACCGATTCGGGCGGCGACGTGGAGTAGCCGCTGCGCCGGCCTCTGTGCCCCGGTCCGCCTCCCCGGCGGGCCGGGGCACTGTCATGGGGTGCCGCAGTCGGGCGGGGGCGCGGAGGAGCCGCGGACGACCAGGTGCACCGGCAGGCTGCCGGGCTCCGCCGGCCTGCCGTCCAGTACGGCCAGCAGCGCGCTCATGCCGCGCTCGCCGACCTGCTCGGCGGGCAGTTGCACGGTGGTGAGCTCGGGTTCGACGGCCGTGGCCAGCGCCAGGTCGTCGAAGCCGGTGACCGAGAGGTCGTCCGGGACCCGCAGCCCGAGCCGTCGGGCGGCCTTGCAGGCACCCGCGGCCAGGATGTCGTCGTCGCAGACGATGGCAGTGGGCCGGGGGCCGGGTAGGGCCAGCGCGCGTTCTGCGGCCGCGCGTCCGGCCCGCACGTCCAGCGCGGCCCGCACGGAACGGACGTCGGTCCCGGGGACGCCGCTCAGGGTGTCGTGGAGCGCCCGGGCGCGGACCACGAACGTCCAGGAGTCGACGGCCGACGCGAGATGGATGAAGCGCCGGTGGCCGAGGGCGAGCAGATGGCGTGCCACCTGGCGCATCCCGTCGGCGATGTCGAGGTTGACCCGGGCGGCGGGTCCCGGCGCGGCGGGATCGCTGTCGAGCATGACCAGAGGGACGTCGGCGCCGTGCAGGGCGCCGAGGGCGTCGGCGGCCATGGAGGAGGCGATCACGCCGTCCAGGGCGGCGCGTGCCGAGGCGAAGGGGTCCCGGGCGGGCCCCGTGCCGTCGGGCGAGGGGTAGAGGACCACGCCGAAGCCGTGTTCGGCGGCGACCGCGGCGGCGCCGGTGTAGACCCGGGCGAAGAACTCGTTCGTCAGGGCGGGGACGACGAGCAGGGCGGTCCTGGTGTGGCCGAGGCGCAGATTGCGGGCGGCGAGGTTGGGCCGGTAGCCCAGGCCGCGGGCGGCGTCGCGGACCCGTCCGGCGGTCGCCTCGGAGACCCGGCCGCGCCATTTGTCGCCGAGGACCAGGGAGACGGTGGCCTGGGAAACGCCTGCGGCCCGTGCGACGTCGCGGCTGGTGGGCCGGGGCGGGCCGGGTGGGGCTGGGCTGGTCACGCGGGCCTCCGGGCCGGTCGGGGCAGGCGCCGTGAGGTGGACCTGCGGGCTGGGCTCATGGTACGTATGTACCTGGAAGTTATACGTAAAACCTAGGGTGGCCGGAAGGGCGCTCCAAGGAGAGGGCGGGACATGGCCGCGGGATATCTGGACATCCTCCGGGCGCGGCATGCCGCCCGCCTGCTCACGGGCACCCTCGTGGGGCGGCTGCCGAACGGCACCGCCCCCATCGCGATCGTGCTGTTCACCCGTGCGGAGGGGGGCAGCTACGCCCTCGCGGGCGCGCTCGCCGCGGTGTACGGGCTGGGCACCGCGGTCGGGCAGCCGCTGCTGGGCCGTGCCGTGGACCTGTACGGCCAGCCGCGCGTCCAGCTGCCCGCCGCCGCCCTGTCGGCCCTCGGCATGGTCCTGCTCGCCGTGGCGGGCTTCGGGTGGCTGCCGCTCGCCTACGCGGCCGTGGCCGTGGCTGGACTGTTCACACCGCCGCTGGAGGGCGGTCTGCGGGCCCTGTGGCCCAGCATCCTCGGCAGCGAGGACCGGGTGCACCGCGCGTACGCCATGGACGCGGTCGCGCAGGAGGTCATGTTCACGGTGGGGCCGCTGCTGGTGACCGTGCTGGTCTCCCTCTGGTCGCCGGCCGCGGCCCTGCTCGTCATCAACGCGATCGGCGTCCTGGGGGCGCTCTCCGTCGTCCTGTCCGAGCCGTCCAGGGCCTGGCGTTCCGCACCGCGCGAGTCCCACTGGCTGGGGGCGCTCCGCTCGCCGGGGCTGCTGGCGCTGCTCGGCTCCTTCTTCTTCGTCGGCCTGGCGCTGGGGTCCATCACGGTGGCGGGCGTGGCGTACGCGGACGACCAGGGCCAGGAGTCCGTCTACGGCTGGCTGATGGCGGCCCTGGGACTCGGCGCGCTGATCGGGGGGACGGTGTACGGGGCACGTCAGTGGTCGGGGCCGCCCGAGCGCAGGCTCCGGGTGATCGTGGCGCTGCTCGCGCTCGGCTACCTCCCGCTGGTGCTGACCCCGGGCGTGGTGGCGATGACCGTGCTGGCCGCGGTCGCCGGGGTGTTCCTGGCCCCGGCCATCGCCTGCTCGTTCATCGTCGTCGACCGGCACGCCCCGCGGGGCACGGTGACGGAGGCGTTCTCCTGGCTCGTGACGACGTTCGGGGTGGGCGCGGCGGCCGGGACGGCCGTGGCGGGCCCGGCCGTGGAACTGGGCGGGACGGCGTGGAGCTTCGCCGTCGCGGGGGCCGGTGGAGTGGCCGCTCTGGTGGTTCTGCTGGCCACCGGAAAGGTCCTCGCAGCTCCCGGGCGTAGTGCTGTCGCGGTGCGAGGATCGGAAAATGATCGAAACGGTGCCGTCGAACCCGGTTTCAGCTCGGGCCATCAGGCGTAATGTTCAGTCATGGACCGCCGCATTTTCGGGCTGGAGAACGAGTACGGCGTCACGTGCACGTTCAGGGGACAGCGCCGACTGTCTCCTGATGAAGTGGCGCGCTACCTCTTCCGCCGTGTTGTGTCATGGGGCCGCAGCAGCAATGTCTTTCTGCGGAACGGCGCCCGCCTCTACCTCGACGTGGGATCGCATCCGGAATATGCAACCCCCGAATGCGACAACCTGACCGAGCTGGTCACCCACGACAAGGCCGGCGAGCGCATTCTCGAAGGCCTGCTTGTCGACGCCGAACGCCGCCTGCACGAGGAGGGAATCGCGGGCGACGTCTATCTCTTCAAGAACAACACCGACTCGGCAGGAAACTCCTACGGATGCCATGAGAACTACCTCGTGGCGCGGCACGGGGAATTCTCCCGGCTCGCGGACATCCTCATTCCCTTCCTCGTCACGAGACAGCTGATCTGCGGCGCCGGCAAGGTGCTGCAGACCCCCCGGGGCGCCGTCTACTGCGTCAGCCAGCGTGCCGAGCACATCTGGGAGGGCGTCAGCTCCGCGACGACGCGCTCCCGTCCGATCATCAACACCCGCGACGAACCGCACGCGGACGCGGAGCGCTACCGCCGCCTCCACGTCATCGTCGGCGACTCCAACATGTCCGAGACGACCATGCTCCTCAAGGTCGGCGCGACCGACCTGGTGCTCCGCATGATCGAGGCGGGCACGGTGATGCGGGATCTGACGCTGGAGAACCCGATCCGGGCGATCCGCGAGGTCAGCCACGACATCACGGGGCAGCGCAAGGTCCGGCTCGCCAGCGGCCGCGAGGCCTCCGCCATAGAGGTCCAGCGCGAGTACTACGAGAAGGCCGTGGACTTCGTGGACCGCCGTGGCATCCGCACGGGCAACGTCGAGAAGGTCCTCGAACTGTGGGGCCGCACGCTCGACGCGATCGAGGCCGAGGACCTCGACCGGATCGGCACCGAGATCGACTGGGTCATGAAGTACAAGCTCATCGAGCGGTACCGGGCCAAGCACAACATGACCATGTCGAATCCGCGGGTCGCCCAGATAGACCTCGCCTACCACGACATCCACCGCCGCCGGGGCCTGTACTACCTGCTGGAACGCAAGGGGCAGGCCGCCCGTATCTGCAACGACCTGAAGATCTTCGAGGGCAAGTCGGTGCCCCCGCAGACGACCCGGGCGCGGCTGCGGGGCGACTTCATCCGGCGGGCCCAGGAGCAGCGGCGGGACTTCACCGTCGACTGGGTCCATCTCAAGCTCAACGACCAGGCGCAGCGCACGGTGTTGTGCAAGGACCCGTTCCGATCCGTCGACGACCGAGTGGAGAAGCTGATCGCGGGTATGTGAGCCGGCGCAGGACGCGCCTCGGCTCTTGTGCGACTCGGGCCCCGTACGTTCCTCGTACGGGGCCCTGCGCACGCCCTAAGGGCTGTCCCGCAATTCCTGGTGGATCAGCGCGCGGCGTCAGATGCGGTGCATCGCAAGGCGGAGGGGCGCCCGCATACTGGATGTATTCGGGCGTTTCGACAACGCGGCGAGGTGCCGTAGCTGTCGTCGTGCGCCCGCCAGGAATTGCGGGACAGCCCTTAGAGTGTCGGGGACCCCTGGGGCTGTGTCCCAACAACGTGCCGTCTGAGATCTGAGGAACCAGTGCGCCGAATTGCCGGCCTTCTCGTCATCCCCCTGCTGCTGCTGACAGCGGCCTGCGGCGGCGACGACAAGGGCTCCGACTCCGCTTCCGCCTCCGCGTCCGCCCCCACGAAGGGCGGGTTCCCCGCCATCACCGCGGGCGCGAAGTTCGGCGAGAAGCCCACCCTGGCCAAGGGCACGGGAACGCCGCCCAAAGAGCTGAAGACCAAGGTCGTCAGTGAGGGTGACGGCGCCACGCTCAAGAACGGCGACGCGATCCAGGTCAACTACCTGGGCCAGGCCTGGGACTCCGACAAGCCGTTCGACAACAGCTTCGACCGCAAGCAGCCGTTCGATCTGACGCTCGGCGCCGGCATGGTCATCCAGGGCTGGGACAAGGGCCTGGTCGGCCAGAAGGTCGGCAGCAGGGTCGAGCTCGTCATCCCGCCGGACCTCGGTTACGGCGCGCAGGGCCAGGGTGACATCAAGCCGAACGCCACCCTCGTCTTCGTCGTCGACATCCTGAAGGCCAAGCAGATCCCGGCATCCGCCAAGGGCACGCCGGTCGCCCAGGACAACGTCGACCTGCCGAAGGTGGGCACGAACACTGACGGCAAGGCGCCGACCCTCACGATCCCCAGCAAGGTCACTCCGCCCAAGAAGCTGGTCTCCAACTACGTCCTGGAGTCCAAGGGCGACGTCGTCAAGGAGACCGACACGGTCGTCGTGAACTACGTGGCCAAGCTGTGGAAGGACGGCAAGGAGTTCGACAACACCTACACCACGGGCAAGACCGCCTCCTTCCCGCTGGCCCAGGTCACCCTCAAGGGACTCAAGAACGGCCTGATCGGCAAGAAGATCGGCAGCCGTGTGCTGCTCGTCATTCCGCCGGACCAGGGCCTCGGTGACAAGGCGCAGCAGTCGGTCCCCGCGAACTCCACGCTCGTCTTCGCCGTGGACATCCTGGCAAAGATGTAAGACTGTCCCGGTTGCCCAGTTCATCATTTAGAGGAGCAAGTCAGTGAGCATCGAGAAGCCCGAGATCGACTTCCCGGGTGGCGAGCCGCCGGCCGACCTGGAGATCAAGGAGATCTGGGAAGGTGACGGTGCCGTGGCCCAGGCCGGCCAGACCGTCTCCGTCCACTACGTGGGCGTGGCCTTCTCCACCGGCGAGGAGTTCGACGCCTCCTGGAACCGCGGTACGCCGCTCCAGTTCCAGCTCGGTGCCGGTCAGGTCATCAAGGGCTGGGACCAGGGCGTGCAGGGCATGAAGGTCGGCGGCCGTCGCCAGCTGACCATCCCCGCGCACCTCGCCTACGGCGACCGCGGCGCCGGTGGCGGCACGATCGCCCCGGGCGAGACGCTGATCTTCGTCTGCGACCTGGTCGCCGTCTGATCCGGCGCCTCCGCGCTCCGAGGGCCCGTGCCGCCAGGCACGGGCCCTCGTGCTGTGGCGGGCGGGGTCTGCCCCGTCGCGGCACCGGCTTTTGTCCGGACAGCCCGGAGCGGTACGGTCGAGGGTCGTAGAGCAAAACAGAAAGGGCGTCGATGGCGATTGCCAAGGCCGAGCGGCTGATGAACCTGGCACTGTGTCTGCTGGGGACCCGGCGCCCGCTCAGCAAGCGCGAACTGCGCGGTTCCATCGAGGCCTATCTCGAAGCGGGCTCCGACGACGCCTTCAACCGGATGTTCGAGCGCGACAAGGACGATCTGCGCGAGCTCGGTCTGGTCATCGAGACCGTGGAGAACCTGGACGGCGACACCGGCTACCTCGCCCGCCGCGACAGCAACCGGCTGCCCCCGATCACCCTGGACGCCGAGGAGGCCGCAGCCCTCGGACTGGCCGCCAAGGTCTGGCAGCAGGCCCGGCTGGCCGGCGCCGCCAGCGGAGCCCTGCAGAAGCTGCGGGCCGCGGGCATGCCGGAGGCGGAGGACGCGTACGAGGTGCACAGCGCCCTCGAACCCCGCATCCCCGTCCACGAGGCCGCGTTCGAACCGCTGATGCTCGCCTGCCGCGACCGCCGGCCGGTGACCTTCGACTACCGCAAGGCCAATGCCGCACGCCCCGAGCAGCGCCAGGTCGAGCCGTGGACGCTGGAATGCTGGCGCGGCCACTGGTACCTGGCCGGCTGGGACCGGGAGCGGGGCGCGGAGCGGGTGTTCCGGCTCTCCCGGATCTCCGGCAAGGTGCGCTCGCGCGCCGGAGCCTTCACCGCCGAGGTGCCCGACGTGGTCACCGTCCGAGAGACCGTCGAGAGCTGGGCGGGCGAGACGGCGACGCGCACCGCGCTGATCAGGCTGCGGGCGGACTCCGGCTACCCGCTGCGGGCCCGGGCGATATCGGTCCGGGAACTCGGGGACGGGTGGGAGGAGTTGGAGATTCCGTACGGACACGGTCTGGACGCCTGGCTCGTCGAGTTCGGTCCGGACGTCGTGGTGAGTGAACCTGCGGATCTGCGGGCCGACGTGGTGGACCGGCTGCGCGCCGTGGCCAAGGACTGAGGGGACCGTATTCATGGCCACGAACGCCATCGACCAGACCCGCCGGATGCTCTCCCTGGTGACGTATCTGCGCGAGCGCCCCGGCGCCCATGTCCAGGACGTCGCCCGGGCCTTCGGTATCACCGAGGACGAGCTGATCTCGGACCTCGACGTCCTGCCCATGTGCGGGACGAGCTTCCGCGGCGGCGATCTGCTGGACATCGACACCGACGGCGACCGCATCTGGTGGCACAACCCGGATGACGTCGCCGAGCCCCTGCGCCTCGCCGCCGACGAGGCGACGGCCCTGCTGGTCGCCGCCCGCGCCGTCGCGACGCTGCCCGGACTGCGCGAGAGCGACCGCCAGGCCCTGCTGCGGGCCACCGCCAAGCTGGAGGCCGCAGCCGGTGAGGTCGGGGCCGCCAGCTCCCGGCTCTCGGTCACGTTCGAGTCCGAGGGCGGCGTCTTCGCCGACGTGGACCGGGCGATCTCCGAGCGCCGCCGGCTCTGGCTGCGGTACTACTCGCCCGCGCGCGACGAGCTGACCGAGCGCGAGGTGGACCCGATCCGGCTGTTCGCCGTCGGCCACACCTATATGGAGGCCTGGTGCCGGTCCTCCGAGGACCGGCGTACGTTCCGACTCGACCGGGTCGCCGAGATCCGGCTCCTCGACGAGCCGGCCGCACCGCCCGAGCTGGAGCTGAGGGACCTGTCCGAGGGGCTGGTGCAGCCTGCCGCCGAGGACCCGGAGGTGGTGGTCGAGGTCGGCCCCGGCGGGCGCTGGGTGGCCGAGTACTACCCCCACGACAGCGCCGATGAGCTGCCCGACGGCGGCCTGCGGATCACCCTGCGCACCCCCGACCCGGCCTCGCTGCGCAGACTCGCGCTCCGGCTCGGCAGGGAAGGGCGCATCGTCTCGCCGCCGGAGCTGGCGCGGAGCGCACAGGCCGCGGCCCGGGCGGCGCTCGCCGCGTACGACGGCCCGGCCTGAGGGGATACCTGAGGAGATATGACCCATAAGTCTGTGGTGTCAGGTGTGCCTGCCGTGCCGACCGTGGTCGTTCCCGAGTCGGTACGGTTCAAGGCGGCCTGCCCGGAGTGCCGCGCGCGCTCCGAACTCGCGGCGGCGGAGTTCCGTCTCGCGATCGGCGCGAGCAGCCGGACCACGTTCTACTCCTTCACCTGTCCCGCGTGCGACGCGTCCGTCCGCCGGGCCGCGGGGGAGCGGATAGTGGAACTCCTCACCGGCGGCGGCGTGCGGACGCTGCGCCTGCACACCGGTGCCTGAGACATCACTCCGGACCTTCGGACACTAGACACATCGAGGCTCTGCGCATGTTCTGGCCCATGCTCGCCATCGCCCTGGGATTCCTCGGCATCGCCGTCCTGGGCGTGCTGGCCGTCAAGGTCTTCATCGAGGCCCAGCGTCTCGGTCATCAGGTGACGCGCACCACTGAGCGCATCAACAGGGCCGCCGAGGACCTGGAGCGCGCCGCCACGGATCTCGCCGCCACGGGCGAAACCCTGCGCTAGCGGGGCCCGTTCCGTCCAGGCGGGCGCGGCCTCCTCTTTCACGGACGCGGGGGGTACGCTGCTGGTGACGGTCCTGGCAGGAGGTGCGGGCCGCATCGAAAGTATGCATAGGCATTGCCTCGCGTTTACTCCCGCGGGTTACGATCGCTCCCAGCGAAATGATCGGACGTGTGTCCGGTCCAAGGGCAGCGAGCCCACCTCCAGCCGCCACAGCGAGAAGGAAGCACATCATGGGCAATCTGAAGCCTCTCGAGATCGTTCTGATCATCGCTGTCATCCTGCTGTTGTTCGGTGCCAAGAAGCTTCCCGACATGGCCCGTTCCCTCGGCAAGTCGGCCCGCATCCTCAAGAGCGAGGCCAAGGCGATGAAGAAGGACGACGAGCCGGTCGCCACGACGGACACCGTCGCCGACCAGGCTGCCCAGCAGCCCGCCGCAGCGCGCACGATCCAGGCCGCTCCCGGCGACGTGACGAGCTCCCGCCCGGTGAACGAAGCGAAGCCCACCACCCAGAGCTGATCGCTGACGGGTCTCCCCGACAGCTGCCGCACGAGACGAGGGAAGTGGGTTGCTCAAGTCTGCCCGCAAGCAGGAGAAGGACGGCGAGGGGCGGATGCCCCTCGCTGATCACCTGCGTGAGTTGCGTAACCGACTGCTGATCGCGGTCGTGGCGGTCATCGTGATCACGTCGGTCACGGCCTTCTTCTACCAGGATCTGATCGACTTCCTGATCAAGCCCATCCTGGAGTCGGTCGGGTGCACGGACGGCCAGAAGAAGCAGGCGAACGGTCACCCGTGCGCCGAGATGACGGTGAACGGTCTGGTCGCCCCGTTCTCCATCGCCCTCAAGGTCTCCCTCATGGCGGGCGTGGTGTTCTCCACCCCCGTCTGGCTCTACCAGCTCTGGGCGTTCCTGGCCCCGGGTCTGCACAAGAACGAGAAGAAGTACGCGCTGGGCTTCGTCGGCGCCGGTGTGCCGCTGTTCTGCGTGGGTGCCGCGCTCGCGTACATCCTGATGCCGCAGACCGCGGCGGTGCTGCTCGACTTCACGCCGGACAACACGACGAACCTGCTGCCCGTGGACGACTATCTCGACATCGTCACGCGCATGGTGATCGTGTTCGGTCTGGCCTTCGAGCTGCCGCTCCTGCTTGTCCTGCTGAACTTCACCGGAGTGCTCTCGGCCAAGCGGCTCGCGTCCTGGTGGCGCGCGATGATCATGGGCATCACGGTCTTCGCAGCGGTCGCCACCCCGACGGGTGACCCGCTGACGATGGTGGTGCTGGCCGCGCCGATCGTGCTGCTCTACTTCCTCGCGCTCGGTATCTGCGTCGCCAACGACCGGCGCAGGCGTCTGGGCAACCCCGACGCCGAGCTGGACGACGACGAGGCCTCGGACCTGGATCTGACCCCCGAGGACATCGGCGAGATGGAGAACGTCTCGGCTTCGCTGCCCGCACAGGCGGACGGGGAACAGGACGGCGGACGGTCGGGCCGACGAGACGGTTACGACGACATCACCTGACCTTGTAAGGTCCCCCGGGTGACCAGCGAGATCACTCTTTTCGTCAATCCCACCGCAGGACGCGGCCGGGGCGCGCACGCCGCGCAGCCGGCCGCTTCCGCGTTGCGGGACGCCGGATTCTCCGTCCGTACGGTCCTCGGCGAGGACGCCGACGACGCGTTGCGACGGGCGCGCGAGGCCGTGGCGGGGGGAACGGGCGCGCTGATAGCCGTCGGCGGCGACGGGATGATGTCCCTCGCCCTCCAGGCGGTCGCCGGGACCCTGACCCCGCTCGGTGTCGTCGCCGTCGGTACGGGCAACGACTTCGCCCGCGCTCTCGGCATGCCGATACGGGACCCCGCGGCGGCGGGACGGCTGGCCGCCGAGGCGCTGAAGGGCGGTACCGTCCGCGAGATCGACCTCGGCCGGGTCGGTGAGCGCTGGTTCGGCTCCGTGCTCGCCTCCGGCTTCGACTCCCGCGTCAACGACCGCGGCAACCGGATGCGCTGGGTCGGCGGCCGGTTCAAGTACGACCTGGCGATCCTCGCCGAACTCGCCGCCTTCAAGCCCCTCACGTACCGCATGAGTCTGGACGGCGGGCCGGTCCGGGAGATCGAGGCGACGCTCATCGCCGTCGGCAACGGCTCGACCTACGGGGGCGGCATGCGGATCTGCGCGGACGCCGTCATGGACGACGGCCTCTTCGACGTGACCGTCGTCGGCGAGTGCAGCCGTACGACCCTCCTCAAGGTGTTCCCCAAGGTGTACAAGGGGACGCACCTCGGACACCCGGTCGTCACGGTGCACCGGGTGTCCTCGATCGCCCTCGAAGCGGTCGGTGTCACCGCGTACGCGGACGGTGAGCCGCTCGGTCCGCTGCCGCTGACCGCCACCTGTGTCAGGGGTGCCGTCCGGGTGCTGGGGGCGCGTTCCACCACGGCCGATTAAAGATCGAGTGACTGTCACAGGCGGCGGGTAGGCTCGTGGACAAGATGACAGAGGACCTCTCACCAGCTGAGCGATACCAGGCTTCCCGGATCCGAGCCGCCGAGCAGGCGACCGCGCTCGGACCGTTCCGCGAGATGTACGAGTTCGATCTGGACCCCTATCAGATCGAGGCCTGCAAGGCGCTGGAGGCCGGCAAGGGCGTGCTCGTCGCGGCCCCCACGGGGTCGGGCAAGACGATCGTCGGCGAGTTCGCCGTGCACCTCGCCCTGGCCCAGGGCCGCAAATGCTTCTACACCACGCCGATCAAGGCCCTCTCCAACCAGAAGTTCGCCGACCTGGTCAAGCGCTACGGCGCGGACAAGGTGGGCCTGCTGACCGGGGACAACAGCGTCAACGCCGACGCACCGGTGGTCGTCATGACCACCGAGGTGCTGAGGAACATGCTGTACGCGGGCTCCCAGGCGCTGAACGGCCTCGGCTACGTGGTGATGGACGAGGTGCACTACCTCTCCGACCGCTTCCGGGGCGCCGTGTGGGAGGAAGTGATCATCCACCTCCCCGAATCCGTCACCCTGGTCTCGCTCTCGGCGACCGTGTCCAACGCGGAGGAGTTCGGCGACTGGCTGGACACCGTCCGCGGTGACACCCAGGTCATCGTCTCCGAGCACCGGCCGGTGCCGCTCTGGCAGCACGTGCTGGCCGGCCGCCGGATGTACGACCTCTTCGAGGAGGAGAGCGACCACGGCGGCCGCGGGTCCGGACGCCGTGAGGTCAACCCCGACCTGGTCCGGCTCGCCCGCATGGAGAACCAGCGCGGATACAACCCGCGTGAACGCCGTCGCGGGAAGATGGTGCGCGAGGCGGACCGCGAGCGCGAGCGGCGCCAGCGCAGCCGCATCTGGACACCGTCGCGGGCCGAGGTCATCGACCGGCTGGACGCCGAGGGACTGCTGCCCGCCATCACGTTCATCTTCAGCAGGGCCGGCTGCGAGGCCGCCGTGCAGCAGTGCCTGCACGCCGGACTGCGGCTCAACGACGAGGACAAGCGCCGGCTGGTCCGGGAGATCGTCGAGCAGCGCACGGCGTCCATCCCCACCGAGGACCTGCACGTCCTCGGCTACTACGAATGGCTCGAAGGCCTGGAGCGGGGCATCGCCGCGCACCACGCCGGGATGCTGCCGACCTTCAAGGAGGTCGTCGAGGAGCTCTTCGTGCGCGGACTCGTGAAGGCGGTCTTCGCGACGGAGACCCTCGCGCTCGGCATCAACATGCCCGCGCGCTCGGTGGTACTGGAGAAGCTCGTCAAGTGGAACGGCGAGCAGCACGCCGACATCACCCCCGGCGAGTACACCCAGCTGACCGGCCGCGCCGGCCGCCGCGGCATCGACGTCGAGGGCCACGCGGTGGTGCTCTGGCAGCGCGGCATGGACCCGGGCGCGCTGGCCGGACTCGCGGGCACGCGTACGTATCCGCTGCGCTCCAGTTTCCGCCCCTCGTACAACATGGCCGTCAACCTCGTGCAGCAGTTCGGGCGGCACCGCTCGCGCGAGCTGCTGGAGACCTCCTTCGCCCAGTTCCAGGCGGACCGCTCGGTGGTCGGGATCTCCCGCCAGGTCCAGAAGAACGAGGAGGGCCTGGAGGGCTACAAGGAGGGAATGACCTGCCACCTCGGTGACTTCGAGGAGTACGCGCGGCTGCGCCGCGACCTCAAGGACCGGGAGACGGAGCTCGCCAAGCAGGGAGCCTCGCAGCGGCGGGCCGCCGCGGCGGCGTCCCTGGAGAAGCTCAAGCCGGGCGACGTCATTCATGTGCCGACCGGCAAGTTCGCCGGGCTGGCGCTCGTCCTCGACCCGGGACTTCCGGCCGGGCGGACCAACGGGCACGGGCACCGGGGGATGGAGTACCACGACGGGCCACGGCCGTTGGTGCTGACGGTCGAGCGCCAGGTCAAGCGGCTGGCCTCGATCGACTTCCCGGTCCCGGTGGAGGCGCTGGAGCGGATGCGGGTCCCGAAGTCGTTCAACGCGCGCTCTCCGCAGTCGCGCCGCGATCTGGCGTCCGCGCTGCGGACCAAGGCCGGGCACATCGTCCCGGACCGGCATCGCCGCGGGCGTGCCGTCGCGGCGGACGACCGCGAGATCGCGCGCTACCGGGCCGAGTTGCGTGCCCACCCCTGCCACGGGTGCGACGAGCGCGAGGACCACGCGCGATGGGCCGAGCGGTATCACCGGCTGCAGCGGGACACGCAGCAGCTGGAGCGGCGGATCGAGGGGCGGACGAACACGATCGCCCGTACCTTCGACCGGATCGTGGCCCTGCTCACCGAGCTCGACTATCTGCGGGGCAGCGAGGTCACCGAACACGGGCGACGGCTGGCCCGGCTGTACGGCGAGCTGGACCTGCTGGCGAGCGAGTGCCTGCGGGCGGGTGTGTGGGAGGGCCTCAACCCTGCCGAACTCGCCGCGTGTGTCTCGGCGTTGGTGTACGAGGCGCGGCAGTCGGACGACGCGGTCGCGCCGAAGCTGCCGTCCGGGCCTGCGAAGACCGCGATGGGCGAGATGGTCCGGATCTGGGGGCGGCTCGACGCCCTGGAGGAGGACTTCAAGATCAACCAGGCGGAGGGGGTCGGACAGCGCGAACCCGACCTCGGATTCGCCTGGGCGGTGTACATGTGGGCGTCCGGGCGGACGCTGGACGAGGTGCTGCGCGAGGCGGAGATGCCTGCGGGGGACTTCGTGCGCTGGTGCAAGCAGGTGATCGACGTGCTGGGGCAGGTGGCCGCGGCGGCTCCGCGTGAGGGGAGCTCGGTGGGGCGGAACGCCCGGAAGGCGGTTGACGAGGTGTTGCGGGGAGTGGTGGCCTACAGCTCGGTGGGCTGAGGCGCCGGCCCGCGCCGTGGGCGGAGCGCCGTGCGTTTCCGCCCGCGCGTGTTCGGCCCGGTGCGGGTGCGGGAGTGCCTGCGGCGTACGGCCTGTTCCCCCACCCGTCCCTGACCGTAACCGGGGCGCTGCCCCGGCCCCCCCCGCCTTCAGACGCCGGAGGGGCCGGATGGGGCGGCGGGATGCTCCGCGGACGGGCCGGGGGAGCCGTGGGCGAGGCTTGATCTGTACGCACGCCAGCCGCCGTGCCCCGTGATGTCCTGTGCCCCCTCCACCGCGTACGGCTCGCAGAGGAAGCCCGCGGCCGTCGTGCCGTCCGACAGGTCCACCCGGCCCAGCACCATGGGGTGCGGGAGCGCCGCGGTGAGGGTGCCCAGGCCCTCGGCCGGGAGCTCCCAGATCTCCGTCTCGATGGCCGCGCCCCCCTCGTCCGTGCGGACCAGGCCCGGCTTGGGCGGCGTTGTCGCCAGGGCGTGCAGGCGGTAGACGGGGGCCGTCGTCGTCGTACGGACCAGGCGGGCGCCCAGGAGAAGGAGTTGCGGGTTGAGCGGCTCGCCGGTCAGGTGGGCGCCCGCCACCGCGATGCGGACGGGCGGGGGCAGCAGGGCGGCGATCCGGGCCAGGCGTTCGTCCGTGTGGGCCCGGCCGATCAGCATCACGCCGAACGGCAGACCGGCCACCTCGCCCGCCGGGGCCGCCACCGCGCACAGGTCGAACAGATTGGTGGAGTTGGTGAACCGGCCGAGCCGGGCGTTCGCGCCCAGCGGGTCGGCCGCCACCTCGGCGAGCGTGGGGTGGCCCGGTGTGGTGGGGAGCAACAGGGCGTCCGCGTCGCCGAGTGCGGTCTCGGCCGCGGCACGGAGCCTCTCCAGCCGGTCCCGGTCCGCGAACAGGCGGTGCGCCGGGATGTCCCGGGCGGCCGTGATGATGCCCGCCACCGTGGGGTCCAGGTCCGCGGGGCCGCTGTCGACGAAGGCGCCCACCGCGGTGTAGCGCTCCGCGACGAACGCCCCCTCGTAGAGCATGGCCGCCGCGTCCGTGAACGGGGTCAGGTCGACGGGAAGCAGGACGGCGCCCGCCGCGCGGAGGCGGGCCGCCGCGGACGCGTAGGCGTCCGCCCACCCGGGATCCAGTTCACCCAGCTGTTCCGCGGACGGCACCGCGATCCGCCACGGACCCGGGGCACGGGCGGGGACGGGGCGGGCCGTGGGGCCGGTCATCAGGGCGAGAGCCGACTCCGCCTCGGGGAGCGTACGGGCGAAGACGGTGACGCAGTCCAGGCTCGCGCAGGCGGGGACCACACCGTCGACCGGGACGAGACCGCGCGTCGGCTTCAGGCCCACGATGCCGTTGAACGCCGCCGGGACCCGGCCGGAGCCCGCCGTGTCCGTACCGAGCGCGAGGTCCGCGATGCCGAGCGCGACCGCGACCGCCGAACCCGAGCTGGAACCGCCGCTGACGCGTTCGGGGGCGAGGGCGCCGCGGACCGCGCCGTACGGGGAGCGGGTGCCGACCAGACCGGTGGCGAACTGGTCGAGATTCGTCGTACCGATCACCAGCGCCCCGGCCGCACGGAGTCGCGCCACGACGGGGGCGTCCGCGGCGGGTTCGTAGGCGTAGGAGGGGCAGCCCGCCGTGGTGGGCAGGCCGGCCACGTCGATGTTGCCCTTGACGGCCAGCAGCCGGCCGGCCAGGGGGAGGAACTCACCCGCCGCCAGCCGGGTGTCGACGGCGCGGGCCTCCTCCTCCAGGGCGGCCTGCGGGCGCAGACCGATCCAGATCTCCGGGCGGTCCACCGCCTCGATACGGGCGTACGCGGCGCGGACCCGGGTGAGAGTGGGGTGGGACATCAGCGGGGCTCCTCAGTTCGTACGGGTGGGCGGGGCGAGGGTCACCAGAGCCGTGCCCGCTTCGACCTGGGCGCCCGGCCGGGTGAGGATCCGTTCCACCACGCCGTCCGCCGGGGCGTGCACCCGGGACTCCATCTTCATCGCCTCCAGGGCCAGGAGCGGCTGACCTGCCGTCACGGTGTCGCCCTCGGCCACGTTCAGCTGCCAGACCGATGCCGCGAACTCCGCCTCCACCAGGCGCCCGCCCGGCGGCACCGTCACCTCAGCGGCGGGCGGCGCCGGTGCGTCGGCGGCGTCGGCCCGGGCGAACTCGCCCGCGGCCTCCCAGGCGTCGCGCTCGGCCGCGAAGGCCGTGCCCTGGCGGGCACGGAACGCGGCGATCGACTCCGCGTTCCGGTCCAGGAACTCCTCGTACCGGGCCAGGGAGAACTCGCCTTCCTCGATCCGCGGGACGAAGCGGCCGGAGATGATGTCCGCGCGCAGCTCCAGGAGCTCGTCCGCCTCCACCGGATACCACTTGATGCGGTCGAAGAACCGCAGCAGCCAGGGCGAGCCGGGCTCGAAGGCGCCGCGCTGCTGCCAGCCCGACCAGACCTGGGTGGTGCGGCCGACGAACTGGTAGCCGCCCGGTCCCTCCATGCCGTAGACGCACAGGTAGGCGCCGCCGATGCCCACCGAGTTCTCCGCGGTCCAGGTGCGGGCCGGGTTGTACTTGGTGGTGACGAGGCGGTGGCGCGGGTCCAGGGGGGTGGCCACCGGTGCGCCGAGGTAGACGTCTCCCAGGCCCATCACCAGGTACTCGGCGTCGAACACCGTGCGGTACACGTCGTCGACGGAGGCCAGGCCGTTGACCCGGCGGATGAACTCGATGTTCCACGGACACCAGGGCGCGTCGTCCCGGACGCCCGCCATGTAGCGGGCGATGGCCTCGCGGGTCGCCGGGTCGTCCCAGGACAGCGGCAGGTGCACGGTGCGGGAGGGGACGGTCAGGGCGTCGGTGGGCGGGAGTGCCGCCTCGGTGCGGTGGAGCAGGTCCAGGAGCGCGGTCTGCGGGAGCACCGCGGGGTCCGTCTGGACCTGGAGCGAGCGGATGCCCGGCGTGAGACCGGTGATGCCGGGCACGGCGGCCCGCGTCAGCGCCTCCATCAGGGCGTGGACGCGCATGCGCAGCGCCAGGTCCAGCTGCATCGGCCCGTACTCGACCAGGACGTTGTCGTCGCCGCTGCGGCGGTAGGTGAGGACGTCGTCGCGGTACAGGACGCCGCCGTCGGTGATCTCCCGGCGGGGCTCGCCGGTCACCGTCACCGGCATGAAGCGGACGGTGTCGCCGGGCCGCAACTGGCCCAGTTTCCAGCGTTCGGCCGTCACCACCGTCGCCGGGCAGACGAAGCCCCCGAGCGAGGGGCCGTCCGGGCCCAGGAGCACGGGCATGTCGCCGGTGTAGTCGACCGCGCCCACGGAGTACGGCGTGTCGTGGATGTTGGACGGGTGCAGCCCCGCCTCGCCGCCGTCGGCCCGGGCCCAGCGCGGCTTCGGGCCGATCAGGCGGACCCCGGTGCGGGCCGAGTTGAAGTGGACCTTCCAGTCGGCCGCGTAGAAGTCGTGGATGTCCTCCTCGGTGAAGAACTCCGGCGCCGCGTGCGGGCCTTCGGCAGCGGCGATCTGCCAGCTGCTCGTGAGCGGGGGCCGCTCCGGCGCGGGAACGGGGAGCGCCGCCGGTGCGGGCCCGCCGCCGTGCAGGACGTCGCCGGTGCGCAGGGCCCGGCCGCCGTGCCCGCCGAAACCGCCGAGCGTGAACGTGGCCGCGCTGCCCAGGAACCCGGGCACGTCCAGACCGCCGCCGGCGAAGAGGACGTACGTACGCAGCCCGTGTTCCGCCGGTGCGCCGATAGCGAGCGCCGCGCCGGCCGGGACGGTCAGCGGCTCCCACTGCGGCACCGGTGTGCCGTCGAGGGTCACCGGAGCGGGGGCGCCCGTCACGCAGACGGTCGTGGGCCGGGTGAAGCGGAGCGTGGGGCCCTGGAGGGTGCACTCCAGGCCGGGGGCGCCCGGGGTGTTGCCGAGAGCCGTGTTGCCCAGCCGGAAGGAGAGGTCGTCCATGGGGCCCGACGGCGGTACGCCGACCTGCCAGTAGCCGGTGCGGCCGGGCCAGTCCTGCACGGTGGTGAGCGTCCCGCCGGAGACCACCTCGATGCGGGGCGTCGGGTCGTCGATCGTGGCGAGCGTGGCCGTGGAGTGCGTCGCGCCACGGACCCGGTCGTCGGCCAGCGCGGCCCGGACCAGCCCGAGATTGGTCTCGATGCCGTCGATGCGGGTGGCCGCGAGCGCCGCGTCCAGCCGGGCCAGGGCCTCGGCGCGGTCGGAGCCGTACGCGATGACCTTGGCGAGCATCGGGTCGTACGCCGTCGTCACCTCGGTGCCCGTCTCGATCCAGCTGTCCACCCGCAGGCCCTCGCCCCGGGGGAAGTCGACCCGGGTGAGCAGACCGGCACCGGGGCGGTGGTCGCGGCTCGGGTCCTCGGCGTAGACCCGGGCCTCCACGGCGTGGCCGTGCGGGGCGTCCGGTCGCCGTACGACCGCGGTGTCGCCCTGGGCCAGGCGCAGCATCCACTCGACGAGGTCGACGCCGTGGATCTCCTCCGTGACCGGGTGCTCCACCTGGAGGCGGGTGTTGACCTCCAGGAAGTACGCCTCGGCGCGTGCGGCGTCGTACACGAACTCGACCGTTCCGGCCGAGCGGTAGCCGACCGAGGCGCACAGCTCCCGCGCGGCGTCGGTCAGCCGGGAGCGGACGCGGGCGGGGAGGCCGGGAGCGGGGGCCTCCTCCAGGACCTTCTGGTTGCGCCGCTGGAGCGAGCAGTCGCGGTCGCCGAACGTCACCACCCGGCCGTGTCCGTCGCCGAACACCTGCACCTCGACATGGCGGGCGTCCTCCACCAGGCGTTCCAGGAAGACCCCCGCCGAGGAGAACGACGCCGCGGCGACCCGCTGCACCCGTTCCCAGGCGTCGGCGAGCTCGGGGCCCGACCGGCAGGCCGACATGCCGATGCCGCCGCCGCCCCCCGTGGCCTTCAGCATGACGGGGTAGCCGATGCGTTCCGCGGCGGTCAGGGCCGCCGGCAGATCAGGGAGGAGCCCGGTACCGGGGGCGAGCGGCACGCCCGCCGCTTCGGCCGCGGCGCGTGCGGTGTGCTTGGCGCCGAACAGCTCCAGCTGGGCGGCGGTCGGGCCGACGAAGACGATCCCCGCGTCCTCGCAGCGCCGGGCGAACTCCGCGTCCTCGGAGAGGAATCCGTACCCGGGGTGGATGGCCCCGGCCCCGGTGTCCTTCGCCGCCTTCAGCACCAGATCGGCGTCCAGGTACGACTCCTTGGCGGGCGCGGGCCCCAGCCGGACCGCCTCGTCGGCGAGCCGGACGTGCGGGGCCGACCGGTCCGGGTCGGAGAAGACGGCGACGGTACGCAGACCGAGGCGGCGGGCCGTTCGGATGATGCGGACGGCGATCTCGCCGCGGTTGGCGACGAGCAGCGTGTCGAAGGCCCTCGGTGTCCCGGAGGCCGGCAGGGCGTCGAAGGTCATCGGCTCGTCCCGGTGAGGGTGGCTTCTACCGCCGTCGGCTCGAAACCGTTGCAGGGGTTGTTGATCTGGGGGCAGTTGGAGATCAGGACGAGCACGTCGGTCTCGGCCCGCAGGGTGAGGCTCAGTCCGGGGGCGGAGATCCCGTCGACGATGCCGAGCGTGCCGTCCTGCTCCACGGGCACGTTCATGTACCAGTTGATGTTGGACACCAGGTCGCGTTTGCCGAGCCCGTGGCGGGCGCCCTCGGCCAGGAAGTTGTCCACGCAGGCGTGCTGCGACCACGTGTGGTGGCCGTAGCGCAGGGTGTTGGACTCCTTGGAGCAGGCGCCGCCCACCGTGTCGTGGCGGCCGCAGGTGTCTGCGGTGACCGTCATCAACGGGGTGTGCTCGTTCGACATCAGCACGCTGCCGGTGGTGAGGAAGATGCCGCCGCCGGCCTGGATCGTGTCGGGGGCGCTGTAGCGGACCGCCGTGTCCTGGGCGTCGTACACCAGGAAGTCCACCGCCTGGTTGCCGTGCAGATCCGTGAGCGTGAGGTGCTCACCCGCCCGGACGGTCGCGGACCAGGCCGCGCGGGCGGGGATGACGGTGGTGGACAGGACCGTGGCGGTCGTGGTCATGCGAGCCCCCGGGCGGTGAGGAAGTCGAGTGTGTTGAGGAAGGCGCGACGGCCCTCGGGTGCGGCGTCCCAGAGGACATCGCCCGGGGCGGTAGGCCGCGCGCGCCAGGCCAGTACCTCCAGCGGGGTGCTGGTGTAGGCGGGGCGGGGGTCCAGCGGGTGCGGGACGTTCGCGATCAGTACGGTCAGGTCCTGCTCGGCGCGCAGGGTCACCGCAGCGCCCGCACCAGCCGAGCCGGTGAACTCCGCGGCGCCGTCGTCGCCGATCCGCACCCCCTGGAAGAAGGAGAGCGACGGCGGCAGGTCGCGCGGCTCCAGGCCGTTCTTCAGAGCGGCCAGCTTCAGCAGTTCGCGTCCGGCGGGGGAGGCCGACTGCGGGGTGCCGTCGCCGTACCGCTCCGTGTTCCGCCGCAGGGTGGAGGTGCCGCACAGCGCGTCGTGACGGCCCGAGGAGTCGGCGGTCACCGAGGCGAGCACCCGCCCCTGGTCGGAGAGGAGCAGCCGGCCGGCACCCAGGTAGGCGTTCCACTGGACCTTGACGGTGTCCGCGGTGTTGAGCCGCTCCCACGGCCGGCCGTCGGCGTACAGCAGCAGATGGGCGCAGGCGTCGCCGGCCAGGTCGGTGAGCCGCAGCTCGGTACCGCGCGCCAGGACCCGGTGCGTGTAGTTGCCGCCCGCGACCGTCTCGGCCCAGACCGGGGTGCCGGGGGCGGCGTCCGGCCAGTCGGTGGCGGGCACCACCGGCATGGACCCGGTACGGGAGCCGCCCTGGGCGCGTGCGTGGTCCCGGGCCCCGTGTGTTGTCGCTGTCGCCATGGCTCAACCTCCGGCTCGACGTGGTGCCGACGGATATTTCTGTCGCGCGACAGAAATTAGGACGCCGCGGAGTCGTGGCCATTGCCCGTTCGTTGCGCGGGAGTTACCGACAGCTCACCAAGATCGTGGCGGACGCGGATGTGGGACGATCGGCCCATGTCCAGCACCTCAGGTACCGGCGGCGGGCGCCGGGTCGGCCGCCCGCGCGCCACGCAGCGGCCGGACAGCGGACTCTCCGCGCGGGAGGAACTCCTCGCCTCCGCCGCCGAGTTGTTCACCACCCGTGGATACACGGCGACCACCACCCGGGCCGTCGCCGAGCGGGCGGGCATGCGCCAGGCGACGATGTACCACTACGTGGCGGGCAAGGAGGATCTGCTGGCGGCGCTCCTGGAGTCCACCGTCACCCCGTCGCTCGCGCTCGCCGAGAAGCTGCTCGCTGACGGGTCGCGGCCGGCCGAGGACCGGTTGTGGGAGCTGTGCCGGGCGGACGTGGCGCTGCTGTGCGGGGGTCCGTACAACCTGGGCGCGCTGTACGTACTGCCGGAGGTGCGGGCCGAGCGGTTCGCGGACTTCCACCGGGTGCGGGCCGCGCTGCGGTCCGGGTACGGGGAGTTGCTGGCCGCCACCGAGGTGGGCGCGGCGCTCGGTGCGGACGAGGCGCGACTCCGCGCCGACCTCGTCTTCGGGCTCATCGAGGGTGTGATCCTGGTGCACCTGTCGGGGCCGGAGCGGGAGGCGGAGACCTTCGCGGCGGCCACGGCGGATGCGGCGCTGCGGATCGTGGGGGTGCGGTCCGGCGGGGTGCGGGCCCGGACGGTGCGGGAGCCCTCCGCCGGGGAGTGACCGCGGTGTCGTGCGGCCGGCCGGTCCGCGTCGTGCGGGTCCGGCCGGTGGCGGTGGTCCCTTCTGCTGCGGGACGTGGAACAGGACAGCCCTCAGGTGCGCTTGCCGCCCTTCATCGAGGCGCCCGCGCAGACCAGCCCCAGCAGGACAGTCAGGCCGCCGATGATGACGTTGTTGAGCACGACGCCCACGTCCGGGCTGCTGCCCACCACCCAGGGCGAGATGATCATCCAGGCGCCCATGGCGCAGATGGCCCAGCTCAGGCCGTACATCCGCTGGGGCATCACGGTGAATCCCAGTCCCAGCACGGCGATCGCGATCCCCATGATCAGGTTGTGTGTCACGAGGGGCGCCTGGGAAGTGGTGAAGTGGAGCACCCAGGGCGAGACGGCGCAGTACAGACCGACCAGGAAGACCGGTCCGTCGACGAGTGCCACATCGCGGCCACCCATCATCCGGTCGTAGCGGTCGCGCATTTCGGAGACGTCGGGGTGCCCGGCCATGTCGTGGCCGGTGTGCGAGACGTTCGACATGAGGTTCGTCTCCTTCGGTCCTGCAGGCGCGGTCACCGCGGTGTGCGACGAACGGCCTGCAATGCCATTGTGCTCTTATATGCCCCTTATATGTAGGTTCAAGGCGACTGGATATCCGCTGGAACCGCTTCGGTGCACCGGGCGTCCAGCCGCCCGGCCATCAGGGTCAGTTCCGGCGTACGCAGCACCCGGGCTCCGTACCCCGGCAGGGGCACGTGCAGCGGCCCGGTCCAGCGCGGCGGGATCGCGCCGATCCCGTACACCGCTCCCGCCAGCGCCCCCGTCACCGCGGCCACCGTGTCGGTGTCCCCGCCCACGTCGATCGCCGAAGCCAGTGCGTCCTCGTACGACGGAGTCGTGCGCAGCGCCCACAGCGCGGTGCCCAGACAGGGCCACACCGCGCCGTTGAACTCCGTCGCCCGGTCCGGATGCCAGTCCGGTGCCAGGACGGCCGCCCAGCGCACCCGGTGGTCCGCGTGGACGGCGGCGAGCGCTGCCGGGACGGCGGCGAGCGGGTCGGACCCGTTCAGCGCGACCCGGATCAGTTCGTGCAGGACGGCGGTGCCCTCCCACGCCGCGCGGTCGCCGTGGGTCAGCGCGGCGATCCGGCGGGCGGCGTCCATGGTCGCGGCCCTGGCGTCGGCGTCCGGCCGCTCCGGCCCGGCGAAGTACACGGCCGAGGTGGCGGCGCGCATCAGTGAACCGTTGCCCGCCGCCCGGCCGTTGATCTGGAAGTGCAGTGCCGCGGCGGTGTCCCACGCGTCACCGCTGGTCAGAACGGACTCGGTCTGGAGGCCGATGTCCTTCGGCTCGCCGGCCGCCCACCGCCGGAACCGGCCGAACAGGTCGGGGAGGTCGAGGCCGCCGCGCTCCAGCAGGGACTCCGCGACCAGCACGGCCATCTGCGTGTCGTCCGTGGCCTCGCCCGGATCCCAGCCACCGCCACCGCACATCGTCCCGACGCCGTCCGGGAAGCGGGCCGTGTACACACCCGCGGGGCCGAACTCGAAGGGTGCGCCGAGCGCGTCACCCACCGCCGATCCGACCACCGCGCCGGCCGCCCGGTCCTGCCTGGTCAGAGAGTTCATCGGGTCAGCGTACGGAGGGCGGCCGCCCCGCGTACACGCGATAGGCCGCGCCGAGCAGCACCGTGGCGCCGAGGAACAGCACCGTGAACCACTGGAAGTACCAGTGCCCGCCCGCCGGGTCGTACACCGCCGCCCGCGGCCAGGCCAGGTTGACGGTCATCACCGCTCCGTACACGAAGGCCAGCGCGTTGACCGGGAGCCCCCAGCGGCCCAGTGAGAAGAGGGGGTCGCCGTCCTCGTCGTGGAGCGGGCCGGTGGCGGGGGAAAGGGGGAGACGGCGCAGGCGGCGCAGCAGCATCGGGCCCGTGACCATGGTGTACGCCAGGTACAGCATGGCGATGCAGGTGGTGCCGATGGCGAGGAACGCCTCCGGGGACGCCAGGTTGAGCAGTCCGAGCGCCGCGGCCGCCGCGCCCACGAACAGGGCGGGGGCGGCGGGCATTCCGGTGCGCGGGGAGACCTTGGCGAGCCGGGACGAACAGGGCAGCACCCCGTCGCGCGCCATCGAGAACAGCATCCGGGAACCGGCGGTCTGGATCGCGAGGGTGGCCACCGCGACGGCGACCGCCACATCGGCGAGCAGTACCCGGCCGACGCCGTCCCCGAGGCTGCTGGTCAGCACGTACGAGAGGCCTTCCGTGGCCAGCCGCCCGTCGGCGAGGTCGGGCGCCGCCAGGATGCCGGCGAGTACCAGCAGCCCGCCGAGCACTCCGGCCGAGGCCAGGGCGAGCAGGATCGTGCGTGGGGCCGTGCGGCGCGGGGAACGGGTCTCCTCGCTCATCTCGCCCGCGCTGTCGAAACCGATCAGGACATAGGCCGCGGTGAACGAACCGACCAGCATGGCGCCGAGCGCGCCGCCCTGTCCGCCGGTGTGCAGCGTGACGCCGGGGGCGCGCTCGGTGTGGGTGAACAGGAGGGCCAGAATGAGGACCGCCCCGATGATCTCGGCCGTCACCCCGATCCTGTTGACGGCCGACATGACCTTGTTGTCGAGCAGGTTCACCGTCGTGGTGAGGGCGAGGAGTACCACGGCCAGCAGTGCGGCGTTGGCGGCGCCCGTGGCCGTGGTGGGCGCCGGGTCCCCGCCCACCAGCTGGAAACCGGACCAGATCGCCGGCAGCACCACCTGGAGCGCGAGCGCGGCCGCGGCGACCACGACGATCTGCCCGATCACCATGATCCAGCCGGCGAACCAGCCGAACGCGGGTGTGCTCAGCCGGGTCGACCACTGGTAGATGGCGCCGGACAGCGGGTAGCGGGCGGCGAGCTCGGCGAAGCACGCGGCGACCAGCAGCTGGCCCACGAGCACCACGGGCCACGTCCAGAAGAAGGCCGCGCCGCCGAAGGAGAAGCCGAAGGCGAAGAACTGGAAGACGGTCGTGAGGACGGAGATGAAGGAGAAGCCGGCCGCGAACGAGGCGTAGCGCCCCATGGACCGGTGCAGTTCCTGGCGGTAGCCGAAACCGGCCAGGGAGGCGTGGTCGCCCTGGCCGGTTCCGGCGGGATCCGGACGTACGTCCGTGGGTGCGGTGGCGGTCATGTCAGCCCCTGTCGCCGATTTCCTGTCGGGCGACAGAAATTAGGGACGCGCTGTTTCCGGGGCGTGACGTGACCGTGTCCGCGCGGGGCCGAAGTGCTCACGTCCGGCGGCTCGTGGCCGGAGCGGAGGTGGCGGGGCCCCGCGCGGGGTGCCTACTTCGCGGGCATCAGCACCGTGTCGACGATGTAGACCGTCGCGTTGGCGGTCTGGACGTTGCCGCAGACGACCTTCGAGGAGTCGTTCACGGTGTACGTCGTGCCGGAACCGGACGTCGTCAGCTCGCTCTTCTCCAGGGTGTCGAAGGAACCCTTCTCCAGCTGCTTCGGCGTCAGCTTCTGGCCGACCACGTGGTAGGTGAGGACCTTGGTGAGAGCGGCCTTGTCGGCGAGCAGCTTGTCCAGGTCGGCCTTCGGGACCTTGGCGAAGGCGTCGTTGGTGGGGGCGAACACCGTGATGTTCTGCGCGCTGTTCAGGGTGTCGACCAGGCCGGCCTTCTTGACCGCGGTGACGAGGGTGGAGAGTGCCGGGTTGTGCGAGGCGGCCGTGGCGACCGGGTCCTTCGCCATGCCGTCGAAGGAGCCCGAGCCGCTCTTCGGGACCGTCGAACAGGCCGGACCGAAGGGCTCGTTCATCGGCGTCATGTCGTCCGCGGAGGCCGATGCCGGCGCCGATGCCTTCGCCGAACTCGCGGAGGAACCGGACGTGCTGTCCTTGGAATCGCTGGAGCAGGCCGTCAGTGCCACGGGCAGGAGGACCGCCGCGGAGAGTGCGACGGCGGCGCGACGGGCGTGGATGACCTTCATGATGTTCTCCTGATCGATAAGAGTGACGGATGTGTCACTTTGGGTAGTTGGTGCAGGGTGTGAGTGGGTGGGCGCTCCGTACGGAGCGCGGCGGAGCGTCTCTCAGGACACGTCGACCACCACCGAGTGCCAGCCGGTCGCACCGTTGGGCACGGTGCCGACCCGCCGGTCGGTCTGGGTGGCACCGGTGCCGTCCGTCGCGCGGACTTCGAGGGTGTGGTTGCCGGAGGTGGCCGGCCACTCCCACACCCACTGGCGCCAGGTGTCCCGGCTGTCCTCCGCCGCCAGCTGCGCGGTGTTCCACGGGCCGCCGTCCACCCGGACCTCGACCCGCCGGATGCCGCGGTGCTGGGCCCAGGCGACCCCGGCGACCGGAATGGTGCCGGCCTTCGGGGAGGCGAAGGGGCGGGGGGTGTCGATCCGGGACTCGGTCTTGATCGGCGCCTGCTCGGACCAGGAACGCTTGACCCAGTAGGCGTCGTAGTCGTCGAACGTGGTGAGCTCGATGTCCTTGATCCATTTGCAGGCCGACACGTATCCGTACAGGCCGGGAACGACCATCCGGACCGGGAAGCCGTGCTCGAAGGGCAGCGGCTCGCCGTTCATGCCGAGGGCCAGCATCGCGTCGCGCCCGTCCATGGCGGTCTCGACCGGCGTGCCGATCGTCATGCCGTCCACCGAACGCGACACGATCTGGTCGGCGGGTCCACCGCCGGACGGCGGCTTCACCCCCGCCTCGCGCAGCAGATCGGCCAGCCGCACACCGATCCACCGGGCGTTGCCGACATACGGCCCGCCCACCTCGTTGGACACGCAGGCCAGCGTGATGTCGCGCTCGATGATCTCGCGGCGCAGCAGGTCCTGGAAGCTCAGCGTCAGAGGCTTCCGCACCCCCTTGCCATGGATCCTCAGCCGCCACTCGTTCGCGTCGAGGCGCGGTACGACCAGCGCCGTGTCCACCCGGTAGAAGCTCTTGTTCGGGGTGACGAACGAGCTCAGTCCCCGGATGCCCAGATCGGCGCCCTTCGGTACCGCGGGAGCCGCCGATGCGGGCACCGGCAGCACCAGATCACGTCGTGAGGCGGCTGCCCCGGCCTGCACGGCGGAGGTGAGCCGCCGCCCGAGCAGTCCGGCGCCGGCCGAGGCCGCCGCCGCCGCGCTCGCCGCGATGACGAAGCCCCGCCGGTCGAAGGTGCCGTGGTCCGGCCCCCCGCCCCTCTCGCCAGCCGCGGGAGAGGGACCGGAAGCCGGTGCCAGCCGTCCGGCCAGGAGATACAGCACTCCTGCGGCCACCACGGCACCCACCACCGAGGGCAGGGCGTCGGACGGGCGGCCCTCCGGCCGCCCGGCCGCCGCGACTGCCCCGACCACACCGAAGACCAGAACGGCAGCCGAGCCCAGCAGCCGGTGCCGCAGCGCCAGCACCCCGACGGCCATGGCGAAGACCGCCAGCAGGGCCAGAATGCCGAGCTCCAGCACCAGCTTGTCGTTCGTACCGAAGTTCCGTACGGCGAAGTCCTTGAGCGCCGGGGGAGTGCGGTCGATCACCGCACCGCCCACCGCCGCGACCGGACCCGCCTCGGGACGGACGACCGCCGCCACGAGCTCGGCGACGGCCAGGGCACAGAACCCGGCGATCAAACCGCTGAGCGCGGCGAAGGCGCTGCGTGCCCAGCGGGAGCGCCGGGACCCGGGGGCCCCGTTCCGCGTTTCGTTCTGATCTTCACTCACAACCGGCATTCGTCGCCCGACGTCCGGCGGATTGGTCCGTCACCCGAACGAATGAGAGTCGGTCCCGGCCAATCCGCGGCGCGACCGGTAACGAACCACAGCTGAGAGGCATCGCCGCTGCCGCGTGGCAGCGCGAGGAGAGCGGCGTACTGATACGCGGAGGGAACGGCATGACAGGCAGGCGGCAACGCACAGCGGTGGTGGGGAGCGGAGTGGCGGGACTGACCGCCGCCCACATCCTGCGCACGGCCCACGACGTGACGCTCTTCGAGGCGGACGACCGGGTGGGCGGCCACGCCCACACCCACGACCTCCCCGGCTCGGACGGCCGTGTCCACCGCGTGGACTCGGGCTTCATCGTGCACAACCGGCGCACCTATCCCCATCTGCTGCGCCTCTTCGCGGAACTCGCCGTCCCGACGCAGGAGTCGGAGATGAGCATGTCCGTACGGTGTGAGGGATGCGGCCTGGAGTACGCGGGCGCCCGCGGCCCGGCCGGTCTCCTCGCCCGGCCGGCGTCGGTCCGCGACCCCGCCTATCTGCGGATGCTGGCCGCCGTCCCCCGTTTCCACCGGGCCGCCCGTGCCCTGCTGGCCGACGGCGGGCCGGACGCGGACACGATGACGCTCGGCGACTTCGCCGCCCGCTGCCGCTTCTCCCCCTACTTCACCGCCCACTTCCTGACCCCCGTGGTGGCCGCGGTCTGGTCCTGCGACCCGGTGACCGCGATGCGCTACCCCGCCCGCTACCTCTTCCGCTTCCTCGACCACCACGGGATGCTCGCGATCGGCGGTTCACCCGTGTGGCGGACCGTCACCGGCGGGTCGGGCGCCTACGTCGAACGGATCACCAAACAGCTCGACGCCGTGCGCACCGCGACCCCGGTCCGTGCCGTGCGCCGCCACGCGGACGGCGTCGACATCGTCACCGCCGACGACACCACGGAGCCGTTCGACTCCGTCGTCATAGCCACCCACCCCGACCAGGCCCTGCGCGTCCTCGCCGACCCGACGGACGAGGAGGTCCGCACCCTCGGCGCCTTCCGCTACTCCCGCAACCCCACCCTGCTGCACACCGACACCCGGCTGCTGCCGAGGTCCCGCGGGGCGCGCGCCTCCTGGAACTACCTGATGCCGTCCTGCGCCGCCGACGCCGGACGCGTCACCGTCAGCTACGACATGAACCGGCTCCAGCGCCTCGACGCCCCCGAGACCTTCGTCGTCACGCTGAACGGCGCCGACCGCGTCAGCCCCGGCCTCGTCCGCGCCCGCATGGTCTACGAACACCCCGTCTTCACCCCCGAGTCGGTGGCCGCACAGGCCCGGCTGCCCGCGCTGTCCGGCCCCGTCACCGCCTACGCCGGGGCCTACCACGGCTGGGGCTTCCACGAGGACGGCTGCCGCTCGGGGGCGCAGGCGGCCGCCGCACTGGGGGTGGACTGGTGAACGCGCTCTATCCGTGCACCATCACGCACGTCCGGACCGCGCCGGGCAGGTACGCCTTCCGGCACCGCACCTACCTCTGGCTGATCGACCCGGACGGGCCCGTGCCCCTGCCCCGCGCCCTGCGCCCGCTGGCCGGATTCGACCCGCGCGACCACTTCGGCGGCACGGCACCGACGATCAGGGCGGGTCTGAGCCGCTTCCTGGCCGCGAACGGTCTCGACCTCGCCGACGGAACCGTGCGGATGCTGACCCAGGCCCGGGTGTTCGGCCATGTCTTCAACCCGCTGACCGTCTACTGGTGCCGCCGGGCCGACGGCAGCCCGCTCTGCACGGTCGCCGAGGTGCACAACACGTACGGCGAACGCCACTGCTACCTGCTGCGTCCGGACGCCGACGGCAGGGCGTCCACCGGCAAGGAGTTCTACGTGTCGCCGTTCTTCGACGTGAACGGCTCCTACCGGATGCGGCTCCCCGAGCCGGGGCCCCGGCTCGATCTGACGGTGCACCTGGAACGGGCCGGCATCCGCCCCTTCACCGCCACGGTCCGCGGAGTGCGCCGCCCGGTCACTCCACGCGTGCTGCTCCGGCTGGCGCTGGTCCATCCCTGGTCCACGGCCGTCGTCTCCGCCGCCATCCGGCTGCACGGCATCCGCCTCCTGCTGCGCGGCCATCCCGTACAGCCCCGCCCCCGTCACCACCCCCAGGAAGGAATGCAGTGAGCGTGTCCACGCCCCACTCCCCGTCCCCCTCCTCCCCTCCGGTGCACGCCACCGCCGCCATCGACCCGGGGCGCTGGCCCGACATCGTGCGGCCGCCGCGCGGCTCCCGGCTGCGGACCGCCGTCGCCGAACGGCTCGTCCGCCGCGCCCTGGCGCGCCTCCCGCTCCGGGTCCGTCAGGCCGGGCGCGAGGAGCTCGGTCTCGGCGGCCCGCTGATGGACATCCGCGACCCCGCCTCGTTCTTCCGCAGAATCGGGGCCGACGGGCTGATCGGATTCGGTGAGTCGTACATGGCGCGCGAGTGGGACTCACCCGACCCGGTGGGCGTCCTGACGGCGCTGGCCGGCCAGGTCTCCACCCTGATCCCGCAGCCCCTCCAGCGGCTGCGGGGCATCTGGGCCCACCGCCGCCCCGCCGGACAGCTCGGCACCCGCCAGGGGGCCCGCGACAACATCAGCCACCACTACGACCTGTCCAACGAGCTCTTCGCGCTCTTCCTCGACGAGACCCTCAGCTACTCCAGTGCGGTCTTCCGCGGCTTCCCCGCCGAGCCCGCCCTGCTGCCCGCCGCCCAGCACCGCAAGATCGACCGGCTGCTCGACCTCGCGGACGTCGGCCCCGGCACCGAACTCCTCGAAATCGGCACCGGCTGGGGCGAACTGGCGATCCGCGCCGCCGCCCGGGGCGCCCGCGTCGTCTCCGTCACCCTGTCCGCGGAGCAGCAGGAGCTGGCCCGCCGCCGGATCAGGGACGCCGGACACGAGGACCGCGTCGACGTCCGGCTCTGCGACTACCGCGACGTCGACGGGGAGTACGACGCGATCGTCAGCGTCGAGATGATCGAGGCGGTCGGCGCGGAGTTCTGGCCCGTCTACTTCCGCACCCTCGAACAGCGGCTCGCCCCGGGCGGCCGGATCGCCCTCCAGGCCATCACCATGCCCGACGACCGGCTGCGCGCCGGCGGGAACACCTACACCTGGATCCAGAAGTACATCTTCCCCGGCGGACTCCTCCCGTCCGTCGAGGCCGTCGAACAGGTCACCGCCGAGCACACCGGCCTGCGCATCGAGCGCTGCGACGACTTCGGCACGCACTACGCCGAGACCCTGCGCCTGTGGCGGGAACGGTTCACCGAACGGGCCGCCGAGGTCGAGGCGCTCGGCTTCGACGCCACCTTCCGCCGGATGTGGACCTTCTATCTGGCCTACTCCGAAGCCGGATTCCGCTCCGGCTACCTCCATGTGCAGCAGATGCTGCTGACCCGTCAGGAAACAGCGCGATGACACTCACCGCCAAGCGCCCCGCCGCTCCCGGCGCGGCGCAACGCCTCGAACCCCTCGTCGAGCAGCTGCTCGGCGGCGAACTCCCGGTCAGGGCCCGGATGTGGGACGGCAGCGAGACCGGTGCCCCCGACGGACCCCTGGTCCACGTCCGCTCGCGCCGGGCGCTGCGCCGGCTCCTGTGGGCACCCGGCGAACTCGGCCTCGCCGAGGCGTACATCACCGGGGACGTCGACATCGAGGGAGACCTCGCCACCGGACTGCGGGCGATGCGCCACGCGGTGCGCGAGCGCGGACTGCGTCCGCCGCGCCCCGGCTTCCGCGGCCGGCTGCGCGCGGCCGGCACCGCCCTGCGCATGGGTGCCGTCGGCCCCCGGCCCCCGGCGCCCGCGGCCCGCGCCGGACTCCACGGCGTACTGCACAGCAAGGCCCGCGACCGCGCCGCCGTCAGCCACCACTACGACCTCTCCAACGCCTTCTACGCGCTGCTCCTCGACGAGACGATGGCCTACTCCTGCGGCTACTGGACCAGTGACGCCCCCGGCTACGGCCCCGCGGACGCGCAGCGCGACAAGCTCGAACTCATCTGCCGCAAGCTGGGACTGCGCCCGGGTGCGCGGCTGCTGGACATCGGCTGCGGCTGGGGATCGCTGACGCTGTACGCCGCGCAGCGGTACGGCGTCCGCGTCACCGCGGTCACCCTCGCCCGGGAACAGGCGGCGTACGTCCGCCATCAGGTGGCCGAGCGTCACCTGGAGGACCTCGTCGAGGTCCGCTGCTGCGACTACCGCGACATCGCAGACGCCCCGGGCCACGAGGGCGGATACGACGCGGTGTCCACCGTGGAGATGGGCGAGCACGTCGGGGACGCGCAGTACCCGGGCTTCGCCGGGACGCTGCACGCCATGGTGCGGCCGCGCGGCCGGGTGCTCGTCCAGCAGATGTCGCGCGGGCGCGACGCACCGGGCGGTGGCGCGTTCATCGAGTCGTACATCGCGCCGGACATGTACATGCGCCCGCTCGGCGAGACGGTCGCGCTGCTGGAGGGCGCCGGGCTGGAAGTGCGTGACGTCGAGGGGCTGCGCGAGCACTACGTACGGACCGTCGACGCGTGGCGGCGCACCCTGGAGGAGCACCACCAGGAGTTCACGGACCTCGTCGGCGAGGAGACCGTGCGGGTGTGGCGGCTCTATCTGGCCGGTGGCGCCCTCGCCTTCGAGGAACGGCGGATGGGCGTGGACCAGATCCTCTCCGTACGGCCGGAGACCTCCGGTGCGGCCGGGATGCCGGACACCCGCAAGGGCTGGGACCCGGCTGTGGCCGAGGTGCCGGCCGCGCGCGACGGAGCGACGGCAGGACGCACGGAATGAACGGCTTCGGATGGCAGGCGTTCGCACAGGGCCTCGCGCCCTGCGCGGGCGCCGCACTCGCCGTCATGCTCGTCACGTTCGCCGTCGCCCTGCGCATGGGCGTGCACCGGGTCGTCGACGTCGCCTGGGGCCTGGGATTCGCCGCCGTCGCCCTCGTCTCGTACGGCATGTCGGCGGGGGACGGGGACGACACCCGCCGCCTCCTGGTCACCGTGCTCACGGCCGTGTGGGGGCTGCGGCTGGCCCTGCACATCGCCCGCCGGGGCCGGGGACACGGTGAGGACCCCCGGTACGAGGCGATGCTCGCCAAGGCTCCGGGCAACCCGGATCTCTACGCCCTGCGGAAGGTGTACCTGCTCCAGGGCGCCCTGGTCTGGCTGATCTCGCTTCCGGTGCAGGCGGCCGGGTATCTGACGGGCCCGGCCGGGGCATGGGCCTGGGCCGGCGCGGGCGTGTGGGCGGTGGGGCTGGTCTTCGAAGCGGTGGGGGACCGTCAGCTGGCCCGGTTCAAGGCCGATCCGGACAACCACGGGAAGATCATGGACCGCGGGCTCTGGGCCTGGACCCGGCATCCCAACTACTTCGGCGACTTCTGCGTGTGGTGGGGGCTGTTCCTGATCGTCTGCCAGGCACCCGCGGCGGCTGCCGCCACCCTGGTGGCACCCGTCCTGATGAGCTTCCTGCTCATCGGCGGCAGCGGGAAGGCGCTCCTGGAGCGGCACATGGCCCAGCGCCCCGGCTTCGCCGCGTACAAGGCCCGGACCAGCGGCTTCTTCCCGCGCCCGCCGCGCCACTGAGCGGACGGCCGGACGGCGCAGTGTGTCCCGTACTCCGCCGCCTCCCAACGGCGGAGTACGGGGTGGACACCGCGAAGCGGCCACGGCCCGCCGGGACGACCCGATCCGGGGCGAGCGCCTGTGACCACCGCGTCAGGGGCCCGGACACCCGGCCGGACCGGTCACCCACGACGGGTGCCCGGTCCGGCGCCGCTCATGCGGTCCGGTGGCCGTTCACGCCGACGGGAGGTTTATCAGCGCCAGCGGAGCCGACGTCGGCTGCGCCGATCCGCCCGCCGGTTCGACCGTGATGCCCATGCCCGTCGCGTTGTCCACCGGGCCGTCGAGCAGAGTGGCGTACGTCGTCGAGGAGGGGCCCGTGGCCTGCATCAGGCCCGCGGAGCGCATCGTGCCGTCGTGGTCGAACCACAGCTGGTAGACCTTGCCGGCGGGGGCCCCGGGGAGTCCGGCGGCAAGGAACACGGCGCGGTTCTGGCTCTTGGACACCACGACCGTGCCCTTTCCGCCGTCTTCCAGGGTCCCGGACCGCGACTGGGCGTCGGGCGCCGCCAGGACCTGCGCGAGCTGGTCGTTCTGCTGCTGCGAGGTGTGGGCGTCCTGGCGGGCCTCCTGGGCCACCTGGTTCTGCCACACCGCGATGCCGCCGAAGCCCGCGGCGGCGGCCAGGCTCGCGGCGAGCGCGAACTTCGGCCACCGGGCGGCGCGAGCGGCGGTGGTGCGCCCGGTGCGCCCGGTGCGGGTGCGGCGGCCACCGGACGGCGGCTCCTGACGGACGGTCGCGATCTCCCGCATGACCCGCTCGCGCAGTTCCCGGGGCGGCGCGGCGGAGACGGCGAGCCCGAGCCGGGTCGCGGTCTCCGAGAGCTCGCGCACCTCGACCGAACAGGCCTCGCAGTCACCCAGGTGGCGTTCGAACGACCGGCGTTCGGATTCCGGCAGCGCGTGCAGGGCGTAGGCCCCGGTCAGTGTGTGCAGTCCGGCGTCGCTCATGCGCTCACCCCGAGGCAGTCGCGCAGCCGGATCAGCCCGTCGCGCAGTCGAGTCTTGATCGTTCCCAGCGGTGCCGCGAGCAGCTCCGCCACCTCGCGATAGGTCAGCCCCCGGTAGTAGGCGAGGGTGACGGACTCCCGTTGCAGCTCGGACAGGGTCCGCATGCAGCGGCGCACCTGCTCCTGCTCCAGCCGGCTCTCCACCTGTTCGGTGACGTCGTCGAAGGCGGGGGTGCGGTCGAGCAGCGCCGCCTTGTGCTCACGGGCCGTCGTCGCCTCCACCGAGCGCACCCGGTCCACCGCGCGGTGGTGGGCCAGCGTCAGGACCCAGTTCATGGCACTCCCGCGGGCCGCCTGGAAGCGCGGCGCCGTGCGCCACACCTCGACCAGTACCTCCTGGGCGACCTCCTCCGACTGGGCGGGGTCACGCAGAACGCTGCGCACCAGTCCGAGCACCGGCCCGCAGACCGCCTCGTACACCTGCGAGAAGGCGTCCTGATCGCCCCGGGCGACCATTCCCAGCAGCTCCTGGAGATCTGGCCCCGCCGAGGCCAATCCGCTGATGTGCACGGCTTCTTTCACGCGGGCTTCCTCCCAGGGTGCTCATCGGTCTCCAACGATGATTCGGAGCCGGTGGCAGCGCGGATTGGTCAGGGGGTCGAAATCCTTCCACGTCCCGGGCGATCCGCGATACATCGTGGTTGACGCGTCGCGGAGGCTCGCGATATGTTCGGCCACGAGTATTCGGTGACGAGGTAAAGGGGTGACGAGGGCGGTGGCCAAGCGGCGCAAGCTCGGCAATCCACTGGCGCTCACGGTGATGGTGCTGCTCGCGGAGCGCCCCATGCATCCGTACGAGATCGCCCAGACCCTCCGCCGGCGCGGCAAGCAGCACAGCGTGAAGATCAATTTCGGCTCGCTCTACACCGTGGTCCAGAACCTGGAGAAGCACGGCTATGTGGAGGTCACGGGCGTGCAGCGGCAGGGCAACCGCCCGGAGCGCACGCTGTACGGCATCACCGGGGCCGGGCGCGCCGAGATGCTGGACTGGCTGTCCGATCTGATCGCGGTGCCGGCCGACGAGTTCCCCGTCTTCGACACGGCCCTGTCGCTGCTTCCGGTGCTGCCGCCGGAGGAGGTGGCGGAGCTCCTGCTCGACCGGGAGCAGGCGCAGGTTGTCCGGGCGGCGGCGCTCCGGGGGGTGCTCGCTCAACTGGGTGACGCGCTGCCCCGGGTCTTCGTCATCGAGACCGAGTACCAGCTCCACATGATCGAGGCGCAGCTGGAGTGGATCAGGGGTTTCCGCAAGGAGCTCACCGATTCCACCATCAGCGGCATCGAGGAATGGAAGTCGTTCCACGAGACCGGCGAGGTGCCCCAGGACTGGCAGGACCTGGACGCGCAGGACATCGTCCTCGACCCCGAACGTGCGGAGTAGCACAAGGACGAACGGACAAGGACCCCGGCGGGAGCTGTTGGAGCAGCGCCCGCCGGGGTCTCGAACCCCGGACCGGACAAGCCGTGAAGGCACGCCAGGTGATCGAGGTGCGGCACACCCAGGATAGCCCGGCGTCTTTCGCGCGGACCGGCTCGGCCCACCGGGCACTCGCACACCCGAGTGCCCCGCCGACCACAGGAGAGCTCCGCCATGAGCACCCGTGCGCCCGCTGTTCGGGCGCGGCAGTTGATCAAGACCTATCCAGGTGACGTCACCGCACTCAGCGGGATGGACCTCACCGTCGCTCCCGGCACCGTCTTCGGGCTCCTCGGGCCCAACGGTGCCGGGAAGTCCACCACCGTCAAGATCCTCACCACGCTCGCCCGCCCCGACTCCGGCAGCGCGTCCGTCGCCGGGCACGACGTCCTGCGCCACCCCGACCGCGTGCGCAGGGCGATCGGCGTCGTCGCCCAGAAGTCCGGCGCCGACCCGGTCGCCACGGGCCGGGAGAACCTGGTGCTCCAGGGCCGGCTGTACGGGATGCGTGGCGTCGCCGTCCGGCGGCGGGCCGATGAGCTGCTGGCGAGATTCGACCTCGCCGACGCCGGGAAGCGCCAGGTCAAGGGGTACTCGGGCGGGATGCAGCGCCGCCTCGACGTGGCGCTCGGCCTGGTCCACCGTCCCGAGGTGCTGTTCCTCGACGAGCCGACCACCGGCCTCGACCCGGAGGCCCGCACGGCGATGTGGGAGGAGATCTCCCGGCTCGCCGACGAGGAGGGCCTGACCATCGTGCTCACCACGCACTACCTCGAAGAGGCCGACCGGCTCGCCGAACGCATCGCGATCGTCGACCGCGGCCGCGTCGTCGTCGAGGGCACCCCCGACGAACTCAAGGGCGAACTGTGCGGCGACGCCGTGCACATGGAACTGCGCGCCGACGGTGACCGCGCCGTCGCCACCACCGCACTCGCCGGACTGCCCGGTGTGCACGAGGTGCTGGTCGAGGGCCGCCGGGTCAGCGTCCGGGCCGACGACGGCGCGGCCGCGGTCCCGGTGCTGCTCGCCGCACTGGAACGGGCCGGTGCGACCGTGGCCGCCGCCACGGTCGCCCGTCCCTCCCTCGACGACGTCTATCTGCGCTACGCCGGCCGCCGCTTCTCCGAGGCGGAGGCCGCAGGCCCGCACCGCGTCCCCGCACCGGCCGCCGCAGGAGGCACCCGATGAGCAGTCAGGCACTCGCCCAGACCTGGTACATGACCCAGCGCCAGCTGATGGCGATCCTCCGTCAGCCGGTCTTCCTGGTGATCTCACTGATCCAGCCGGTGATCTGGCTGTTCCTCTTCGGCAACCTCTTCAAGAAGGTCGTCGAACTCGGCGGCTTCGGCACCACGTCCTACCTGGACTACCTGATCCCGGGCATCGTCGTGATGAGCGCCCTGGGGTCGAGCATGTGGGCGGGCATGGGCACCCTGGAGGAGATCGAACGGGGCACGCTCAACCGTTTCCTGACGACCCCCGTCAGCCGCAACGCCCTGATGAACGCCAACGTGGTGCAGAACGGCATCAGTACCGCCGCGCAGTCCCTCGGCATCGTTCTGCTCGGCTGGGCCGCGGGCGCCACCTACCCGGGCGGGGCGGGCGGACTGCTGATCCTGGTCGTCGCCTCGATCCTGCTCGGTACGGTCTTCGGCGCGTTCTCCAACGCCCTGGGCATGCTGGTCCGCCAGCGGGAGTCGATCATCGGCATCAACACCTTTCTGCTCCTGCCGCTGACCTTCCTGTCCTCGTCCTTCATGGCCCCGAGCCAGATGCCGTCGTGGATGCGTCACATCGCCGACTTCAACCCGGTCGACTGGGCGATGGTGGCCGGCCGTTCGGCTCTGGGCCCGGATCCCGACTGGGGCCTGGTGGCCGGCCGCGGGGGAGCGCTGCTGGTGCTCGCGGTGATCGCGGTGTGGCTGTCGACCCGCACCTTCCGCTCGTACCAGAAGTCCGTCTGACGGCCGGGGCCTCACCGGCCCGCGGCCACACCGTCGGCCCGGTCCGGGAGTCCGCTCCCGGACCGGGTTCCGCGTTGCCGGACCGCGCGCAGCACGAGGAAGACCAGCAGCGCGAACGGTGAGAGCAGAATCGTCAGGACCAGCAGCGGGCCCATCAGGTACGGCGAGATGCCCAGCCGGCGGCTCTCCAGGAACATCCACTGACCCAGCAGCAGGTCCCAGGCGATGACCTGCGCCCACACCGCTCCCGCCCCGTTCGACAGCGCGGTCAGGTCCCGGAACGTATCGATGTCCGGACTGCTCACCGCCGTCCAGAGCTCGGGCAGGACCGGCACGGCCATCGCCAGGTAGACGGCCAGCACCGGCAGGACCGTCAGGGGCGAGGCGGCGATCCGGGCCGTGGATGCCCGCCCCGGCAGGAAGATCATGAGCAGCCAGAACGGCGCGGCCAGCACGAACGAGATCTCGAAGAGCGCACCGGTCACGACACGAGCTCCTTCTCGACAGTGGGGGAGGTGTGCGCCCCGGAGCGCGGGCGCAGCGCGGCGTACGCCCCGGCGGTGGTGGCGGCCAGGACGAGCGCGGCCGCGGTGAGCGTCGCGCCGTCCGGATGGATGAGCGACTGACCGCGCAGCGCCTGCCAGGCGACCAGGGCGGTGACCGCCGCGTAACTGCCGGAGGCGACCCTCACCAGCCGCAGCCGGACCAGGGGGTCGCGCAGCCGGGCGAACCGCGGAGCCAGTGCGACCAGCGCCAGCAGGAACAGGGGGAGCAGTTGGAGTGCGTGCATCCCCACGAAATGCGGGATGCGCAGGTCACCGCCGGTCGTCGACCAGCCGGTGAGCGGCATCGAGGGACCGCCGTCCGGTACGCCCACGGCATGCGCGCCGACCACGTCGGCGGTGTCGAGGTTCCCGGCGGCGCGCTGCTCCTTCGAGGGCTGCGTCATGAGGAAGCCGAAACCGGCGCCGACCAGGGCCAGCAGCACGCCGGAGCGGATCGCCCAGGCGGAGGCGCGGTCCGCGATACGGGCGCGCAGCAGCAGGATCGCGATGACCAGGGTGCCGGCCCACAGGATGACCACGGTGGCGCCCATCGCGGCGAACAGCGACGAGTCGAACGGTGTCGCGTGGTTGAAGTGGCTGCGCTTCCCGCGGACGACCTGCCCGGTGATGATCGCCATCTCGACGACGCTGGAGACCGCGACCACGGTCCCGGCCCACCAGCCGATGCGCCGGCCCCGGGTGAGCAGCGTCAGCATCCAGGCGAGCGCGAGGGCGTACACCACGAACGAGACCGCGAACTTGAAGGGTTTGAACCAGATCGCCGAGCCCGCCAGGACCCGGTCGTCGATCAGGAGGCCGATGGCCGAGACGACCGTCATCACGGCCATGGACGCGGCGAAGAGGACTAACGGGCGGTGCCAGGTACGCCATTGCGGCATGAGATCCCCCCAGAGACCATTATGGATAGCGGCACTGTCCGCTATCCGATAGTGGAACTATCTATGATGGGGTGTGGGTTGGCAAGCGGGATGAGGGAGAACACGCGGTGCGTATCGGCGAGTTGAGCCGCAGGTCCGGGGTTCCGGTACCGACGATCAAGTTCTACGTACGGGAGGGGCTGCTGCCTGCCGGACGGCTGACCAGCCCCAACCAGGCGAGTTACGACGACGGGCACGAGCGCAGGCTGCGGCTGATCCGCGCCCTGCTGGATGTCGGCGGGCTCCCGCTGTCGGCCATCGGCGAGGTGCTCCGGGTGATGGAGGATCCGCACCGGCCCCTGCACGACGTGCTGGGCGCGGCGGCGAAGGGCATCGCGCCGTCGCGGGGCGACGGTGCCGGGCCCGAGCTGGAGGACGCCCGCGAGGATGTGGCCGGACTGCTGGCGCGCAGGGGCTGGCTGTCCGGGGCGCACAGCCCCGGCGGTGAGTCGCTGGCCGAGGTGCTGGTGGCGCTGCGGCTGGCCGGCCACGGCAGCTTCGTCGAGCTGCTCGACGACTACGCGGCCGCCGCCGAGCTGGTCGCGCGGGCCGATCTCGACTACGTCGGGCGCCGCGTGGCGCGGGAGGACCTGGTGGAGAGCGTGGTCGTGGGCACGGTGCTCGGTGAGGCGATGTTCGCCGCCCTGCGACGGCTCGCGCACGTGGACGCGTCGGCGCGGGCGTTCGGCGGGGAGACGGACGGCTGAGCCGTCGGTGCCGCGGGCCGGCTGCGGACCGGGGCTCCGCGGTCGTACATGACTGTGCCCCGGTCCGTGGACCGGGGCACAGCGCGGTGTCGCGGGAGGGTTACGCTGCGGACTCCTGCTCGCGCTCCACCTGCTCGTTCCACTCGCGCTTGACCGAGCGCCAGGCGTCGTCGTTCTGGCCGAGCCGCCAGTAGCCGGAGATCGACAACTGCGGCAGCGGGATGCCGCGGTCGAGCCTCAGATGGCGGCGGATCTCCTTGACGAAGCCCGCCTCTCCGTGGACGAAGGCCTGGACGTCGCCCGCGGGGAACTCCAGCTCCTTCACCGCGGCGATGAGCGCCTCGCCCACCGGGCGCTCGCCCCGGTGCAGCCAGATGACCTCGACGCCGTCGGGCGACGCGATCTTCTGCTCCTCCGAGGCGTCCGTGACCTCGACGAACGCGCGCACCACCGCGCCCGCGGGCATCTGCTCCAGCGCCGCGGCGACGGCCGGCAGGGCGCTCTCGTCGGCCACCAGGAGGTGCCAGTCGGCCGAGGCGTCGGGGCCGTAACCGCCGCCGGGGCCCAGGAAGGTCACCTGGTCGCCCGCCACCGCGCGCGCCGCCCAGGGGCCCGCGAGGCCCTCGTCGCCATGCACCACGAAGTCGATCGCCAGCTCCCGGGTGTCCGGGTCCCAGGAGCGCACGGTGTAGGTGCGCGTCGTGGGCCAGAGCTCGCGCGGGAACTCCTCGCGGATGGCGGCCATGTCGAAGGGGTGCGTGTACTCGGCGCCTTCGGGGGCGAAGCACAGCTTGACGTAGTGGTCGGTGAAGCCGGACAGCGTGAAGTCGGCGAGACCGTCACCGCCGAGCACCACCCGGATCATGTGCGGGGTGATCTGCTCGGTGCGCAGGACCTGCGCACCCTGCGCCTTGGGTGCCTGCCGCGCCGGTCGTTCTGCCACGAGGTTGTCTCCCTGTTCCGGATACCTGACCGGTGGCCCATGCACGCGACCACCGTCCTTAGGGTTACCTAAGCTAACACCTCGGGGGAGGGGTGTGGAGAGATTTTCCGCCCCGGGCGCCAAGGATCCCGGGGCGGCGGGGGGCTCGGGGCGGCAAGGATCTCAGGTGGCGAGGATGGAGAGCAGGCGCTGCAGGGCGCCGCCCAGGCCCCACTGGTCCGCCAGCGCTTCGAGCGTCGCGGGGTCGCGCGGCTTGGCGGGCAGGACGGGATCGAACTCCGGCAGGGGTACGTCGCCCGCGACCCGCACCACGGTCGGGGCGACGGCCACGTAGTCCCGCGCCTCGTCGAGCCGCTTGCGCTGCGAGGGTGTCAGCTTGGCGGCCGGATCATCGACCGCGGCCATGATCCCGGCCAGGTCGCCGTACGCGTCCAGCAGCTTGGCGGCCGTCTTCTCGCCGATGCCGGGGACGCCCGGCAGCCCGTCGCTCGGGTCGCCGCGCAGCAGTGCCAGATCGACGTAGCCGGAGCCGTCCACCCCGTACTTCTCGCGGAGCCAGGCCTCGTCCGTCACCTGGAGGGAGCCGACGCCCTTCAGGGGGTAGAGCACCCGCACCCCACGGGCGTCGTCCACCAGCTGGTAGAGGTCCCGGTCGCCGGTGATGATGTCGACCGGGCCGGTCGCCAGGCCGGTCAGCGTGCCGATCACGTCGTCGGCCTCGTAACCCGCGACGCCGACCCGGGCGATGCCCAGGGCGTCCAGGACGGCGGCGATGACCGGCACCTGGGGGGCCAGCGTGTCGGGCGTCTCCTCCTCGTCGGGCAGGCCCGCTCCGGTCTCCACCGCGACACGGTGCGCCTTGTACGAGGGGATCAGGTCGACCCGCCACTGCGGACGCCAGTCGTTGTCCCAGCAGGCGACCAGATCGTCCGGCCGGTGGTCCTGCACGAGCCGGCCGATGAAGTCCAGCAGCCCGCGCACGGCGTTGACGGGTGTGCCGTCCGGTGCCCGCACCGAGTCGGGCACCCCGAAGTAGGCGCGGAAGTAGAGGGAGGCGGTGTCGAGGAGCATCAGGCGTCGCGTCACACCCCGATGATGCCGCACCCCGCCGACAGTGGCCGCCGCAGACGCGGTTCCCCAACTTCGGCCGCGCTTTTGTGAGCTGGGTCACTCCTGTGTTTGCCCTGCGTAAGCGGGGGCAGGCGCGGCATCGGAGCGGACCACGTCGCATTTTCAACTAGTGCACGTGCCATGCGGACCGAATCCGCACCGCTCCACGGTCTGCCGGAGGGGGTGGCAGACCGTTTTTCGGTTCAACGCGTGAGGTGTATGTGTCAAGGCTGCAAGCCGAACACTTGTACAAAGTTTTCGGCAGACGACCCGATCAAGCCGTGCAGAAGCTCGAGAGCGGCACGGACCGCGACGAGCTGCGCGCCGACGGAACGACCGCAGCGGTGATCGACGCATCGTTCACCGTGGAACCGGGCCAGATCTTCGTCGTGATGGGTCTGTCCGGGTCCGGCAAGTCCACGTTGCTGCGCATGCTCAACGGGCTGCTGGAGCCCACCGCCGGCAAGGTGCTCTTCGATGGCCAGGATCTGACCGCCCTGAGCCCCGCCGAGCTGCGGCACGTCCGCTCCACCAAGATCAGCATGGTGTTCCAGCACTTCGCGCTCTTCCCCCACCGGAGCGTCCTGGAGAACGCCGGCTACGGCCTCGAAGTGCAGGGCGTGCCGCGCGCCGAGCGCAACCGCCGCGCCACCGAGGCACTGGAGCTGACCGGCCTCGCCGGCTGGGAGAAGTCCTGGCCCGACGAGCTCTCCGGCGGTATGCAGCAGCGCGTCGGCCTGGCCCGCGCGCTCGCCACCGACGCCGACCTGCTCCTGATGGACGAGTCCTTCAGCGCGCTCGACCCGCTGATCCGCCGCGACATGCAGGACCAGCTCCTGGAACTGCAGAAGCGGCTGAAGAAGACCATCGTCTTCATCACCCACGACCTCAACGAGGCCATGCGCCTCGGCGACCGCATCGCCGTGATGCGCGACGGCGAGATAGTCCAGCTCGGCACCGCCGAGGACATCCTCGTCACCCCGGCCAACGACTACGTCGCGTCCTTCACCCAGGACGTGGACCGCTCCCGGGTGCTGACCGCGGGCGCCATCATGGCCGAACCGCACACCGTGATGGGCAGCATGACCGACGACGGCAAGGAACTGCGTACCCCCGCCGACGTCCTGCGGGAGGCACCGGCCACCGTCGCCGAGTCCACCCCGATCATCGAGCTGTTCACGCCCTGCTCGCAGAGCGGTGTCGCGGTCGCGGTGACCGACGACAAGGGCAAGCTCGTCGGCGTCGTGCCGAGGGCCCGGCTGCTGGCCGTGCTCGGTGAGCCGATGACCCCCACCGAGGCTCCCCAGGACGCCAAGGACTCGCTGAAGAAGGTGGCCAATGTTTAGGCTCCACCTCGGCGACTGGGTCGACTCCGCCGTCGACTGGCTCCAGACCCACCTGGCCTGGCTCTTCGACGCCATCAGCTCCGTCGTGAGCGGCATGTTCGACGGCATCGCCGCCGTGCTCTCCGCCCCCGCCCCCCTGCTCTTCGCGGGCATCGTCGCCGTCATCGCCTGGTGGCTGCGCGGCCTGCTCGCCGGGGTGCTCGCGTTCGTCGGCTTCGCCCTCATCGACTCGGTCGAGTTGTGGGACGAAGCGATGGACACCCTCACCCTGGTGCTCGTCGCGACCATCGTGACGCTGGTCCTGGCCATCCCCCTCGGTATCTGGGCGTCCCGCTCGAAGACCGTCAGCGCGGTGACCCGGCCGGTCCTCGACTTCATGCAGACCATGCCCGCCATGGTCTACCTGATCCCCGGCGTCATCTTCTTCGGCGTCGGCGTCGTCCCCGGAATCATCGCCACCATCATCTTCGCGCTGCCCCCGGGTGTCCGGATGACCGAGCTCGGCATCCGTCAGGTCGACGGCGAGCTCGTCGAGGCGGCCGAGGCCTTCGGCACCACGTCGCGCAACACCCTGCTGCGGGTGCAGCTGCCGCTCGCGCTGCCCACGATCATGGCGGGCATCAACCAGGTCATCATGCTGGGCCTGTCCATGGTGGTCATCGCCGGCATGGTCGGCGGCGGCGGCCTCGGCGGCTCCGTCTACCGCGCCATCGGCAACGTCGACGTGGGTCTCGGCTTCGAGGCCGGCGTCTCCATCGTCGTCCTGGCGATGTACCTGGACCGCATGACCAGCGCACTCGGCCGCGAGGTCTCCCCGCTCGCCCGCCGCGCGCTCGCCAAGGCGCAGTCGGTGGCCGGCGGACTGAAGGTCTGGAACTACCGCCCGCAGCCCGTCGTCGCCATGGTCGGCATCGTCGTCCTCGCGCTCGTCGCCGGCGGCATGGGCATGTTCGGTTCCTCGGACACGGACGGCACCGCGAGTTCCGACCCGAAGAACATCGGGGCCGGCAAGAAGATCAGCATGGGCTACATCCCGTGGGACGAAGGCATCGCCTCCACCTTCCTGTGGAAGGAGCTGCTGGAGCAGCGCGGCTTCGAGGTCGACGTCAAGCAGTACGAGGCCGGCGCGCTGTACACCGGTATGGCGGGCGGCCAGATCGACTTCGAGACCGACTCCTGGCTGCCGGTCACCCACGCCGCGTACTGGAAGAAGTACAAGGACCGCCTGGAGGACATGGGCTCCTGGTACGGCCCCACCTCGCTGGAGCTCGCCGTCCCCTCGTACGTGAAGGGCGTCGACTCCCTCGACGACCTCAAGGGCAAGGCGTCGGACTTCAAGGGCCGGATCGTCGGCATCGAGCCGAGCGCCGGTGAGACGGGCCTGCTCAAGGACAAGATCCTGCCGGGCTACGGCCTGGACAAGGAGTACAAGGTCGTCGACGGCTCCACGCCGGCCATGCTGGCCGAGCTGAAGCGCGCGTACGCCAAGAAGGAACCGATCGTCGTTCCCCTCTGGTCGCCGCACTGGGCGTACAACCAGTACGACCTCACCAAGCTCAAGGACCCCAAGAACCTGTGGGGCAAGGGCGACGGCATCCACACCCTGGCCCGCAAGGGCTTCGCGGCCGACAACCCCGAGGTCGGCGCCTGGCTCAAGAACTTCAAGATGACCGAGGACCAGCTCACCAGTCTTGAGGCGCAGATCCAGAAGAGCGGCTCCGGCAAGGAGCAGGAGGCCGTCCGGACCTGGCTGAAGGCCAACCCCGGCGTCGCCGACACGTGGACCCCGGTCAAGAAGGCGGCCACCTCCAAGGGCGCCGACGGCAAGGACGAGCGCGACCGTGCCGTCGAGATGGCATGGTTCCCGTGGGAGGAGGACATCGCCGCCACGTACCTGTGGAAGGCCGTCCTGGAGGACCGCGGTTACAAGATCAACCTCAAGCAGTTCGAGGTCGGCCCGATGTACGCCGCGATGTCGCGCGGCCAGATCGACGTGCAGTTCGACGGCTGGCTGCCGTACACCCAGAAGAACTACTGGGACAAGTACGGTCCGAAGCTGACCGACATCGGCTCGTGGTACGGCCCGACCTCGATCGAGATCGCGGTGCCCGACTACGTCAAGGACGTGAAGTCCCTGGCCGACCTGAAGGGCAAGGGCTCGCAGTTCAACGGCCGGATCATCGGCATCGAACCGGGCACCGCCACGATGGAGAACCTGAAGAAGAACGTGCTGCCGGGCTACGGCCTGGACAAGGAGTACAAGGTCGTCGACGGCTCCACGCCGGCCATGCTGGCCGAGCTGAAGCGCGCGTACGCCAAGAAGGAGCCCATCGCCGTCGTGCTGTGGACCCCGCACTGGGCGTACAGCGAGTACAAGATGACCAAGCTCCAGGACCCGAAGAAGGCCTTCGGTGACGGCGACCGGCTGCACACCATCGCCTCCAAGGAGTTCCCGCGGAACTACCCGCAGCTGGCCAAGTGGTTCAAGGACTTCAAGCTCAGCGAGGACCAGCTCGCGGGCCTGGAGAACCAGATCCAGAAGCGCGGCGCGGGCCACGAGGAGGAAGCCGTGAAGGCCTGGATGGACATGAATCCGGGCATCGCGGACAAGATGGCTCCTCAGCAGTAACAGCAGTAACAGCAGTAACAACGGCAGTGGCCCCACGGGGCTGCGGCACGGAGAGGGGTGGGCACCGCCGACGGCGGTGCCCACCCCTTTCGGGCTGTCCGGAGCGCTCTTTCCCCGCCGTCCTCGCGTAACGGTGTGCGTAAGGTGCTGGCAACCGGAAGGATGGCGAGTCGGGAGGGAGCCGGACATGGACGACAAGGAAACACTTCGGGTGGGCGCCGCGGTCCGCCGACAGCGCAGATCCCTGGGACTCACCCTGGCCGCGGTCGCCGCGCGCAGCGGTCTGTCCGTGCCGTTTCTCAGCCAGATCGAGAACGAACGGGCCAGACCCAGCGCCCGTTCCCTGGACCGGGTCGCCGACGCCCTGGAGACCACCACCGCACGCCTGCGCGCCGCCGCGGACTCGGCCCGCGCGGTCGACGTCGTGCGGGGTGCGCAGGAGGACGGCGTACGCCGGGTGGTACGCGGGCGCCATCAGCTCAGTGCCCTCGAATTCACCGGTGAGCTGGACCTCGGGCGCGAGTTCCAGCACCGCAACGACGAGGTGATGTACGTGGCGGAGGGGGCCGCCGAGGTCGAGGCCGAGGGGCAGGCCTACCGGCTGGAGCGCGGCGACACGCTGTTCCTCTCGGGCGGGGTGCGCCACCGCTGGCGGGCGACGGTCCCCGGGACCCGGCTGCTGGTCGTCGCGGTCGCCGAGCACATCGACGCCACGTTCGATCCGCGGCGCTGAGGTGTCCCGGCGAGGCGGTGCTCAGGCGGCGGGGGCCGGCTTCCGGGGCGCCGTGAGCAGCGCCCCGCTCAGCAGCCCGCGCACCGTGCGCGTCCCGGCCACGGCCCAGGCCGCCACGAGCAGCACGTACAGCGCGACGGCCAGCCAGGTGAACGCCGTCAGACCGGTGTGCCGGGCCAGACCCGCGGCGCCCGTGACACACGTACCGACGGGGAAGGTGAAGCCCCACCACGTCATCGCGAACGGCATCCCGCCCCGTACCGCCCGCACCAGCAGGGCGGCGGACAGTCCGAGCCACAGCAGCGCGAAGCCCATCACCGGCACCCCGTACAGCACGGCGAACACGCCGAGCGCGGAGGCGTACGGCGCCTGGATCGCGCCCGGCGCCACATCGGCCAGCGCGTTGACCGCGGTCGTCGACTGGCCCAGCGGGCCGAGCACCAGGAACAGGGTGGGCGTCAGCACGAGCGGCAGCGGACCGCGGTGGACCAGCCGGGCGAAGATCAGCGGCAGCATCACCAGCGTCGCCAGCAGGCTCAGTCCGAACATCGCGTAGCAGGCGAGCAGCAACGCCTCCCGCCACTGGCCCTCCGGAAGTTCCGGCACCAGCAGCGGGCCGAGAGCGGCGGACACCATGGGGGCCACCACCGGCAGCAGCCACACGGGGGACGCCGTGCCCGGCTCCGGCCGGTGGCGCACGATCATCAGATACGGAATCGCCACGGCCGCGGCCAGTCCGGTCAGCGTGCCCGCGGTGTACAGCAGCACATCCAGCGCGAGGGCGGCCTGATGCCCGATCACGTCCTTGCCGACGACCATCCCGGAGCCCCCGACGGCCAGCAGTGCCATCGAGAGGCAGCCGTAGAACGGTGCGACCGCCGGGTCCAGGAGATGGGCGCGGGCCTGGTCGCGGTGCGCGGCCCAGTGACCGGCGCGGGCCGCGAGCACGGCGGCGAGCAGGACCGCGGAGAGCACCCACACCAGCGTGCAGGCCGCCCGCAGCCCGGGGACGTGCATGGGCAGGGCGGCGCCCGCACTCGCCACGATCGCCGTGCCCATGACGGTCGCGTACCAGTTGGGGCCGAAGTGCCGCAGGGCCGGCCTCCGGACGGTGCCGGAGAGCGGAGAAGCGGTGCGGGTCTGCGGAAAGATGGCCATGCCACGATTCTCGGCAACCGGGCCGTGCCCCACCAGGGACCCCTGCTCTATGAGGTCATAAGGTGGACTTATGACCAGCGACGTGCCTGCCCTTCTGTCCCACCGGGTGCCCGATCTGGGCGCGCTGGAGCTGCTTCTCGCCGTCGCCCGGCACGGCAGCCTCGGCCGTGCCGCCCGGGACGTCGGCATCAGCCAGCCCGCCGCCAGCAGCCGGATCCGCTCGATGGAACGGCAGCTCGGTCTCGCCCTCCTCGACCGCTCGCCCCGGGGCTCCCGCCTCACCGACGCGGGCGCGCTCGTCACCGACTGGGCACGCCGGGTCGTCGAGGCGGCCGAGGCGTTCGACGCGGGTGCCCAGGCGCTGCGGGACCGCCGCGACTCCCGGCTGCGGGTCGCCGCCTCCATGACCATCGCCGAATACCTGCTCCCCGGCTGGCTGATAGCGCTGCGCGGCGAACGGCCGGACACCGCCGTGTCGCTGCTCGCCGGCAACTCCGCTGTGGTCGCCCAGCGGCTGCTGAGCGGCGAGGCGGACCTCGGCTTCGTCGAGGGCCTGTCCGTGCCGGAGGGGCTCGACGGCACGGTCATCGCGCACGACCGCCTGGTCGTCGTGGTCGCCCCGGCGCACGCCTGGGCCCGGCGGCGCACCCCGCTGACCCCGCAGGAGCTGGCCGGGACCCCGCTGATCCTGCGCGAGCACGGCTCCGGCACCCGCCAGGTCCTGGACGCCGCCCTCGCCGTGCACGGAGGACTGGCCGAGCCGCTCCTGGAACTCTCCTCCACGACGGCGGTGAAGGGGGCGGCGGAGAGCGGTGCCGGGCCCTGCGTCCTGAGCGAGCTGGCCCTCGGCGAGGAACTCTCGGCCCGGCGCCTGGTCAAGGTCCCGATCGCCGGGGTCCGCCTGCGCCGCCAGCTCCGCGCCGTCTGGCCCGCCGGCCACCGCCCCACGGGCCCGGCCCGTGACCTGCTCTCCCTGACCCGGTCCGGCCCGCCCGGCGACTGAACGCGGCGCGGGGCACGTTCGGGCCCGCACGGTGGCTGCGCGCGGGGCACCTGCGCGCCCGCCCGGTGGCTGCGCGCGGAGCGGGGGAGACGCGGGCCGGCCCGGCGACGGAGCCCGGCGCGCGGACGAATACGGTGGCCGGCCCGCCGTCCGCGCGGAAGGATGTCCGGATGACCGAGACCGCACCGCCCGCCGAGGGCGTCCGCCACCAGTGGGCCGACCTGCCCCCGACGGTACGGAGCGCCGTCGAGGAGATCCTCGGCGCGCCCGTCACCGAGGCCCGCAGTCAGAGCGGCGGTTTCTCGCCCGGGGTCGCCGCTCGCGTCCGGACCGCCGACGGCCGGCGCGCCTTCGTCAAGGCCGTGAGCGCCGCGGCCAACCCCGGCAGCCCGGACCTCCACCGCGCCGAGGCCCGCAACACCGCGGCGCTCCCGTCGCACGCCCCCGTACCTAGACTGCTCGGCTCGTACGACGACGGCACCTGCGTCGCACTCGTGCTGGAGGACATCGACGGCCGTCAGCCCCGCGTCCCCTGGGAACCGGCCGAGCTGGACCGCGTCCTGGGGGCCGTCGCCGCACTCTCGCGGACCCTCACCCCGGCCCCCATCGACGCACCGCCCGTCGCCCGGCGCGAGGCCTCCATGTTCACCGGCTGGCGCGCCCTGCACGCGGCAGGGGACACCGCCCGCCTCGATCCCTGGGCGGCCCGCCACCTCGGCACGCTCGCGGAACTGGAGTCCGGCTGGGCGGCCGCCGCCACCGGGGACAGCCTCGTCCACGCCGATCTGCGCGCCGACAACATCCTGCTCACCGAGGACCGCGTCGTCTTCGTCGACTGGCCCCACGCGATGCGTGCCGCCCCCTGGTTCGAGCTGCTGGCCATGCTGCCGTGCGTCGCGGCCCAGGGCGGACCCGATCCTGAGGCACTGTTCACCGCCCACCCGCTCGGCCGGGACGCCGACCCCGCCGGAGTCACCGCGGTGCTTGCCGCGCTGGCCGGCTACTTCGTCTCCCACTCACTGCGCCCCGACCCGCCGGGCCTGCCGACCGTCAGGGCCTTCCAGGCGGCCCAGGGCGCGGCCGCGCTGGACTGGCTGCGGCGCAGGACCGGCCTGAGGGCCGTCCCGTAGTCCCCGGCAGGCGCACGACGACACCCGCGCACCTCGCCGCGTTGCCGGAACAGCCGAAGACACCACATTACGGACGTCCCCGCACCGTGACGCACCCATCCGACGCCGGCGACGCCCCTCAGCGCCGCGCCACGTAGTAGACGTTCAGGATGTCGCCCTCGACCCGCTGGGTGTCGATCCGGCCGAATCCTGCCTCGCCGAGCATCCTGCGGGCGGTCTGCTCACCCCATACGGTGCCCAGCCCCTCACCGCCCTCGCCCAGCGAGACACTCATGCAGTAGAAGACCGAGAACGTGTACAGCGCCGGGCCCAGCGGATGGTCGATGTTCTCCTCCAGCCGGCTGGACGCCGCGATGTCCCCCATCAGGAACACACCGTCCGGCGCCAGGGCGGCGGCGACGGCGGCCAGCGCGCGCGCCGGCCGGGCCAGGTCGTGGATGACGTCGAACGCCGTGATCAGGTCGTACGAGCCGGAGACCTCGGAGCAGTCGCCGATGTCGAAGGCGGTGTTGGCCAGCCCCAGCGAGGCCGCCTCGGCGCGGGCGGCGGCGATGCCCTCCTCGGACATGTCGAGACCCTGGAAGCGGCTCGCGGGGAAGGCCCTGGCCAGGACGTTGACCGCGTGGCCGTGACCGGTACCGATGTCCAGGACCTCGATGCCCGCGCGCAACCGCTCCGGGAGGCCGGGCACCAGCGGAACGATCCCGTTCACCAGCGCCAGGTCGAAGACCTCCCCGGACTCCTCCGCCTGAAGGCTCTGGAACCGCGGATACGCCGAGTACGGCAGCCCGCCCCCGGTACGGAACGCCTCCAGCACCTGCTGCTCGACCTCGCCCATCATGCCGAAGTCCTGCGCGATCCGGGCCAGGTTGTCCGGCCCGGCCGCCCGCGTCAGCGAGGCGGCGTGTTCGGGCGGCAGGGCGTACACGCCCCGCTCGGGCTCGTAGTCGACGATGCCCCCGACGACCATCGCGCCCAGCCACTCCCGTACGTAGCGCTCGTTCAGTCCGGCGGCCTCCGCGATCTCGCCGCTCGTGGCCGGAGCCATGCCGGCCATCGTGTCGAACAGACCGCTCTGATGGCCCAGGCCGGCCATGAGACCCAGGCAGGTGTCGTTCACCACCTGAACCATGCGGCCCGCGAACGCCTCCTGCTTGACCGCATCCGGTGTGATGACGGACATCGCTCCTCCTCTCGCCATCGGGCCACGAGGGGGAGGCGGGGCAAGCAGGGGTGTGCGCACTCACGACGCGCGGCCCGACGGGACGGCGACGGATACTCTCCTGTCCGCCACGCTACGCCGCCGGGGTGCCGTCGGCCGCCCGGGACCGCGGCCGTTCCCGCGGGGGCCACCGGGCCCGGGACGGCCGCCCGGGACCGAGGCCGCTCCCGCGGGGACCATCAAGAACCCGCCGCCCCTTCGGCACCGCGGCCGTTCCCGCAGGGACACCGGGCACCCGACGGCCGCCCCTCAGGCGGCTGGAGAGGCCGCCGCCACCAACGCCCGCATCACCCGCACGTCGTCGCCCATCTCCGGATGCCACTGCACCCCGAGGACCCACCCCGGCCCCGGCCGCTCCACCGCCTCCACCGTGCCGTCCGCCGCGTGTGCCGAGGCCACCAGGCCCGCGGCGAGCCGGTCCACGGCCTGGTGGTGGTAGGCCGGCACGTCGCACGAGCCGGGCACCACGGAGGCGTACAGCGTCCCCGCGACCGGCGTCACCGCGTGCGAACCGAACACCCCTGTCGCCCCGTCGGGCCCCGTGTGCCCGTCCAGGTGCTGCGTCAGCGTGCCGCCGAGCGCCACGTTCAGCAACTGCATCCCGCGGCAGATCCCGAGCAGGGGCGTGCCCGACTCCAGCGCCGCCCCGATCAGCGCCGCCTCCCAGCCGTCCCGCTCCGGCGCGGGCGGCCCCGTCCGCGGGTCGCGCTCCGCCCCGTACCGCGCGGGGTCCACATCCGGCCCGCCCGCCACCACCACCCCGTCGAGCCGGGCCACCACCGACGCCGCGAGCTCCGGCGAGTCCGGCGGCAGCAGCACGGCCACCCCGCCCGCGTCCCGTACCAGCCGGGCGTAACCGGCGGGCAGCAGCGTGGCCGGCAGGTCCCAGACGCCCCAGCGAGCCGAGGCGACCAGGTAGGTGCTGACACCGATCAGCGGACGGTTCATCGGACCCCTCACTTCACTCGTACGGCACGCGGCACGCACCGGCACCGTATCCAAATCCCTTGTGCTGCCCATAGATTTGGATCATCTGTCGGCCCGCGAGGAGAGGATCCATCCGTGTCCGACCGAACAGCCCCGCTCGCCGTCGAGGAACTCCGTCTCCTCGTCGGCAGCGGTGAGATCGACACCGTGGTCCTGGCCTTCCCCGACATGCAGGGACGCCTCCAGGGAAAACGCTTCGCCGCGGCCTTCTTCCTCGACGAGGTCGTCGCGCACGGCACCGAGGGCTGCAACTACCTCCTGGCCGTCGACACCGACATGAACACCGTCGACGGGTACGCCATGTCCTCCTGGGAGCGCGGCTACGGCGACTTCGCCATGCACCCCGACCTCACCACACTGCGCCGCGTGCCCTGGAACGAGTCCACCGCGATGGTCACCGCCGACCTCGCCTGGGCCGACGGCTCACCCGTCGTCGCCGCCCCCCGCCAGATCCTGCGCCGCCAGCTGGAGCGCCTCGCCGAGCACGGCTACACGGCCCATGCCGGCACCGAGCTCGAATTCATCGTCTTCAAGGACACCTACGAGCAGGCCTGGGACCGCGGCTACCGCGACCTGACCCCGGTCAACCAGTACAACGTCGACTACTCCGTCCTCGGCACCGGCCGCGTCGAGCCCCTGCTGCGCCGCATCCGCAACGAGATGGCGGGCGCGGGACTCACCGTCGAGTCCGCCAAGGGCGAGTGCAATCCCGGACAGCACGAGATCGTGTTCCGGTACGACGAGGCCCTGGTCACCTGCGACCAGCACGCCGTCTACAAGACGGGCGCCAAGGAGATCGCCGCGCAGGAGGGGGTCGCGCTCACCTTCATGGCCAAGTTCAACGAGCGCGAGGGCAACTCCTGCCACATCCACCTCTCGCTGCGGTCCACCGCCACACCCGGACGCAGCGCCATGGCGGACCCCGACGGCACCATGGCCCCGGTGATGCGCCACTTCCTGGCCGGCCAGCTCGCCGCCCTGCGCGACTTCTCCCTCCTGTACGCGCCGAACATCAACTCCTACAAGCGTTTCCAGCCCGGCTCCTTCGCCCCGACCGCCGTCGCCTGGGGCCACGACAACCGCACCTGCGCACTCCGAGTCGTGGGCCACGGCCAGTCGTTGCGCCTGGAGAACCGCCTCCCCGGCGGCGACGTCAACCCGTACCTCGCCGTCGCCGGACTCGTCGCCGCGGGCCTGTACGGCATCGAGCACGCACTGGAACTCCCCGAACCGTGCGAGGGCAACGCCTACGCCGGCGCGTACGACCACGTCCCGACCACCCTGCGCGAGGCGGCCGGACTCTGGGAGCACAGCGAGATCGCCCGCGAGGCCTTCGGCGACGAAGTCGTGGCCCACTACCGCAACATGGCACGCGTCGAGCTCGACGCCTTCGACGCAGCGGTGACCGACTGGGAGCTCCGACGCTCCTTCGAACGCCTGTGAGGGCCGCCTTGATCCATGAGCACCGTGTTCTGAACCCGGCGACGGAGGAAGTCCTCGCCACCGTGCCCGCGACCTCTCCGGCCGAGGTGGACGCCGCCGTCACCCGCGCCGCCGCGGCCCAGCGGGTCTGGGCCGCGCTCGCCCCCGCGGACCGGGCGCGGCTGCTGCGCCGGTTCGCCGTCGCCGTCGACTCCCACGGCGAGGAACTGGCCCGCCTGGAGGTCCTGGAGGCCGGGCACACGATCGGCAACGCGCGCTGGGAGGCGGGCAACGTCCGCGATCTGCTCGACTTCGCCGCCGGGGGAGTGGAGCGGCTCAGCGGCCGGCAGATCCCCGTCCCCGGCGGCATCGACCTCACGCTGCTCGAACCCCTCGGCGTCATCGGGGTGATCGCCCCGTGGAACTTCCCCATGCCGATCGCCGCCTGGGGGACGGCCCCCGCCCTCGCGGCGGGCAACGCCGTGATCCTCAAACCCGCCGAGACCACCCCGCTGACCGCGCTCCGGCTCGCGGAACTCGCCCGGGAGGCAGGCCTCCCCGAACACCTCTTCCAGGTGCTGCCGGGCGCGGGCGACGAGGCGGGCAACGCGCTGGTCGAGCACCCCGGAGTCGCCAAGATCGTCTTCACGGGCTCCACCCGCGTCGGCAAACAGATCATGGCCAAGTGCGCCGAGCACGTGAAGCGGATCACCCTCGAACTCGGCGGCAAGAGCCCCAACATCGTCTTCGCCGACGCCGACCTCGAAGCCGCCGCGGCCGCCGCACCCCTGTCCTTCCTGGACAACGCCGGCCAGGACTGCTGCGCCCGCACCAGGATCCTCGTCCAGCGCTCCGTGTACGACCGCTTCCTGGAACTCCTCGCCCCGGCCCTCGCCGCGGTGGTCGTCGGCGACCCCGCCGACGAGAAGACACAGATGGGCCCGCTCATCTCGCGGACCCAGCTGGAGCGGGTGCGCGGTTACGTCCCCGAGGACGCCGCGGCGCTCCGCGGCAGCGCGCCCGAGGGCCCCGGCTTCTGGTTCCCGCCGACCGTCCTCACCGGCGTGCCCGCACACGCGCCCGTCGCCACCGAGGAGGTCTTCGGCCCGGTCGCCGTCGTCCTGCCCTTCGAGGACGAGGCGGACGCCGTACGGCTCGCCAACGCCACCGAGTACGGTCTCGCGGGCTCCCTCTGGACCCGCGACGTGGGGCGCGCGCTACGCGTCGCGCAGGCCGTGCGGGCGGGGAACCTCTCCGTCAACTCCCATTCCGCGGTCCGGTACTGGACCCCGTTCGGCGGGTTCAAACAGTCGGGCCTCGGCCGGGAACTGGGCCCGGACGCCCTCACCGCCTTCACCGAAACCAAGAACGTTTTCCTCAGTACGGAGGCCTGAACCGAATGACCACGGACCACGGGAACATCTGCCGCCGCCTCGTCGGCCGCACCGCCGTCATCACCGGTGCCGGCAGTGGCATCGGACTGGCCACCGCCCACCGGCTCGCCTCCGAGGGGGCGCACGTGGTCTGCGGAGACATCGACGAGACCGCGGGCAAGGCGGCCGCCGAAGCCGTCGGAGGCACGTTCGTACGGGTCGACGTCACCGACCCCGAGCAGGTCGAGGCGTTGTTCGAGGCGGCGTACGACACCTACGGCTCCGTCGACATCGCCTTCAACAACGCCGGGATCTCGCCGCCCGACGACGACTCCATCCTCACCACGGGGCTGGAGGCATGGAAACGTGTCCAGGACGTCAACCTCACCTCGGTCTACCTCTGCTGCAAGGCCGCGCTGCCCTATATGCGGCGCCAGGGCCGGGGCTCGATCATCAACACCGCCTCGTTCGTCGCCAGGATGGGAGCGGCGACCTCGCAGATCTCGTACACCGCGTCCAAGGGCGGCGTGCTGGCCATGTCGCGCGAACTGGGCATCCAGTTCGCGCGCGAGGGCATCCGGGTCAACGCCCTGTGCCCGGGACCGGTCAACACCCCCCTTCTCCAGGAGCTGTTCGCCAAGGACCCGGAGCGCGCCGCCCGCCGGCTCGTGCACATTCCGGTCGGCCGGTTCGCCGAGGCGACCGAGATCGCGGCAGCCGTCGCGTTCCTGGCCAGCGACGACTCCTCGTTCGTCAACGCCACCGACTTCCTCGTCGACGGCGGGATCTCCGGCGCCTACGTCACCCCCCTCTGAAGTCGTCCGACCGGATCGTGCCGGGCCCCGTGAGCCCGGTCCGACCGGGACGAACGGCCCTCGGGGCCGGCCGACGGCCGCGGAACCTAGAGTGGGGCGATGAGCAACGCGACACCGCCCGGCTGGTACCCGGACACGGCCGCGCCCGGCAACGAGCGGTGGTGGGACGGCGCGTCCTGGACGGCCCACACCCGCCCCTTCGCCGCCCTGCCCTCCCCGGCCGCGCACGGCCGGGGAGGCGGGGACCGGGCCAGGACCGTCGCGCTCGTGGCGGCCGGCGTGGTGGTCGTCGGCGTGGCCGTGACGGGCGCGGTGCTGTTCGGCAGGGACGACGGCACCGCACCCACCGCGTCCCCGTCGGGCAGCTCGGCGCCGAAGACCACCGGCAGCGCCACGGACGCGGCACCCGACGACAGCCCGTCCCCGGACGACTCACCGGCGGGCGAGGACCCCACGGTGCTCGTCGACCAGCTCAACGGCATCACGCTGCCGATCCCCGAGGGCTGGGAGCGGCCCGAGCGCACCGTCGGGGAACTCCTCACGATGCGCACCACCGACTCCTACGCCTGCCCCGGGGCATCCTCGTCGTACTGCTACCACGGCACGGTGACCACCCGTACGCCCGGCGGCACCGACGCCACGACGCCCGAGGCACTCGCCGAGGCGGACATCGCAGCCGCCGCGGACCGGGCGTACGAGGAGGACATCGTCGGCACACGGATCCACGGCGGCATCGTCTCCCACCGGCAGATCGCCGCCGGCTCCGTCACCGTGGCCGGACGCACCGGTTATCAGGTGCGCTGGCGGGTCGTCACCGCCAAGGGACCGGGCGGCTATGTGCAGTCGCTCGTCTTCCCCTCGGCCGTGGGCAGCGAGTCGCCCGTCGTCGTCCGTTACGCCTTCGACGCGGGCCCCGACGGGCCGCCGCTGTCCCTCATGGACACCCTCACGAAGGGCATCCGGCCGATCGGCGACAGCGGGACGGGCGGGGGCGTCGGCAGTTCCCTCGCCCCCTGACAGGGGGACGAGGGCGCGGCTGCCGGCTCAGAGGAAGGTGCGGCCCTCGCCCCGGTACGTCGGCACGGTCGCCGTCACCCGGTCGCCCTCGATCAGCTGAAGCTCGTCGAACCGCTCGCACAGTTCGCCGGCCTTCGCGTGCCGGAACCACACCTTGTCGCCGATCAGCAGATCGTCCGCGGGGGCTCCGAGCAGCGGGGTCTGCACCTCGCCGGGTCCCTCCTGCGGGTCGTAACGCAGACCTTCCGGCAGATACGGGACCGGCAGCCGGTCCGCACCGGCCGCTCCGGACGCCGGGTAGCCGCCGCCGAGCACCGTCACCACGCCCACCCCGGGCCTGCGCACCACGGGCTGGGCGAACAGGGCCGCCGGACGCGCCGTGAACGAGGTGTAGTTGTCGAACAGCCGGGGCACGTAGAGGCCGGAACCGGCCGCGATCTCGGTGACGGCCGGCTCCGCCGCGGTGTGCTGCACGCTGCCGGTGCCGCCGCCGTTCACGAACTCCAGATCCGGTGCCACGGCCCGTACCGCCCGCACCACCTCGGCCCGGCGGGCCGCCAGCTCACGGCGGCCGGTGGCCTGCATCAGCCGGATCGCCCGGGAGCGCAGCGGCCGCCCGGCGAGCGAGTCGCCCACTCCGGCGATATGGCCCTCGTACGCCATCAGCCCGACCAGCCGGAAGCCGGGCCTGCGGGCGACGGACCTGGCCAGCTCGGCCAGCTGGGCGGGGGAGCGCAGCGGAGAGCGCAGGGCCCCGATCCTGACCCGGCCGCCGAGCATGCGCAGCGAGGTGTCCAGCTCCAGACAGACCCGGATCTCCTCCGTGCCCCCGGCCCGCGCCGCGTCGATGAGTTCCAGTTGTGCGTGGTCGTCCACCATCACGGTCACGGCGGCGGCCAGCTTCGGGTCCCCGGCCAGTTCCGCGAAGGCCGAGCGGTCGGCCGACGGATAGGCCAGCAGGACGTCCTCGAAACCGGCCCGCGCCAGCCACAGCGACTCCGCGAGCGTGAAGGACATGATCCCGGCGAATCCGGGACGGGCCAGCACCCGCTCCAGCAGGGCGCGGCAGCGCACCGATTTGCTCGCCACCCGGATGGGCTTCCCGGCCGCACGCCGGACGAGGTCGTCGGCGTTGGCGTCGAACGCCTCCAGATCGACGACGGCGATCGGGGCGTCGAGATGGGCGGTGGCCCGGTTGTAGCGGGTCCGGTCAGCGGCGCGGGCAGTCATGGCCGCAGCTTGCCAGACAGCTGTACCGCTGGGTAGGGGGACGATCTGCGCAGATCGTCCGCGGGACCTGTCCGGCGCGGTGGCCCGCTCCCACCAGGGCCTCCCCAACCCGTAGAGTGACGGGCACGCGGCGAGCAACGGGCCTGCCTGTGCGACCGATCCGCGTGCGGTACGGAACGGACCAGGGGGGCGGATGAGTACCGAGGCGCAGCGCGCTCCCGTCCCGCCACGCCCGAGCACCCCGCCACCGCTCCCTGCGGCGTCCGCCGACCGGCCCGAGAACGCCACTGTGCCGCCCCGCCCCGAGACCCCGCCGTCGACCACGGCGCCGGCACCGGACGGCCAGGAGGACGAGCCGGCGGCGACCGGAGCGGCCGACCCGAAGGTGACGAGCGCGGCCCACCCGGCCCGCACAGCCGACCCCACGACGACCGGAGCGGCCGACCCGGCCGGCGCGGCCGCCTGGGGACCGGAGGGCGCCGGAACCGGTCCGGCGGGGACGCGCCAGGCGCCGGGCGCCCTCGCGCATGCCACGGCCACCGGGGTGAGGGGCCTGCGGTTCTCGGATCTGCCCAAGGCGCAGGCCCTGACGCAGGACCAGTACCTGGAGCGGAAGCAGGCGCAGGAGCAGCAACAGCCGCGGGGGCCGGAGCAGACGCAGGCGCACGGCGCGACCCCCGCTCCGGCTGCGCCCCCGCTCCCGGGCGCGGACTCCGTTCCGCCGCGGCCCCCGTCCGCACCCCCGGGATCACCCCGGCCCGGCCCGCCGTCCCAGGCCCCGTCCGCCCCCTACGCATCCCCGGCCGCGCCGCCCCCCGTGGAGACCACCGCCCGCCTGCGCCCCGTGCCCCCGGCCCCGCCCGCCGAGGCGCCCGTGTCCCAGGGGTCCCCGGCGGCGCCCACCACCCCATCCTTCCCGGCGAGGCTGCCCGCCCCGCCCCCCGCGGCGACCCGGCGGCGTCCCGTGGGCGCCGTGGAACTCGGCGGGCCGCCGACGCGGTCCGGGGCAGCCGCCCCGTACGCCTACCGGCCCCCGCACCCCCACGCCCCGGCCGAGACGCCGGCCGAGACCACCACCCGGCTCCGGCCCGTGCGGGCCCGGCACCCCTTCAGGGCCGCGGCGGCCGCCGCCTGTGCCGTGCTCGGGCTCGGGCTGATCGGCGGGGCCGCCACCGGCAGCTGGCTCATCAGTGACTCCTCGGCCGATCCCGCGGCCCACAGCCCCTACACCGTGGGCCGGAGCGCCTGGCACAGCGTCCCCGTCGACACCCTCTTCCCGCGCACCCTGAAGGGCGACGGCGCCGGGCCCGGCGGCGCCGACCGGGTCTGGACCCGAGTCGCCGTGGCCCCCGACGGCGGCTGCACGGGCGCGCTCGACCCGCTGCTGCTCAAGACGCTGCGCCCGGTCGGCTGCGCCCGCCTGCTCCGCGCCACGTACACCGACGCGACGAGCAGCAGCGTCACCACGGTCGGACTGGTCTTCACCGAGGCCGACACCGGGGCCATGCGGGCGCTCAGCACCCGCTTCAGCACCGAGCACCTGGACGCGCGCGCGGACCTGATGCCCCGTACGTACGCCGTGAAGAGCAGTGACGCCGCCGGGTTCGGCGACCGCCAGCGTGCCAGCTGGACCGTGCACGTACTGACCGAGGTGCCCGTCGTGGTGTTCGCCGTGTCCGGGTTCGCCGACGGGCGCGAGATCACCGACCCGCAGCCGGCCGAGAAGGCCATGGCGGCGAACGCCACGACCGCGGCCGCCCAGGCCGGACTCGGGCACGAGGCCAAGGGCGTGGCCGACCGCGTCGAGCGCGGACTGCGCAGAACCGTCGCCGACCTCACGGAGAAGCCCGAATGACCCGCCGCGTCCGTCCCGGCAGATTCCTCGGCGCGGTCTGCGCCGCAACCGCGTTCGCGCTGCTGCCCGCGTCCCCGGCCGGAGCGGACACCATCCGGGCCCAGCAGTGGGGCCTGGACGCTCTCCACACCGACCGGGCCTGGCAGACCACCCGCGGCAAGGGGATCACCGTCGCGGTCGTCGACACCGGGGTCGACGGCAGCCTGCCCGACCTGGCGGGCCAGGTGCTCCCCGGCAAGGACATGATCGGGTTCGGCGCCGGCCGCGGCGACCGGTCCTGGGCCAGGCACGGCACCGCGATGGCCGGCATCATCGCCGGCCGGGGCCACGGCACCGGACGCGAGGACGGCGTCCTCGGCATCGCGCCGGAGGCGAAGATCCTCCCCGTCCGGGTCATCCTCGAAGCGAGCGACCCCGCGCGCGCCAAGGCCCGCAAATCCCGGGGCACCGCACTGGCCGACGGCATCCGCTGGGCCGCCGACCACGGCGCGGACGTCATCAACCTGTCCCTCGGCGACGACAGCGCGTCGGCGCACCCCGAGGCCGACGAGGACGCCGCCGTCCAGTACGCGCTGAAGAAGGGCGCCGTCGTCGTCGCCTCGGCCGGCAACGGGGGCGAGAAGGGCGACCACATCTCGTACCCCGCCGCCTACCCCGGCGTGATCGCCGTCGCGGCGGTCGACCGGTACGGCACCCACGCCTCGTTCTCCACCCGCCGCTGGTACGCGACCGTGAGCGCACCCGGGGACCACATCGTCGTCCCCGCGCCCGACCGCAAGTACTACGTGGAGTGGGGCACCTCCGCAGCGTCGGCGTTCGTCTCCGGCGCGGTCGCGCTGGTGCGTGCCGCCCACCCGGGCCTGACACCGGCCCAGATCAAGAAGCTCCTCACGGACACCGCCCGCAGCTCCCCGCCGGCCGGCCGCGACGACGCCAGGGGCTACGGCATCGTCGATCCGGCCGCGGCCATCAAGGCGGGCGGCGCACTGCGCCCCGCCGGACTGCGCACCGACTCCGCCGCGGCCGGCTACCGCAAGGAGTACTTCGGCTCCGGGCCCACCCCGCCGCGCGCGGACGACGGCCCCGCGGGCTGGCTGGCCCCGGCCGCGGGGGGCCTCGGCGCGGTCCTGCTGGCCCTCGCGGGCGTCCTGTGGCGCGGCCGGGGCGGCCGCTCGCCGGCCCCCCGTCGCTGAACCGGCCTCACCCCTCACCCAGCGCCCCCCATCCAGCGGGGTCCCGCTCGCGCGCCTGCGGCCCCCGGCCGCCGTCACCCCGCGATCCGGGCCCGCCCCTACCCCGCCGCCGTCCTCACTCCCCGGTCCCGGCCCGCACGACCCCCACGGCCGCCTTCGCCACCGACTCGACGAGCGCGATGCCCGTCTCCTTGGTCCGCTGGCCCCCGGACAGCACGGCCACCAGGTAGGTGTGCCCGCCCTTCGTCACCTGTCCGATGCTGTTGATGTTCCACAGCCCGGTGGCGGTACGCGGCATCCAGCCGTTCTTGAGCGCCCATTCGCCGCCCGCCGCCGACACCCCCCACCGCTGGTCGGCCTCGACCTGTGTCATCAGCCCCTGCACATAGGCCCGCGACGCCTCGCTGAGCTCGGTCTCCGGATCCGTCCCGAACACCGCCCCCAGCAGCGTCAGCTGATCGGCCGCGGTGGTCCGGGTCAGCCCCCACGCCTTCGCGGCCGTCGTCGCGGTGAGACCGAGCCGTGCGTTGGCGGCGTCGAGACCGGCCGCCCCGCCCACCGCGGCCAGCAGCGCGGTGGCGGAGTCGTTGTCGCTCCGCTCGATCATCGCGACCGCGTGAGCGCGCTCGACGGAGGTGAGTTCACGCTCCTCGTCCTGGGCCAGGAGCAGCAGCGCCGCGAGAATGTCGACCTTGACGATGCTCGCGGTGTCGTACGTCGCGTCCGCGCCCCCGTACACCGCACGCGTACCGCTGTCGCTGTCCAGCACGGCCACCGAGACGGCCGCGGTGTCCGAACCGGACAGCAGCGGGTCGACGGCCGCGGCCAGTTCCGTATCCAGATCCATCACCGGCTCCTCGCTCGTCGCCGCGACCGGAGCGGTCGCGGCCGGTGAGGCGGACGATACGGAAGCCGCGGCTGCGGGCGCGTGGTCCGGCGACCTGCCGGTGAGGTACGCGCCCCCGGCGGCCGAACCGGCCAGCACGACCGCGGCCGCCACGGTCGCGGACAGGGCGGATCTGCGGATTCTGTGTCGGGGCATGGCCCGGACGCTAGGAACCGCAGCTGAGAGGAGGCTGAGCCCGACCTGTCGGCGGGATGAGAATGCCCAGGCACTACGCTCGCCCTGTGGCGCAGAAGAACATTCCGGACCCCGGATACTCCGACGACGACGGCACGGCCGACCCCGCCCTGACCGCGGCACTCGCCGCCTGGGCCGAGGACCGCAAGGCCGTCGGCCCGGTACTCGAAGCCCTCAAGGGGGCCCGTCTCCTGGTTCCCGTGGTGGCCGTCCTCGGTGAGGTGGAGGAGGACGAGAACGGGCTGCGCCGGGAGAAGACCAGTGACATGGCGGTCCCCACCCTCCAGGCCGGCGACCGCCGCGCCCTGCCCGCCTTCACCTCCACCGCCTCGCTGGCCCTCTGGGACCCGCAGGCCCGCCCCGTCGCCGTCCCCCTGCACCAGGCCCTCCAGGCCGCCGCGCACGAGAAGGCCGACACGGTGGTGCTCGACCTCGCCGGGCCGGTGGCCTTCGAGCTGACCGGTTCCGCCCTGCGCGCCCTCGCCGAGGGCCGTACCAGTGCCGACCCCCTGGACGACCCGGCCGTCACCGCGGCGGTACGTGACGCCGTCGCCGCCGAGCCGGCGGTGCTCCGCGCCCATCTCGGGCCGGGCCGTGCCGACGGCACCCTCGCCCTGGTGCTCGCGGACGGTGCCGACCCCGCCGGGACCGCCGGCCGGGTCGCGCGGTCGCTGGCGGCGAACGAGGTGCTGCGCGAACGGCTGGTCCGCGGCCTGGACCTCGCGCTGCTTCCGGCCGACGCGCACACGCCGGGTGAGGCCCTGTTCACGCGCTGATCACCCGATCGGCCCAACGCGCGCGAAGCGCCCGGGCATCGGAGAATTGCGGAGAACTCGGACGATTGTCGATCTTCGCGAGGTGGTTGTATGCAGACGCGGACAGCGGTGTCGGAGTTCCTGGGCACGCTGCTGCTGGTCTTCTTCGCTGTCGGCTCGGCGGTGCTCGGCGCCGAGTACATCGGGACCGTCGGCATCGCACTGGCCTTCGGCTTCGTGCTGCTCGCGCTCGCCTATGCGCTCGGTCCGATATCCGGCTGCCACATCAATCCGGCGGTGACGCTGGGGATGCTGACGGCCCGGCGCATCGATGTGCGGACCGCGACGACGTACTGGATCGCGCAGTTCCTCGGCGGTATCGCCGGTGCGGCCCTGCTGTTCCTGCTCGCCCACCAGGTGCCGGGGCTGAAGACGAGCGGGAAATTCGGCAGCAACGGCTACGGCGACCGCTCGGACGTGCACATCAACGTCGGGGGCGCGTTCCTCGCCGAGGTGATGCTCACGTTCCTCCTGGTCTTCGTCGTGCTCGCGGTGACCCACAAGGTGGCTGTCATCGGCTTCGACGGTCTGCCCATCGGCCTGTCGCTCGCGGTGGTCCATCTGGTCGGCATCCCGCTCACGGGCACTTCGGTCAACCCGGCGCGCAGCCTGGGCCCGGCACTGTTCGCGGGCGGCCCGGCGCTGTCCCAGCTCTGGCTGTTCCTGGTGGCCCCGCTGATCGGCGGAGTGGTCGCGGCGCTCGCGCACCGGCTGACCCATCCCCTCCCCGGGCGGGAAGGGCGGCCCGCCCAGGTCTGATCCCGCCCCGCACGCCGTGAGCCCCCTGCCGGATCGGGCAGGGGGCTCACGGGCGGGAAGGGGTGGAAGGGGTGGAGCGGGCTCAGCCGAAGACCGGGCCGGTGTACTTCTCGCCGGGGCCCTGGCCGGGCTCGTCCGGCACCAGCGAGGCCTCGCGGAACGCGAGCTGGAGGGACTTCAGGCCGTCACGCAGCGGAGCCGCGTGGAAGGAGCTGATCTCCGTGGTGCTCGCGTCCAGCAGGCCGGCCAGTGCGTGGACCAGCTTGCGGGCCTCGTCGAGGTCCTTGTGCTCGTCGCCGTCCTCGGTCAGTCCGAGTTTCACGGCGGCGGCGCTCATCAGGTTGACGGCGACCGTCACGATCACCTCGACAGCGGGCACCTCCGCGATGTCGCGGGCCATCTCGTCGAAGCCGGGGGAATCACTGGTGGGGGTCGCGTCACTCATGCGCCATACGATAGGCCCACGCCGGGCCCGCCCCGTCTGCGGGAGTGCGGTGCGGCCGCTGGTTAGCGCACGCCCGGCCGAGCTGCTAACCTTGTGTAACGACCGGCTGGGTACCTATGTGCCCGGCCCACAAGTGGAGGCTCCGATCTCCCACCTGGCCGTCCTCAGGACGGCGGGTCACCGGTCAGGCGGCGCCCATCGTTCCGTACGGACGATGGAGCTGCCCGATGCGCCCCGCGGTTGACCGCGGCGGTGTTCCGGTTGTTCATGGAGCCCCGCCTGTGTCCCGGCGGGGCATTTTTCATGGTCCTGCACGGTTGGTCTGTCGAAACAGACGTTACGTGGCTGTCTGCCAGGCGGCCGCGTGGTGCTACCGAGGAGGATCCATCAGCGCCGAGCCCCGCATCAACGACCGGATTCGCGTACCCGAGGTGCGACTTGTCGGTCCCAGCGGCGAGCAGGTCGGGATTGTTCCGCTTGCCAAGGCCCTGGAACTCGCACAGGAGTACGACCTCGACCTGGTCGAGGTGGCGGCTACCGCCCGTCCGCCCGTGTGCAAGCTCATGGACTACGGGAAGTTCAAGTACGAGTCGGCCATGAAGGCCCGTGAGGCGCGCAAGAACCAGGCGCACACGGTCATCAAGGAGATGAAGCTCCGGCCGAAGATCGACCCGCACGACTATGACACCAAGAAGGGTCATGTCGTCCGGTTCCTCAAGCAGGGCGACAAGGTCAAGATCACGATCATGTTCCGTGGTCGCGAGCAGTCCCGCCCCGAGCTGGGCTTCCGACTGCTCCAGCGTCTCGCTTCGGACGTGGAGGAACTCGGCTTCATCGAGTCCAACCCGAAGCAGGACGGCCGGAACATGATCATGGTTCTTGGCCCGCACAAGAAGAAGACCGAAGCCATGGCCGAGGCCCGCGAGGCCCAGGCCGCCCGCAAGGCGGAGCGTCAGGGTTACACCCACGACGACGCCGAGGCTGCGGACGAGGCTGTCGAGGCTCCGGCCGAGGCGACCTCAGAGGCTCCGGCCGAGACACCCTCCGAGGCGTGACCTTCGGGGGCTGCCATCCAGGCGCCCCCGGGTCCCCCCCCGGAGTCCCACCAAGATCTGACGCCCCTGCAGTCCGGTGCCTGCACCGAGAGGGGCGCCACTGACGAGGAGAGAACGGCGCGATGCCGAAGAACAAGACGCACAGCGGTGCCAGCAAGCGCTTCAAGATCACCGGCTCCGGCAAGGTGCTCCGTGAGAGGGCCGGCAAGCGCCACCTGCTCGAGCACAAGTCGTCCAAGAAGACCCGCTCGCTGACCGGCACGGTCGTCGTGGCTCCGGCCGACGCCAAGAAGATCAAGAAGCTTCTCGGCAAGTGAGGTCGTCGTCCCCGGTGACACCGGGGACGCGCCCTCGATCAGACCGGGACCAATTCGTTTCCGGGCCGTGTGAGTACGACCACGGCCCCGCTACAAGGAGTTAACAAGTGGCACGCGTCAAGCGGGCAGTCAACGCCCACAAGAAGCGCCGGGCAATCCTCGAGGCCGCCAGCGGCTACCGCGGTCAGCGCTCGCGCCTGTACCGCAAGGCCAAGGAGCAGGTCACCCACTCCCTGGTCTACAACTACAACGACCGCAAGAAGCGCAAGGGCGACTTCCGTCGGCTGTGGATCCAGCGCATCAACGCTGCGGCCCGCCAGAACGGCATGACGTACAACCGCCTCATCCAGGGTCTGAACGCCGCCAACATCGAGGTGGACCGCAAGATCCTGGCCGAGCTCGCGGTCAACGACGCCAACGCGTTCGCCGCCCTCGTCGAGGTTGCCCAGAAGGCCCTCCCGAGCGACGTCAACGCCCCGAAGGCCGCCTGATCCAGGCCGCACTTCTTGGCTCTTGAGCCGGACCCGCAGGCGCTCGTCGTCTGCGGGTCCGGTGCGTTCACCACCCGGACGTATCCGTCATGCCGTTCGTCATGCAGAGAGGCTCGCCGCCGACATGGGCACCCCCGAACTGATCTCCCCGCGTTCGCCACGGGTCGCCGCCGCCCGGCGGCTGGCCAGGCGCAACTTCCGCGGCAAGGAGCGCATGTTCATCGCCGAGGGGCCGCAGGCCGTGCGCGAGGCCGCGGACCACCGCGGCAGCGACGGCCGGCCGACCCTGACCGAGCTGTTCGCCACCGTCGAGGCCGCCGAACGCTACGCGCCCATCATCGACGCGGCGCACGACGCGGGCGCCCGGGTGCACCTGGCCGACAGCGAGGTCCTGGCCGACGTGTCGCAGACCGTCACCCCGCAGGGACTGATCGGCGTCTGCCGCTTCCTCGACTCGCCCTTCGCGTCGATCCTCGCCGCCCGGCCGAAGCTGGTCGCGGTCCTGGCGAACGTCCGCGACCCCGGGAACGCCGGTACGGTGCTGCGCTGCGCCGACGCCGCGGGCGCCGACGCGGTCGTCCTCACCGACGCCTCCGTGGACCTGTACAACCCCAAGTCCGTGCGCGCTTCCGTCGGTTCGCTCTTCCACCTGCCCGTCGCCGTGGGCGTACCCGTCGAGCAGGCCGTGCAGGGGCTGCGGGACGCGGGTGTGCGGATCCTGGCCGCCGACGGCGCGGGCGAGGACGACCTCGACGACGAGCTGGACGCCGGCACCATGGGCGGGCCCACCGCCTGGGTCTTCGGCAACGAGGCATGGGGCCTCCCCGAGGAGACCCGGGCGCTGGCCGACGCCGTCGTGCGCGTGCCGATCCACGGCAGGGCGGAGAGCCTCAACCTCGCCACGGCCGCCGCGGTCTGCCTGTACGCCTCCGCGCGCGCCCAGCGTCCCCGCCGCACCGGCTGACCCTCCGGCTGCCGCGCCCCCCGGCCGCCCAGGGCCCCCGCAGGGTGTCGCTCCGTCACCGACGACTAGTAGGGTGACGAACTCGGGGGCCCACTGCACCGGTTCGAGAGGTGGGGTACGGGAATATGGCTGTCGGCATGAGCGGACCGCGGGCGACACATGCGGCCGTCGTGCGCGCCGCCGAGGACCCGGACGGTGTCACCGCAGGTGACATCGGATCCGAGGGCCCGGCACTGGATCCGGACGACCTTCCCGACGGGCTCGTCGTCGCTGACGAGACCGGCCGGGTCATCTGCTTCAACGCCGCCGCCGCACGGATCACCGCCGTGCCCAGGGCCGCCGCCCTCGGCCGCCCGCTGGAACACGCGCTGCCGCTGGAGGACCTCAAGGGCCGCCGCTGGTGGGAGCTGACCGACCCCTACGGCGGCCTCGCCACCCGTGTGGGCCAGCCCGAACGCAACCTCCTGCTGCCCGGCGGCCGCGAGGTCCTCGTCTCCGCCCGCTACGTACGCGAGAGCCCGACCGGCCCCGTACGCAGGCTGGTGGTCAGCCTGCGCGGCACCGAGGCCCGCCGCCGCACCGAGCGCAGCCACGCCGAGCTCATCGCGACCGTCGCCCACGAGCTGCGCTCGCCGCTGACGTCGGTGAAGGGCTTCACCGCCACCCTGCTGGCCAAATGGGAGCGGTTCACGGACGACCAGAAGCGGCTGATGCTGGAGACCGTCTACGCCGACGCCAACCGGGTCACCCGCCTGATCACCGAGCTCCTGGACATCTCCCGGATCGACTCCGGGCGTCTGGAGCTGCGCCGCCAGCCCGTGGACCTCTCCGCCGCCGTCGAACGCCACATCCAGGCGCTCACCGCCTCGGGCCAGGACCCCGGCCGGTTCCTCGTCCGCACCTGCCAGCCGCTTCCCACCGTGTGGGCCGACCCGGACAAGGTCGACCAGGTGCTGGGCAACCTGCTGGAAAACGCGGTGCGCCACGGCGAGGGAACCGTCACCATCGAGGTGGCACCCGCACCGGCGAAGAGCGACGAGAAGGGAACGGCGGTCACCGTGAGCGACGAAGGCCCCGGCATCCCCGAGGAGTCGATGGGCCGTGTCTTCACCCGCTTCTGGCGGGGGAGCAAGCGCGGCGGCACCGGCCTGGGCCTCTACATCGTCAAGGGCATCGTCGAGGCGCACGGCGGCACGATCACGGTCGGCCGCGGCCCCGGCGGTGGCGCCGAGTTCCGATTTATTCTGCCCGTGAGCACGCCGGCCTATCTGGTCTGAGCGGCCCACGGGCGCCTCCCCCACCCTGTGGCCCTTAGACTCGACCTTTGGCACCTTTGCGTCCTCCAGTCGTCGAGCGGGGCCGCGCCACCAGCCAATCGGAAGTACGGGAAGAGATGTCGGCACCGAACAAGTCGTACGACCCAGTCGAGGTCGAGGCACTGAAACCGGAAGAGATCGAGCGCATCCGGGACGAGGCGTTCGCCGCCTTCGCCGCCGCGGGCGACCTCGACGCGCTCGCCCAGGCGAAGACCGCGCACACCGGTGGAACCTCGCCCCTGTCACTCGCCAACCGCGAGATCGGCGCGCTGCCGCCGCAGGCGAAGGCCGAGGCCGGCAAGCGCGTGGGCCAGGCCCGCGCCGCCGTGGGCAGGGCGCTCGCCGCCCGCCAGACGGAGCTGGAGGCCGAGCGGGACGCCCGGGTCCTGGTCGAGGAGGCGGTGGACGTCACGCTGCCGTACGACCGCACCCCGGCGGGCGCACGCCACCCCCTGACGACCATCATGGAGCGCGTCGCCGACGTCTTCGTGGCCATGGGCTACGAGATCGCCGAAGGCCCCGAGGCCGAGGCCGAGTGGTTCAACTTCGACGCCCTGAACTTCGTGCCCGACCACCCGGCCCGGCAGATGCAGGACACCTTCTTCGTCGAGGGCGCCGACGGCGCGAAGAACGACGAGTCCGGTGTCGTCCTGCGCACGCACACCTCGCCGGTCCAGGCGCGCACCCTGCTCGACCGCGAGCCCCCGGTCTACGTCGTCTGCCCCGGCCGGGTCTACCGGACCGACGAGCTCGACGCCACGCACACCCCGGTCTTCCACCAGATCGAGCTGCTCGCCGTCGACGAGGGCCTCACCATGGCCGACCTGAAGGGCACCCTCGACCACATGGTCCAGGCGCTCTTCGGCCCGGACATGAAGACCCGGCTCCGGCCGAACTTCTTCCCGTTCACCGAGCCGTCCGCCGAGATGGACATGGTCTGCTACGTCTGCCGCGGCGAGTCCGTCGGCAACCCCGACCGCCCCTGCCGCACCTGCGGCAGCGAGGGCTGGATCGAGCTCGGCGGCTGCGGCATGGTCAACCCCAAGGTGCTCATCGCCTGCGGCGTCGACCCCCAGAAGTACAGCGGATTCGCCTTCGGGTTCGGCATCGAGCGGATGCTGATGTTCCGCCACAACGTAGAAGACATGCGAGACATGGTCGAAGGCGACGTCCGGTTCACCCGGCCCTTCGGGATGGAGATCTGATGCGCGTCCCGCTTTCCTGGCTGCGGGAGTACGTCGACCTGCCGCCCACCGAGACCGGCCGCGACGTACAGGCCAAGCTCGTCGCCGTCGGACTGGAGGTCGAGACCGTCGAGCAGATCGGCGCCGGCCTCAAGGGCCCGCTGGTCGTCGGCAAGGTACTGACCATCGAGGAGCTGGAGGGCTTCAAGAAGCCCATCCGCTTCTGCACGGTCGACGTCGGCTCCGCCAACGGCACCGGTGAGCCGCAGGAGATCGTCTGCGGCGCCCGTAACTTCGCCGTCGGCGACAAGGTCGTCGTGGTCCTGCCCGGCGCCGTGCTGCCCGGCGACTTCGCGATCGCCGCGCGCAAGACGTACGGCAGGACCTCGCACGGCATGATCTGCTCCACCGACGAGCTCGGCATGGGCGACGACGGCACCCACGGCATCATCGTGCTGCCGCCGGAGCACGAGGTCGGAACCGACGCGATCGAGCTGCTCCAGCTCGTCGACGAGGTCCTCGACATCGCCGTCACGCCCGACCGCGGCTACTGCCTGTCGATGCGCGGTGTCGCGCGCGAGACCGCGATCGCCTACGGCCTGCCGCTGCGCGACCCGGCTCTCCTGGACGTGCCCGCGCCCAACGCGTACGGCTACCCGGTCAAGATCGCCGACCCGATCGGCTGCTCCCGCTTCACCGCGCGCACCGTCGTCGGTCTGCAGCCCGAGGCCCGGTCCCCGATCTGGATGCAGCGCCGGCTCCAGAAGGCCGGCATGCGGCCGATCTCCCTCGCCGTCGACGTCACCAACTACGTGATGCTCGAACTCGGCCAGCCGCTGCACGCCTACGACCGGACCCGGATCGACGGTCCGATCGGGGTGCGCCGCGCCGAGCAGGGCGAGAAGCTCACCACGCTCGACGGGACGGTCCGCGTCCTGGACGCCGCCGACCTCGTCATCACCGACAACCGCGGGCCGATCGGCCTGGCGGGCGTCATGGGCGGTGCCAACACCGAGATCGCCGACGCCTCCGAGGACGCGCGCACCACCGAGGTCGTCATCGAGGCCGCGCACTTCGACGCGATCTCGATCGCCCGGACCGCGCGCCGCCACAAGCTGGCCTCCGAGGCGTCCAAGCGCTTCGAGCGCGGCGTCGACCCGCAGGCCGCCGCCGCTGCCGCGCAGCGCACCGTCGACCTGCTGGTGCTGCTCGCCGGCGGCACCGCCGAGGCGGGCGTCACCGAGGTGAGCGCCCCGTCCGGGCCCCGCACCATCACGATGGCCGCGGACCACCCGGACAAGGTGGCCGGCGTCTCGTACGGCCGCGAGACCGTCGTGCGCCGCCTCCAGGAGGTCGGCTGCGACGTCTACGGGCAGGACGAGCTCCTCGTCACCGCCCCGTCCTGGCGGCCCGACCTGAACGAGCCGAACGACCTCGCCGAAGAGGTCATCCGGCTGGAGGGTTACGAGAACCTCCCGTCCACGCTCCCCACCCCGCCGTCCGGCCGCGGGCTCACCGACCGCCAGCGGCTGCACCGCCGCGTCGGCCGGGCACTCGCCGGCGCCGGCTACGTCGAGGCGCTGAACTACCCGTTCACCGGCGAGGCGGTCCTGGACCAGCTGGGCCTGGAGGCGGACGACGCCCGCCGCCGTACGGTCAAGCTCGTCAACCCGCTCTCCGACGAGGAGCCGTCGCTGCGCACCACGCTGCTGCCGGGCCTCCTCGGCGCGCTGCGGCGCAACGACGGCCGCGGCAGCCACGACCTCGCGCTGTTCGAGACCGGTCTCGTCTTCCGGCCGACCGGCCAGGAGACGAAGCCGGTCCGGCTGCCCGTCGACCGGCGTCCCTCCGACGAGGAGATCGCCACGCTCGACGCCGCCCTGCCGCGTCAGCCGCGCCGCGCCGCCGTCGTCCTCGCGGGCGCCCGCGAGCAGGCCGGCTGGTGGGGCAAGGGCCGTCCGGCCGACTGGGCGGACTCCGTCGAGGCCGCCCGCGCCATCGCCCGTGAGGCCGGTGTCGACCTCACGGTCCGCGCCGACCAGCATGCGCCGTGGCACCCGGGCCGTTGTGCCGCGCTGTACGTGACGGTCAACGGCGAGGAGACCCTCTTCGGGCACGCCGGCGAGCTGCACCCGCGCGTCATCAAGGAGCTCCACCTGCCCGAGCGCACCTGCGCCATGGAGGTCGAGCTCGACGTCCTGGAACAGGCCGTGGACGGCGCCCTCCAGGCGCCGCGGATCTCCACCTTCCCGGTGGCGACCCAGGACGTCGCCCTGGTCGTCGGCCAGGACGTGCCCGCCGCCGACGTGGAGCGGGCGCTGCGCGAGGGAGCGGGCGAACTCCTGGAGTCGCTGCGCCTGTTCGACGTGTTCACGGGCGAGCAGATCGGCGGGGGCCGCAAGTCCCTGGCGTACGCGCTGCGCTTCCGCGCCGCGGACCGCACGCTGACCGTCGACGAGGCGAGCGCGGCCCGTGACGCGGCGGTGGCCCTGGCCGCCGAGCGCACGGGCGCGGTGCTGCGCGGCGCGTAGCAGTCCTGCCGCACAGTGAGGAGGGGCGTATCCGGCCACCGGATACGCCCCTCCTGTGTGCTCGCCCAGGGGCGGGGGACCGCACGCGGGCTCCGGCCGGCCCGGGGGAACCCGGTTGCCGGCCGACCCCGCAGCCACCCTCCGATCCGTGGGCAGTGGGTCGTGCGATCCGGCGCCGTCCGCGCTGCCGCGGAGTGTCGGGCAGGTCGGCAGAGCGGACGGCGCGGGTGCGGGTCGTCGTGCTGTACGAGGGGGAGCAGACGACCCGGCCGCCTCTTGCGAGGGACTCATTCAAGCGATCCGGGGTACCGGCGCGACAGAGTGCGCAGCGGGACGGTTCGGGCATTCCGTTCACACCCCGTGTGAATCGTGCTCCACTGGGGCGACACGTCCTTGACGTGCCGACCCACCGGAGGGGGCAATGGGGGCAATGGAGCCCAACACTCTGCTAGAGGCTCTGATCGACGAGGCGGGCGTCTCCCGGGCCGGACTCGCCGCGCACGTGAACCAGGCCGGCCGCGCCCGGGGGCTGGAACTGCGCTACGAACACACCGCCGTCGCCCGCTGGCTGAAGGGCCAGCGCCCGCGCGGCCAGGCGCCGGACCTGATCTGCGAAGTGCTGGGGAAGCGGCTGAGCAGGGCCGTCTCGCTCGATGACATCGGTATGGCGGCCCTCGGCGGCCACACGCCCGCGCAGGGTTCCTCGCTCACCGGATTCGTCGAGCGCGCCACCGCTCTGTGGCGCTCCGACGAACAGCAGCGCCCGCACGTCGTCGCCGCCCCGGCCGTCACGGGAACCACCGCGGTGATGCCGGTCTGGGAGTGGGAGAACCCGCCGGAGGACGCCGATGTATCCCGCACCGGACCGCACCGCGTCTGCCCGGCCGACATAGCGACGTTGCGGGCCGCCCGTGCCCACTACGAACTGATGTATCGCAAGGCGGGCGGAATCGCGACGCGTTCGCGCATCGTCGGCTTCCTCAACCATGAGACGGCACCGCTGCTGCGCGGCGGCTACAGCGATGCGATGGGGCGTCAGCTGCACCGGGCGACGGGTGCTCTGGTGGCCGTGGCGGGGATCTGCGCGTACGACTCCGACGCGCACGGGCTCGCCCAGCGCTACTTCCACCAGGCGCTGCGGCTGGCCAAGGCGAGCGGGGACCGGGGGCTCGGCGGCTATGTGATCGCCCTGCTGGTGAACCAGTCGCTCTTCCTCGCCGACTTCCGGCAGTCCGTCGCCTTCGCCGAGGCGGCGCTGCGGGCCGCCGGACGCGACATCACGCCCGCGCTGGCGGCCGACCTCCACGCGATGCAGGCCAAGGCGTACGCCCACCTCGGCGACGGGCCGAGCGCGTTGCGATGCATCCGGCGCGCGGAGTCCGAGGCCGAGCGGATCCGGCCCGGCCATGAGCCGGACGAGACGGGGTACGTCCAGCCCGGTCTGGTCGACGTCCAGGTGGCCGAGGCCCTCCTCGGGCTCGGGGACCTGCCGGCGGCCCGGGAGCACGCCGCGGCCGCGGTGCGCACCCCCGCGCACGACCGGGGCCGGGTCCACCGGCTGGCGATACTGACCACGATCGAGCTGCGGCAGGGCGAGCCCGACCGGGCCGCGGTCACGGCGGCGGAAATGGCGGAACGCGCCAGAGGCATGGAGTCGCAGCGCCTGCGTGACCGGTTGCGGGCCGTGCGCGAGGACCTGGTCGCGAGCGGCAGCGCCGACGCGGAACGGGCCGCCGATCTCGTCGACGGTGCGCTGCGCGTACCGCTGTGAGTCGAGGTCTGCTGCGATATGGCCACCTACTAGTCAAAAGGTGGCAGAACTGTGCAGTGGACGAATCTGAACGAACAGACTGTGTACGAGAACCGCTGGTTCCGGGTCAATCTGGCGGATGTCGTACTCCCCGACGGTCACCACCTCGACCACTTCGTGATCCGGCTCCGCGCCGTCGCGGCGGCCACCGTCGTCAACGAGGCGAACGAGGTCCTGCTGCTCTGGCGGCACCGGTTCATCACCGACAGCTGGGGCTGGGAGCTCGCTGCCGGAGTGGTCGAGGACGGTGAGCAGCCGGCTGCCGCGGCCGCGCGCGAGATGGAGGAGGAGACCGGCTGGCGCCCCGGCCCGCTGCATCCGCTGCTGACCGTGGAGCCGTCGAACGGCCTCACCGACGCCCGGCACCACTTCTACTGGGGCGAGGAGGCCGGCTGGACGGGTCAGCCCGTCGATGACTTCGAGTCCTCGCGCCGCGAGTGGATACCGCTCAAGCTGGTGCCCGACATGATCGCCCGCGGCGAGGTCCCGGCCGCGGGGATGGCCGCCGGGCTGATGATGCTGCACCACTTACGGCTGGGATGACGCCGTCCCGCCCATGCGCCGGGTGCCGGCGGGCACGCGCGCATGGGCGGGTGAGCGGTGTCAGGCGTACGGGTAGAAGCCCGCCCCAGACTTCCGGCCGAGCCGGCCCGCGTCCACCATGCGCTGGAGCAGCGGGGGAGCGGCGTACAGCGGCTCCTTGTACTCGGCGTACATCGAGTCGGCGACCGAGGCCACCGTGTCGAGACCGATCAGGTCGGCGAGCTTGAGCGGGCCCATCGGGTGGGCGCAGCCCATCTCCATGCCGTTGTCGATGTCCTCGCGGCTGGCGATGCCCGATTCGAACATCCGGATCGCGGAGAGCAGATACGGGATCAGCAGCGCGTTGACGACGAAGCCGGAGCGGTCCTGGGCGCGGATCGGGTGCTTGCCGAGTATGTCCTGGACCATGGCCTCGGCGCGCTTGACCGTCTCGTCCGACGTGGTCAGCGCCGGGATGAGTTCGACGAGCTTCTGCACCGGGGCCGGGTTGAAGAAGTGGATGCCGATGACCTGGTCCGGACGGGAGGTCGCGACGGCCAGCTTCACCAGCGGGATCGAGGAGGTGTTGGAGGCGAGGATCGCGTCCTGCCGGGTCACCACCTGGTCCAGCACCTGGAAGATCTCGGTCTTGACCTGTTCGTTCTCCACGACGGCCTCGATGACGAGATCGCGGTCGGAGAATTCGCCGAGGTCGGTGGTGAAGCTGAGACGGCCCAGGGTCTCGTCGCGCTCCTCCTCGGTGATCTTGCCGCGTTCGGCGGCCTTGGAGAGGGAGTTGTGGAGCCGGGTGCGGCCGATCTCCAGCGCCTCGCCGGTGGTCTCGGCCACCTTGACGTCGAGACCGCTGCGGGCGCACACCTCCGCGATGCCTGCGCCCATCTGGCCACAGCCCACCACTCCGACGCGTGCAATGTCGGCCATAGAGTCCGTCACCTCGTGCCTTTCGCTGTTCTCCGTTCGGCGGCTTCCGTCTGATTCCGGGCTCCACCACGACCCCCCGACGTTACTCCGCGCCCCGGGGCGACCGGCAGATGGGGGGCGGCGTCGCGGGGCTCGGCGCGCGCTCCCCCGGGCTCGCGCCTTCGCCCGAGCGGGGAGGGGCCCTCCGGCGTCGTCCCTCACCCCGCCGCCCGGCCTCATACCTCCGCCGCACGCAGCCGCACGCACCCGGCCGCGCTCCTTCTGCCACCCCCCGACTGCCCGGCCGCCCTTACCGGGGATCGCGGGCCCGGGCGGGCATGCTCGGTCTCACGCCCGGAATCCCGGGGCTGCGGACACGTGCGGACACGTGCGGAAACGGCAGGTACGGCGAAATGCGGCAGATGGACCGACGGAAGTTCGTGACGGGCGCGGCCGGGACGGTCGCGGGGGTGATGGGCGCGGTCGCGGTGGCCGGTGACGCTGCCGCGGTCCCGCGCGGCGGCGGGCGTCCGGGAAGGCCCGGCGGATCCCGCGATGTGCTCCGGCGCGAGCTCCGGGGCATGTGGGTGGCCACGGTCGAGAACGTCGACTGGCCGTCGAAGCCGGGTCTGTCGGCCGCGGCGCAGCAGGCCGGGCTGATCGCGTACCTCGACGAGGCCGTGGACCGGCGGCTGAACGCGGTGATCCTCCAGGTCCGCCCCAGCGCCGACGCGCTGTGGCCCTCGCCGTACGAGCCATGGGCCCAGTGCCTCACCGGCGTCCAGGGCAAGGACCCCGGCTGGGACCCGCTGGGCACGGCGGTCCGGGAGGCCCACGACCGGGGCCTGGAGCTGCACGCCTGGTTCAATCCCTTCCGGGTCGCCAACCACACCGACCCCTCCCGGCTGTCGGCCCGCCATCCCGCACGCCTGCACCCCGAATGGGTCGTGCCGTACGGCGGGAAGCTCTACTACAACCCCGGCCTGCCCGAGGTCCGCACCTTCGTCCAGGAGGCGATGCTCGACGCGGTCCGCCGCTACGACGTCGACGCAGTCCACTGGGACGACTACTTCTATCCGTACCCGGTGGCGGGCCAGACCTTCGCGGACGCTGCCGCGTACGCCAGGTACGGCGCGGGCTTCCCCGACCGGGCCGCCTGGCGGCGCTCCAACACCGACCAGCTGGTGCGGGAGATGTCCGAGCGGATCACGGCACTCAAGCCGGCCGTCCGGTTCGGTATCAGCCCCTTCGGCGTGTGGCGCAACGCCTCGACCGATCAGCTCGGCTCGCGGACGGCCGCGGGCGTGCAGACGTACGACGACCTGTACGCCGACACCCGCGGCTGGGTCAAGAAGGGGTGGATCGACTACATCTGCCCGCAGCTGTACTGGAACATCGGCTTCACCCCCGCCGACTACGCCGCCCTGGTGCCCTGGTGGGACCAGGTGGTCCGGGGCACGAGCGTGGACCTCTTCATCGGCGAGGCCCTGTACAAGGCGGGAGACCCGGCCCAGCCCGCGGACTGGCAGGACCCGGCGGAGCTGTCCCGGCACGTCGACTTCGCCGCCGCGTACGACCAGGTCCGCGGCCACGTCTACTTCTCGGGGAAGAACGTGGTCACGGACCGGATCGGTGCGATGGACCGGGTGGTGGCCGACCACTACCGGACGCGGACGCGCCCGCCCCGCTGACAGCCCCTATGCCCCCGGGTCCCGGTTCCGGTCCCGGCCGGCGTCGTGCTGCACGACGCTGTCGGGGCCGGGTGCGATCAGGTGCTCATGTCCGTCGGCGAAGCGCACGCGGTACGGGGGAGTCCCCCCGTCCCCGAGCACTTCGACGATCTCTGCGACCCGGTCGTGCTCGCCCACGGTCCTGCCGTGCGTCAGCAGCCGGTCGCCCGTGTGTGCCTCCATCGGGAGTGACCTCCTCACGGGTGGCGTTCATGTCGACAAGTCTATGACCGGCCGGCTCCGGCGCGCTGGGTGACCGCGATGCAGACGAGGACGCCGACCGCCGCCGCCGGGGCCGCCGGGGCGACCTCCTCGCCGAGCAGCAGGAACGACCAGACGAGCGTCAGCAGGGGCTGCGCGAGCTGGAGCTGGCTGGCCCGGGCCACGCCGATCTCGGCCATGCCGCGGTACCAGACGTACAGGCCGAAGAAGGTCGACGCCACGGACACCCAGACCAGTCCGGTCACGCCGTGCGCGGACATCCGCACCGGCTCGTGCGGCAGCGCGAGGGCGGCGCCCGCCACCGCGAGCGGCACGGTGAGGACCAGCGCCCAGCCGGTCACCTGCCAGCCCGGCATCACCTTCGCCAGCCTGCCCCCCTCGGTGTACCCCGCCGCGCAGACCAGCAGCGCGCAGAACAGGTAGAGGTCCCCGGCCGACAGACCGCCGCCGCTCTGCAGCACGGTGAAGGCGATCACCACCGCAGCCCCGGCGAGCGCCGCTGCCCAGAACGCGCGGGGAGGCCGTGACCCGGTGCGGAGCGACGAGAACACCGCGGTGGTCAGCGGGAGGAGGCCGACCACCACGGCCGCGTGCGAGGTCGTCGAGGTCTGCAGCGCCAGAGTGGTCAGCAGAGGGAACCCCACCACCACCCCGCCCGCCACCACCGCGAGACCCGCCCAGTGCTGCCGCTCGGGCACCCGCACCCGGGCCACGAGCAGCACACCCCCGGCGATCGCGGCGGCCAGCAGACTGCGCAGCGCGACCAGGGACCAGGGACCGAAGCTCTCCAGCCCCCAGGCGGTCGAGGGGAAGGTCAGCGAGAAGGAGACGACTCCGAGCAGGGCGAGCAGGGTGCCGTTGCGGCCGGCCGGTACGGAACCGGGGGACGCGAGGGGCGCGCGGGCGTCCGGTTCCGTCCCGGCCGCCTCCGGCCCTACCGCTATCGTGGGTACCGTAATAGCGCTATCCTGTGCTGTCATGCAAGAGCGTAGCAGTGTGGGCGAGTTGGTTGAAGTACTCCGGAATGAACTGAACCGCTACTCACCCGGAGAGAAGCTGCCGTCCAGTCGGGCACTCGTCGAACGTTTCCGGGCCAGTCCCGTCACCGTCTCGCGGGCCGTCGCGCAACTCGCCGCCGAGGGCCTCCTCGTCACCCGTCCCGGCGCCGGAGCATTCCGGGCGCAGCCCCGTACCGGCGTGACGCCGCCCGCCGACACCTCCTGGCAGGAGGTGTCGCTCAGCGGCGGCGGCGGGCCCGAGGTGGTGCCCCGCACGGTGGACGCGTCCGGTCTCCTGGTCACGCTGACGCCCCCGCCCACGGGGGTCGTCGAGTTCAACGGCGGCTACCTGCACAGCTCGCTCCAGCCCGAGCGGGCCATGGCGGCCGCCCTCGCCCGGGCCGGACGCCGCCCCGGCGCCTGGAGCCGCCCGCCCACCGACGGGCTCACCGAACTGCGCGCCTGGTTCGCCCGTGAGATCGGCCCCGCGCTGACCGCGGCGGATGTGCTGATCACCGCGGGCGGCCAGAGCGCCCTGGCCACCGCGTTGCGGGCCCTCGCCCCGCCCGGAGCGCCCGTGCTCGTCGAATCGCCCACGTATCCCGGCATGCTGGCGGCCGCCCGGGCCATCGGGCTGCGGCCCGTGCCCGTACCCGTCGACAGCGACGGCGTGCGGCCCGAACTCCTCGCCGCGGCCTTCCGGGCCACCGGCGCCCGTGTCCTCGTGTGCCAGCCTCTCTTCCAGAACCCGACGGGCACGGTGCTCGCCGAGGGGCGGCGCGGCGAGGTCGTCCGGATCGCCCGGGAGGCGGGGGCGTTCGTCATCGAGGACGACTTCGCCCGACATCTCGTCCACGACGACGCCGGACCGCTCCCCGCGTCCTTGGCCGCCGACGACCCGGACGGTGTCGTCGTCCACGTCTGTTCGCTCACCAAGGCCACCTCGCCCAGCTTCCGGGTGGGCGCCCTCGCCGCCCGGGGGCCGGTCCTGGAAAGGCTGCGGGCCATCCAGGTCGTCGACAGCCTCTTCGTGCCCCGGCCCCTCCAGGAGGCCGCGCTGGAACTCGTCGGTTCTCCCGCCTGGGGCCGCCACCTGCGCTCCGTCTCGGCGGAGCTGCGCACCCGCCGCACCGCCTTGACCGCCGCGCTGCGCCAGGAACTGCCCGGCCTCGTGCTGCCGCACATCCCCTCGGGCGGCGGCAGCCTCTGGGCGCGTCTGCCGGACTCCGGCGCCGGCGCGGACGAGTCCGCCATGGTGGCGGCGGCTCTGCGCGCAGGCGTGGCCGTGGCGCCGGGCCGGCCCTACTTCTGCGCCGAACCCCCGGCGCCCCAGGTCCGGCTGAGCTTCGTCGCCGTCGCCGGCCTCGCGGAGATCACCGAAGGCGTACGGCGGCTGTGCACCGCCTGGGGCGAAATGCTCGGCGCCCCGGCGGCGCAAGGCCCTAGTCTCCGGGCATGACCGAAACGCCTCAGGAACGTTACGAGATATCCTCCGACCCCGCCCGGCTGGACGCGGCACGCATCCACAACTGGCTCTCCACCGACACTTACTGGGCCGAGGGGCGCACCCGGGAACATCAGGATCGCGCCATCGCGGGGTCCCTCAACTTCGGTGCCTACGACGTCGTCTCCGGCGAGCAGGCCGGATACGCCCGTGTGGTGACCGATCTCGCCAGCTTCGCCTGGCTCTGCGATGTCTACGTGGACCCCGCGGTCCGGGGCCACGGCCTGGGCGGAAGGCTCGTCTCGGCGGCGCGCGACCACCTCGCCCCGACCGGTGTCCGCAGGTTCCTGCTCGCCACCGCCGATGCTCACGGCGTGTATGCGAAGGTCGGTTTCCAGCCGCTCGACCACCCGGACCAATGGATGTGTCTCCGGTTCGGCTGAGCCGGAAGCGCTTGCGGCGGCACTCTTGACCTGCGTGGCGATCGGCTCCACGATCACGCCCATGAGTGTTCGAGTCTCGCTCGTCGCTGCGGCACGCACCTCCTCCCTGCTCGGTGAGCGCTTCGACGACGACCGGCCGCTCGACGAGGCCGGCTGGCACGAGGTGCAGTTCGCCGCGCCGGCCCTGGTGCCCCTGGGCGCGGCCGAACTGCGCTACTGCTCGCCGACCGCCCGCAGCCGCGCCACCGGTGAGGCGCTCGGCTTCGCGCCACTGGTCCAGCCCGCGCTGCGCGACTGCGACATGGGGCGCTGGCGCGGCTGCACGCTCTCCGACGTCGCCGCGCGCGAACCGGCCGCCGTGGACGCCTGGCTGGCCGACCCGCGCTCCGCGCCGCACGGCGGGGAACCGCTGCTCGCGTTCATCTCCCGGATCGGAGGCTGGCTGGACACCCGCCCGGCCTGTGACGGCTCCATCGTCGCCGTCGCCGAACCGGCGGTCGTCCGGGCCGCCCTCGTCTACGCGTTGAAGGCCCCGCCGTCGGCGTACTGGAACGTCGACGCCCGCCCGCTCTCGGTGGTCACGCTCATCGGACTGCCCCGCCGCTGGAGTCTCCGCCTGGAGACCGGGGCCCGCTGACCGGAGCGTGCCGCAAGGTTCGCGCCCGTCACGCCTTCCCGTCAGTCCGACCAGTCGGTATGTTGACGCGGGACCGAGTCCGACCGGGCATGCCCAGGCGAGGGAGGCCATCGTGCCGCTGATTCACGGCCACTGCGACGAGCGGTTCTCCGCGGTGCGCAGCGCGTTCGAGGCGAATTTCCGTGAGCGGGACGAGGTCGGCGCGGCCGTCACCGTCATGGTCGACGGCCGGCCCGTGGCCGATCTCTGGGGAGGCTGGGCGGACGGCGCCCGCAGCCGACCCTGGGAACGGGACACCTTGGTCAACGTCTGGTCCACCACCAAGGGGCCGGTCGCGCTCTGCGCGCACATCCTCGCCGACCGCGGCCTGCTCGACCTCGACGCCCCGGTCGCCTCGTACTGGCCGGAGTTCGCCGCGGCGGGCAAGGAGGCCGTTCTCGTACGGCATCTGCTCTCCCATCGCGCGGGCCTCGCGGGCCTGCGCGAGCCGCACACCCTGGCGGAGCTCTACGACTGGGACCTGACCACCGCCCGGCTCGCGGCGACCGCCCCGTGGTGGGAGCCCGGCACCCGGTCCGGCTACCACGCCCTGACGTACGGCTTCCTGGTCGGCGAGGTGATCCGGCGGGTCAGCGGACTGCTGCCGGGGGAGTTCCTGCGGCGCGAGGTGACCGGTCCGCTCGGCATCGACTTCACCGTCGGCCTGCCGGAGAAGGAGGCGGCGCGCGCCGCCGAACTCGTCGTCCCGAAGGCGGACCGCGCCCGGCAGGCGGCGCTCTTCGCGCAGATGGAGCCGGTCGCCGTCGCCTCGCTGCTCAATCCGCCCACGGGGGCGGCCGCCGCCAACACCCCCGAGTGGCGGGAGGCGGAGATCCCCGCCGCCAACGGCCACGGCACGGCCCGCGCGGTCGCCGCGCTGTACGGCATCCTCGCGGGCCGCGGCAGCACCGGCGGCGTGAGGATCCTGTCCGAGGAGGCCGCCGAGCGGGTCCGCGAGGGCCAGGGCAGCTGCCGCGACCTGGTGCTGGGCGCGGGCTTCACGCACGAGACGGAGATCGCACTCGGCCTGTGGCTGAGCGGCCCCGACGCCAATTACGGACCCAATCCGCGGGCCGTCGGCCACGACGGCGCGGGCGGCTCCTGCGGCCTCGCCGACCCGGAGAACGGGATCGCGCTGGGGTACGTCATGAACCGGATGGGCCCGCACATCGCGAACGACCCGCGCAAGACGGCGCTGATCGAGGCGGTGTACGCGTTGCTGTGACCGGAACCGTTCCGATGCGCAGGCTCACGCGGCCGGCGGCGGCGGGACCGACTCGCCCTCGGTGTCGATATGCGGGAGCACGCGGTCCAGCCACCGGGGCATCCACCACGCGCTCCGGCCCAGCAGCGTCATCACCGCGGGGACCAGCAGCAGCCGGACGATCGTCGCGTCGACGAGCACACTGACCGCCAGCCCGAGCCCCAGCATCTTGACCACGATGTTGTCGCTGATGACGAAGGCGGCGAAGACGCTGACCATGATGAGAGCGGCGCAGGTGATCACCCGTGCGGTGATCTCCAGCCCGTGCGCCACCGCGCCCTTGCTGTCCCCGGTCCGCAGCCACGCCTCGTGCACCCGTGAGATCAGGAACACCTCGTAGTCCATGCTCAGGCCGAAGACGATGGCGAACATCATCATCGGTACGTAGCTCTCGATGGGAACGGTCCCGGAGACGCCCAGGGACGGCCCGCCCCAGCCCCACTGGAAGACCGCCACCACCACCCCGTACGAAGCGGCGATGGAGAGCAGGTTGAGAACGGCGGCCTTGACGGCGATGAGCACGCCCCGGAACACGATCAGGATGATGACGAAGGCGAGCGCGACCACGACGGCGATGATCAGGGGGAGCCGGCTGGAGATGATGTCCAGGAAGTCCTCCTGGGCCGCGGTCGTCCCGGTCACATAGGCGGAGGCGTCGGTGCCCGCGGTCCCCTGCGGCAGGACGTCGTCCTTGAGGTGCTTGAAGAGCGTGGTCGTGCCCGCGTCCTGCGGGGCCTCCTTCGACAGGGCGGTGCCGATGAGGAGTGCCCCGTCGTCCGTCGGCTGCAGGGGGGAGATGCTGGCGGCGCCGGGCACGTCGGTGAGCGCCTTCTGCAGACTGCTCGCCAGCGCCGAGCGGTCCGCACTCGGTACGGACTGCTGATCGACGACCAGGGTGAACGGGCCGTTCGCGCCGGGCCCGAACCCCGTGGAGATCAGGTCGAACGCGCGCCGGTCGGTGAAGCTCGTCGGATCGGCCCCGTCGTCGATGTGCCCGAGCCGGATGGAGAACAGCGGGATCGCGAGGACCCCCACCACGGCCAGCCCGGCGAGCAGGAACCACCAGGGCCGCCGCTCCACCCGCTGGGCGTAGCGGTGCCAGCCGCCCGTCGCCTCGGCGCCGGGCCCGGCCCCGCCCTCGGCGACCGGCGGCCGCACCCGGTAGCGGTCGATCCGCCCGCCGATGAGTCCCAGCAGGGCCGGGACCAGCGTGAGGGCGCCGATGACCGCGGTGATCACGGTGACCGCGGCCGCGGCCCCCAGCTTGCCGATGAAGCTCACCCGGGAGACGTACAGGCCGGCCAGCGCGACGATGACGGTGCAGCCGGACACCAGGACGGCCCGTCCGCTGGTGGCCACGGCCCGCCCGGCGGCTCGCACGGGATCCGCACCGTCCATCACCAGTTGGCGGTGACGGGTGAGCAGGAAGAGCGCGTAGTCGATCCCGACACCCAGCCCGATCATGGTGGCGAGCGTGGGCGAGACGCTCGCGAAGGTGGTCGCCGCGGCCACCAGGGCCAGGCAGCTCAGCCCGACGATCACGCTGATCAGCGCCGTGAGAAGCGGTACACCGGCGGCGATGATGCTGCCGAACCCGATGAGCAGCACGACCACCGCGACGGCGAAACCGATGGCCTCGCTGGTGAGGTCCTTGGTCTCGGGCCTGGCGAGCTCGCCCAGCGGGCCGCCGTACTCGACCTCCACGCCGGCGGAGCGCAGTGGCTTCACCGCCGTGTCGACCTGGTCGAGATAGGAATCGTCCAGTGAGGTGGGGTTCACGTCGAACCGCACGGTGATGTATCCGGTCTTGCCGTCCTTGGACAGCGAGGTGGACGTCGCGGAGGAGGACGAGGGCAGCGGGTTCTGCGCGGACAGGACGTGCGGCAGCTTCTGGAGGTTCGCCACCGTCTGGTCGACCTGGCTCTGCACGTCGGTCAGGGGCTTCTGCGCATCGTGCAGGACCACCTGCGCCCCGGTGCCGCCCGCCGCCGGATCGTGCTTCTTCAGGAGCTCGGCGCCGGTGTTGGACTGGGTGCCGGGCAGGTTGAAGTCGTCGGAGTACGTCCCCCCGAACGCGCTCTGCAGGGCATGCAGCCCGCCGAGGGCGACCAGCCACAGCACGATCACGACGACGAAGTGGCGCGCGCACCATTCACCCAGCCGCAGCAGCCACCCCCGGCCCGAGCGTGCCGGTGGTGCGTACGTGCTGCTGCCGTCGGGCGGTGCCATGCGCTCTCCCGGGGAAGGGGACGGGCTGCTTCAGCCGGGCGCTGCGCCCGTGTGTCCACTTCGAGAACGTAGAGGCCGCCACCGGGGCCGTGGAGTGCGACACGTCCGCCGCCCTGCCGGTTCCGCCGCACGGCCGGTAGGGGCGGCGGTCCGGTGCGGTCCATGGTCCCGCACCGGAAACCGCACTGTTCCGGTCAGTCCTTCTGCTGCGCGCCGACGACGAGTGTGAGCGCCTCGGCGATGGCCGTCTCCGCGGCCGCCTTGTCGAGTCCGAGGCCGGCCAGCAGGCCCGACCCGGCCTCGTGCTCCAGCAGGGCCAGCAGGATGTGCTCGGTGCCGATGTAGTTGTGCCCCATCCGTAGGGCCTCCCGGAACGTGAGCTCCAGGACCTTGCGGGCATCGGCGTTGTACGGGACGAGCTCGGGCAGCTCGCCCTCCGCGGCGGCCGGGAGCGCCTGCTCGGCGGCCTGGCGGACGGTGTCCAGGGCCACGCCCTGCGCCTTGATGAACGCCCCGGCGAGCGCCTCCGGCTCGCTGAGCAGGCCCAGCACGATGTGCTCGGTGCCGATCTCGGCGTTGCCCGCGGCGCGGGCCTCGTTCTGCGCGGCCATCACCACGTTCTTCGCGCGCGGGGTGAAGCGGCTGAAGCCCTGGCTGGGGTCGAGCTCGGTCAGCTCGCCGGGGTCCTTGGCCACGAACCGCTTCTGGGCTGCCTGCCGGGTCACGCCCATGCTCCTGCCGATGTCGGTCCAGGACGCACCTGAGCGCCGCGCCTGGTCCACGAAGTGGCCGATCAGATGGTCGGCGACTTCGCCGAGGTGGTCCGCCGCGATGACAGCGTCCTGAAGCTGGTCGAGGGCGTCGGGGTGGACCTTCTTGATGGCTGCGATGAGGTCGTCCAGACGGACGGGCTGCGTCATGCCTACGGGCTGCGTCATGTGTCAACGATAGGTTGACAGTGGATGAGCGTCAACCTTCGGTTGACACTCGTCTCGGGCCGGGGCCGCGCCGCCGGCCCGGTACGGCAGAACGCGCCGGCCGACGGTGTTCGTCGGCCGGCGCGTCCGGTCAGCTGCTCTGCGGGCGATCCGGGATCAGAGGGTCCCGGAGTCGGCGATGGTGACCTTCGCCTTGGTGCGGCCGCTCTGCGAGCCGAGGCTCTCGATCTTCGTGACCAGGTCCATGCTCTGCTGGTCGGCGACCTCGCCGAAGACCACGTGCTTGCCGTCCAGCCAGGACGTCACGATGGTCGTGATGAAGAACTGCGAGCCGTTGGAGTTCGGGCCGCTGTTCGCCATCGAGAGAAGGCCGGGCTTGGTGTGCGCCAGCTTGAAGTTCTCGTCGTCGAACTTGGCACCGTAGATGCTCTTGCCGCCCGTGCCGTCGCCGCGGGTGAAGTCGCCGCCCTGCAGCATGAACTCGGGGATGACCCGGTGGAAGGACGACCCCTTGTAGCCGTAGCCGTGCTCGCCGGTGGCCAGCTGGCGGAAGTTCTCCGCGGTCTTGGGGACGACCTCGTCGTACAGGTTGAAGACGATCCGCCCGGCGGGCTCGTCGTTGATGGTGATGTCGAAGTAAACCTTGCTCGTCATGGAACCATCCTGACATCCGCCCCCGGGGCCCCGACGGGCGGGCGCGTCCAAACGCCGCCCACGGGTGACCGTCCGGAGGTGTCGGATGCACACTCCGTCGAAGCCCGGGCCCCGTCGCGCCTGCTCCGTCAGACCCCCGTGCCGCCGTGGATGCGCTCCCGCAGCAGGTCGGCGTGGCCGCTGTGACGGGCGTACTCACCGATCATGTGGGGGAGATCCAGAGCAGGTTCACCGCCGGTGGAGATCCACCGCAGGCTCACCTCGCCGCCCATGAACGGGGCCGTGTCCCCCAGCGCCCGCGCAGCACACGTGGCCCGCGCCCCCGCGACCTCCTGCTGCCGGACGGTGAGGGCTTCCGCGAAGGTCCGGCGTCCGAGCGGCGTCATGACCGATCAGGCTCCCGGCAGGGTCTGACAGCCGTACCCCGCTGTCTGAGCCTCCTCTGCCGGGGCGTCGGTCTACGGCCGGCGGCGGGGTCTGCCCCGCTTGGCGGCCCCGGCAGCGCCCTTGGCACCGCGGGCGCCACCCTTCGTGCCCTTCGCCCCCTTGGCTCCGCCGGAACCGGCCCGGGGGTTCTTGCCCGCCGACGCACCCGCCGCGGGCTTGCGCCGCGCGCCGCCGCTCTCGGTGCGCCTCGCCTTCGCCTTCGGCTGCTCCGCGGGCGCCGTACTGCGGCCCCGGGAGCTGTTCACGGTCCGCCCGCGGACGATCCCGATGAAGTCCTCCACCAGGTCGGTGGTCCTGTCCTCGGGCCATGACAGGGCGATCCGCGACTCCGGCGCGTCCGACAGCGGACGGTAGGTGAGGTCCTTGCGGTGGTGCAGGCGGGCGAGGGACTGCGGGACGGCGAGGACACCCACCCCCGCGGCCACCAGCTCGACGGCGTCCGCCGTCGTGGCCGGGCGCTCGATCGCGGGCCTGCCGGGGAGCTCCTCCCAGCCGAGCGTGTCGTCGAGCGGATGCAGCACGATGTCGTCGGCCAGCTCCGCGAGGGAGACCTCCTCGACCGCCGCCGCCACGTGGTCCTTGGGGATCACGACGACGGTCTGCTCGGTGTAGAGCGGGATCGCGCTGAGATCCGTACCGTCGACCGGCAGCCGGACGAAACCCGCGTCGGCGCCGCCGTCGCGCAGCAGGGCCGGCGCCTCGGCGGCGGGCACCGCGACGAGAGCCAGAGGGATGTCGGGCAGGCGCTCGTTCCAGATACGCACCCACTTGGTGGGCGTCACCCCCGGGACATACGCGAGCCGGAACGAAGGGGATACTTCCGAGCCTGTCACCCCGCCAGGTTACCGGTCGTGGTCAGAGGTGGCGCACACGCTCGATACTCTTGAACCATGACGTCGCACCAGACCACCCAGACCATGAAGCCCGCGACCGCGGCGAAGAAACTGGGTGTGTACCTCGAGGCCACCCCCACCGAGTTCCAGGAGGGTGTCGTCTCGCGCGCCGAGCTGGCGGCCCTCCAGACCGATCCGCCCGAGTGGCTCCAGGAGCTGCGACGCAACGGCCCGCACCCCCGGCCGGTGGTCGCGTCCAAGCTGGGCGTGTCCATCTCCGGCCTCGCGCGCGGGGGCGTCACGGACGCTCTGACCACGGAGCAGATCGACGCGCTGAAGCAGGACAACCCCGAGTGGCTCCAGAAGGAGCGCGCCACGCAGGCGGAGGTCCGCAAGGAATCCGTCCGCATCAAGGAGCGGAACGCCGAGCGCAGGGACGCCTCGTAGCGCTCGCCCGCACCGACCCCGAAGACCGTCATGTGGGTGGTCTCCGCCCCCTCGCCCGCCGGCGGGGGAACGGAGGCCACCCACACGTCGTTCCGTGAGCCGGCCGGCGGACCGAAAACCGGATGACGGCAGCCCCGGCCCCTGCGTACCGTGCTCTCCATGGGAACACTGTGATCGCCCCGCCCACGACCGCGTAGAGCTCAGCTCCGCCGCCGTGGTGCCGATCCGTCCTCGAATCCGTTCTGTCGGCATGGCCGGGAACAGGGGCTCACGCATGCACCCAGCACACTCAGCACAGCTCTCTCTGCACGGCGTCACCAAGCGTTACGGCGACCGCACCGTGCTCCGACAGGTCTCGTTCGGCGTCGCGCCCGGCGAGAAGGCCGGCGTCGTCGGCGACAACGGGGCGGGCAAGTCCACCCTGCTCCGTCTCCTCGCGGGGGAGGAACGCCCCGACGCGGGCGAGCTGTCCGTCGTCGCACCCGGCGGGACGGGGTATCTCGCCCAGGCCATCGGGCTGCCCCCGCAGGCCACGGTCCAGGACGCCGTCGACGTGGCGCTGCGGGAGCTGCGCACCCTGGAGTCCGAGCTGCGCCGGGCCGAGTCCGCGCTGGCGGCGGCGCCTCACGGACCGGAGCTGGAGGAGGCCCTCGCCGTGTACGCGCGCCTGACCGGGCAGTACGAGGCGCGTGACGGCTACGGCGCCGACACCCGGGTGGACACCGCGATGCACGGACTCGGCCTGCCGTGGCTGCCCCGGGACCGGCCGCTGGGCACGCTCTCCGGCGGCGAGCGGTCCCGGCTGGCGCTGGCCGCGACCCTCGCGTCCCGCCCCGAACTGCTGCTGCTGGACGAGCCGACCAACGACCTCGACGACCGGGCGGTCGGCTGGCTGGAGGACCATCTGAGGGCCCATCGCGGAACGGTCGTCGCGGTCACCCATGACCGGGTGTTCCTGGAGCGGATCACTGCCACGGTCCTGGAGGTCGACGGAGGCCGTGTCTCCCGCCACGGCAACGGATACGCCGGATACCTCACGGCCAAGGCCGCCGAACGCCGACGGCGCCGGGAGCGGTACGACGAGTGGCGGGCCGAACTCGACCGCAGCCGCAGGCTCGCCGAGTCGAACGCCGTCCGCCTGGACGCCATCCCGCGCAAGCTGGTGAAGCCGGGATCCGGGGCCGGTGCGTTCCGTGCGCGCGGCCGCGCCCACGGCGCGATGAGCCGTATCCGCAATGCCAGGGAACGGGTCCAGCGGCTCACGGCCGATCCGGTGGCTCCGCCGCCGGACCCGCTGTCCTTCACGCCCCGCCTCACCACCGCGGGCGCGCAGGGCGACGCGCCGGCCGCGACGCTGGACGGTGTGGACGTCAAAGGCCGGCTGAAGGTGCCGGGGCTACGGATCGGTCCGGCCGAGCGGCTGCTGGTCACCGGCCCCAACGGCGCGGGCAAGAGCACCCTGCTGCGGGTCCTGGCCGGGGAACTCCGGCCGGACGCGGGCACCGTGGGCGTGCGGGGGCGGGTGGGGCACCTGCGCCAGGAGGAGACGCAGTGGCCGGCGGGCGCGAGCGTACTGGCGGCGTACGCCGACGGGCGCCCCGGCGACCGGGACGAGCACGCCGACCGGCTGCTGTCGCTCGGCCTGTTCGACCCGGCCGCCCTGCGGCTGCGCGTCGGGGACCTTTCGTACGGTCAGCGGCGCCGTATCGAACTCGCCCGGCTGGTCAGCGAGCCGGTGGACCTGCTCCTGCTGGACGAGCCCACGAACCATCTCTCGCCGGCCCTCGTGGAGGAGCTGGAGGCAGCGCTGGCCGGCTATCCGGGCGCGCTGGTGCTGGTCACCCATGACCGCCGGATGCGGGCGCGGTTCAGCGGCACCCGGCTGGAGCTGAGCGAGGGCGCTGTCACCGTCGGCCCCTGAGCTCTTGCCGGCCGGTGGCGCCCTGTCGGGCAGGCCGCTGACGGCCGGAGTCCCGTCCCCGCCCCCTCCGATGCGGGGCGGGGACGGGACGGGGGCCGGTCCGTCCGGCGGGTCAGGAGGCGACGAAGCGCGCGATCTGGCCCAGCACGACGGTGTCCGTCAGGTACCCGATGTGGGTCTGGCAGGCCACGTTGTTGTTGGTCGCGCCGCTCAGCTTGGTGCTCGTGTACGGGAGGATGATGCCGTCGCAGGCCGAGTACCAGGTGGCGTACTTGGTGTCACCCGGCGTCTCGTCGCCCGAGGAGATCTGGGAGATGTACGAGGAGCCCGGGTACATCTGCTGACAGGTCGTGTAGATCAGGCAGGCGCCGGCGTACGTGGTGCCGTGGTTCGCGCCGGCGATGGAGGCCAGGTGGCTGACGCTGGAGCTGCCGCCCAGGACCTTCAGGTAGTACTGGCTGACGAGGCCGCCCATGGAGTGGTTGACGATCGCCACCTTGCTCGCACCGGTCTGTGACTTCACGTTGTTGACGAAGGTGGCCAGGCCCTGGGCGTTGGTGATGTTGTTGCCGTACGAGTTGTATTCGTAGGCGAACAGCTTGGAGCTGGACCAGCCGTTGAGCTGGAAGACGCTCTTGGCGGTGACCCAGTTGGAGGCGTTGCCCGTGTACCCGTGGACGAAGACGACCGGGGTACTGGTCGACAGGGGAGTCACGGCCGCGGCGGTGGCGGACTTCGCGGCGGGCGCACGGTCGGCCGCGCCGGCCGTCGACGCCGAACCGAACAGGGTGAACGCGACCGCGGCGGCCGCGAGGACGCCGAGGAGCCGGCGGGGTGAACGACGACGCATGGGGCACTCCTGACAAGGTGTGGGGAGGCGGGGATGCAGATGCCTGCTGGATCAGAGTCGGGGCGTGCGGTGCGGGTGGCATCGGTGATTTCACCGGTGTTCGCGAGCGGCGGTGCGTCGGACCCCGCGTCTGCGGGAGTGGCCGGGGGCGGGCGTACTGCTCCCGACGCCCCGGCTCCGGGTGGCCTCGATGAGCGTTGAGCGGAACGACCGCCGTCAGGTGAGCGGCCTGCCGGCCCGTCAGTAGACGTGGAACCGCTGTTCGAGGACGTGGCGCGAAGGCGACGGACGGCTCTCAGCGGCGCCGTTGGGCTGTGCCCCACGCGACGGACGCGCCCCGGGGGTGGGACCTGCTGGGGCGCGCCGGGGCCACGCTCACTCCGCTGATCCGGACTTCATGCGCCGGCTCGCCTGGAAACGCGCCTTCTTCTGGCGGTTGCCGCATGTGTTCATGTCGCACCACCTGCGGCTGCGGCTCCGGCTGGTGTCGAAGAAGGCGGCCCGGCAGGTCGGTGAGGCGCACAGGGCAAGTCTTCCGTCCCGTTCGCCCGAGATGACGCTGATCGCGTCGGCGGCGATCACGCCGAGGGCGTCCTCCAGGCGGGAAGCGGGGCTGAGCCGCCATTGCCGTTCGCCCCCGGGCGTCAGGACGGCCGCGGCCCGGCCCTGGGCGCTGCGGTCGTTGATGACGCGGACAGCGGGGGCGGGGAGAGCGTCCTGGACCGCTGCCGCCGTCGCGGCGGCGTGGATCGACTCCCTCAGTTCTCGGGCGAGGTCGAGCTGGGCGGTGGTGCAGGAGTCCACGGCGAGGCCGTACTCGGCCAGCCAGTCGACGAGTCGCTGCGGCGTGGGAATGCGCTCCACGGCATCGCCCTGACGCTCCGACAGGGTCCCCGTGAAGCTGGTCGCGAGCACCGAACCGAGGCGGAAGTCAGGGAAGCCAGGACGCATGGAACCACCTTAGCCGGTTGCGGCATGGTCCGGAGAGCTGTTAGAACCGTCTTAGGCGGTTCTACGAGCCAGGAGGTCCCATGCCCCTTCCGACCAGCGATGTACAAGCGTTTGGAGCCCACGCGACCGACGCAGACCTCGATGATCTGCGTACGCGACTGGCCGCTGCGCGACTTCCGGAGTACGAGACGGTCCATGGCGCCGCGACCGGCTCCCGCCGGTGGGAACAGGGCGTTCCTCTCGACGACCTCGTCGATGTCGTGAACTACTGGCGCACCGGGTACGACTGGCGGTCCTTCGAGGAGCGCCTCGACCGGATCGGTCAGTTCCGCACGACCATCGACGGTCTGGGAATCCACTTCCTGCACCGCCGGTCCGCGCGCGCCGACGCCACTCCTCTGATCCTGACGCACGGCTGGCCGGGCAGCATCGCCGAGTTCACCGATGTGGTGGAGGAGCTGGCGAATCCCGACGATGCGGACGCGCCGGCGTTCCACGTCGTGGTCCCCTCGCTGCCGGGCTTCGGGTACAGCGAGAAACCGGCCACCACCGGATGGGGAACCGGGAAGATCGCGGCGGCATGGGTCGAGCTGATGGGAAGGCTCGGCTACGGCCGGTTCCTGGCCCATGGCGGCGACTGGGGAGGCAACATCACCACGGTCCTCGGCGGCAGGTTCCCGGCGCACGTGATCGGTATCCACAGCACGTTCGCACAGGCGCCGCCCGGGCTGACGACGGACGGGCTGACGGAGACCGAGCGCCGGTGGACCGAGGAGACCCACGACTTCTGGCACCACCGCGCGGCGTACGCGAAGCAGCAGGCGACCCGGCCGCAGACCATCGGCTACGCGCTCGTCGACTCACCGGTCGGCCTTCTTGCCTGGATCCTCGACAAGTTCGCCGAGTGGTCGGACACCGAGGACAGCCCGTTCGAGACGATCTCCAGGGACCGTGTTCTCGACAACGTCACCCTGTACTGGCTGACGCGGACCGGCGCATCGGCGGCCCGCATCTACTACGAGAGCCACAACTCGCTCGACCCCGGACTCCGGGTCGACGTCCCGTCGGCGATCACCATGTACCCCCGCGACATCGAGAAGAGCCCGCGCCCCTGGGCTCAGGAGCGGTACCGCCGCATCGTCCGATGGAGGTCGCCCGAGGCGGGAGGGCATTTCCCGTCGCTGGAGGTCCCCGGGTATTTCGTCAGGGACCTGAGAGAGGGCTTCGCGGCCGTGCTGGCCGCCCATCGGTGAACGCGGCCAGCACGGCCGCATCCCCTCACGGGGCGCGGTCGGGGGGCCGCCACCGGCTCCGTTGCCCCGCATCCCCGGCGTACAGCGTGGAGAGCGTGATTCGAGGTGCCGCGGATTCGAGGGAATCCGGGTGTCCGCCGTCTCGCTCACGCGCCCGTGACGGCGCTGCCTGACCGTGGCGGCGGTCGCTCACCATCACGTGCCGCACAACGCGGTGCCGCGGGAGCCGGATTCGCTGACTGGCGTACGCGCGTGCCAACTGGGAACGTCTTCACGCCGGGCCGTGTGGATGATCTCATGTCTTTGCATAAAAGTGCGGCAATGCGTATAGTCATGCCATCGACGAGGAGGATTTCGATGGTGGTACGTGCAGCAGTGGCAGGGGCGAGCGGATACGCCGGCGGGGAGCTGCTCCGCCTTCTGCTGGTCCACCCCGAGGTCGAGATCGGGGCCCTCACGGCGAACTCCAACGCGGGCCAGCCGCTCGGCGCCCTGCAGCCGCACCTGAGGCCGCTGGCCGGGCGGGTGCTCCAGCCGACCACCCCCGAGGTGCTCGCCGGGCACGACGTGGTCTTCCTGGCCCTGCCGCACGGGCAGTCCGCCGCCGTGGCGGAGCAGCTCGGTGACGAGGTGCTCGTGGTCGACATGGGGGCCGACTTCCGGCTCAAGGACGCCGCGGACTGGGAGAAGTTCTACGCCTCGCCGCACGCCGGTACCTGGCCCTACGGCCTGCCCGAGCTGCCCGGCGGGCGGGCGGCGCTGGCGGGGAGCAAGCGCATCGCGGTGCCCGGCTGCTACCCGACCGCCGTCTCGCTGGCGCTCTTCCCGGCCTACGCGGCCCAGCTCGCCGAGCCCGAGGCCGTGATCGTCGCCGCCTCGGGGACCTCCGGCGCCGGCAAGGCGGCCAAGCCGCATCTGCTCGGCTCCGAGGTGATGGGCAACATGTCGCCGTACGGCGTCGGCGGGGTCCACCGGCACACGCCCGAGATGATCCAGAACCTCAGCGCCGCCGCCGGTGAACCGGTCACCGTGTCCTTCACCCCGACCCTCGCGCCCATGCCCCGCGGCATCCTCGCCACGTGCAGCGCGAAGGCGAAGCCCGGCGTGAGCGCCGATTCCCTGCGTGCCGCGTACGAGAAGGCCTACGCCGACGAGCCGTTCGTCGACCTGCTCCCCGAGGGGCAGTGGCCGGCGACCGCCGCCGTGTACGGCTCCAACGCCGTGCAGATCCAGGTCGCGTACGACGAGGCGGCCGGCCGGATCATCGTGATCAGCGCCATCGACAACCTCGCCAAGGGCACCGCGGGCGGGGCCCTGCAGAGCATGAACATCGCCCTCGGACTCCCCGAGGACACCGGACTTTCCACGATCGGAGTGGCACCGTGAGCGTCACGGCAGCACAGGGATTCTCCGCGGCGGGCATCGCCGCGGGAATCAAGGACAGCGGTAACCCGGACCTGGCCCTCGTGGTCAACAACGGTCCGCGTCGCGCCGCCGCGGGCGTCTTCACCTCCAACCGTGTCAAGGCCGCTCCCGTCCTCTGGTCGGAGCAGGTCCTCAAGGGCGGCGAGGTCTCCGCGGTCGTCCTCAACTCCGGCGGAGCCAACGCCTGTACGGGTCCGCAGGGATTCCAGGACACCCACGCCACCGCCGAGAAGGCGGCCGAGGTCCTCGAAGGGCACAGCGCCGGTGAGATCGCCGTCGCCTCGACCGGGCTCATCGGCCTGCTGCTCCCCATGGACAAGCTGCTGCCCGGCATCGAGAAGGCCGCGGCGGCCCTGAGTGAGCACGGCGGCGAGAAGGCCGCCATCGCCATCAAGACCACCGACACCGTCCACAAGACGGCCGTCGCCGGCGGCGAGGGCTGGACCGTCGGCGGCATGGCCAAGGGCGCGGGCATGCTCGCTCCCGGCCTGGCCACGATGCTCGTCGTCCTCACCACCGACGCCGACGTCGCCGCCCCCGCGCTCGACGCCGCGCTGCGCGACGCCACCCGCACCACCTTCGACCGGGTCGACTCGGACGGCTGCATGTCCACCAACGACACCGTGCTGCTGCTGGCCTCCGGGGCGAGCGGCATCACTCCGGAGCAGGGGGAGTTCGCCGAGGCGGTACGGACCGTCTGCGACGACCTCGCCCGGCAGCTGATCGGTGACGCGGAGGGTGCCTCCAAGGACATCCGGATCGAGGTCGTGAACGCCGCGACCGAGGACGACGCGGTGGAGGTGGGCCGCTCCATCGCCCGTAACAACCTCCTCAAGTGCGCCATCCACGGCGAGGACCCCAACTGGGGCCGCGTGCTGTCCGCCATCGGCACGACCAGGGCGGCCTTCGAGCCGGACGAGCTGAACGTCGCGATCAACGGCGTCTGGGTCTGCAAGAACGGCGGCGTCGGCGAGGACCGCGACCTGGTCGACATGCGCTACCGGGAGGTCAGGATCACCGCCGACCTCGCCGCCGGCACCGAATCGGCCGTCATCTGGGCCAACGACCTCACCGCGGACTACGTCCACGAGAACAGCGCGTACAGCTCATGACCACCGCGCGGAAGCACACCGCACTCCCGAAGGCGCAGATCCTCATCGAGGCCCTGCCCTGGCTGACCCGGCACAACGGCAAGACCGTCGTCATCAAGTTCGGCGGCAACGCCATGATCGACGAGGAGCTGAAGGCCGCCTTCGCCCAGGACGTCGTCTTCCTGCGGCACGCCGGCCTCAAGCCCGTCGTCGTGCACGGCGGCGGCCCGCAGATCAGCGCCCAGCTCGACAAGCAGGGCCTGGTCAGCGAGTTCAAGGCCGGGCTGCGCGTCACCACGCCCGAGGCGATGGACGTCGTACGGATGGTGCTCGCCGGGCAGGTCCAGCGCGAGCTCGTCGGCCTGCTCAACCAGCACGGCCCGCTCGCCGTCGGCATGACCGGCGAGGACGCCCACACGATCACCGCGATCCAGCACCGCCCGGTGATCGACGGCGAGGCCGTCGACATCGGCCGGGTCGGCGAGATCACCGCGATCGACACCGGGGCCATCCAGGCGCTGCTGGACGACGGCCGCATCCCCGTCATCTCCTCCATCGCCCGTTCGGCGGAGGACAACCACGTCTACAACGTCAACGCCGACACCGCGGCCGCCGCACTGGCCGCCGCGCTGAACGCCGAGACGCTGATGGTCCTCACCGACGTCGAGGGCCTCTACGAGGACTGGCCGAACAGCGACGACGTGATCAGCCGCCTCACCGCCACCGAACTGGAGAAGCTCCTGCCGGAACTCTCCAGCGGCATGGTGCCCAAGATGCAGGGCTGCCTGCACGCCGTACGCAACGGCGTGGAGACCGCCCGGGTCATCGACGGCCGGGTCCAGCACTCGATCCTGCTGGAGATCTTCACCGACGAAGGAATCGGCACGATGGTCGTGCCCGACGCACAGGGGGAAGCATGACCAACGCCGAGCTCTCGCAGCGCTGGAAGTCCGCGCTGATGGACAACTACGGCACCCCGAAGCTGTCCCTCGTCCGCGGCGAGGGCGCCCATGTGTGGGACGCCGACGGCACCGAGTACCTCGACTTCGTCGGCGGCATCGCGGTGAACGCGCTGGGCCACGCACACCCCGCGGTCGTCGAGGCGGTCTCCACCCAGATCGCCTCCCTCGGCCACGTCTCCAACCTCTTCATCGCCGAGCCGCCGGTCGCACTCGCCGAACGGCTGCTCCAGCTCTTCGGCCGCACCGGCAAGGTCTACTTCTGCAACTCGGGCGCCGAGGCCAACGAGGCCGCGTTCAAGATCGGCCGGCTGACCGGGCGTACCCATATGGTCGCCACCGACGGCGGTTTCCACGGCCGGACCATGGGCGCCCTCGCGCTCACCGGCCAGCAGAAGAAGCGCGAGCCGTTCGTCCCGCTGCCCGGAGATGTCACGCACGTCCCGTACGGAGACGTCGAGGCGCTGAGGGCCGCGGTGACGACCGACACCGCGCTGCTGATCATCGAGCCCATCCAGGGCGAGATCGGCGTGGTCGTGCCCCCCAAGGGCTATCTGGAGGCGGCCCGGGAGATCACCCGCGCCACAGGCACCCTGCTCGTCCTGGACGAGGTGCAGACCGGCATCGGCCGCTGCGGCACCTGGTTCGAGCACCAGGCCCACCAGGGCGTGGAACCCGATCTGGTCACCCTCGCCAAGGGGCTGGGCGGCGGGCTGCCGATCGGTGCCACGGTGGCGTTCGGCGCGGCCGCCGAGCTGCTCGCGCCCGGTCAGCACGGCACGACGTTCGGCGGCAACCCCGTCGCCTGCGCCGCCGGTCTCGCGGTCCTGGACACCCTGGCCGCAGACGGTGCGCTGGACAACGTGAAGCGGCTCGGCGAGCGGATCCGCAACGGTGTGGAGGGCCTCGGGCACCCGCTGGTCTCCCACGTCCGCGGCTCCGGCCTGCTGCTGGGTATCGTGCTCACCGAGCCCCTCGCACCCCAGGTGCAGCAGGCGGCTCAGGGAGCCGGACTCCTGGTGAACGCACCCGCGCCCGATGTCGTACGGCTGATGCCGCCACTGATCATCGGTGAGCCGGAGGTGGACGCGTTCCTCCAGGCGCTGCCCGGTGCCCTCGACGCGGCATACGGGGACGGACGATCCGGGGAAGGACACACCGGAGAATGAGGCGACGACGATGACCGAGGCGCAGGAATCCGAGCACGGCGGACCGTCCGTGCCGCAGACCCGCACCGCACGGCACCGCCGGATCGTGGACATCCTGAACCGGCAGCCGGTGCGTTCGCAGAGCCAGCTGGCCAAGCTCCTCGCGGACGACGGGCTGAGCGTCACCCAGGCGACGCTCTCCCGGGACCTGGACGAGCTGGGTGCGGTGAAGATCCGCAACACCGGGGGCGAGCTGATCTACGCGGTGCCGAGCGAGGGCGGATTCCGTACCCCGCACGCACCGCTGGGCGGCTCCGCCAAGGAGGAGCGGATGCGCCGCCTCTCCGCCGAACTGCTGATCTCGGCGGAGGCCTCGGCCAACCTCGTCGTGCTGCGTACGCCCCCGGGCGCCGCCCAGTTCCTCGCCTCGGCGATCGACCAGGCCGAGCTGCACGACATCCTCGGCACCATCGCGGGCGACGACACGCTCATGCTGATCAGCCGCGACCCGGCAGGCGGGCAGGCGCTCGCCGACCATCTGCTGCGGCTCGCGCAGAACGACCGCTAGAGGACCGATGACTCATGACGGGGGCCGTCCGGCGCAAGGCCGGACGGCCCCCGTCATGAGGTGACGGCCGGGGCGGGACGCCGGCCGCCATCGGCACGGCCGCCTGCGAGGCCGGTCCGCCGGCGGTGACCGGGTGCGGGGAGCCGGACGCCCCACCGAGGGAGCCGCGGTGGGGCTCAGCCCGCGGTGAGGCCGGAGAACGCTTCGGTCGTGCGTTCCTGGAGCTCGGCCGGGGGAACGTCACGGAGATGCTGCGTGAGCCCCCACCGGTGCCCGAAGGGGTCGAGCAACTGGCCCTCCCGCTCCCCCCAGAAGGCGTCGCTCAACGGGCGGATCACGGTGGCCCCGGCGCCGACGGCCCGCTGCCAGGCGTCGTCGACGTCGTCGACGTGCAGGTAGACGGCGCCATATGTGCCGCCGAAGTGCCGCGGTCCGTAGGACTCCAACTCGGGGAACTCGTCGGCCAGCATCAGGGTGAGCGTCCCGATGCGGACCTGGACGTGGATCAGCCGGCCGCCGGGCACCACCAGCCGGGTGAGCTCCGTGGCTCCGAACGCCTTCTGGTACCAGGCGGATGCCTCGGCCGTGCCGTGCACGGTCAGATGCAGGGTGTGGGAATCGAACGACATAGGTGTTTCCTTTCGGGGGTTCGGGTCCGGCCCGTTCGAGCACCGCGTCGAGGCGTGCCGAGGGCCCGGCAGTTCGACGGCCGTGCGCCGCGTGTTGTCAGGCGCGGGACCGCCGCCCGCCTCAACCGGTCCAGGGCCGCAGCTTGTCCGGGTTGCGAATCGCCCAGATACGCCGGATGCGGGACTCGTCGATGTCGAAGGCGTAGACGGTCAGTACCTGACGGCCGTCCACGGCGACCAGGCCCGGTTGTCCGTTGACGGTCCGTTCGAGGAGGTCGGGCCGGCCACCCAGGGCCGCCAGGTGCATCAGGAACTCCGCGACCCGGAGGTGGCCCCGCATCGGCACCGGCGAGGCCATCGCGCGACCGCCGCCGTCGGAGGTGGCGATGACCGACGGGTCGAGGACCCGGACCAGGGCCTCCACGTCCATGGCCTGCCACGCCCTCCGGAACTCACCGACGACGGCGGAACGCCGTCCCGCCCCCGCGGTGCCGGTGCGGGCCGCCGCCAGCCGGCGACGGCCCGACGAGGCGAGCTCCCGGCAGGCACCCGGGGTGCGTCCCACGATCTCCGCGACCTCGTTGAAGGGCACCCGGAACACATCGTGCAGCATGAAGGCGACACGCTCGGCCGGCGTCATCGAGTCCAGCACCACCAGGAACGCCATCTCGACGGACTCGTCCAGCGTGATGTGGTCGGCGGGATCGCTCGCCGTCGATCCGTGGGAGAGCCCGCTCCACTCGGCCCGCGCCGGAAGTGGTTCCGGGATCCACTCCCCGACGTACCGTTCCCGGCGCATGCGCGCCGAACGCAGCTGGTCCATGCAGATCCGGCTGACGACGGTCGTCAGCCAGGCAGCCGGATTCGAGACGGCCGCCCGGCGTTCGGCAGGTTGCGCGAACCAACGGGCGTACGCCTCCTGGACGGCGTCCTCCGCCTCGGTCAGTGAGCCGAGCAGCCGGTAGGCGATGTTGGCGAGGCCGCGCCGTTCCGAGATGAGCGGATCGTCCTCCGGACGCGCCGGAGCCTCTTCGTCCTTGCCCGTGATGTCCATGCGGTCAGCGCCTTCCAGTCGCCTCTGCGAATCGTCCCCCTGATACGACGGATCAGGACCCGCCGATGTCAGACGGCGGCCCGTCTCCTGACGATCGGGACCACCACCGCGTCGGTGAGGGACATGAGCACACCTGCGGACCACGACGGCGACGGCGTGCCCGGTACGCCCCGGAAACAGCGTCAGGAGAAGGCATCATGACCAAGATCGGCATCATCATCGGCAGTACGCGGCCCGGAAGGCTCGGCCCGCAGGTCGCCGAGTGGGTCCACAAGGCCGCGGCCCAGAGGTCCGACGCCGAGTTCCGGCTCGTCGACCTCGCCGAGTTCCGGCTTCCCCTCTTCGACCAGGTGGTTCCGCCCGCCCTGGGCGGAGCCGGAGGCCCACAGGCTCAGGCATGGGTGCGCGCGGTCGAGGCGCTCGACGGATTCGTGTTCGTCACACCGGAGTACAACCACCAGCTCCCCGGTGCGCTCAAGAACGCCATCGACTTCGTCTACGCCGGCTGGGGGGACAAGGCCGCCGGGATCGTCTCGTACGGCGCCGCGGGCGGCACCGGGTCCGCGGCCCAGTTGCGGCAGATCTGCGGTCTGCTCGGGCTCGCCGACGTGCCCGCCCAGGTCACCCTCCACCTGGCCACGGACTTCGAGGACTTCACGGTGTTCGCTCCTGACGAGTCCAGGGCGCGTGCGCTGGAGGACCTGCTCGACCGGGTCGTCGCCTGGACCGCGGCACTCGAACCGGTGCGGCGTGCCCGCGCGTCGTCCGCCGCCCGAACCCCCGCCCACCGATCGTGACCGGAAGAGAGACGATCAGCATGCCCCATCTCATGATCCATGCCTCCGAGCCCCAGATCGCCGGGCACGAGCACGACCTCATCGCCCGGCTCACGGAAGCGGTCACCTCCGTCTACGGGGAGTGGGCCCGCCCTCTCGTGGTCGTACAGCTGGTGGGCATCGCGGTCGGCCGCCGGGCCGTCGGCGGGGTCGCGCGCCCCGAGGCGGCGCCGACCGTGACGCTCGCCGTCCGCGAGAAGGCGTTCACCCGGGCGGACGGTCCGGGGGTCGCGGCCCGGCTCGTCGCAGCGGTCACGGACGCCGTCGCGACGGCGCTCGGCGAGCAGCACCGGGCCGGGGTCGTCGTCGACCTGGTCGCCACGCGCGACGACCGTACCGCCGTCGGCGGCCGCCTCGTGGACGAAACGGGGGTGAGCGAACCGGACGAGTTGAGGGACCGTGCCGAGATCGAGGCGCTCCGGGCGGAGTTCACGGACGCGGTGATGATGAACGACCACGACCGGCTCGCCTCCCTCTTCCTGCCGGACGGCGCCGTCCGTATCCCCGAGGCAGGCGTCGAGGCGGCAGGCCGCGACGGAATCCTGGCTCTGGCGCGGCAGCGTGAGGCCGGATTCGAGTTCTTCGTCCAGACGGCCCACCCCGGGGTCACGTTCCTCTCGGGAGACACCGCGACCGGCCGCGCCGGTCTCTGTGAGGTCGTCCGGCTTCGCGATGGCGCCTCGCACCTCAATTACGCGCTCTACCACGATCGTTACCGGCGCACTCCGGCCGGCTGGCGGTTCGCCGAACGCGTCTATGAGATCCGGTATCTGGACTCGACGCCACTCGCCGGGAAGCCCGGTGGGCCCGTCGCGGATCAGGGTGCGCCGAGGGCGTGAGCGACGGGGGGACGGCTTCGGGGCCTGCCCCTGCGGCGCGGCACGGCTCGGTGAAGATCCAGAGCCGACCGGACGGGCCCGTCCGCCGCGGCTCGTGGGGCCGGATCAGTAGCGCGTGATCGTGGTCGGGCCCGACCGGGTCCCGATCGCGAGGTGCGGACGGCGCGCCGGATCGGCCCAGGCCAGAATCCGGTCCATCGCGGCCGCCGGCACGGAGACACAGCCGGCGGTCGCGCCGCGCCCGTTGACGTGCAGGAAGATCCCGGCGCCCCGGCCCCGTACCGGCCGGTCGTAGTTGAACCCGACGACGAGGGCCCGGGCGTACTGCGCCGGGTAGTCGATCAGGTGCTCGGCCTCGGCCGCCCGGCAGTCGGCCGGCCGCGGCTCCACCCACCGGTTGTAGGCGCGCGCGGCGGTGTCCTGGCACCACCACGACCGGTCGGTGACCCTGCGGTACGGGTAGCGCGTCCCCGGCCGGGGCCCCGCCACCCCGAAGGCGTACGGCAGGTCGTAGAGGCCCGTGGGTGTGGTGTTCGTGCCCTGCTTGCGTGAAGTGCCCTCGGCCAGCCCGTTCGCCCCGAAGCGGGCGGGCGCCGATCCGGCCGCCACCCAGCGGCCGGCCCGCAGACTCCACCAGGTGACGGTTCCCGTGGTGGAGGCGGTACCGGGCGCCTCGGCCGTGATGAGCTGGCTGCCGCCGCCCGTGTCGGCCAGTCGCAGCGGCAGCGGCGTCGCCGCCGGGGGACGGGCCCCGAGCAGCCCGCCGAGAGCGAGCAGGACCGAACCGGTCACCAGAAGTCTGCGCATGCCTCGGACCGTAGACGGGCCGCCGCCGGGGCACCTGTGGACCTGCTCCGTACGGCCCAGTGGTTCAGGAAGCGGGCGGCATGACGGGCAACGGGAGCGGCAGTCCCGGCAGCCCGTCGATGCTGGTCGCGACATGCTCCTTCTTCTCGAAGTAGGCGCTGAGCGAGGCGTCGTCCTCCCGTGCGAAGCGCTGCCCGTGCAGGGGCCTGTCCTCGTCGTAGCGCATGAACGGCACGCCGTATCCGCAGGTGTCCCGGATCAGTTCGGCCGTCACCACGATGATCGCCCGCAGCCCGTGCCGGGACGGGTCGACGCCGTCGAACCGCGCGAGGAGTTCCGGGAACCGGGGGTCGTCACGGAAGACCGGCTCACCGCGGCCGTGCACCCGCACGATGTTCGGCGGCCCCTGGAAGGCGCACCACATCAGGGTGATCCGGCCGTTCTCGCGCAGGTGCGCCACGGTCTCCGCCGTACTCCCGGCAAAGTCCAGATAGGCCACGCGCAGCTCGTCGAGCACGGCGAACAAGCCACTGACGCCCTTGGGGGAGAGGTTGACCGTGCCTTCGGCATCCAGTGGGGAGGTGGCGGTGAAGAACATCGGCTGCGCCTCGATGAAGGTACGCAGCCGTCCGTCGATACGTGCATACGTCTTTCCCATGGGCGCGATTATCCGCCCCGACTCCTGGGGTCGCGGGGGGATTTCAGCTGGTGGGACGGAGATATCCGGCAGCCCGGAGAAGACGCTGCGCCGCCACCCGCACCGCCCGCGGCCGGTCCGGCACATCCCGCTCGGACAGCCACTCCCGGGAGAGCTCTCCCGCGTTGGGCAGCAGGGCCCGCGTGGCCGCCCTGACGACGACGGGTGACGGGTCGTCGATCAGCCGGGCCAGCCGGTCCCACGTCACGGCGTCGAGGGCGCGCAGCCCGGTGACCGCGTGCAGGCGCACGGCGGGCGCCGGATGGCCGACGAGTGCCCACAGCATCCCGGCGTCCGAGCGGTCACCGCATTCCCCCAGCCCCGCGGCAGCACCCGGTTCGGTGACCTCGCCGGTGCACATCGCCCGGTACAGCGGCAGCGGGTCGGTCCCGCCCTGTCGCAGCACGTAGCGGGCGCAGGCCCGTACGACTCCCGAACGGTCCGCGAGCCAGGCCCCCGCCTCGTCGTGCCGCCCGGTGCGCCGCAGTGCGGTGACCCCCGCCGCCCGCACGCGTCCGTTCCGGGCAGTCAGTAGTACGCCGAGTACGTCGTCGTGGTCCTCGTCCCGCATCGACGCGATGGCCGCGTCCGCGCAGAGGTCCTGCAAGGTCGCGTCGCCGGAACCCGCGGCCAGGCGGGCGAGCCGGCCCGGAGGCAGGAGGGCGCGGTCGACGGCGATGCGGTGGGCGAACCGGCGGGTGGCGCGGTCCTCGCTCGTCAGCAGGGCCTCCACCTGCGCGGCGGGGCCTTCGCGCAGTCCCCGGTCGAGGAGGGCGACCGCGAACAGGCCCTGCTCGCGCCGGGCCAGCAGCAGGACCAGATCCGCGTACGCGGCGAGGGCGGCCGCGGGCACCTCCGACAACAGTGCCCGGGCCCGTTCGCGTACCGGGGCCGCCCAGTCCGTGCACCGCACGATCAGGAGCGGCAGCAGAGCTGGGGAGCCGGCCGTCAGGTCGAGGGCCGACTCCCGGATCCTGCCGTCGCGGTGGCACAGGGAGATGACGGTCTCCGATTGCGCGGCGGCCCCGGGGGCGCGGCGCCATCGCAGGTACGACAACGGCGCGGTCCGGTCCCACCGCAGCCGCTGCCCTCCCTGTGCGACGTACGCGCCGAGTTTCCAGGGCGGCAGGTCGCGTATCGCGCGGTCGAGCGCCGGCCAGGATTCGGCCGAGGCGCGTCCGAGCGCCTCGTCCAGTGACGCGCCGTCGGCCAGTCGCCGCGCCGCCGTCCAGGCGTCGTTCATGGTTCCCCCCGGGTATGCCGAAGTGCAGACGGTAGCGGGGACGACGTGGCAGCGCCCGCGCATGGTCCGGGGGCGGGGTCCCGGCACCAGCTTTGACAAAACATACAGAGCACCGCATAGTTATGCCTGGCAGTGATTGCGGCAGTGGCTGCACCGCGGATCGCGCCGTGAGCAGGCATCCGTGACCGAGTGTGCCGCACTCGCACGGGGAAGCGGTCGCACATCCAACCCCCCTGGTTCTTCCGAGGAGCACGCAGTGAGCAACGGCAACGGCAACGGCGACGTACGTCTGTGGGGCGCCCGCTTCGCGGACGGTCCCGCCGAGGCGCTGGCCAGGCTGTCCGCGTCCGTCCACTTCGACTGGCGGCTCGCGCCGTACGACATCGCCGGCTCCCGCGCCCACGCGCGCGTCCTCAACAAGGCGGGTCTGCTCACCGAGGACGAGCTGAAGCGGATGACCGCCGGACTGGACCAGCTGGAAGCCGATGTCGCGGACGGCTCCTTCACCGGCACGATCGCCGACGAGGACGTCCACACCGCCCTGGAGCGCGGACTGCTGGAGCGGCTCGGCCCCGACCTCGGCGGCAAGCTGCGCGCCGGACGGTCCCGCAACGACCAGATCGCCACGCTCTTCCGGATGTACCTCCGCGACCACGCCCGCATCATCGGCGGTCTGATCGCCGGGCTCCAGGACGCCCTCGTCGGCCTCGCCGAGGCGCACCCGGACGTGGCCATGCCCGGCCGCACGCACCTCCAGCACGCCCAGCCGGTGCTCTTCGCCCACCACGTCCTGGCCCATGTGCAGTCCCTGTCCCGGGACGCCGAGCGGCTGCGCCAGTGGGACGAGCGGACCGCCGTCTCGCCGTACGGTTCCGGCGCGCTCGCCGGATCGTCGCTCGGGCTGGACCCGGAAGCGGTCGCCGCCGACCTCGGGTTCGAGCGCGGCTCGGTGGGCAACTCCATCGACGGAACGGCCTCGCGGGACTTCGTCGCCGAGTTCGCTTTCATCACCGCGATGATCGGCGTCAACCTCTCCCGGATCGCCGAGGAGATCATCATCTGGAACACGAAGGAGTTCTCCTTCGTCACCCTGCACGACGCCTTCTCCACCGGCTCCTCGATCATGCCGCAGAAGAAGAACCCCGACATCGCCGAACTGGCCCGGGGCAAGTCCGGACGGCTCATCGGCAACCTGACCGGCCTCATGGCCACGCTCAAGGCCCTGCCGCTCGCGTACAACCGCGACCTCCAGGAGGACAAGGAGCCGGTCTTCGACTCCTGCGACCAGCTCGAAGTCCTGCTCCCCGCCTTCACGGGCATGATGGCCACCCTCACCGTCAACCGCGCGCGCATGGAGGAGCTGGCGCCGGCCGGCTTCTCGCTCGCCACTGACATCGCCGAGTGGCTGGTCAAGAAGGGCGTCCCGTTCCGGGTCGCCCACGAGGTCGCCGGTGAGTGCGTCAAGGAGTGCGAGAGCCACGGCATCGAGCTCGACGAACTGACCGACGAACAGTTCGCGAAGATCTCCGAGCACCTCACCCCCGAGGTCCGCACGGTCCTCAACGTGGCCGGCGCACTCGCCTCACGCAACGGCCGCGGCGGCACCGCGCCCTCCGCGGTCGCGGTCCAGCTCGCCGAGGTCAAGGCGGACCTCGCGACGCAGCACGCCTGGGCGGCGCGTCAGTAGTGCGACGCGCATCGCGGGCTACGTTGGGGGTAGGCGAGATTCCTGCCGACGACGAGGAGCCCGCGATGCCGTTCGCCCGACTGACCACAGCGACCACTCCGACCGCCCACATCGGGCTCGGCCTGGCAGCGGTCGGCAGGCCCGGCTACATCAACCTCCACCGCGAGCGCGACCTGCCCGGCGAGCGGACCGTCGAGGCGATGCGCGCCCGGACGCACGAGCTTCTGGACGCGGCCTACGCGCAGGGCGTCCGGTACTTCGACGCCGCCCGCTCCTACGGCCGCTCCGAGGAGTTCCTCGGCGACTGGCTGGCCGCCCGGCCCGAGGTCCGCGACGTCGTCGTCGGCAGCAAGTGGGGCTACACCTACACCGCCGACTGGAGCGTCGACGCCGAGGCGCACGAGGTCAAGGACCACACCCTCGCCACGTATCTGCGCCAGCGCGCCGAGACCGGCGACCTGCTCGGAGACCGGCTCGACCTCTACCAGATCCACTCGGTGACCCCCGACAGCCCCGTATTCAGCGACAAGGAACTGCACGCCCGGCTCGCCGCGCTCGCCGCCGAAGGAGTCAGCGTCGGCCTCTCCACCAGCGGTCCGGCCCAGGCGGACGCGATCCGCGCGGCCCTCACCGTCACGGTGGACGGCGAACCCCTCTTCCGCACGGTCCAGGCCACCTACAACGCCCTGGAGACCTCGGCCGGACCGGCGCTCGCCGAGGCCCATGCCGCAGGGCTCACCGTCATCGTCAAGGAAGCCATGGCCAACGGCCGGCTCGCGGGTGCGGAGGCCCCCGCCGTGATGCGGGAGATCGCCGACGAGGAGGGGCTCGGCAGCGACGCGGTCGCCCTGGCGCTGGTGCTGTACCAGCCGTGGGCCGGGGTGGTGCTCTCCGGCGCGGCGACCGTCGGCCAGCTTGCGGGCAACCTCCACGCGGCCGTCCTCGACCTCGACGAGGACCGCAGGGCGCGGCTGGACGCGCTGGTGGAGGAGCCGGAGGCGTACTGGCGGCACCGCGCCTCGCTCCCCTGGAGCTGAGGGTTCCCGTACTCCTGCGGCATCCATCGGCCGTCGGGTGCGTCGGCTGCCGCATCGGCCGGCCGGTTGCGGTCGGCTGTCCACCGTCAGCCGGCCGTCGGGTGCGCCGGCCGGCCACCGTCCGGCTCCGGTCAGCCGGCCGTTCCCCGGCTGTCCGCCCACGCGGCCAGCGTGTCGAAGTCGGCCCGCTCCAGCCCGATCAGCGGATCGGTCCACAGCAGGAGACTCTCCCCGCCCGCTCCCCGGCCGGCGACCCACGCCCGGTCCCGGTCGGTGATCTCGTCGTCGACCCACGCGAACGGCCGCCCGGCCGCGTACTCCACGACGTACTGCGTCTTCCAGTAGGTCCCGGCCGGTGCGGCGCCGTGCATCTCCGGCCAGTCGATGTACGGCAGCGGCGGCAGCCCGATGCGGGGGCCGATCCACTCGTTCGCCTCGTTCTTCCAGGTGGTCGCCCAGACCAGCTCGTAGCGGCCGGCCAGGGCGAGCAGTTCGTCGCCGTGCCGGGGATTGAGCAGAACGGGCAGCGGCGGGCCGGCGGTCCACCCTGTCGGCCGCATGCGGTGCCTGGTGTAACCCTCCGGCGCGCCGCGGCGGGAGAGCGCTGCGTAGGGATTGAGCGGACCGTCGATGTCGATCAGCAGCAGCGGCTTCATGCCGACATGGTCCTCCCGTCGCGGCGCGCGGCGCGAGCCCCTTTCCAGTGAGACATTGGTGTCTCAAATGGGTTAGTGTCGTCTCATGACTCTTGATCGTGAGCAGGTCCTGCGCAGCGCCGCGGCCCTGCTGACCCGCACATCGACGGCCACCATGGACGAGGTGGCCAAAGCCGCGGGCATCGGCCGCGCCACCCTGCACCGGCACTTCGCCGGACGGGACGCCCTGGTCAGGGCGCTGGAAGAGCTGGGGATCCAGGAATTCGAATCGGCCATCGACGCCGCTGCGCTGGACGAGGGGACGACGGCCGAGGGGCTGCGCCGGTTCGTCGCGGCGATCGAGCCGAGCGCCGGACTCCTCTCCTTCCTCGTGACCGAGAATCAGCTGTTCGAGGGTGAGGAGCAGAACGACGGCTGGGACCGGCTGGACGCCCGGGTGGCCGCGTTCTTCCGGCGCGGCCAGGAGCGCGGAGAGATCCGCCTCGACCTGACCGCGGCCTGGCTGACCGAAGCGCTCTACGGGCTCATCAGCAGCGCGGCGTGGGCCGTTCAGGCGGGCCGGGTGGCCGCACAGGACTTCCCCTACATGATCGTCGAGTTGCTGCTCGGCGGCGCACGCCGGAGCGTGGAGCAATGAGCAGCGTCGAACAGCACCCGGAGCCCGCGCCCGAGCTGTACCGCCCCGGGCGGTGGATCGCACTGGCCGTGCTGGTGCTCGCCGTACTGCTGGTGGCCGTCGACGCCACCGTGCTCGGCCTCGCGACCCCGTTCCTCAGCGAGGACCTCGAACCGACCGGCACCCAGCTGCTCTGGATCGGCGACGTCTACTCCTTCGTCATCGCCGGTCTCCTGGTCTCGATGGGCAGCCTCGGCGACCGCATCGGCCGCAAGAAGCTGCTGCTGTGCGGTGCCACCGCCTTCGGCGCTGTCTCGGTGCTCAACGCGTACGCGCAGACGGCCGAGATGATGATCGTCGCGCGGGCCCTGCTGGGCGTGGCGGGCGCCACCCTGATGCCGTCCACCCTCGCCCTCATCCGCAACCTCTTCCACGACGCCCGCGAGCGGAGTCTGGCCATCGGCATCTGGGGGGCGATGGCGTCCGCGGGGGCGGCGGTCGGTCCCGTCGTCGGCGGATTCCTGCTGGAGCACTTCTGGTGGGGATCGGTCTTCCTGATCAACCTGCCGGTCATGGCGGTGCTCGTCGTGGTCGGCATCAAGATGATCCCCGAGTCGAAGAACCCGGCACCCGGACCCTGGGACCTGGTGAGCGTGGGGCTGTCGCTGGTCGGCATGATCGGGGTCGTCTACGCCATCAAGGAGCTGGCCGCGCACGGCACCAGCTGGCAGGTCGCGCTCTCGGGCGTCGGCGGCGTGCTGGCCCTCGTCTGGTTCGTGCGGCGGCAGTTCCGGCTGCCCGCCCCGCTGCTCGACATGCGGCTGTTCCACCACCGGGGCTTCTCCGGAGCGGTCCTCGCCGACCTGCTGACCATCCTCGGCCTCTCCGGCCTGGTCTTCTTCCTCTCCCAGTTCCTGCAACTGGTCCAGGGCCGCGGACCGCTGGAGGCCGGGCTCGCCGAACTGCCCGCGGCCGTCGGCGCGGTCACCGCGGGTCTGCTGGCCGGGACCACCGCCCGCCGCTTCTCCGTACGGTCCGTGGTGGCCGGCGGTCTCGCCGGGATCGCCCTGGCGCTGGCCGCGGTCGCCGCGGTCCACAAGGACACGGCCTATCCGCTGATCGGCGCGCTCCTGCTGGTCGTCGGTGTGGGCGCGGGCTTCGCCTTCACGGTCACCTCCGACGTGATCCTCTCCAGCGTTCCGAAGGAGCACGCCGGTTCCGCGTCCGCGGTCTCCGAAACGGCGTACGAGCTCGGCGCCGCCCTCGGCATCGCCCTGCTCGGCTCCATCGTCACCGGGGTCTACCAGGGGTTCACCGCGCCCGCCGGAACCCCGCCCGACGTCGCGTCCGCCGCCCACGAGTCGCTCGGCGGCGCGGTCGAGGCGGCCAAGGTGCTGCCCGAAGAGGAGGCGACGACTCTGGTCTCCGCCGCCCAGGACGCCTTCGTGGACGGGCTGGGGGCCGCCTCGGCCATCGGCGCCGTCGTCCTGATGGCGACGGCGGTCGCCGCCTGGTTCCTGCTGCGTGGCCAGGAGCTGGAGGAAGGCATCGTGCACGACTGAGGGGTGCCCCGTCCGGACGACGTGGGCACGGACATGCGGAAGGGCCCGCACCGCCGGCCGGGGACACGATGTCCACCGGCCGGGGTACGGGCCCTTCCCGCCGTCCTGCCGAGCCGTCGGGCTCCGGCTCAGGCGGCCTTGGCCTTCGTTGCGTACATGTCCACGTACTCCTGGCCGGACAGCCGCATCACCTCGGCCATCACGGAGTCCGTCACCGCCCGCAGCACGTAGCGGTCGCGGTCCATGCCCTCGTAGCGCGAGAACTCCATCGGCTCGCCGAAGCGGACCGTGACCTTGCCGGGCCGCGGCAGGCCGGCGCCGCCCGGCTGCAGCTTGTCCGTACCGATCATCGCGAACGGCACCACCGGAGCACCCGTCATCAGCGTCAGCCGGGCGATGCCCGTCCGGCCGCGGTACAGCCGCCCGTCGGGGGAGCGGGTGCCCTCCGGATAGATCGCGAAGGCCTTGCCCTCCTCCAGCACGCGGCGGCCCGTCATCAGCGCCGCGACACCACCGCGGCCGCCGTCCCGGTCCACCGGGATCATGCCGCTGCCGGTGAAGAACCAGGCCATCAGACGCCCCTTGACGCCCTTGCCCGTCACGTACTCGTCCTTGCCGATGTAGAACACCGGCCGGTCGCAGCAGATCGGCATGATCATCGAGTCGATGAACGTCAGGTGGTTGCCCGCGAGGATCACCGGCCCGGTTCCCGGAATGTTCTGGGCACCTTCCACCTGCGGGCGGAACAGCAGGCGCAGGATCGGTCCGAGCACTGCCTTGATGAGTGCGAGTCGGGACAACGGTTCCTCCGGTGTAGTGGCCGGGCCGGCCGAGGCGACGGATTGAAGGGTCCATGCAGGTGAGGACGATACTCGCGGGTACTCGCTGATCGCACATCGGGTTCACCCCATGGATACGCAGTGTTGACGTGTGTTTGCGCCATGTTCGTCCAGATGGCGCCGTCCGGACCACGCCGCTGCCTACGCTCGGTCCTCGCCGGACAGGTGCCGGACATCACATGCGAGGAGCATTCATGACAGAGCGTGCGCAGGCCCGCCCCGGACGACGGACCGTCATGGGCGTGGGCGCCGCGGTACTCGGCACCGCCGCCCTCGGTGTCACCGGAACGGCGCAGGCGGCCGGGAAGCCCGGGAGCGAGCCCGCCGGGCACGACGGCCGCCGCCTCGACCTGCCGGTGCCGACCGTCATCGGACACCGCGGTACCAGTGGCTACCGCCCCGAGCACACGCTCGGCTCCTACCAGCTGGCTCTCGACATGGGCGCGCACATCGTCGAGCAGGACCTGGTGCCGACGCGGGACGGCCATCTCGTATGCCGTCACGAGAACGACATCACCGCCACGACCGATGTCTCCGCCCATCCCGAGTTCGCGAGCCGCCGGACGACGAAGACGGTCGACGGCGTCGCCCTGACCGGCTGGTTCACCGAGGACTTCACGCTCACCGAGCTGAAGACGCTGCGGGCCAAGGAGCGCATACCCGGCAACCGCCAGAAGAACACGCTGTACGACGGCCGGTGGGAGATCCCCACCTTCGAGGAGGTCCTGCGCTGGGCCGACCGCGAGGGCCGCAAGCGCGGAAAGCCCGTCTGGCTGTACGTCGAGACCAAGCACCCCACCTACTTCCGCGGTCTGGGCCTCGGTCTGGAGGAGCCGCTCGCCAAGTTGCTGCGCCGCTACAACCGGCACCGTGCGCAGTCGCCGCTCATCCTCCAGTCCTTCGAACCCGGCAGCATCCAGCGGCTGTCGAAGCTCGTCGCCACCCCCCGCGTCGTGCTGCTCTCGGGCGCCGGTTCCAAGCCCTGGGACTTCGTGGCCTCCGGCGACCCGCGCACCACCGACGACCTGGTGAAGCCCGCCGGCCTGAAGTGGATGGCGTCGTTCGCCCAGGGCATCGGCCCCACCCTGGACCTGATCATCCCCAAGGACGGTGCCGGCCGGCTCACCACGCCCACCTCCCTGGTGCGGGACGCGCACGCGCAGGGCCTGATCCTCCACCCGTACACGATGCGCAACGAGAACACCTTCCTGCCCGCCGACTTCCGGCGCGGCACGGACCCCAACGCGTACGGCGACGCCTTCGGCGCCTTCGCCGCGTACTTCGCCACCGGTATCGACGGGATCTTCTCCGACAACCCGGACACGGCGCTGCTCGCGGCGGCGGACTTCGCCGCGAAGTAGCGGGAGCCGGGCCCCGGGACGTCAGCCCCCGGGCGGAGCGTGCCCCGGTCGGGTGGTCCCGGCAGGTTCGGCGACCGGCGGCCGCTCCACCGGGTCGGGTGGGGGCGTGACGCTTCTCGATCTTCCTCAGGCCCTGCCCGCCCCGGACGCGGACACCTTCGTCCGCACGCTGTATTCCCTGGTCGGAGCCGAGGCGACGGCGGAGGCGGCCGCATCCGCCACCGGCGCCGCCGTCGACCCCGCCGATCTCGAACAGGCCGTCTGGCTGAGGCTGCTGGAACGGCTTGCGGACCAGGGGCCGCCCGCGGACCCCGCCCGATGGGTGCGCGACGCCGTCAGGTCGGAGGCCCGCCGGGCCCGCCGTACCGCACTGCGCGAACGCCCCTACCGCGACGAGTCCGCCGCCGACCTCTCCGGCTGCCCGGAGCGGGCCGCCCTCTTCGCCGACCAACGCCGGTTGCTGTACGCCGCCGTGGACCGGCTCCCCGGCTCCTGTGCCCGCTTACTGCGCGCGCTGCTCTCCCCGGGCGATCCCACCTACCGGGAAATCGCAGGGGAGTTGGGTATGTCACAGGGGAGTTTGGGCCCGATCCGTTCCCGATGCCTTGGATGTCTGCGCAGAATGCTGGCGGCGGAGGTTGTAGCTCCTGAACTGCGGGGAAAGGAGCGGTAGACAACCGGCGGATCAGGTGAGCGAGAGGCATGCGCAGATGGGCATGAGCGTGATCATCTCGGCGGCGAAGGCACAGGACGCCGAACAGATCTTGAAACTCCAGTACCTCTGTTTTCAGAACGAGGCGGAGCTGTACGGGAACTACCGGATCGACCCGCTCGTCGAGACCCTCGACGCGATGCGCGCCGAGATCGCCGCGAACCTGGTGTTCGTGGCACGGCTCGGCGACGAAGTCGTCGGTTCGGTGCGCGGGTGGGCGGACCAGGACGGCACCGGACGGATCGGGCGGCTCTGCGTCCACCCCCGGCTCCAGGGGCACGGCCTCGGCGCCCGTCTGCTCGCGGCGGTGGAGGCCGGACTCACCGACCAGCGGTCGGCCACCCGCTACAGCCTGCACACCGGTCACCGCAGCGAAGGCAATCTGCGGCTCTACCGGCGGGCGGGATACGCACCCGTCGGCGACACCACCAGTCAGGACGGTGTCCGGATGATCCTGCTGGAGAAGGAGGCCTCGGCGCCCGCCTACGTGACGAGCGCCTAAGGGCTGTCCCGCAATTCCTGGTGGATCAGCGCGCGGCGTCAGATGCGGTGCATCGCAAGGCGGAGGGGCGCCCGCACACTGGATGTATTCGGGCGTTCCGACAACGCGGCGAGGTGCCGTAGCTGTCGTCGTGCGCCCGCCAGGAATCGCGGGACAGCCCTTAGGGTTCGGATCAGGCCGGACCCGCGGGTCCGGCCTGATCCGAACGGGAAGCCCCAGGACTCACGCGGTCCGGGCGCGGCGCAGCCACATCATCCCGGTGACCGGAAGGATCACCGGGATGAACAGGTAGTCCCTGCCGAAGTACGACCAGACGGTGGCGTCCGAGAACGCCGCGGGATCGACCAGCGTCCACGTGCCCACGATCAGCACCCCGGCGAGCTCGGCGGCGCAGCACACCAGCGCCGTCCGCCGGGCCCTCTCGCCACCGCGCACCAGCGAGTACGTGATGAAGCCGTAGACGGCGGCCGCGGCCGCCGACAGCACGTAGGCCAGCGGGGCCTTCCCGAAGTCCAGGATCATCTGGACGATCGCGCGGGACGCCGCCGCCACGGTGAACACGCCGTAGAACCAGACCAGTACCCTCCCGGGCCCGGTGCCCAGGTCGAAGGGCGGCTTCTCGCCGGCGGCCGCCTCGGGGGTGCGCTCGGTGTCGGTCACGGTCAGTTTCCCCAGATGTCGTAGAGCCGTACTTCGAGAACGGCCAGCACGACCGCGCCCGCCGCCACCGTCACCGAACCCCACCGGGTCCGCTCGCTCAGTGACAGGAAGCCCGCCGCGGGTACGGCGAGGAAGGCCCCGATCAGATACGCGATGAAGATGGTCATGCCCTGCTCCGGCCGCTCGCCGCGGGCCAGCTGCACGATCCCCACCACCAGCTGGGCCAGTGCCAGGAGCGAGACCACGGCCATCCCGATGAAGTGCCAGTCCTTGGTGGGCTGGTCCCGGTAGGCGGCGAATCCGCACCAGGCGGCGAGGGCGAGGGCGGCCACGCCGACCGCGATCGTCAGGGCGTCAAGCATGAGCCGAGGGTATTACGGGCCGTGCGGCCCATTGCGTGCGCCCCCGTGCCCGCGGTGCGCGGGGACCGTGCGCGACGCGGTACGGACGAGAGGGCGCCGGGGACCTAGGTCCCCGGGGGCGCGGGCCCGCGGCCGGTCCGCACCGGCGGGGGGTGATCGTGGTCTTGGCCACACGCCTGCGCGTCCAGGACCGGTGCGGACCGTGGACACGGAGTGCATCGTCCCCGTATCAGTGCAGGTCACAGCGTTGTGGGCGGATCTCTTCGGGGCGGGCCGACCGAAGACGCCGCAGCATCCACGGCCGTCCGCTATCCGGACAGCCGGTTCGGCGGGAACCTGACGTCTGTTTTACTTGGGGCATGACCACGACGAGCAGCCGCATCCTTGCGACCGAGGCGATCACGACGCCCGGTGCTCGTTGTATGTGTCGAATGCGCGCCTTCTGAGGGCCCACGCCTGAGCCTCGCGCCCCGAAGCGAGACCGAGCCCGAGCCGTCCGCACCCAGCGGAACGCGCCCCCCAGCATGCTGCCCCGCGGCCACCGCCGCGTGCCTGCCGTGCCGGGACACCCGCTCGGAACGTCCGATCGAAACGTCCGGACAGCTTCATCGGACGACTTCCCCGTGCCCGGCGGACACCGCGCCGCGCACTCGACAGTGACGGAAACCCTGTGATCACCACTACGGGCCTCACGAAGGTCTACCAGTCGCGCGACCGCGAGGTCACCGCCCTGGACGGCGTCGACCTGCACGTCCGCGAGGGCGAGGTGTACGGCGTCATCGGGCAGAGCGGCGCCGGGAAATCCTCTCTCATCCGCTGCGTCAACCTGCTGGAGCGCCCCACCTCCGGCACCGTGACCGTGGCAGGCCAGGACCTCACCGCACTCGCGGGACGCGGCCGCAGGGCCGGCAAGGAACTGCGCGAGGCCCGCAGCCGCATCGGCATGGTCTTCCAGCACTTCAACCTGCTGGCCTCCCGCACCGTCCAGGGCAATGTGGAGCTCCCGCTGGAGATCCTCGGCGTCACCGGCCGCGAACGGTCCCGCAAGGCGCTCGAACTCCTCGACCTGGTCGGCCTCGCCGACAAGGCCAAGGCCTATCCGGGGCAGCTCTCCGGCGGCCAGAAGCAGCGCGTCGGCATCGCCCGCGCGCTCGCCGGCGACCCCAAGGTCCTGCTCTCCGACGAGGCGACCTCGGCCCTGGACCCCGAGACCACCCGCTCCATCCTCCAGCTGCTGCGCGACCTCAACCAGCAGCTCGGTCTCACCGTCCTGCTCATCACGCACGAGATGGACGTCGTCAAGACGATCTGCGACTCCGCCGCGCTGATGCAGAAGGGGCGCATCGTCGAGTCCGGGACCGTCGGCGACCTGCTCGCCACTCCCGGCTCGGAACTCGCCCACGAGCTGTTCCCCGTCGGCGGCACCGCGTCGGGCCCCGACCGCACGGTCGTCGACGTCACCTTCCACGGCGATGCCGCCGGCCGGCCGGTGATCTCGCAGCTCTCGCGTACGTACAACATCGACATCTCCATCCTGGGTGCCGCGATGGACACCGTCGGCGGCAGGCAGATCGGCCGGATGCGCATCGAGCTGCCCGGCCGGTTCGAGGAGAACGTCGTCCCGATCGGCTTCCTGCGTGAGCAGGGACTGCAGGCCGAGATCGTCGACGGCTCGGAGACCGAACCCGTCATCATTCCCGCACCGCTCACCAAGGAGGTGGCGAAGTGACCTGGTCCGAAATGCAGCCGCTGCTGACGCAGGGCACCGTCGACACCCTCTACATGGTCCTGTGGTCCGCGGTCGTCACCGTCCTGGTCGGACTGCCGCTCGGCGTCCTGCTCGTCCTCACCGACAAGGGCGGACTGCTGCGGAACACCCCGGTGAACAAGGTCATCGGCGTCATCGTGAACATCGGCCGCTCGCTGCCGTTCATCATCCTGCTGATCGCCCTGATCCCCTTCACCACCTGGGTCGTGGGCACCTTCATCGGCCCGACCGCGATGATCGTGCCGCTCGCCGTCGGCGCCATCCCGTTCTTCGCCCGGCTCGTCGAGACGGCGGTGCGCGAGGTCGACCACGGACTCGTCGAAGCCGTCCAGTCCATGGGCGGATCCATCCCGACGATCGTCCGCAAGGTCCTGCTGCCGCAGGCGCTGCCGTCCCTCGTCTCCGGTGTCACCACCACCGTCATCGTGCTCATCGGCTACTCCGCGATGGCCGGAGCCGTCGGCGGCGAAGGACTCGGTTCCAAGGCCGTCACCTACGGATTCCAGCGCTTCGACAACCAGTTCATGCTCATCACCGTCGCGCTGCTGATCGTCATCGTGACCGTGATCCAGCTGATCGGCGACGGAGCCGTACGGCTGCTGGCCCGCCGCGGCCGCACCACCTCCTGAGACTTCTCCTCCCCGGGGCGTGTCTCCGGGCCGCCGTCCACCGGGCGGCGCCCGGCGCTCCCCCCGCCCGCACTCCTTGTCCGGGCGTTCCACCATCACCACCCGAAAGAGGCACTCTTCGTGCGTAAGAACATCAAGCTCACCGCGGCTGCCGCCGCCACCGCCGCCCTCGCCTTCGGCCTCACCGCCTGCGGTACGGACTCCGACCCGGCGTCGAAGTCCGGGACCGGCGCCAACGCCGACACCTCCAAGGCCCTCGTCGTCGCCGCGTCGCCGACGCCGCACGCCGACATCCTGGGCTTCGTCAAGAAGAACCTGGCGGCCAAGGCCGGCCTCAAGCTGGAGGTCAAGGAGTTCACGGACTACGTCCTGCCGAACACCGCCACCGAGACCGGCCAGGTCGACGCCAACTTCTTCCAGCACCAGCCCTACCTGGACGACTTCAACAAGAAGAACGACACCCACCTGGTCTCCGTCGGCACCGTGCACCTGGAGCCCCTCGGCCTCTACTCCAAGAAGGTCAAGGACCTGGGCGACATCAAGTCCGGCCAGACCATCGCCGTACCCAACGACACCACCAACGAGGGCCGCGCACTCCAGCTCCTCGCCGAGAACGGTCTGATCACCCTCAAGGACGGCGTCGGCACCAGCGCCAAGCTGAGCGACATCACCGACAAGAAGGGCCTGGAGTTCAAGGAGCTGGAGGCCGCGACCGTCCCCCGTGCCCTGAACGACGTGGACGCCGCCGTCATCAACGGCAACTACGCCATCGAGGCCGACCTCAAGCCCGCCAAGAACGCCCTGGCCCTGGAGAAGGCCGACGGCAACCCGTACGCCAACATCATCGCCGTGAAGAAGGGCAACGAGCAGGACCCCCGCGTCCAGAAGCTCGTGAAGCTCCTCCACTCCGACGAGGTCAAGAAGTTCATCGAGGACACCTACCAGGGCTCGGTCATCCCGGCCTTCGGTACCGCAGCCAAGTCCTGACCCCGGCGCGGCACTTGCCCGCGGAGCCCCGCACACCCCGCCCGGGTGTGCGGGGCTCCGCCGTGCCGACCCGGCCATGCACAAGGTCCGCCCGATGCTGCATGCTGTGCCTTTACACGGTCTTCGGCATGGAGCTGCGCATGACTTCCACCTTTCCGGACATCTCCATCAGCACGGACCGGTTGGTGCTGCGCCCGTTCGACATGACGGACGTCCCCGCGTACATCGAGATGATGAACGACGAACTCGTCGTCGCCTGGACCGAGGCACCCCAGCCCTACACCCAGGTCGACGCCGAACGCTGGGTCCGCAGGATCGCTCCCGCGCAGCGCACTCAGGGCGACGGCATCGTGCTCGCCGTCACCGAGTTCCTCACCCAGCGCCTCGTCGGCTCGGTGCGGCTGCGCAACACCGACTGGCGCACCCGCGCCACCGAGGCCGCCTACATCACGGCCCCGTGGGCCCGGGGCGAGGGCTACGCCACCGAGGCCGTGCTGGCCGTCGCCCAGTGGCTCTTCCGCGACCAGGGCTTCGAGCGCATCGAACTGCGTACCGCCGCCGACAACACCGCCTCCCAGCAGGTCGCGCAGAAGCTCGGCTGCATCAGCGAGGGAGTGCTGCGCAACGCCCGCATAGCCCGTTCACAGACCGAGGACGGAGGATGGACCGACATGAGGACCGATCTGATCGTCTGGGGCCTTCTTCCCGAAGACCTCGAAGGGGTGGCCGAAGAGCTTGCCGACGCCGGTGGCTACGGCACCTACAACGACTGGAACTGACTTTCCGGGGCACCGGCACCGTACGGGTCCGCACCGGGTAACCTCACCCTGCCCGCCCCCTCGGGCCACCATCCCCACCTGCGACACCTCCAGGAGACTGACGACAGATGGCCGACCGGGTCACAGTGATCGGCTGGGACGGCTCGCCACTGACCAGAGCGGCCACGGCCGCGCTCTCGGCCGCCACCCTCGTCGCCGGCGCCGCCCATCACCTCGCGCTGCCCGAAGTCCCGGGCGGCGCGGAGCGCATCCGTCTCGGCTCCGTGGACCTCGCGGCCCGCCGGATCGCCGGGCATCGCGGCAGCGCCGTGGTCCTCGCCGACGGAGACCCCGGATTCTTCGGCGTCGTGCGCACCCTGCGCGCACCCGAGCACGGTCTCGAAGTCGAAGTGGTGCCCGCCGTCACCTCCGTCGCCACCGCCTTCGCCCGCGCCGGAATGCCGTGGGAGGACGCCCAGACGGTCGTCGCCCACCCCCGCACCCTGCGCCGCGCCGTGAACGTCTGCCGCGCCCACCACAAGGTCGCCGTCCTCACCTCGCCCGGCGCGGGCCCCGCCGAACTGGCCCTCCTGCTCGAAGGCGTCCACCGGACCTTCGTCATCTGCGAGGAACTCGGCACCGCCCGCGAACAGGTCACCGTCGTCACCTCCGACGCGGCCGCCGACCACGTCTGGCGCGACCCCAACGTCGTCATCGTCATCGGCGGCGGCCCCGAACAGCGGGCCGAGGGAGCCTGGATCGCCGGCCGCCACCCCGCCTACCCCCAGGGCGTACGCGGCTGGGCGCTGCCCGCCGACGCCTACCGGGGCAACGCGACGGACGTCCGGGGCGAGAGCGGCGAGGGCGAGGCCCCCGGACTCCGAGCCGCCCAACTCGCCCACCTCGGACCGCGCACCGGCGACCTGCTCTGGGACATCGGCTCCGGCAGCGGCGCCCTGGCCGTGGAGGCTGCCCGCTTCGGTGCGGCGGTCCTGGCCGTCGACAGCGACCCGGACGCCTGTGCCCGTACGGCAGCCGCCGCCCGGACCTTCGGAGTCCAGCTCCAGGTCGTCGAGGGCAGGGCCCCGCATGTGCTGGAACGGCTGCCCGAGCCCGACGTCGTGCGGATCGGAGGCGGCGGCGCCCCCGTCGTCATCGCCGTCGCCGATCGCAGGCCCGAGCGGATCGTGACGCACGCGTCGACCCGGGACGAGGCCGAGGCGCTGGGCGCGGCCCTCACGGAGAACGGCTACACGGTCGCCTGCTCCCTCCTCCAGTCCGTCGAACTCGACACGGCCGCTTGGTCGGAGCGCGAACGCACAGTCGTCTTCCTGCTGTCCGCACTGCGTTCGGACCTTGCCCCCTGACCCGGCCGGCATACGGTGCGAGGTAGGCTGGCCGATCGTTGCACCGCGCCCGGACGTTCGTCGCTTCGTTCGTCAATGTCCGGAAAAGGGGACCGTTTTGGCCCCCGTTGTGGTACGGCAGAACCGGGGGACGCGCAACGTGGCGCAGTCCACAGCGAGCCGTGGCGAAATGTCCTGCCGCGGCGGCGAACGGCCGCGAGAATGCAGTATGTCCGCGACCGATTCGTGCCGCGCGGCTCGCCCGCTCGTTCCACTGGACGAGCGCCGGCGTGCCGCGTTCGGGCGTCCCGGGCGAAGGGCCGAAGAAGCACTGACGATGGGCGAGGGGTACGCATGAGTGACACCGGCCAGATCCCGGGCGAGGGACTGCCGGAGAACGCAGGCATGGTGGAGCAGACGGGCATCCCCGCCCCGGACGCTTACACCTTCCTCGACCCCTCCGAGCATGCGTCCGAGGACGACGACCTCCTGCTGATGCCGAGCCCCCAGGGCGCCTGGAACGAAACCCAGGCCGGCCAGGCCGCGCTGCCCGAGCAGGGCGGCGGGTACCAGCCGGTCCACGCCCCGCAGCCGCAGAACCCGCTCCAGGGCGAGGGCGGGGCTCAGGACCCGTACCGGTTCCAGGAGCAGGTCCCGGCGTACGCCATGCAGCAGGCCGCGGCCGAATCGCTTCAGGAGAGCGGCCAGGGAACCCATGAGTCCGGAGGCCGCAACTCCGGGCACGTCGACCTCGGCGGTGTGCGTATCCCGTCGCCCGTCCCCGCCCCCGCGCAGGCCCAGGTACCCGTGGCCCAGACCCAGGCACCCGTGCGCCGTCCGCTGCACCGAGGCCCCTCGGCCGAATCCGGCCCCTCCTACGGGGGCACGTCCGGCGGCGTGGTCCGCTCGCTGGCCGACCGGGGTCCGGCTGGCACGCCCCAGCCGCAGGTCCAGCCGCAGCCGCAGGCCGCCGTCCAGACATCCGCACGGCACGCCGGTCCGGTCACCGCCGAACCTGAGTACTTCGAGCTCCCGGCCGACGAGGTGGCCGCGCTCCCGGGGCCGCAGCTCGGGGAGATCCCGCCGCAGGGCGTGGGCCAGTGGGCGGCCCATGCGTCGCCGCAGGCCGCCGTGCCCGTCGCGGACCGGGCCGTCACTCCGGACGTGGAGCCGTCGGCACCGGAGGCAGCGGCAGCAGAAACGGTCGTCCCGGAGCCGGTCGTTCCGGAGCCGGTGGCCGAGCAGCCCATGGCCGAGGAGTTCGTGGCCGAGGTACAGCCGGTCGCGCCGGTCGTGCAGACCGTCGAGCCGGTTGCCGTCGAGCCCGCGGCCCCCGTGGCCGAGGAGCCGGTATCCGCACCCGCGGAGGCCGGGGTACCGGCCGAGGCCCCCGATGAGGCCCCTCGGGCCGAGGTCGTGGCGGAGGCCGCCCCCGTGTACGCGGCCCCCGTCGAAGCCGCAGCCGCCGAGGCCGTCGCGCCCGCCGAAGCCGGGGCCCCGGTCGAGGCCGCACCCGCTGAGGAGCCGGCCGCCGGGCCCGCGCACGTCGAGCCCGTGCCCGCCGAAGTCCCGCTCGCCCAGGAGGTGCCCGCGCAGGCCGTGCCCGCCGAAACCGGGCCCGTAGCCGAAGCGGAGGCCGAGGCAGCCCCGGTCGAGGCCGTGCCCGCCGCGCAGCCGCCGGTGGAGCCCGTTCCCGACGGAGCCTCCCTGGGCGGGTTCGTGCCCGTGGAGGGCTCGCTGCCGACCGCACCGCAGCCGGCCCCGACGCCCGTGTCCGAGCCGGCGGCGGAGCCCGCCCCGCAGGCCGTGGCAGCAGCCACGGAGACCGGCCGGGCCGACGTGGTGGAGGCGCCCGGAGCCGGCGGAACCGCGCCGGAGCCCGTGGTCCTTCCCGTGCCGGAGACGGGCCCCGAGGTCCTTGCCGAGTCGGAGACGGGTCCCGAGGTCATCGAGACCCCGGACCTCACGGACAGCCACAGCTACCCGGGGCCGGTACGGGCCGAGGCCGTCGAACCCGAACCCGAACCCGAATCCGAGCCGGAGACCCGGGCCGCCGAGCCCACGGCGACCGCCGAGGTTCCCGCGACGGCCGGCGAGCCCGAAGCCTCTGACACCCAGGCCCCCGCCCCCGAGGCGGCGGAGGCGCCCGTCGCCTCGCCCCCCGCCCCCGGCTACGAGGACGCCGAGCGGGAGGCCGTCCTGCGCGTCATGCGCGAGCGCCGCGACATCCGCAACGGCTTCCGCAGCGACCCCATCCCGCACGAGGTGCTCCTGCGGGTTCTGGAGGCCGCCCACACGGCGCCCAGCGTCGGGCACTCGCAGCCCTGGGACTTCGTCGTCATCCGCTCCGCGGAGACCCGCCGCTCCATGCACGAACTGGCGCAGCACCAGCGCGAGGCCTACGCGAAGTCGCTCCCCAAGGCACGGGCGAAGCAGTTCAAGGAACTGAAGATCGAGGCGATCGTCGACACCCCGGTCAACATCGTCGTCACGGCGGACCCCACCCGTGGCGGCCGCCACACCCTCGGCCGGCACACCCAGCCGCAGATGGCCCCGTACTCCTCGGCGCTCGCCGTCGAGAACCTCTGGCTCGCCGCACGCGCCGAGGGCCTCGGCGTCGGCTGGGTCAGCTTCTTCGACGAGCGCGAGATGGTCCGGGCCCTTGGCCTGCCCGAGCACCTCGAAGTCGTGGCGTACCTCTGCGTCGGTTACGTGGACGAGTTCCCGGAGGAGCCCGAGCTGATGCAGGCGGGCTGGTCCAAGCGCCGTCCGCTGTCGTGGGTCGTCCACGAGGAGACGTACGGCCGCCGCGCCCTGCCCGGCGAGGAGCCGCACAACCTGCTCCAGGAGACCATTTCCAGCATCCGGCCGCTGGACGCCAAGGCGCTGGGCGAGGCCTGGGAGCGCCAGAAGCGGATGACCAAGCCGGCCGGTGCGCTCGGCATGCTGGAGATCATCTCGGCGCAGCTGGCCGGGCTCTCCCGGATGTGCCCGCCGCCGATCCCGGAACCCGCGGCCGTCGCGATCTTCGCGGGCGACCACGGGGTGCACGCCCAGGGCGTCACTGCCTGGCCCCAGGAGGTGACCGGCCAGATGGTCGCCAACTTCCTCGGCGGCGGAGCGGTCTGCAACGCCTTCGCGGGCCAGGTCGGCGCCGAGGTGTGTGTCGTCGACGTCGGTGTCGCCTCGGAGCTCCCCGCGACGCCCGGTCTGCTGCCCCGCAAGGTGCGCGCCGGGACGGCCGACTTCACGACCGGGCCCGCACTCACCCGCGAGGAGGTCCTCGCGGCGATCGAGGTCGGCATCGAGACCGCCCGCGATCTGGTGGCGGCAGGCAACAAGGGCCTGTTGACCGGCGAGATGGGCATCGCCAACACCACGGCGTCCGCCGCCCTGATCTGTGTGTACACGGGGATGGACCCGGCCGAGGTGACCGGCCGCGGTACCGGCATCAACGACGAGATGCACGCTCGGAAGGTCGACGTGGTGCGCCGCGCCCTCGACCTGCACCAGCCGGACCCGGCCGACCCGATCGGCGTCCTTGCGGCCGTGGGCGGTCTGGAGCACGCCGCGATGGCCGGATTCCTGCTCGGCGGCGCGTCGCTGCGGACACCGGTCATCCTCGACGGCGTGAGCGCGGGCGCCGCGGCCCTGGTAGCCCGAGCCATCGCCCCGGAGGCGCTGGCCGCCTGCATCGCGGGCCACCGCAGCGCCGAGCCCGGCCACGTCGCCGCGCTCAACAAGCTGGGGCTGCGCCCGCTGGTCGACCTCGACCTCCGCCTCGGCGAGGGCACGGGCGCGCTGCTGGCGCTGCCGATCGTGCAGAGCGCGGCCCGTGCGATGCACGAGGTGGCCACGTTCGACTCGGCGGGCGTCACGGAGAAGTAGCGCAGCCGCGGGGGTTTCGGGGGCGTCGCCCCCGGACCCCCGCTTCCCGGTCGCTGGAGGGGCCTGGTTCCCGCCCCACCCCGTATCGTGAATCCCGCCCCCTGCCCCGGAACCCGCACGTCACAGCCGCTCCACCGCCGCAGCGGCCGCAGCCCCCGCATCGCACGAGGAGCCCGCACCGCCATGGCCGAGCACGCCGATCATCCCGCCTACCCTGTCGGACTGCGCCTGAGCGGGCGCCGCGTCGTCGTCGTCGGCGGCGGCCAGGTCGCGCAGCGCCGCCTCCCCGCCCTCATCGCGGCCGGCGCCGACATCGTCCTCGTATCGCCGTCCGCCACCCCGTCCGTCGAGGCGATGGCGGACGCCGGCGAGATCCGCTGGGAGCGCCGCCCGTACGCGGACGGGGACCTGGCCGACACCTGGTACGCCCTCATCGCGTCCGACGACACGACGTCCAACGACGCCGCCTCCGCGGAGGCCGAGCGCACCCGCACCTGGTGCGTCCGCAGCGACAACGCGGACGCCGCCACCGCCCTGACGCCCGCCACCGGGCGCAGCGAGGGCGTGACCGTCGCCGTGCTGACCACCGACACCCACGGCCGGGACCCGCGCCACTCCGCCGCCGTGCGCGACGCCATCGTCGAGGGCCTGCGCGACGGCACCCTCGCCGCCCCCCACCACCGCACCCGGGCCCCCGGCGTCGCTCTCGTGGGCGGTGGCCCCGGCGACCCCGACCTGATCACCGTCCGCGGCCGCCGTCTCCTCGCCGAGGCGGACGTCGTCATCGCGGACCGGCTCGGCCCGCGCGACCTGCTGGACGAACTGCCGCCGCACGTCGAGGTGATCGACGCCGCGAAGATCCCGTACGGCCGCTACATGGCGCAGGAGGCGATCAACAACGCGCTGATCGAGCACGCCAAGGCGGGCAAGGCGGTCGTGCGGCTCAAGGGCGGCGACCCGTTCGTCTTCGGGCGCGGGATGGAGGAGGCCCAGGCGCTCGCCGCCGAAGGCATCCCGTGCACCGTCGTGCCCGGCATCTCCAGCTCGATCTCGGTTCCCGGAGCGGCCGGCATCCCGGTCACCCACCGCGGTGTCGCCCACGAGTTCACCGTGGTCAGCGGTCACGTCGCCCCCGACGACGAGCGTTCCCTGGTCGACTGGGAGGCCCTCGCCCGGCTGCGCGGCACCCTCGTGCTCCTGATGGCCGTCGACAAGATCGGCGCCATCGCCCGTACGCTCATCGCCCACGGCAAGTCCCCCGAGACCCCGGTCGCCCTGGTCCAGGAAGGGACCACGGCCGCCCAGCGCCGGGTCGACGCGACGCTCGCCACCGTCGGTGCGCGGGCCGCGGCCGAGGACGTCCGCCCGCCCGCCGTCATCGTCATCGGCGAGGTCGTCGCGGTCGGTCCGACGGCGGACACCGCCCGCACCACCGAGTAACCAGCGGTAACGGATCTTCCTCCAGACCGTTGGCACCACACACCGGACAAGGCAGTATCAACCTGTGGCTGATCTCATCACCGTCGACGACCCCGACGACCCCCGCCTGAGCGACTACATCGGTCTGACCGACGTCGAGCTCCGGCGCAGGCGGGAGCCTGCCGAGGGCCTGTTCATCGCCGAGGGGGAGAAGGTGATCAGACGCGCCAGGCACGCCGGGTACGAGATGCGCTCCATGCTGCTCTCGGCGAAGTGGGTCGACCTGATGCGCGACGTCATCGACGAGGTCCCGGCGCCCGTGTACGCGGTCAGCCCCGAACTGGCCGAACGCGTCACCGGCTACCACGTGCACCGCGGCGCCCTCGCGTCGATGCAGCGCAAGCCGCTGCCGACGGCCGACGAACTGCTCCGCACGATCCGCGGCGCGGGCGCTGCGGAGACTGCCGACGACCGCACGGACACCGGCGCGACGTCTTCCGCGGGCCCACGGGAACGTGCGGGCCAATGCCGTATCGCGATCTTCGAGGACATCGTCGATCACGCCAACCTGGGTGCGGCCTTCCGTAACGCGGCGGCTCTGGGAGTGGACGCCGTGTTCCTCACCCCGCGCTGCGCCGACCCGCTCTACCGGCGGGCCGTGAAGGTGTCCATGGGGGCTGTTCTCGCGGTCCCGTACGCGAGGTTCGAGTCATGGCCGCGTGATGCCGAGGTCATCCGGAAGGACGGCTTCGTGCTGGCGGCCCTCGCCATCTCGGCGAGTTCCATCACTCTCGACGAGCTCGCCGGCCGCGGTCACGAGAGGCTCGCCCTGATGCTGGGCACGGAGGGGGAGGGGTTGTCGGCCGGCGCGCTCCTGGCCGCCGACGAGCACGTGCGCATCCCGATGGACGCCGGTGTCGACTCCCTGAACGTGGCCGCCGCCTCAGCGGTCGCCTTCTACGCCACCCGGCCGAGGTCCGTCTGACGCACGACGCAGGATGCCGGACGCAGGATGCCGATGCCGTGGATCGTGCTGGCGTCATCAGCTGAAGGGCGGTTGATCCGCGCGTGCGGGGACGCCCGGGCGGTCCGGCGTTACTCGCCCTGTGTCCGGACCGCGCTCAGCAGGCCCCCGAACGCCGCGAACAGGGCCAGGAACACGGCGGTCGGTACGGCACCGGTGTCCTCCTCGACCACATGCCCCCCGAGGAAGATCCAGGTCATCGTGGCGACGATGACCAGCAGGTGGTTGCCACGCTCCCTCAGTACCCGCATCCCCGCCCACAGCAGCAGAGGCATGGACATGACGCCGGCGAACCCCGCCAGCAGCAACTCCAGGAAACCTCCGCCGAACAACGCGTCCGGGTCGGCCGCCGCCGCACCGAACGCCCACTCCCTGCTGGACGTCCAGATCCCGTAGCAGACGACGGCGGACACCGCAGATACGGCAACGCCCTTCACCCAGCGGGCAGTCCGGCGGTTCTTCATGGCGTCAGCCTTCCATGCCGCAGCGGCGGGGTCCTGAGCACGTGTACTCAGGACCCCGCCGCCTGTTCGGCGCTTGCTACAGCGAGTTCTGCAGAGCGTCGGCGTACAACCGCGCACCGGCGATCTTCGGGTGGAAGGACTTCATGGACGGCTTCAGATTGCCCGGCAGCCAGTCCCAGTCCCGGTTGTCGGCCTTCGCGTGGCCGGACAGGACGATGCCGTGCACGGTCTCCGGGTCACCGCAGATCGCCTTGCCGGCGAATTCGTCACGCGGGTCGGAGAAGACCGCGTTCGCGCTGTACTGACTGTTCGCGTCGCTGACCGCACCCTGCATCTCGGTGACCAGCAGGTCCGCCAGGTCGTTCAGCCACGGAGTCTCCTCGGTACCGATGCCGGAGACACACCCGCCGGTGTTCTCCAGGAGTCTCGGGTAGCCCATGAGCACGATCTTCGCGTTCGGCGCCTTCAGATGGATCGCGTTGAGCGTGCTGACCAGCCGAGGCCGGATCTGGTCATGGAGCCAGCCCGGAGCCCAGTCCTCCATCGAACCCGTCGACTGACCGGTGGTGTCCCCGGTGTCCGGGTCCTTGGCGTCGATGGAGTTGTCGGTGCACACGGTCACCGACAGGATGCAGGCCCTGATGATGTCGGTGAACCGGGCGTCGTTGCCGCCGATGTTCAGAGTGACCAGCGTGGTGTTCCTGTCGAGGTACCCCTGGTCGATCTGTGGCAGCTCACCGCTCTGGCCGTCGTTCAGGATGTTGTAGTAGCGGGCGCCGGAGCAGGCGATGAAGTGGTAGTCCATGTCCGCGTCACGGCCGTCGGCCAGCGCCCCGATGGACTTCGAGGTACCGGGCAGCGTGGCCTGCCGGGACCAGGAGTACTTCGACCGGTGGCACTTGTCCTCGGTGTCCGGCTGCAGCGCGTCGTAGTAGTCGGACTCGGGGAAGTAGTCGTCGCCGCCGTTCTCCGAGGCACCCTCACCCGAGGAGTACGAGTCGCCCATGGCCACGACCATGTTCTTCGGCTTGCCGCTCAGCGGCTGGAAACCGACCGAGTCCCAGGCGACGTCCTCCGTGCCCTGGCCGTCCTGCGTCACGTTCGACAGAGCCACCGAGGGCGCGCCGGTGAAGTTGAAGACACCGAGCGGCACCCACTGGTTCTTCATCACGCGCTGCTGCAGCGCACGGCTCGGGGGGCTGGGGAGATCCGTGCCACCCACCTTGTACACGGCCTGGCGCGTGTGTGCGCCATGGTCGGGCAGGTGCACATAGACGCGCATCCAGCCGCGGTCCGGCTTGTTCAGTGTCCAGGTGCCGGTGGTCCGCAGACGCGTCGCGTCGGTCGTGCCGCTCTTGTTGGTGTGCGAGAACCAGAAGTGGTTGTCGTAGGCCGCGCCGATCTGGTGCAGGTCGATCCGGGACGAGGCGCTCCCGAAGTCCATGGTGAACGAGCCCGCGGACGACACGGTTCCGCACGATCGGGTACTGGAGCCGGCCGGGATGATTCCGTCGGCGAGGTCGTCGACGATGAACGTGCCGGAAGGCAGGCCTGCCGAGCACACGGGGGGATACGAGTTGGCGTCGGGCTGCTCGGGATAGGTGTCGTCGAACCGGTGGACCGGGTTGCCGCACTGGGCAGCGGACGTGCAGTCCTTCCAGGTGGCGGCCTTGGTGAACCAGCACTTCAGATAGAGCGGGTCCGATTCGTTCGGGTCGCCGGGAAGCAGGCAGGGGCCGCCGCCGGTGTTGTTCGAGGCTCCTGTGCCGATCTTCGAAGCATCGCAGTCGTTGCTGCTGTCGCAGAACAGCGCGATGGGAGGCTTGGCTGTCGTGCGGTACGCGTTGCTGTTCCACCACGCGGCGCGATAGCCGGCCTGGAAGTCACCGGGCGCGAACATCGCCGAGATGGGCCGGGCCGCCCAGCCGATGACCTTCTCCTGGTACGGCCAGTCCTGCGGGTGAGACGCGTGGCTGTAGTCGTCGGCGCCGGTCGAGTCCTCCAGGAACGGTGTGCGGTTCTCCTTCCACAGCGGGTTGGCCGGGTTGTTGGTCCAGCCCAGTCCCCACTTACCGGAGTTCTCGCCCGCGTCCGCCTCGCGGTGGTAGCCCGTGTTGTACGACCACAGGGCGGCGAACCAGTTCTCGATGTACTTCGGGCTGCCGTCGTTCATGACGATTCCGTCACCGCGGGTCTGGTTCCACTTGTCGATCAGGATGTTCACGCCTGCCGCGATGTTGGCCGCGTAGTCGAGCGCGACGGCCTCCTGCTGCGTCGTCGACAACGTGCTCTGGCCGTGGCCCGGAAGCCGCATACCGTCGGTGACCTGGGTGACGCCGTAGCCGCAGTCCGACTCGGTCCAGTCGATCGCCCACGGGTCGGCCTGGGTGCCGTCGGGGGCGTATACGGTGCCGTAGAAGTTGCCGACCAGCGGATTCGCCGTGACACCCGGCACGGCGTAGCGGGTCGCCTGCCACATGTTCGACTCCTGCGCGGTGACGCCGAGCATCACCGTCGCCGGGACGTGCCAGTCCTCGCCGCTGCCACCGTCCAGGTGGTCGAGCGGGAACAGGCTCTGCGGCGCGTACGCCGCCATCCCCGTGTTCTTCCAGTCCGCGGCCCGGGTCGCGCTCTTGTTGAGCGTGCCGACGACGGCCTGGTCCACAGCCCACTCGATCTGCCGCGGAGTCGGCTGGAACGCCTGCTTCTTCGGATCGTTGCGCGGAACCGAACACGTCCGGTCCGTGTCCACCGGCGCCGCCAGCGTGGAGATCCCACCGGACTTCGCGGGTGCGGCCAGGGCCGGGCTCGTCGCGGTTGCGGCGCGCTGGGCCGCCTCGCTCCCGATCCGGTTGCCCGGCATGGCGTCCAGTACGGCCGTCCTGCCGGTGTCCAGGGTCTTGAGGGTGATCCTCGCGGCGCGTGCCGAGAACGAGTCCTGCTGCGTGATCCTGGAGTCCTTGCCGTCGGCCCACGCCGTGGTCACGGCGGCCGCGCCACGGCTGGAGATCCGGGCGCCCTTGTCGAGGCCGCCGGGGTTGCGCACGGCACCCGGCAGCGAGCCGCCGGTGCGGGCCCTGCCCGTGACGTACACGGTTCCCGTGGGCGTGCGGGTGAGGTCGAACGCGGTCAGCGCGCCCTGCGCGAGCTGCGCGGCCTTCGCCTTGCCGTTCGCCGCGCCCAGCGCCTCCGCGCCGACGCGGGAGACGGCGGCCCGGTCATCGGCCGAGGCGTCCTTCTTGCCGCCGGGCAGCCGGTCGATGAAGGTGACGCCGCCGTCGGCGTCCGGCGCCAGCTGGAACGGCACGCCGTGGGTGCGGGCGACCGTCTTCACCGAGGAGCCGTCGATGCGTACGATCTGGGCGCCGCGCGCGGCGACTGTCCGGCCGTCGACGGGAACCGCCGAGGTGACCTGGCCGGCGACCTCGGCCGCCGTGGACTTTCCGGTCCCGGCGGCTACCGTGACCAGCCGGGTCTCGTTCGTCCTGGACGTGTTCTCGTCGGTGAACTGGGAGAACACGGCGTCGTCACCGGTGCCGCATCCCGGCGAGAAGTAGCCGAGCGTCGCCTGGAACGGCAGCTTCCGTACGGCGCCGCTGTCCAGGTCGACGATCGCGGTGAAGGCACCGCGGCTCATCAGCTCGGGCTTGTTGGTGAACGTGCGGGGGGCGTACGCCACGGCGGCGTACCTTCCGGACTCCGTCACGCAGGCGTTGCCGATCCAGGCGTCCGTCTCGAAGCCCGGTTCGGACAGCGAGGCGGCGGTCTTCCACGCGTAGCCGTCCTTCTCGTCGGCGACCATCACGTGAAAACCCGTGCCGTCACCGGACGTCGTGAAGGCCCGGTCCGAGGACGACTTGTAGCCCTCGCCGAGCAGCCCGGCCCGCTCCTTCGCGGGCACCGCGCCGGGCGCTGTCTCCGCCACGTCCCCGGTGGTCGAGGCGGACCATCCGTCGGCCGATCGCGGCGGGACCGCGTCTGCGTAGGCCTGTGTCGTACCGGTACCACTGGCCACCGCGAGCGCGACGGCCACGGCCACCGGGACCCGCGCGTACCTCACTGCGCTGCGTCTCAATTTCCTGTCCTTCTTCTGGGATTCACGCCCGAGTCAGGGCGCGCGACCGCACCCGGGGGACCGGCGCCGACACAGGGAGAAGGCGAGCCCGCAGGGGACGGCGATGGGGGGACAGCCTGTTGTCGCGACCTCAGCCGCGTGGTGACCGGCCGATTCAGCGTGCTGCCGCCGTCGCGAGACGGTTGCTTCGATTCCGCACGGGGCGAGGGCCATGAAGGTGGCCACGAAGGCGGGGGTGGGCGTCGGAGCAGCTCGCCCGTGGCGCATGAAGCGCTTACGTCCTCAGGCGGGCGCGGTGAACGAGGGAGGCGTTCGCTACTGCGCTGATGAAATGCTCGGAGGTACCGGTCGTGGCGGTGGGGAAGACGACCGAGGCGTATTCAAAATGTGCAACATGTCGGTACGCGGATGAAAGGTCGAAGGTGGAGCGCTCGGCGGGTGTTTTCTCCGGTCATGGTGGGATCGGGTGTGTCACATTTCCTACCGGAAGGGAAGGGAAGGGAAGGGCTTTGCGGGTGGGGATGTGCTATTGAGTTGAATTCTTCCTCGTTCTTCGCGTGGGGCGGCTGCGATTCCTGCCCATGGCATCACGTCCATTACGCTTCTGAGTCCTGGTCGGGGAAAGTTGACGTAAATACGACGCGCTCTCCGCCCTGAGAGAGCTCATTCGCGGGCTTCGCCCCGGTACAGGGGTATGTGTGACTCATGCAGCCGGATTCCGGCCGCATGATGTGATGGATCGCCATTCGGAATCGCTGGGCCGAGATGGCTTGATGGTGCAAGGGTGATACCGGTCGTGATAACCGGGCGAGCCGGGATAATCCTCCGGAAGGAGGCCGCGCGGCGCGCCCCGGGATTCTGCTTCCGGAGATCCCAGCGGAGAGGATCACGCCTGATTCCGCCTGATTCCGGAGAAGAGGGACTCTCCGGTTCGCTCTCGCAGAGGGAGCGGGATCGGCGCGCGAACGGCGAATCCTCGCTCTGCGGAAAATATGGACGAAGACGCCTGAAACTTATGAGAGCGGTGTGTGATCCTAAGGGCTGTCCCGTAATCCTTGGTGGATCAGCGCGCGGCGTCAGATGCGGTGCATCGCAAGGCGGAGGGGCGTCCGCATACTGGATGTATTCGGGCGTTCCGACAACGGAGGGGGTCCCCCCGTGCCGTTGAGGCTACGGGGGAGAGGTGCCGTAGCTGTCGTCGTGCGCCCGCCAGGAATTGCGGGACAGCCCTTAGGGGAATACCGCATCATCGGCCGATGAGTCACGGCCCGCCCGGACAGAGCCGCCGGGTCCGGGGGCGAGCTGTTACTGCTCGCTCTGCCCCTGGGTCTGGCCCGCACCGAGACCGCGGGCCGGTCCCTGGCAGCCCTGGGCCGCCGCGATGCCCAGCGCCACCAGCAGCGTCACCACGACGAACACCACCAGCCGCTGCCGCAGCAGCCGCGGGTTGGCGGGACGCCGGCCGGTCGAGGTGGAGCGGGTGCCGGGCCGGGTACCCGGTCTGCCGTTCGTCCCCGCCGGGCCCTGCGCCCGCTTCCCCGAACGCGTCGTGTTGCGCGGCTGCTGCTGCGCGGGCCGCGAACCACCGGTGCGGGGTGACGCCGGACGCGGCGCGGCCGCCTGCCGGCTCTGCGGCCGGGACACCGGAGCGGGGCCGGGCGCGCGACGCGTCTGCTGCTCGGTGTACGGGCCGTCCAGGCGGCCGGTCGGCCGGTCCGCCTCCAGCGCCGAGCGCTGGGAGGGCGGCCGGCTCTCGTGCAGCCCCTGCGCCTCCCGCGCCGCGATCTCCTTCAGCCGCATGGAGAGTTGCAGCGTGCTGGGCCGCTCCTCCGGGTCCTTCGCCAGGCAGGCGCTCACCAGCGGGGCGAGCGCGTCGTGCACGTCGTAGAGCTGAGGCTCCTCGTGCACCACGCGGTAGAGCATCACCTCGGAACTGCCGTGCCCGAAAGGCGAATCGGCCATGGCCGCGTACGCGAGGGTGGCCCCGAGGGAGAAGACGTCCGTCGCAGGCGTCACCGCCGCACCCCGCACCTGCTCGGGTGCGAGGAAGCCGGGCGAGCCCACCGCCGTACCGACGTGCGTGAGCGTGGAGGCACCGGTGGCCCAGGCGATACCGAAGTCGATGATGCGGGGGCCCTTGGGGGACAGGAGGATGTTCGACGGCTTCAGGTCACGGTGGACGACACCGGCCTCGTGCACCGCCACCAGGCCCTCGGAGAGCGCCGCCCCGATCGAGGCCACCTCGGCGGCCGACAGCGGGCCCTCCTCGGCCACCTTGTCGTGCAGCGAGGGCCCGGGGACATACTGCGTCGCGAACCACGGGCGGTCCGCCTCCAGGTCGGCGGCGACCAGCCGTGCCGTGCAGCCGCCGCGGATCCGCCGGGCGGCGGACACCTCGCGTGCGAAGCGCGAGCGGAATTCCTGATCCTCGGCCAGGTCGGGGCGGATCACCTTCAGCGCCACTCGCTGGCCCCGCCGGTCCGAGCCGAGGTAGACGACACCCATGCCGCCCGCCCCGAGCCGCCGGTGCAGTCTGAACGAGCCGACGACACGCGGGTCCTCGCGCCGGAGCCGCATCATCGCCATGTCTGCCCATCCCCGCTGCCTGGTCCGCCTGACGAGGCACAGCTTACGTACCCGCCGCCCGGGGCGCTCAGAGGCCGCGCCCTCGTCGGGGATTCGATTGTCAGTGCCGGGTGGGAAACTTGAGGAGTGGTCAGGGAGCCGCGGATCCAGGCTTCCCGGCCCGTGCGAGATCTCAAAGGTCCGTCGCAGAAGGGGGATTGGATCAATGAAGGGCGATCGAGTCGAGATAGTCGTGGACGCCGGAGACACGACCCGAACCTACGAAGTAGTGGCCTCCAGGGCAGGGCGCAGGGTGGAGACCGCGGTCCGCCGAGGGGTGGTCGAAGTGAGTGAAGTCACCCGGAACGGCTCCGTGGTGCGCACCGCCCGTTTCATGTCGACCCGGGTGCTCGCCCTGGTCGAACAACCGGTTCCCAGGGAGGACGGATCCGAGCGTCCCCTCCGGGATGACCCCAACGCCGGGTAGGCCCGTCTCCACCCAGGGGAGTACGCCGCCCACCCACGGCTCATCCTCCGGGAGGCCCGGCATTCGGTACGCGGGCATGACGCCGCCCGCTTCCCGGATCCCTAATGTTGAAGTCAAGCGGCGGGCGTCGCACTCGTCCCCCGAGGTCAAACGCCCGCCGCTCCACATCAGGTCAGGAGAGGAACCATGGCGGACACGGCAGCGCGGACGATCATCCGCACGCAGGGACGCAGGGCCTATGCCTCGTTCGGCAGCCGCCCGTCCGGCACGCGTCACCCGTTGGTGGCGACGGTCATGGTTCTTCCTCTGGCGGCCCTGCTCGCAGTCGTCTTCGGCGGCTGGGACGCGGTGGTCACACAGGCGTCGTCCGTGGGCGTGATGCTGGGGCGCTGAGCGGCGCCCCGGGTCCGGAAGAGCGGTCCGGACCGGGACATCCGGCCAACAACCCCGTGGGGACGGGGGTGCGGCGGACGGCAGCGTTTGTCCGGTCAGCTGGGGAGCTGACCGGACATCGCGCTGTCCGGGGCCGTGCGGCGCCGGACGGAGGCCGCGGTGCCGTCCGGCGCCCGGTACCGGGAGACCGGGCGCCGCTCACCCTGTGGGCCGGTCGGCCGACACGATCCGCGTACGCTCTCCGGCGGGCCCGGCGCCGGCCGTGCCCGCCGATCCTGTGCCACCGGGGGAGTCCGTGACCACCGCAGTCGTCCGTGCGCTGGGCGCCCTCGCCCACGAGGCGGCCCACGCCCGTTCCGGGGGCCGGTGCGGCTGTCCGCCACCGGCCGTCCTCGCGGACCGTGCGGACGGCACCGTGGTCCGCTGCGGCTCCGTCGTCGCCAAGGCCCATGCCGCAGACACGGACACGGCCGCCCTGTCCGTACGTCTCGGCCTGGCCGCCGACCCCGGTCTGGCCGGCGTTCTGCTCGCTCCCCTCCCCGTACGCCCCGGCATGGAACCGGACGGGCTCGGCGTGGAACCGGACGGGTCCGGCGCGGCCTCGCCCTACCTCACCGAGCTGCACGGCCGCCCGGTCACCCTGTGGCCGTACGGGGAACCCGTGGATCCGGGCGACCCGGACGACGCACCGTGGGAGGAGGCGGCTGTGCTGCTGGCCCGCCTCCACCGCGTCCGGCCCGTCCCGGTTCAGTCCCGGCACCGGGCTCCGGGTGGCGCGGGGGGCGCACCGGCGGCGCCCCCCGCGCCACCCGCCATGCGCGGCCCGGCGAAGGCCGCGCTCGCCGTGGCGCGGATGCGGGCGGCCCGGCCGGACGATCCGGCCACGGCCTCCGTGCTCGCGGCCTGGCACGGGCTGCCGCCCTGGATGCGGGACGAGGCCCCCGCTCCCACGCACCGTGCGCACGTTCTCTGCCACGGCGATCTGCACCTGGGCCAGCTCGTCCGGCACCCTGCCCCTCACGGTGCCTGGCTGCTCATCGACGTCGACGACGCGGGACCGGGCGACCCGGCCTGGGACCTCGCGCGGCCCGCCGCCTGGTACGCGGCCGGACTGCTGCCCCCCGAGGTGTGGTTCCGCTTCCTGGGCGCCTACCGGGCCGCCGGCGGTCCCGCGGTACGCGCCCACGGCGACCCGTGGCCCGAGCTGGACCTCGCCGCCCGCGCCCTGACCGTACAGACGGCGGCACTGGCGCTCGCCAAGTCCGTGGCGGAGCACCGGGCTCCGGATGAGGTGGAACAGGTGATGATCGACACCTGTGCCCGAATTGCCGCTCTCCCGCCCGAGTTGGCCGCCGACCACTCGTCGTAGGGTGAACCGACCGCCGCCGGGCATGCATTCCGGCGACGGCTAACCGACGGCGAGGAGTGAGCCCGAAGATGCAGTGTCCCAAGTGCCACGCACAGATGCAGACGTTCAACCGCAACGGCATTCAGATCGAGCAGTGCAGCGGCTGCCGGGGGATATTCCTGGACTACGGCGAGCTGGAGTCCCTGACCCGCATCGAGGCGCAGTGGGCACAGCAGGCTCCGCCGCCGCCCGCCCCGCAGCAGGGCTACCCCGCCCAGGGCTACCCGGCCGCCCCCGCGCCCGCCTGGGGCGCCCCGCAGCACCACGGCGGACACCACCAGGGCCACTACCGGCAGAAGAGCTTCGGCCGGATGCTCTTCTCCTCCTGATCCGGACCACCCCGCGCCCCGGTCCGGACAGAACGTCTCCGGACCGGAGCGCGGGCACCCGCGGCAACGAAGAAGCCCCGGTCGTCGAGACGACCGGGGCTTCGAACGGTGCGCGATACTGGGATTGAACCAGTGACCTCTTCCGTGTCAGGGAAGCGCTCTCCCGCTGAGCTAATCGCGCAGGGTGAACCTGCGTGTACTGCGTGCGCGATACTGGGATTGAACCAGTGACCTCTTCCGTGTCAGGGAAGCGCTCTCCCGCTGAGCTAATCGCGCGGGGATCCTTGCGGATCGGTGGACGATACTGGGATTGAACCAGTGACCCCTTCCGTGTCAGGGAAGTGCTCTCCCGCTGAGCTAATCGTCCTTGGAGGTGGAGACGGGATTTGAACCCGTGTAGACGGCTTTGCAGGCCGTTGCCTCGCCTCTCGGCCACTCCACCAGGGGTGGGGGTTCGGGAAGGATCCCCCACCTTCTGCGAGCGGACGACCAGGTTCGAACTGGCGACCTCAACCTTGGCAAGGTTGCGCTCTACCAACTGAGCTACGTCCGCTTGTCGGTTCCGGTTCACTTGCGCGTCCCGGCGACGTGTTGAACTCTAGCGGATTCCGGGGCCAGTACAAAAACGCGTTTGTGCAGCGTGCTGAGGTGCGCTCGTCCCGGCGCAGGTCACCGCGCGCCGTCCTAGACTCACGGACGTGCACGACCTCGCTCCAATGGCCCGCTTCGGCGGCCTCGTCGCCTCCGATCTGCAGGATGTCACCAGTGATCCCGCAGCCCTCGACTCATCCGGTTTCTGGGCGGTGTCGGCCGATTTCGAGGGCCGGCTCGTCTGTGCCCGGTTCGCCACCGTGCGCACCGCGGCCGCGCCCGCGCCGGTAAGGGGTGCCTGGCGGGGCCCCGCCGCCGGTGACTGGACCTCCTCCCTCGACCGGGCGGCGTACACGGCGGGCGTACGCCGCATCCGCGCGTACATCGCGACGGGCGAGGTCTACCAGGCCAATCTCTGCCGCGTGATGACAGCGCCGCTGCCCGATCCGGCGGCGACCGATGTGGACGCCCTCACCGCACTGCTGGCGCGCGGCAACCCGGCCCCGTACGCAGGAACGATTCGGCTGCCCGGCCACGGCGTCGAGATCGCGACCGCCTCCCCGGAGCTGTTCCTGCGCAGGGACGGCCGCACGGTCGAGTCCGGACCGATCAAGGGCACCGGCCGCACCGAGGCCGATCTCCTGGAGAAGGACCACGCCGAGAACGTGATGATCGTCGACCTGGTCCGCAACGACCTGGGCCGGGTCTGCGCCACCGGCTCGGTCACGGTCCCCGATCTCTGCGCGGTGGAGAAACACCCGGGCCTCGTCCACCTCGTCTCGACCGTGCGCGGCCGGCTCGCCGACGGTGCCGGCTGGCCGGAACTGCTCGCCGCCGCCTTTCCGCCGGGTTCGGTGACCGGGGCACCCAAGTCCAGCGCCCTGAGGATCATCGAGGAACTGGAGACCGCCCCGCGCGGCCCGTACTGCGGCGGCATCGGCTGGGTGGACGCCGACCGCGCCACCGCCTCGCTCGCCGTGGGCATCCGCACCTTCTGGACCGACCGCACGGGCGGCGCCCCGGTGCTGCGGTTCGGCACCGGAGCCGGCATCACCTGGGGCTCGGATCCGGAACGTGAATGGGACGAGACCGAACTGAAGGCGTCCAGGCTGCTCGCGGTAGCGTCGGGCGTATACGAAGCAACCGGAAGGACCGCACCATGAAGATCTGGGTCAACGGGGGACTGCGGGCCGCCGATGACGCCCGGGTGTCCGTGCTCGACCACGGGCTGACGGTCGGCGACGGCATCTTCGAGACGGTGAGGACCGCCGAGGGCAAACCGTTCGCGCTCACCCGCCACCTCGACCGGCTGACCCGCTCCGCCCTGGGTCTCGGCCTTCCCGCACCCGACCTGGACGAGGTCCGCCGGGCCTGCGCCGCCGTGATCGAGGCCAACCCGGTGCCCCTCGGCCGGCTCCGCATCACCTACACGGGCGGGATCTCGCCGCTCGGCTCGGACCGCGGCACCGCGGGACCCGGCCTCGTCGTCGCCCTCGGAGAGGTGAAGCGCCGCCCGGACACCACGGCCGTCATCACCGTTCCCTGGACACGCAACGAACGCGGCGCGCTCACCGGGCTCAAGACCACCTCGTACGCGGAGAACGTCGTCGCCCTCGCCCGTGCCCACGAGCACGGCGCCTCCGAGGCGCTGTTCGCCAACACCGTCGGCCGGCTCTGCGAAGGGACCGGCTCCAACGTCTTCGTCGTCCTCGACGGGCAGCTGCACACGCCGCCGGTCGCCTCCGGCTGTCTGGCCGGGATCACCCGTGCACTGGCGGTGGAGTGGACCGGGGCGCACGAGACGGACCTGCCGTTCGACGTCCTGGACCGGGCCGAGGAGATCTTCCTGACCTCCACCCTCCGCGACATCCAGGCCGTCCACCGGGTCGACGGCCGGGAACTGCCCGGCGGGCCGGGACCGGTGACCGCCAAGGCGATGCGCGTCTTCGACGAGCGGGCCGCCGACGAGCTGGATCCGTGACGGGGCGCCCGGAGGGCACAACCGCTGAGCGAGCCCGCCCCCGCCCCCGTTCCCGTAGAAGCGGGTGACGGTAAAAGCGGATGACGGGCCCGTGCGCAGGGGATAGAAATCCTCTGATGACCACGACACTCCGGCCGTCCGGGCCGCTCCAGCCAGGCGCCGACGGCGCACAGAGCCGCGCGTACGACGTGTGCGACAACGGGCGCCCTGTAGGCACCGTCGAGATCGGCACCGAGCCCGGGTCCGACGGCGGGACGGGAGTGCTGCGGTCCCTGCGGATCGAGGAACCGGTCCGGCGGCGCGGGCGCGGCACCATCGCCGCGCTGGCGGCCGAAGAGGTACTGCGGAGCTGGGGCTGTACGCAGGTGCAGGCGGAGGTGGCCCCCGACAACATCGCGGGGCAACGGCTGACGGCAGCTCTCGGCTACACCGAACGCAGCCGGAACATGGTCAAGCAGCTGGCGTCCGAACCCCCGGCACTGCCCGACGGGCTGACCGCACGGCCGATGACGCCCGAGGAGTTCACGGCCTGGGAGGACGGCGCGATCGCCGGGTACGCGGAGAGCCTGGTGACACGCGGCACCCCGCGGGAGACGGCGCTGCGGGTCGCCCGCGCCTCGCACGCCAGGCACCTGCCGCAGGGCCTCGCCACGGAGGGGGCGCAACTGCACCACCTCGTTCACGAGGACGAGAAGGCCGGGTTCCTCTGGGTGGCGCGGTTCGAGATGCACCCGGGGCAGGTGGTCGCCTACGTCTTCGACGTCGAGGTGGACGAACGTTTCCGGGGGCGGGGTTTCGGCCGGGCGCTGATGATCCAGGCCGAACGTCTCGCGCTCGCGTCCGGCGACACGCGGCTGGGCCTGCACGTCGTCACGGCCAACACGCCTGCGCTCCGGCTGTACGAGTCGCTCGGCTACGAGCCGACCCGCTACAACCTCACCAAACCACTCTGACCCGCCACCCGGCCGGGAGCCGCGCGGCCCGCTACCGGGGCGTGACGGCGTGCGAGCCGCCGCCCGGCGTCGCGGCGGAGCGGGAGCCGTCCCGACCTGCTACGCGGTCACGTCCGCTCGCCGAGGCCGCCATCCGGCCGTTGTGGCCGCTCGGCTGCGGGGACGACGGCTGACGGCCGTCCGGGTCTGCGAGCCGTCACCCGGCTCGTCGGCCCGCGAGCCGCGCGGACCTGCCACCTGGTCATTCTTGGGCCGGGGAACCGGGCGGCCCCGCTTCTCGGCTGTCCGGCTTCCCGGCTTCCCGGCTTCCCGGCCGTCCGGCCGGGATCCGTGCCGGCCCGCTACCCGGTGACGTCGGCCCGTGGGTCGCCATCCGCCCGTTCCGGGCGTGGCGCAGCGGCCGACGGCCGCCCCAGGTGGCGTCGGCAGTCCCGCCCGCGCGCCGCTCCCAGGCCTCAGCCCTGTTCGGCGAGCAGCCGGTCGGCGATCGTCTCGATCCGCTCTCGCAGTCCGTCCTGGCTCTTGCCGCCGTCCAGCCGTTCCCCACCGATCACATACGTGGGCGTGCCGGTGACCCCGATCGCCTTGCCCTCGGCCTGGTCGGCGTCGACGATCAGCATGTGCCGGCCGTCGATCAGGGCGGTGTCGAACTCCTCCGCATCCAGACCCAGTTCCCCGGCCACCTCGATCAGCAGCGGCTCGCCGGTGCGGCCCAGGTCGGCGGTGCGGGCGAGCACCGCCTCGATGTACGGCCAGTCCTTGCCCTGCGCGGCGGCCTCCTCCGCGGCCTGCGCCGCCGCGTAGGCGTGCTTGTTCTTCTCCAGCGGGAAGTGCCGGAGCCGGATGTCGATCCGGTCGCCGTACCGGGCGCGCAGGGCGTGCACATCGGTGAGGGCGTGGTGGCAGTCGGGGCACTGGAGCTCGCACCAGACATCGAGGACGACCGGTGCTGCGGGGGTGGAATCGCTCATGGGACCAGTCTCCCAGGGGGTGCGGGGGCACCACGACCGGCATCGGGGGCAGCGGGTGGCGGGTGGCCTCCGCGGCCGGTCCCGTCGTGGGCCGTACGGCACCTGGGGAGGACTTCGGCCCTGAAATGTCCCTGATGTGGGCTCGGAGCATGGCCGCCCGCACGGTCGCCGGTGCAGGATGGAAGGGACGTTTCCCCTGCGCCTGGAGGCCCTGATGCTTGCCGAGACCATTTGCTCCGCGGTGTCCGCGGCGGGCTTGGGCATCGCCGCCGTCACCGCGTACCGGAAGCGGTTCCTCACGGCGACCAGGATCGCCGCCTACTCGCTGGTCCCGATCGGGCTGGTGCTGACCGGCGTCGTCGAGTGGGTGTCGGACATCGCCTTCAAGCCGAGCGTCTGGCTCGGCTTCGGGGTGCTGGGGGTGGCCTGGCTGCTGTTCATGACCACGCGCGCGATCGAGCGCCGGGGCGGGGGCACCCGCAAGGAGCGCAAGGCGGCGGCCAGGGCCGCTGCGAGCGGCGCGGTCGCGCCGGCGGCCTCGGCCCCCTCGCTGGGAGCGGGCGTACCGGCCGCCGATCCGCGGCAGAAGCCGAGGAAGCAGTCCGCCGCCGCGGGACCGGGCGACGACTTCAGCGACATCGAGGCCATCTTGAAGAAGCACGGCATCTGAGCGCCGCACCCGTTCCGGTCCGCTTCTCCGGACGGCTCCGGAGGCCGGCGCACCGCACGGCGTATGAATCGATTCAGGCATGATCCTTGACGGCCTTCGGCCAGGCGGCTAGCGTCCGGACCGGATTGAAACAATTCATTCACACCCGTCCGTACGATGGGGTGACGCCGCTGGAAGAGCGCGGCCGGGGCAGTGGGGCAGGACTAGTGGCGCGTGTGGCAGGGATCAAGGACGTGGCCCGGCAGGCCGGGGTCTCCGTGGGCACGGTCTCCAATGTGATCAACCGCCCCGAGGCGGTGCTGCCCGAGACCCGGGCCCGGGTGCTGGCCGCCATCGAGGAGCTCGGATACGTCCGCAGCGAGTCGGCCCGCCAGCTCAGGGCCGGCCGCAGCAGGATCATGGCGCTGCTCGTCCTGGACATGGGCAACCCCTTCTTCGTCGACGTGGCCCGCGGCGCCGAACGTGCCGCCCGGCAGGCGGGGCTCGGCGTCATGGTCTGCAACAGCGGCCAGAGCCCCGCTGAGGAGGCCGAATACCTCGGCCTCTTCGCGGAGCAGCGCGTGTGCGGCGTACTGGTCACCCCCGCCGACGCGACCGGCCGCAACCTCGAATCCTTCGCCCGCCACCGGATTCCCTACGTTCTGGTGGACCGGGTGGCGTCCGGCACCGGGACCTGCGCCGTCTCCGTGGACGACGTGCGGGGCGGCGCCCTGGCCGTCGGCCATCTCATCTCCGCCGGGCACCGCTCGGTGGCGTACGTCAGCGGCCCCGGCGACCTGCACCAGATCAGGGACCGCCGCCAGGGCGCGCTGTCCGCACTGGCCGAGGCCGGCCTGCCGCCCGAGGCGCTCGTGGAGATCCCGTCCGACCGACTCGACGTGGCGGCGGGCCGGGACGCCGGAGCCCGGCTGCTCGGGCTCGTCCCGCGTCCCACCGCCGTGTTCTGCGCGAACGACCTGCTCGCCCTGGGCGTGCTCCAGGCCCTGTACGCGGCGGGGGTGCGGGTGCCTCAGGACATCGCCATCGTCGGGTACGACGACATCGAATTCGCCGCCGCCGCTGCCGTACCGCTCACCTCGGTCCGCCAGCCCGCGGTGGTCATGGGCCGGATGGCCGCCGAACTCCTGCTGGAGGAGGCGGACGACGAGGGCGGCACCCACGAGCACCGCAGTGTCGTGCTCCAGCCGGAACTCGTCGTGCGCGCATCGAGTTCCACGCCGCGCTGAGCCCTGCCGCCCGGCCCGCCCTCGCAGACCTTCCTCCGCCGTTTCATTCCTTTCCGCCGCTTTCCGCATGCCCGAAATGGAGACGCCGTGTCCCTGTTCGACCTGCCCTTGGATGAACTCCGCACCTACCGGCCGGAGTCCGGTGAGCCCGACGACTTCGACGCGTTCTGGCGCCGCACCCTCGACGAAGCCGGCGCGCACCCGCTGGACGCCGAATTCATCTCCTACGACGCCGCGTTGAGCCAGGTCGACGTCCACGACGTGTCGTTCGCCGGCTGGGGCGGCCACCGCATACGCGCCTGGCTGAACGTGCCCACGGGCGCCGAGGGCCCCCTGCCGACCGTCGTCCACTACCTCGGCTACGGCGGCGGGCGCGGACTGCCGCACGACCACCTGGTCTGGCCCGCCGCCGGCTGGGCCACCCTGGTCGTGGACACTCGCGGCCAGGGCGCCGTCAACAGTCACTCGGCGGGATCCACGGCCGACCCGCACGGCGGCGCCAACCCGCAGTCGCCCGGATTCATGACCCGCGGCATCCTCGACCCCGACGAGTACTACTACCGCCGGGTGTTCACCGACGCGGTGCGCGCCGTCGAGGTGGCCCGTGCCCACCCGTCCGTCGACCCGGAGCGGATCGTCGTGCACGGCGGCAGCCAGGGCGGCGGCATCGCCCAGGCGGTGGCGGGGCTCAGCCCCCACGTCAAGGCCGCGCTCGTCGACGTACCGTTCCTGACGCACTACCGGCGGGCCGTCGAGATCACCGACAAGGACCCGTACCAGGAGATCGTGCGATTCCTGGCCACCCAGCACGGCCGGGCCGACCAGGTGTTCAGGACCCTCTCCTACTTCGACGGCATCAGCTTCGCCGCCCGGGCGGACATGCCGGCGCTGTACTCGGTGGCCCTGATGGACCCCATCTGCCCGCCGTCCACGGTCTTCGCCGCCTACAACAACTGGGCGGGCCCCAAGGAGATCGTGGTCTACCCCTGGAACGGTCATGAGGGCGGCACATCGGTCCACCGCGAGGCTCAGCTGCGTATGCTGCGCGACCTGGGCTGACCGGGGACCCGGACCGGGGCGCGGGAGCGGAGTTCCGGGAGCCCGGCGGGGAGGCGTGTGACGAAAGCCCGTTGGGGAGACCGGAGTTCCGAAAGCCTGACGGGTGATCGGACGCCGGAGCGATTCGGCACACCCTGTGGGGGGTGAACTACCGTCGTGAAAAGCAGTGTTGACCCCCCGCGGGGGCCGGTCTGCGTCATGATCGTCCCGAGATGGTGGACACCTCCCGGGGCGACGCCCCCGCACCCCCCGCCGAAGAGCCGCGTGGCTGCCTCTTCGCGCTTTCCCAGCCCCCTCTGATGATCTTCCTCACGGTGATCGGCGGCTTGCTGCTGATGGCCGCGTTGCACGATCTCTTCGTGCTGTGAACCGTCAGCCCGCCGCTTCCCTGCGGCGCGCCCGGTACGCGGCGACGTGCAGGCGGTTACCGCAGGTGCGGCTGGAGCAATAGCGGCGGGAGCGGTTGCGCGAGAGGTCGACGAAGGCGTGCCGGCAGTCCGGCGCCTCGCAGCGCCGCAGCCGCTCCGTCTCGCCCGCCACGATGATGAAGGCGAGGGCCATGCCGCAGTCGGCTGCCAGGTGGTCGGCGAGCGAGGCGTCCGGTGCGAAGTAGTGCACGTGCCAGTCGTAGCCGTCGTGGTTGCTGAGCTGCGGCGTGGTGCCCGCGGCGGCGACCAGCGTGTTGACGAGCGAAGCGGCGGCCTGCGCGTCGGCCGCGGCGAAGACGTCGGCGAACCGCGCCCGTACGTCGTGGACGGCGCGGAGGTCCTTCTCGTCGAGCTCGTTCACACCGCTCACCCGGTGGCGTCCGGCGAACGCGTACAGCGCCTCGATGTCGGCGAGCCCGTCCATGGGCCGGTCGCCCTCGGGCCGCTCGCTCTCCGGCGCGGTGTTCACCAGATCGACCACCGTTTCGAGGGCGATCCGGGTGTCGTGGGGGATCAGCACGCTTCCGCTCCCTGGCCTCCTGCGGGCAGGCCGCCCGCCGATGCGGGCTGACTCTACTGGCACGCCCCTGACGCCTCGGGGCGCGAGGGGGCCCCGGGCCTCGGGTGCGTCGCCTCCGGGCTCTTCCCGGGGGGCACCCGGGAAGGCAGGGTGAGGACGTGGACATCTCCTTCTTACGTGACGGCACGCACGGCTCGCTGTCGGTGACTGTGGAGCCTGTGGATGACCCCGCGGCGATCGGCAAGCACCCCTCGGCCCGTGGTTTCCCGAGCTGCACGGCTGAGGTGGACTACCCGGGGATGGGCTACCGGGCCCTCTTCGGCTGGGTCCAGATGGTGCGTTCGACGGACAACTCCTCCGCCGGGGCCGCCTTCGACATGGACCCGTTCTACCTCTTCGAGGGTGCGCCGTCGCCGTACGCGTTCTTCGGGATCAACCCCACCTTGTTCGACGCGCCGTCCCGCGTCAGGCGGAACTCGCTCGACTGGACGGCCCACAGCTACCTCGCGTGGACACCGATGGACGACGCTCAGCGGCGGGTCCTGCCGCTGGCCGGGTTCTCCTGGGGGTTCGACATGGACTCCGGCGGTCGCATCACACTGAAATCCGTACAGGCGTTGTCACCCGGGGACTGGGACGCCCACCTGCCCTTCCTCGGCGCCTCCTGCCCGGGCTGGGCGTTCGACGCGTGGCAGCCCTCCCCGGCCACAGGGCTGTGACGGGGCCGGGCACGCCGTGGGCTGGGGCCTCTGCCCGCCGGTCCGCGTCCTGGGCGGGGACCTCCGCGCCCGCCGGTCCGCGCCGTGGGCCGACACCGGCGCGCCCTCCGGTTGGGCCCGGCCCTCACGGTCCGGTTGAAGGCCCGGCGGCCGGCGCGGCGCCCATAGGGGAAGGGCGCTCGAAGGCGCCGCCGTTGCCCCCGCAGCCGGGAAGGCCGCACGGGGTGCCGTTCGGCGGGAGCCGTAGCCCGCGGGGCCCGGCGTCCCGGACCGCCGTCGGCCGCCCGGTGCGCGCGGCACCACCTCGTCACAGCAGCCACAGGGGCCCCCGGAGCCCCTGTGGCGCGTCACCTCCGCCCGCCGGGGCCCCAAGGGGCTCGGAAGCTCCGCGGGCCGCCTGGCGGGCTCTGTGGGCGCCGGTGGGGGCGCCGCGGCATGACGGGCGAGCGGGGGAACGCGGACCGGCGCCGTCACCACGGTGGATTTCGTGGTGACGGCGCCGGTGTCAGCCCTATGAGGTTGTCCGTGCGGCGCCGTCTCCCCGAGTCGACGGCGTCGTGCGGCTCTCGCCCTGGCTCAGCTCTCGGCCAGGATGTGCGAGAGCTCCGTATCGAGATCGAAGTGACGATGCTCGGTCCCTGGCGGAACCGCGGCGTCGGTCCTTTTCAGGAACGACTCCAGGGCCCGTGCAGGGGCCTCCAGCAGGGCTTCGCCCTCTGGAGAGCTCAGTGCGATACAGACGACGCCCTGGCCGTGACTACGGGATGGCCAGACGCGGACGTCTCCGGTGCCGGTGGGCCTGTGCAGCCCCTCGGCAAGGAGGTCGCGGGCGAAAACCCACTCGACCGTCTCCTCCGCTCCGGTGTGGAAGGTGGCGTGCACGGCATACGGATCGGCCGTGTCATACCGCAGGCCCGCGGGTACAGGCAGTGAGGACTCGCTCGACACAACGAGGCGCAGGTGCAGCTCGCAGCTGACCGTGGTGTTCATAAGCGCCAGGGCCTTTCGCTCAGTGTGCGCTCGGGGATTCGCACGTCGGCGAAATCGACATGCCACCTACGGTGGTGTTGTAAACCCCTCTGACCGTTTTGTGATCCTTCAGGTAGCTCGTACAGCGGTGTGTAACTTTGAGTTATGCGGCCATTCCGGTGACGAGGAGCGTTCCGGTAGGTTGGCCCCCATGAATGCGGAGAGTGACGAGCGGGACGGAGCCGCCGCACCGGCGGATCCGGCGCCCGCGGCGGGGGAAGCGCACAAGAGCGTGACGGGGGACGTCACGGAGGGTGTGGCGAAGGAGGACAGGGAGCTCGGCTCCAGGGCGCCCGGTTTCATCAAGGCGTCCAGGGCGCTGCACCTGAGCTGGCAGGTCGGTGTGTTCGTGGTCGGCCTGGCCGTCGTGGCGGCCGGCATCGTCATGCTGCCGCTGCCCGGCCCCGGCTGGCTGGTGATCTTCGGTGGCATGGCGATCTGGGCGACCGAGTTCGTCTGGGCCCAGCTGGTGCTGCGCTGGACGCGCCGGAAGGTCACCGAGGCCGCCCAGCGGGCGCTCGATCCCAAGGTGCGGCGGCGCAACATCGCGCTGACGGTGATCGGCCTCGTGATCATCGCGGTGCTGGCGGGGATCTACGTGTGGAAGTTCGGAATCGTCATGCCGTGGAAGATCGACGAGTGACCCGGGGATGGTCGGGGGGCGCCGCTGACATGGGGTAATGTTTGGCCTGCGCCCGGGCGATTAGCTCAGTGGGAGAGCGCTTCGTTCACACCGAAGAGGTCACTGGTTCGAACCCAGTATCGCCCACCCCGGACCGACGGCCCGGAAGCTTTCTGAAGCTTCCGGGCCGTCGGCGTTTCCGCGTGCGCCGTTCAAGCGCTTCGACTGATTTTCGTCCCAACTGTTGACGTCGCGTGTGCCGCTCCTTACTTTGACCCGGCAAGCGCTTTCTAAAACGATTCAATCAAGCGTAGGGGCGAACTATGTCTCGGAACCAGGGCATGGACCGGCGGCAGATGCTGAAGCTCGCGGGCTTCTCGGCAGCCGGTCTCGGGCTGACCGCCGCCGGCTGCGGCTCGGGCGGCGGCTCGAACGGGCCGGTCACCATCCGGCACGCCTGGTGGGGCGCCGACGACCGGGCGAAGAAGGTCCAGGAGTGCGTCGCGCTCTTCGAGAAGAAGCACCCGAAGATCAAGGTCAAGACGGACTTCCAGCAGTACGCGGACTTCTGGAAGAAGTTCAACACCCAGGCGGCCGGCGGCAACCCGCCGGACGTCATCCAGAACGCGGTGACCTTCCTCCGCAAGTACGAGGCGAAGAACGTCCTGCTCGACCTCAACCCGCAGGCGAAGAAGGGCAACCTCCAGCTCGACGGCTTCCGCGCCGGTCTGGAGAAGTTCGCCGAGATCGACGGCAAGCTGCTCGGCGTACCGGTCGGCAGCAACTCGATGGCCCTGGTCATCGACGAGAAGGTCTTCGAGAAGGCCGGCGTCGACCACAGCCTCGGCTGGACCTGGGACGACTGGTACGCGGGCCTGAAGAAGATCAAGTCCGGCCAGGGCATAGCCGGCGACTCCGGCCCGCACGGCGTCATGTACCTGTACGACCTGATCCTCCGCCAGAACGGCAAGGCCTTCTTCACCGAGGAGGGCATGGGCTTCGGCGAGGCCGAACTGCTGCCCTACTGGACCGAGGCGCTCGCCCGGGTCAAGTCCGGCATCTACGCCGACCAGAAGAAGGTCGAGCAGATCAAGCCCGCCTCCGCGCTCGCCAAGGGCCTCTCGGCCGGTGAGTTCACCTGGGACAACTTCTCCGTCCGCTACAGCGCGGAGGGCAAGAGCAGTTACAGCCTCGCGCCCATCCCGACCACCGACGGCAAGAAGACCGGACAGTACCTCGGCTCGCTGATGCTCAGCGGGACGGCCCGTACCAAGCACCCCGCCGAGGTCGCGACCTTCATCAGCTTCATGACCCACGACCCCGCCGTCGCCCGCATCATGGGCTACGACCGCGGAGTCCCCGCCACCAACGCACAGTTCGAGGCCTACCAGCCCACCGACGCCCCGAGCAAGGCGATCGGCGCGTACGAGACCGAGATCGCCAAGGCCGGCGTGCTGGAGCCCATCACCCCGCACCCGGCGGGCGCCGACGTCGTCGAGGCGGCGTTCCTGCGCATCGGCGGGGACATGTCCCTGGGCAAGGCCTCGCCGGAGGACTCCGTCAAGCAGTTCTTCTCCGAGGCGAAGACCGCCCTCGCCTCGAACTGAGAGGAATGACGCGGTGACTCACATCCAGACCTCCACGAGCGGCCCGGTCCTCGACAAGGACGTCGCCGCCGTGGGGCGGAGCGGTCCGGGACCCAGGACCCGCCCCGCTCCGCGACCGCGCGGCCACCGCGAGAATCTGACCGGCTATCTCTTCATGTCGCCCTGGATCGCGGGCTTCCTGTTCCTGATCGCCGGGCCCATGGTCTTCTCGCTGTACCTCGCGTTCACCGACTACAACCTGTTCGACGCACCGAAGTGGGTCGGACTGAAGAACTTCACCGACATGTTCGCCGACCCGCGCTGGCGCCAGTCGGTCAAGGTGACCGGCTGGTACGTGGTGATCGGCACCCCGATCAAGCTGGCCGCCGCGCTCGCCGTGGCCATGCTGCTGGCCCAGAAGCGCTGGGGCCAGTCCTTCTACCGGGCCGCGTTCTACGCCCCGTCGCTGATCGGCGCGAGCGTCTCGGCCGCCATCGTCTGGCGCGCCCTGTTCTCCGACGGCGCCGTCGTCGACCGGGGACAGCAGCTGTTCGGCATCGACGCGGGCGGCTGGATCGGCGACCCGGACATGATCATCTATGCGCTGGTGGGCCTCACGGTCTGGCAGTTCGGCGCCCCGATGGTGATCTTCCTGGCCGGCCTCAAACAGGTCCCCAGGGAGCTCTACGAGGCGGCGAACGTGGACGGGGCGGGCCCTTGGCGCAAGTTCTTCAACATCACCCTGCCGATGATCTCGCCCGTGCTGTTCTTCAACGTGCTGCTGGAGACCATCCACTCCTTCCAGATCTTCGGATCGGCCTACATCGTCAGCAACGGCAGCTGCGGCCCGGCCGACGCGACGCTCGTCTACACCTGTTACCTGTACGACCAGGGCTTCGCGAACAGCCGGATGGGCTTCGCCTCCGCCATGGCATGGCTGCTGCTCGTCGCCGTGGGCCTGGTCACCGCCGTGCTGTTCTGGTCCCAGAAGCGCTGGGTGCACTACGAGGAGGGGGGCCGATGACCCCGATGGACACCACTGCCGTACGACGCCGGCTTCCCGGCTCCCTCGCCTGGCACATCGGCGCTCTCGCCATCCTCGTGGTGGTGCTCTACCCGGTGGTGTGGACGATCGGCGCCTCGTTCAAACCGAGCGAGGACATCGTCGGCGCGCTGAACCTCTTCCCGACCGACCCGATCACCGACAACTACCAGCGGCTGGCCGACGGCATCGCCGACATCCCGATCTGGAAGTTCTTCCTGAACTCGGCCTACATCTCGGTCGGCTCCGTGATCGGTGTCGTCATCTCCTGCTCGCTCACGGCCTACGCCTTCACCAAGGTCCGCTTCGCCGGGCGCAACGTCATGTTCGCCATCATGATCGGGACGCTGCTGCTCCCGTACCACGTACTGATCATTCCGCAGTACGTGATGTTCCAGAAGCTGGAGCTGATCAACACCTTCACTCCGCTGCTGATCGGCAAGTACCTGGCCACCGACGCGTTCTTCGTCTTCCTCATGGTCCAGTTCATGCGCGGACTGCCCAAGGAACTCGACGAGGCCGCCCGGCTGGACGGCTGCGGGCACCTGCGGATCTACTGGTCGATCGTGATGCCGCTGTGCCGGCCCGCGCTCATCACCAGCGCCATCTTCACCTTCATCCAGGCCTGGAACGACTTCATGGGCCCGCTGCTCTACCTCAACGAGCCGGACAAGTACACCGTCTCCATGGGGCTGCGGATGTTCATCGACCAGGACGCCGTCGCCGACTACGGCGGCATGATCGCGATGTCACTGGTGGCCCTGCTGCCGGTCCTCGCCTTCTTCCTGGCCTTCCAGCGCTACCTCATCGACGGCATGGCCACCTCCGGCCTGAAGGGCTGAGCACCCCGTGGCGACGAAAACCGGCACCGCACCCAGGACCTCCTTCGTCCGTGAGCGGTTCAGCGTCTTCTCCGAATGCCTGCTCACCGGCGTGTGGATCACCGTCGCCGCCCTGCCGCTCGTCACGTTCCCCGCGGCCTTCGCCGCAGGAAGCAGGCACCTGCGCCGGTACCTGGCCGGTGAGGCGGGCGGGGTGCGGGAGTTCGCCGCCGACGTACGGGAGGCGTTCCGCGGCGGCTGGCGCGTCTCCCTGCTGTGGTGGGCGGCGCTCGCGCTGCTCGCCTTCGACTGGCAGGTCGCCCGGTCCGGCCTGCTGCCGGGCGGCCGTCCGCTCATCGCCGTGAGCCTGCTCGGACTGCCGGCCGTGGCCGTCTGGGGACTGCGTACGGCCGCCGCCTGGCACCCCGGCACACCCTGGACGGCCACCGCGCGGACCGCCGGCCGCCGGACCTTCACCGACCCGGCGGGATCACTCCTGCTCGTCGGCGGATTCGTCGCCCTGGCCGTCGCCGCCTGGCAGATTCCGCCCCTGGCCGCACCCGCACTCGGCTGTCTCGCCGCGGCGGCGGTCGCCGCCGACCGTCGCTGACCCGACGGCCGGATCCACCCACCGAACCCCCTCCCACCACGCGTCAGCGTGTGATCAGTCATGCCCATTTTCGCCACGAATTGGAGTCGTGATGTCCCCGATCCCCCGCCGTACCGTCCTCAAGGCAGCCGCCGTCGCCGGTGCGGCCACCACCTTCTCCTGGGCGCTGAACGACCCGGCCCAGCAGGCAGCCGCCGCCACCGGCAAGGCCGACGACGGCCCCGTCGAGATCAACTGGCTGGAGGAGGACGGCCTCGGCGCCGCACCCGGATCCACCTTCGGCGTCCCCTGGGCCAAGGGGCGCTACCCCGCCGACCAGAAGTTCGCCCTCGCCACCGCCGACGGCAAGGACATCCCCGTCCAGACCTGGGCCACCGCCAAATGGCCCGACGGCTCCCTGAAGTGGACCGCCCACGCGGTCGGCCCCGAGGCCGGCGGCGCCAAGAAGTTCACCCTCACCACCGGCGAACCCGCCACCGCCGCCCACAAGGTCACCGTCAAGAACAGCGGCGGCTCGATCACCGTCTCCACCGGAGTCGTCACCGCGAAGATCGGCAAGACCGGCTCCTCGCTCGTCACCTCCCTCACCCGGGGCTCCACCGAGATCGCCAAGGACGGCCGCCTCGTCCTCATCCGCCAGGGCGAGATCGAGGACGGCGACCAGGGGCAGCAGAAGTACGAACGCTTCGAGAGCGCCATCAGCAAGACCGAGGTCGAACAGAGCGGGCCCGTCCGTGCCGTCGTCCGCATCGACGGCAAGCACCGCCACGGCAACCGCTCCTGGCTCCCGTTCTCCGTCCGGCTCTACTTCTACGCGGGCGCCGAATCGTTCCGCATGATGCACACCATCACCTTCGACGGCACCCAGGAACCCGGCAAGGCGAGCGGCGACTTCATCCGCGGCCTCGGTGTCCGCTTCACCGTCCCGATGCGCGACGAGACGTACGACCGGCACATCCGCATCGGCGGCGACGAGAACGGCATGCTCCGCGAAGCCGTCAAGGGCATCACCGGACTGCGCCGCGATCCGGGAGCGGCCGTCCAGGCGGCCCAGTTCGAGGGCACGAAGCTGCCCGACCCCGCCACCTGGGACCAGCGCGTCACCACCCGCCTCGGGCGCATCCCCACCTGGGGCGACTACACCCTCAGCCAGCTCTCGGCCGACGGCTTCTCGCTGCGCAAGCGCACCAAGAAGGGCCACGGCTGGATCGCCGCGGGCGGCGGCCGGCGCGCCTCCGGCTTCGGATACGTGGGCGGCGCGAGCGGCGGGCTCTCCTTCGGACTGCGCGACTTCTGGGAGAAGTTCCCCGCCCAGCTCGACATCCGCGGCGCCGACACCGACGCCGCCGAGGTCACCCTCTGGCTCTGGTCGCCCGAGGCCGAACCGATGGACCTGCGCTTCTACCACGACGGCATGGGCCAGGACACCTACACCGACCAGCTCGACGGCCTGGAGATCACCTACGAGGACTACGAGCCCGGCTTCGGCACCCCGTACGGCATCGCACGCACCAGCGAACTCGTCTTCTGGGCCAACGACTCCACTCCCAGCGCCGAGGCCCTCGCCCAGCAGACCCGCACCGTGCGCACCCTCCCGCAGCTCGTCGCCCCGCCGTCCCAGCTCATCGGTGCGGGCGTCTTCGGCGGCCTCTTCTCCCCGGTCGACCGCTCCACCCCGGCCAGGGCGAAGATCGAGGACCACCTGGACTTCCTGTTCACGTACTACAAGGACCAGGTCGAGATGCGCCGCTGGTACGGCTTCTGGGACTACGGCGACATCATGCACTCGTACGACCCCGCCCGGCACCAGTGGCGCTACGACGTCGGCGGCTACGCCTGGGACAACTCCGAGCTCTCGCCCGACCTCTGGCTCTGGTACGCCTACCTGCGCTCCGGACGCGCCGACATCTTCCGCTTCGCCGAGGCCATGACCCGCCACACCGGCGAGGTCGACGTCTACCACCTCGGCGACTGGGCCGGCCTCGGCACCCGCCACGGCGTCCAGCACTACGCCGACAGCGCCAAGCAGCAGCGCATCGCCAACACCACCTACCGGCGCTTCTACTACTTCCTCACCGCGGACGAACGCGTCGGCGACCTGATGCGCGCCAACGTCGACTCGGACGAGACCTTCCTCGGCCTCGACCCGCTCCGCAAGATCCGCACCGAGCCCTACACCCCCGACCGGCACGCCCTGTCCGTGGGCTTCGGCACCGACTGGAGCGGGCTCGTCTCCGCCTGGCTCACCGAATGGGAGCGCGGCGGCCCCCAGGCCGAGAAGGCGAAGGCCCGAGTGCTCGGCACCATGGAGACCATCGCCGCCCAGCCCAACGGATTCGTCCAGGGCAGCGGCCTCTACGACCTGGACACCGGGAAGTTCGCCGTCGCCACCGAACCCGTCGTCAGCGTCTCCCACCTGTCCGGCGTCTTCGGCCTCAACGAGCTGTGCGCCGAACTCATCGGCCTGGTCGACATGCCGAAGTTCAAGGAGGCGTACCTCGACTACTGCCGCTACTTCAACGCGTCCAAGACCGAGCAGGCCGCGCGCTACGGCTCCAACTTCGGCACCCTGCTCCTCTTCCAGGGCCACTCCCGGATGGACGCCTACGCCGCCGTGCAGACGGGCGACGCGAAGCTCGCCGCCCGTGCCTGGGAGAAGTTCTACAACAGCGACGGCTACAAGGAATCCGCCCCCTGGAAGACCGAGAAGGTGAGCGGCCCGGTCACCACCGTCCCGGGCAGCGAGGCCAACTGGGTCTACACCAACGACACCGCGCTGTACGGACTCGCCGCCATCGAGAACCTCGCTCTCGTCGCGGACCACATGCCGGCCTGAGGCCCCTGAGGGCGCCCCGGGCCGGCCTGTGCGTCACCGCATCCGGCCCAGGGCGTCCCGCAGCCGCCGGGCATCGCGCAGCCGCTTCTCGTACGTGGCCCCCACCGCCAGCAGCAGTACCCCGGCCAACGCCGGCGCCACCCAGCGGGGCATCGCACCCACCACCTGCACCACATACGGCGCCAGCTCGTGCAGCGAGTCCAGCGCCAGCACCGCACCGCCCAGCACCAGCAGCGCCTGGAGCCGCAGCCGCGCCCCCAGCAGCGTGATCACCAGCGTCGCCCCACCGAGCAACAGAGGCCGCAGCCAGTGCGGGTCGGCCCAGGCGGCGATGAGCGAGGGCACCAGCGTCACCGACAGGCCCGCCCCGTACGCCGTCCACGAGGACGCCGCGGAATCGCGACGCCGCCGCAGCACACCGATGACCAGCGCAGGCACGGTCACCGGCAGGGTGTACGCCTCCGGGGACGACACCCCGGACACCGACAGCCGCACCCAGGACGCGAGGACGAACAGCGCGGTCGCCAGATACCCGGCCACCTTCCGCCGCTCCGGGCGCAGCGCCGTACCCGCCGCCAGTACCCCGCCGAGGGCCAGCACCAGAGCCAGGAACGGCGGGTCCTCCAGAGCCGCCACTACCGCGGCGAGGCCCACCGCCGCGCCGGTCAGTTCGAGCGGCAGCGCCACCGGGTGCCCCTTCAGCCGTGCACCCAGCCCGGCCGTCACCGCGGGGACGGCGAGCAGCACGGGCGCCGCCTCGTACGCCTCCAGCCCCATCGACGCACCGAACGCGACGGCGAGCACCGCGGCACAGACCACCGCCGCACACGCCAGCACCGCCTGCACGGTCACGAACACCGCGGAACGCGACGGTTCCCCTGGCGTGTCCAACGCCGTCGCGGCGCCGGCGAACAACAGCGACAGCGCGCCGAACACCGCGTACGTGGCCGGTTCCGAACTCAACGACAGCAACGCCACGTCCACCGCACCGGCCGACGCGCACACCCACGCGCTCACCGCCACGCCCGTCATCCCGCGACGCAACGCGCCCGACGCGAGGGTCACCGCCGCCGCGGCGAGCATCCACTGGAGCGAAGCAGCCGCCGTGTACGAGACGTTCAGCGCCGCCGGCAGCAGGCTCAGCCCCGCCCAGCCGGCCACCACCGCCGAGGTCGCCGCAGCCGTCCGCCACACGGGGCCGGGGGACAGCGCCGGTCCTGCCCACCGCGCCACGGCGTCCCACGACCGGTACGCGGCCGTGAGGGCCGCAGCCACCATCAGCAGCACCACCGGAGCCGCCGCCATCTCCTGCCACGGCAGGTCCGTGGCCCCCAGCGCTCCCCGGGCCCCCTCACCCGGCGTCCCCGACCACAGCCGGCCCAGCTGGGCCAGCGGACCCACCAGCACCACCGCGACCGGGGCTGCCGAGAACAGCACCGAGGCCACCGTCACCGAACCCGCCGCCCACACCAGCCCCCGCACAGCCGGACGCCCCAGCGGAGCCCGTACCCCCAGCAACAGCAGCCCGCCGCACACCAGATACACCGGAACCGCCCAGCCGCCCGACACCCCCGCGGTCAGCACACCGCCGACCGCGGCGACGGCGGCCAGCCCGGCCATCGCCCCACCCGCTCCCGCGAGAGCCGCCGGCGCCCGCCGGGCCCCCGCGAGAGCGATCACCGCACCTGCCAGCAGCAGCGCCCCCGGCGCCACCGCGCCTGCCGGCCCCTCGGCCGACAGCGACTTCACCAGAGCCACCAGCAGCCCCGATCCGCCGGTGACCCAGAGACCGGCACAGGCCGTGACCCGGACCGCTGCTCCCTTGAACCGCAACGCGATCGCACAGTCCAGTGCCGCCGTCGCCAGCATTGCGACGGCGAACACCAGGGCGTCCGCGTCGCCGGCCCACGCCCACAGCACCAGCGGCAGCTGCGCGCTGACGACGGCCAGGGGCAGGGGCAGCCGCAGCCGGCCGAGCAGCAGACCGTAGGCCGCCCAGAGCACCGCCAGAACGGCCGAGGCGGTCGCCGCGTACCCGGGCACGCCGGCCTCCGGAACCGCGACCAGGTACAGGGCGAAGGCGTCCAGCACCATCAGCACCGACGCCAGCGCCCCGAGCGCCTCCGCTGTGGCGGACAGGCCCCGCCGAAGGAGCACCGCGGGCGTGGCCAGCGCCGCGACCGTCACGGCGGTCAGGACCGCCGAACGGCCGCCGATCCCCATCTGACCCCAGCTGACCAGCGTGAACGCGATCGCGGCGATCGTCAGCAGCAGACCGCCGAGGACGAGCAGCACGTTCTGCGCACTGCGGGTGCGCACCGGGGGAGCGGGCGGGGCGAACGGCGGCCCGAAGACGGCCGGGGAACCGGCACGGGCCGGAGGGTGCGGAAACTGCGGCGTGACCGGCCGGGGTCCGGGCGCCTGCAGCACGCTCAGCAGCCAGGTACGGCGGGTCAGCAGCTGGGACCGGCGCAGATCGAGCCGGGCGAGCTCACGGTCGAGGAGGACCAGTTCCTCGGCGGGTGGCGGCACATGTTCCATGGGGGCGAGTGTGGCGCCGGCCACGCGACAGGGCATGGGCACGCGTACTCAGATCCCCGGCTGAGTACCCGCATCCTGGAGACATGGACTGGAGTCACTACCGATTTGTCAGCGTCTGGGACCTTCCCGGCCCGCCGAGCGCCGTCTACGCGCACCTCGAACGCGTCGAGGACTACCCGCGCTGGTGGCCCCAGGTCCGCGAGGTCACCTCCGTCGACGACACCTCCGGCACCGCCCGGATCCGCTCACTCCTCCCGTACGACCTCGTCATGACCCTGCGCGCCCGCCGCCGTGACCTGCCCGGCGGCATCCTCGAAGTGGCGCTCACGGGCGACCTCGAGGGCTGGGCGCGCTGGACCGTCGTGCCGCACGCCGCCGGGAGCCGCGCCACGTACGAACAGGAGGTGGTGGTGCGCCGGGCGCTGATGAGGGTCCTCGCGGTGCCGGGACGGCCGGTGTTCCGGGCCAATCACGCCCTGATGATGCGGGCCGGAAGACGTGGCCTCGCGGCTCGCCTCGAAGCGGTTTGAACCACACCCGCCGAGCCCTGTATGGTTCAACCCGTTCCCGGGCGATTAGCTCAGTGGGAGAGCGCTTCGTTCACACCGAAGAGGTCACTGGTTCGAACCCAGTATCGCCCACCCCGGGAGAGGCCGGTCCGTCAGCAACACCGACGGGCCGGCTTCTGCGTGTCCGGGCCCTGCCCGCCCGGCCTTCTGTCTGCCCGGTGCGCCTTTCCGGTCCGGCTCTGCGCCTCCGGGCACGAAGGCATCCGCTCCGCTCACGCCGCCGTGCGCAGCTCCGGACGCAGGGGCCAGGCCGGGTCCACCGTCTCCGGCGTCCCGCTCCTGGCGAACCAGGCCTGCAGACCACGCGCCTGGGCCGCGTGCCACACCGCCTGGAGCGTGTGCAGCTCCGCCGGTGAAAGCCGCTCCAGACGGGTCGCGAACCGCCGCCCCACCGCCCGCACCAGCTCCAGCGACGCCGCCGCGTCGGCCGCGGCGTCGTGGGCGCCGTCCAGCACCACCCCGTACAGCTCACAGAGGTCCGTGAGCGTGCGCCGCCCCTTGCGGTAGCGGTCCAGATGCTTGTCGAGCACCCGCGGGTCCAGCACGCACAGCGAGGCGGTCTCCAGGTAGCCGGCCAGCGACGATGCCCGGTGCCGCCTCAACTCCCGGTCCAGCAGCGTCAGATCGAACGGCGCGTTCATCACGACCAACGGCCGTCCCGCCGCGCTCTGCTCGGCCAGCGCCCTCGCTATCTCCTCGACCACCGGCGCGGGCCACCGCCCGTTGCGCTGCAGGTGGTCGTCGGTCAGGCCATGGATCTCCGTCGCCCCCACGGGCACCGGAATCCCCGGATTCACCAGCCAGCGGGTGACACGCGCCCGCCCGCCGGCACTGTCCTGGACGACGAGCGCGGCCGAAACGATCCGGTCCTGCTCGACGTCCACTCCCGTCGTCTCGGTGTCGAAAGCGGCCAACGGCCCCTCATACCAATGAGTCATCCCCGAACTCCTCGCGCCCGAGCGGCAGATGGTGAGATTCCTCTGCCCGGTTCGGTGATACCCGCACCCTTTGCCTGATACGCCGTTTGAGGGCCGTCCTGTGCGGTGACAACACAGGTGACGGGGCCGGAAGTTGAGAAACGGCCGCGTCCCACCTACTCATCGGCACAGCCCGGAAGGCATACGGAGCCATGGCGCTCGCGCAGCCCGAACCGAGTGGGCTGCTGCCCCAGCGGACCGCACCGCTGCGCGGCGCACTCGCCACCACCGCCTGCATGGAGACCCTCCAGGTGGGCTACTTGCACGCGGTCGCGGCCGCGGCGGGGTGCTCCCTGTCGCAGCCCTTCCCCGACAACGGCATCGACTGGCACGTCAGCCACGGCGCCCCCGGCCACGTCGTCGACGACGAGGTGACCATCAAGGTCCAGCTGAAGTGCACCTACCAGATACCGGCCCGCCCGCCCGGTCCGACGTTCGCCTTCACACTCGACAACGCCCACCTCGTGAAGCTCGCCCGGACCCCCGTGTCCGTGCACAAGATCCTCGTGGTGATGCTCGTGCCCCGCAGCCAGGACGACTGGCTGCGGGCCGGACACGACCGCCTCGACCTGCGGCACTGCTGCTACTGGACCAATCTGGCCGGTCACGCCGTGACCGGCCGGCACCGGACCACCGTGCGGATCCCGACCTCGCGCATCTTCGACGACCGAGCGCTCTGCGAGATCATGACCCGCGTCGGCGCGGGAGGGAGACCCTGATGCACCGGCCGATGGACGAGTCCGTCCACGAAGTGTTCCCGTCAGCCGTCCGGCCCCACCCCGGCGAACAGGCGGGCCCCTGGCCCACCGCCTCACCGGCCGGCGGCCTCCCCGACCCCGCACGCGTCGACCCCGCGGTCCTCGGCGTCCTGCTCGCCCGGCACGGCTGGCAGCGGCGTGGCGGTGCGGCCGGGCGCTACAGCCGCTGGACCCCGCCCGGCCCGCCCGGCGGCTCCACCAGCCTGCTCGTGCCCGACACCACCGCCTTCCCGGACAGCGAGGACCTGCTCGGCGAGGCCCTGACCGCCCTGGCCCGCAGCGCCGCACCCTCCGCCCGCGAGGTACTGGTCTCGCTCGCCGTCCCCAGCGACGAGATCCGCTGGTGGCGCGACGTCCCCGAACCGGCCGCCGCGGCCACCGGGGCCGCCAGCTGGACCGGGTCGGAGCAGCTGCACGGCGCGGCCCGGCAGATCCTCCTGGCCGGCGCACTCGCCGTCCGGGGCCGGGCCGGTTACCACGGCGCCCGCCACCGCCGCCGCGCCCTGGCGACGCTCGGCTCCGTCCTCATCGGCCCCGCGCCGGGCGGCCGCGACCTCACGGCGTTCGTCCCCGTCGAGGCGGGCCGCCCCCTCGCCGTGCGCCTCTACCACGCCCTGCACGCCGCACGGGAGGCCGTCGACTACCAACGGGCCACCGGCGGCATGGAGGCCTTCGACACCGCCGTCGAGGCGGGCGTCAGCCGCGAACTGACGGAGGCGGTCATCGCGCTCGTCCGGGGATCGGAGGGGGCCGGGATCGCGTTGGACTGGGCGCCCGCCGCCGGAGCCCCCGACGGCTGCCCGGCCCGCCCCGAACCGGTCGAGTTCTCCCCGGGTGACCTGCCGGCCCTGCGCCTGGCGGGCGCCCGCTACCTCCGGGACGAGCCCGCGGTGACGGTGCGGATCACCGGCGCCGTCGTGCGCCTGCGCCGCTCGGGTCCGCGCGGGGCCGGAATCGTACGGCTGCGGGTCCTGGCGGGCGCCGAGGTGCCGCACGTACGGCTGGAGCTCGACGAGGAGGAGTACCGGATCGCGGGCCAGGCCCACCTGGTGGGGCTGCCCGTGCGGGTGGAGGGCAGGCTGGAGAGCCGGGGCGGCTTCCGGCGGCTGACCAGCGCCTCGCAGGTGGTTCCGGTCCAGGTCGACGAGGAGGAGCGGGACCGGCTGATGAAGTCGCTCCAGGAGAACGTCGACCATTTCGAGGAGGCGTGCACGGGGGAGTAGCGGGGCGGCGGCGGCCCATTTCGCTAAGGGGGCCGTCGGCTCGGTACGATTCCCCTTGCGTACGCCATGGGAATGCGGCGCACCCCCTGAGTCAGGAGAGACCGGTGTCAGACGTCCGTGTGACCATCCAACGCGATTCCGAGCGGGAAGAGCGCGTGGTGACGACGGGCACTACGGCAGCCGAGCTCTTCCCCGGCGAGCGCACCGTCGTCGCCGCCCGCATCGCCGGTGAGCTGAAGGACCTCGCGTACGTCGTCGCCGACGGCGAGACCGTCGAGCCCGTCCTCATCTCCTCCGAGGACGGCCTGAACATCCTGCGCCACTCCACCGCGCACGTGATGGCCCAGGCCGTCCAGGAGCTCCACCCCGAGGCCAAGCTGGGCATCGGCCCGCCGGTCAAGGACGGCTTCTACTACGACTTCGACGTCGAGAAGCCGTTCACGCCCGAGGACCTCAAGGCCATCGAGAAGAAGATGCAGGAGATCCAGAAGCGGGGCCAGAGGTTCTCCCGCCGGGTCGTGACGGACGAGGCGGCCCGCGAGGAGCTCGCCGACGAGCCGTACAAGCTGGAGCTCATCGGCATCAAGGGCTCCGCCTCCTCGGACGACGGCGCGGACGTCGAGGTGGGCGGCGGCGAGCTGACCATCTACGACAACCTCGACGCGAAGACCGGCGAGCTGTGCTGGAAGGACCTCTGCCGCGGCCCGCACCTGCCGACCACCCGCTTCATCCCCGCGTTCAAGCTGATGCGGAACGCGGCGGCGTACTGGCGCGGCAGCGAGAAGAACCCGATGCTCCAGCGCATCTACGGGACCGCCTGGCCGACCAAGGACGAGCTGAAGGCGCACCTGGAGTTCCTGGAGGAGGCCGCCAAGCGCGACCACCGCAAGCTCGGCAACGAGCTGGACCTCTTCTCCTTCCCCGACGAGATCGGCCCCGGCCTCGCGGTCTTCCACCCCAAGGGCGGCGTCATCCGCCGGGCCATGGAGGACTACTCGCGGCGCCGCCACGAGGAGGAGGGCTACGAGTTCGTCTACTCGCCGCACGCCACCAAGGGCAAGCTCTTCGAGAAGTCCGGCCACCTGGACTGGTACGCCGACGGCATGTACCCGCCCATGCAGCTCGACGACGGGGTGGACTACTACCTCAAGCCGATGAACTGCCCGATGCACAACCTGATCTTCGACGCGCGCGGCCGCTCCTACCGTGAACTGCCGCTGCGCCTCTTCGAGTTCGGCACGGTGTACCGGTACGAGAAGTCGGGCGTCGTGCACGGCCTGACCCGCTCGCGCGGCTTCACGCAGGACGACGCGCACATCTACTGCACCAAGGAGCAGATGGCGGAGGAGCTCGACCGGACGCTCACGTTCGTCCTGAACCTGCTCCGCGACTACGGTCTGACCGACTTCTACCTGGAGCTCTCCACCAAGGACCCGGAGAAGTTCGTCGGCAGCGACGAGGTCTGGGAAGAGGCCACCGAGACGCTGCGTCTGGTCGCCGAGAAGCAGGGCCTGCCCCTGGTCCCCGACCCGGGCGGCGCCGCGTTCTACGGCCCGAAGATCTCGGTGCAGTGCAAGGACGCCATCGGCCGGACCTGGCAGATGTCGACCGTGCAGCTCGACTTCAACCTGCCGGAGCGCTTCGACCTGGAGTACACCGGCCCCGACGGCACCAAGCAGCGCCCGGTCATGATCCACCGCGCCCTGTTCGGCTCCATCGAGCGGTTCTTCGCCGTTCTCCTGGAGCACTACGCGGGTGCGTTCCCGGTGTGGCTGGCGCCCGTCCAGGCGGTCGGCATCCCGATCGGCGACGCGCACATCCCGTACCTCCAGGAGTTCGCGGCCAAGGCCCGCAAGCAGGGGCTGCGGGTCGACGTGGACGCGTCGTCGGACCGGATGCAGAAGAAGATCCGCAACCAGCAGCGCGCCAAGGTGCCCTTCATGATCATCGCGGGCGACGAGGACATGGCCAACGGGGCCGTCTCCTTCCGCTACCGCGACGGTTCGCAGGAGAACGGCATCCCGGTCGAGGACGCCATCGCCAAGATCGCCAAGGCCGTGGAGGACCGCGTCCAGGTCTGATCCGTGCCCGGCAGGGGCCCCCGGTGAGCTACCCGCTCGCCGGGGGCCCCTTCTCGTCCTCCCGCCGGAACACCTGGACGAGCCACGACGAGAACGAACCCGTCACCGCCCCCAGCAGTGCCAGCCCGCAGGCCATCAGGCCCGCCGCGACGACGCGGCCCCACGGCGTCACCGGCACGGCGTCCCCGTACCCCACCGTCGTGAGGGTCGCGCACGCCCACCAGACCGCGTCGCCGAAGGTCCGGATCGAGGCGCCCGGTGCGTCGTGCTCCTGGTGGTAGACCGCGAGGGACGCCGAGAGGCCGAGCAGCACGGCCGTCAGGCCGGCGTACGACATCACCCGCGCGTACAGGCTCAGCCGCGGCTCGTCGTGACGCTTCTGGATGGCCGTGTAGACCTTGACCAGCCGCAGCGGGCGCAGCAGAGGCAGCAGGACTACGAGCGTGTCGAGCCAGCGCACCCGGACGAAGCGGTGACCCAGGCCGCTGAGGCGGATCCGGACGGCGTAGTCGAGGACGAAGAGCAGCCAGGTGGCGGCGACCAGGGCGAGGGCGAGGTCGTGCCACGGCTCGGCGTCGTCCGGGGCGAGGACCCGGACCGCGTAGCCGAGCAGGAACAGCAGCGAGGCGGCGAAGAGCGGTACCTCGGTGCGCTGCTCCCAGAGGATGAAGGCGGGTGAGGGCCGGGCCGGGGTGCGGTCGCTCATCGGCCCAGCATCGCGGCGAGTGGACGGGATCGGCCCCGGCGACACGCTTTGCGGGGGGTACGCAATATGCTGATCGGCATGACGAGTGAGCCGGAGCAGCAGATCGGAGTGGGAACGCCCGATGCGTTCCAGCGCCTGTGGACGCCCCACCGGATGGCGTACATCCAGGGCGAGAACAAGCCGACCGGCCCGGAGGCCGGCGACGGCTGTCCGTTCTGTGAGATCCCTTCGAAGTCGGACGAGGACGGGCTCGTCGTCGCGCGGGGCGAGAAGGTCTACGCCGTGCTGAATCTGTATCCGTACAACGGCGGGCACCTGATGGTGGTGCCGTACCGGCACGTCGCGGACTACACCGGGCTGGACGGTCCGGAGACGCTGGAGCTCGCCGATTTCACCAAGCGTGCGATGACGGCGCTGCGTGCGGCCTCGGGGGCGCACGGGTTCAACATCGGGATGAATCAGGGGGCTGTGGCCGGTGCCGGTATCGCCGCGCATCTGCATCAGCACCTGGTGCCCCGCTGGGGTGGTGACACCAACTTCATGCCGGTGGTGGGTCATACCAAGGTGCTGCCGCAGCTGTTGGGCGACACGCGCAGGATGCTGGCCGACGCCTGGCCGCACGGCGCCTGACCCCGGCTTCCGTTTCCTGGCGAAGGGCGCCCCGGTTCTCCGGGGCGCCCTTCGCCGTAGGTCCTCAGTACTGTCCGTCGGTCGACCAGGGACGGCGGGACAGCCCTCAGGCGTCGTAGAGGTCGGCCTTGCGCGGGCTGGGGTCCTGGACGAGTCCGCTCAGTATCGAGGAGCGGTTGTCGAAGCGCTCCGTGTCGACGCCGTTCTCGTTGAGGACCTTCAGCGCGGCGCTGTGCACGACGCGCAGGACGGGGGTGGCGGCGCGCATCGCGTCGTCCGCCATGAAGCGGTGACGCCACGGCTTCTCGGCCCAGGCGTGCCGCAGTCCGAAGGGTTCGGGCAGGGCGATCTTGCCGCCGAGGTAGTCGAGGAGCGGCGGGTACCAGGTGAAGGGGGCGCGCAGGGCGAGGCGGACGACTTCCTTCGACTCGACCAGCGCCAGCGTGATGTCGCGGGTCTCCCAGAACTTGACGGTCTTGTTGACCGTCTTCTTCTTGGCCGCCGGCTTGCTGGTGAACAGGGAGTGGACCGGGCCGAGGGCGTGGCCGGTGACCTCGATGCGCAGGGTCTCGAAGAGCACGGTGACGGTGATCATCATGGTGATGACGAGCTGGCCGTCCCAGAGGGTGAACTGGACGCCCAGGTAGTGACGGTCGCCGCCGCCGAACTGCTGGTGGTTGCAGATCCGCTGTATTTCGTGGGGCTTCACCTGGAAGGTGGCGACATCCTCACCCTCGGGGCGGGACACCGCGTCGGCGTTCTCCCCGACGGGCGAGACGATCCAGTGGGTGACCGAGGGGGTGGGGAACCCGCCGGTGTTCAGCGGGCCGCGCTCCAGCATCTTGAGCTGGTCGTGGATGACGCGTATCAGGTCCCAGCTGCGGAACTGGTGGAACTCCTTGCCCGGCTCCTTGGAGACGAGGTCCTCGGCCAGCTGCCAGCTGCCCCAGCGCGTGCCCATGCCGAGGATGCCCTTGGGGCCGGCGTAGAAGACGGAGTTGGACTGCTGTTCTGCGGAGAGCTTCTCCAGGCCCTGGCGGAGCGCTTCGCGTGCCGTCTCGTTGGGGTTCTTCGGAACGGCCTCGGGGATCTTGGCGATGACGCCGCCGCCCGAGAGCAGGCCCTCCCAGCGGGCGCGCATGTCCTGGGCGGAGGCCTCGGCGATCCGTTTGGCGATCAGCCAGCCGATGACGGGGGCGACGATCATCGCGCGCAGGTACAGCCCCAGGAGCCCGGTGAGGGGCATCTTGATCAGGAGGAACAGCGCGCCGATGCCGATGATGGGCAGCAGGGCGTTGCCGATGGCGGAGAGGCCCTTGTCCTTGGTGTTGGCGAGGCCGTCGCGCAGGCGGAAGGCGATCACCCACAGCAGCATTCCGGGCAGGAAGACGAAGCCGAACAGGGCGGTCACGGCGGTGAGCTTGGTGTCGCGGGCCTTGCGCAGGCGGGTCGCCGACAGGCAGTGCTCGACAACGGTCTGCGGGTCGCTGCCGAACGACTGGATGAGGGCTTTCCGCGCCCCGCCCAGCATGCGTTCCTGGACGGCGCGGGAGAAGGCCTCACCGAGGTTGGGTTTGAAGTAGTCGGACTTGAAGAGCTTGGAACGCCCTTCCTTCACTTCGGACTTGTGCCACTCGCTGTTGGCTTTGAGGATTTCCTCCACCGGACTGTCGCGGTACGCGGCAGAGGCGAGGGCGTTGGTCGCCACCGCCGCTCCTGCCGACCCCTGGAGCGGAATCTGCGCTCCGGGAGAGAAATCGAATCCGTTGCTGGCCACTGTCGCCCCCACTCGCCGCCGAGGAACCGCTCCTGCGGCTGTTTCCCAACTGCCGGGCCCGGCACACTTTCTGAGCTGGGAGCACAGCGTATCGTCCGAATAGGTACGCCGTCCGGCCCTGTGGACAACGGTGGGCGGACCGGGTCGTTATGCGTGTTTCACGCCGTTCTCCCGCTTTTCGTGGAGGCGGTCGGCCAGGTGCGGAGGCATGGCCTCGTGGCGGGCGTAGGCGCGGTCGAAACGGCCGGTTCCGTGGGACAGGGAGCGCAGGTCGACCGCGTACCGGCCGATCTCCAGCTCCGGCACCTCGGCCCGTACGAGCGTGCGCCCGGAGCCGGACTGTTCGGTGCCGGTCACCCGGCCGCGGCGGCCGGAGAGGTCGCTCATGACCGGGCCGACGTAGTCGTCGGGGATCAGTACGCGAACCTCGGCGACCGGTTCCAGGAGCTGGATGCGGGCGTCGTCCGCGGCCTCGCGCAGGGCCAGGGCGCCCGCGGTCTGGAACGCGGCGTCGGAGGAGTCCACGGAGTGGGACCTGCCGTCCCGCAGGGTCACACGCACGTCGACCAGCGGATGTCCGGCGGTGAGGCCGCGGGCGGCCTGGGCGCGGACGCCCTTCTCGACCGACGGGATGAAGTGGCGGGGCACCGATCCGCCGACCACCTTGTCGACGAACTCGATGCCGGAGCCCGGCGGCAGCGGTTCGACGTCGATCTCGCAGATGGCGTACTGGCCGTGGCCGCCGGACTGTTTGACGTGGCGGCCCCGGCCGGTGGACGGCGCGGCGAACGTCTCGCGCAGCGCGACGCGGTGGGGGACGGCGTCGACCTGGACGCCGTACCGCGTGCGCAGCCGTTCCAGCGCCACGTCGAGATGGGCTTCCCCGAGGCACCACAGGACCACCTGATGGGTGTCCTGGTTCTGTTCCAGGCGCATCGTCGGGTCCTCGGCGACGAGGCGTGCGAGGCCCTGGGAGAGCTTGTCCTCGTCGGCCTTGCCGTGGGCCTCGATGGCCAGCGGCAGCAGCGGGTCGGGCATGGTCCACGGCTCCATCAACAGGGGATGGTCCGGGGCGGACAGGGTGTCGCCGGTCTCGGCGCAGTCCAGCCTGGCGACGCAGGCGAGATCGCCGGCGACGCAGGAGGTCAGGGGGCGCTGCAGTTTGCCGAAGGGGGACGAGAGGGCTCCGACGCGGATCTCGGCCTCGTGGAAGGGCCGGGGCTCGTGGCCGGGGTCGTCGAGTCCGTGGCCGGATATGTGCACCGTGTCGTCGGGGTGAAGGGTGCCGGAGAAGACGCGGACGAGAGAGAGCCGGCCGACGTAGGGGTCGGAGGCCGTCTTGACGACCTCGGCGGCCAGGGGGCCCTGCGGGTCGCAGTCCAGGGTGGGGAGCGAGGCGCCGTGCAGCGTGGTGACGGCGGGCAGGGGGCGTTCGAGCGGGGTGGGGAAACCCCCGGTGATCAGGTCGAGCAGTTCGACGGTGCCGATGCCCTGGCGAGCGCCGTCGGTGGCGGGCGCGGCGGTGAGGACGGGGTGGAAGGTGCCGCGTGCGACGGCACGTTCGAGGTCGTCGACGAGTGTCCCGATGTCGATGGGGGCGCCGCCGAGGTAGCGGTCCATCAGGGTCTCGTCCTCGCTCTCGGCGATGATCCCCTCGATCAGCCGGTTGCGGGCGTCGGCCAGGGGCGTCTGCTGGGACGCGGTGGGCGGGCGTTCCCGCCGTTCCCCGTCCGAGTAGTCGAAGATGCGCCGGGTGAGCAGTCCCGTGAGTCCGGTCAGCGGGGCGTGTCCGTCCGCGGCCTCGGGACCGTGCACCGGCAGGTAGAGGGGGAGCACGGCGTCGGGGTCGTCGCCGCCGAAGATCTCGCCGCAGATCCGGGTCATCGCGTCGAAGGAGGTGCGGGCGGTGTCCAGGTGGGTGACGACGATGGCGCGCGGCATGCCGACCGCCGCGCACTCCTCCCAGACAGCACGGGTCGTGCCGGCGACGGCGTCGGCCTCCTGGGCGGCCGAGACGACGAACAGGGCCGCGTCCGCCGCGCGCAGACCGGCCCTGAGTTCCCCGACGAAGTCGGCGTAACCGGGGCTGTCCAGCAGATTGATCTTGATCCCGTCCCATTCCACGGGGACGAGGGAGAGCGAGACGGAGCGTTGCCGGCGCTGTTCGATCCCGTCGTGGTCGGAGACCGTGGTGCCGTCCTCGACCCGGCCCGCCCGGTTGACCGCGCCCGCGGTCTGTGCGAGTGCCTCGACGAGGGTGGTCTTGCCGGATCCGCTGTGGCCGACCAGTACCACGTTCCGGATGGCGGAGGGGTGGCCGGCCGTCGCTGCTCCTGTGGCGGCTCCGGTGTGCGTGTGTGTCCTGTCGCCCATGACGCGTGCCTCCCGGGTGGTGGCGCCGGGCGGGGGCCCGCCGGCGCGGGATGGGGGAGCGGTTGCACGGGCACGGGGGAGCCGCCGCGGCGGCTTCGACGACGCCCGCGGTAGTTCCGAGCTTTCCACTCCGTCCGGGTCGCGTCCATACGCCGCACGCCGCCGCGGGGTCCGGCGACATCCCGCAGGGTGCCCGGACGGTGGAGTACGGCGGGCGTGACTACGATGGGCCAGTGCCCCTCCCGGCAAGTACTGCCCCGTCGGGCGAACCTTGCCGGTCGCGGCACTATGAGGGTGCTGAAGAGCCCGGCCGGGCTCGCGGTGCCCGGAACGCACGTCTGCGGCGTTGCCGAAACGTCCCCATGGCGGAGTCAGGGGACGCGCCGGCGCCTCGCGGCCGCACGCGCCGGACGCCGACCTGATCCGGCCAGGACCTTGAGCACCCTCCAGCCGGTGGCCGACGGGGCCATGCGGCCCACCGACCCCTCGGGAAGGCCATGCTGAACAAGTACGCGCGTGCATTCTTTACGCGTGTCCTCACGCCGTTCGCCGCACTGTTGCTCCGTCTGGGCGTGAGCCCCGACGCGGTCACTCTGATCGGTACGGCCGGGGTGATGGCAGGTGCGCTGGTCTTCTTCCCGATGGGGGAGTTCTTCTGGGGCACGATCGTCATCACGATCTTCGTCTTCTCCGACCTCGTCGACGGCAACATGGCGCGGCAGGCCGGCATCTCCAGCCGGTGGGGCGCGTTCCTGGACTCGACGCTCGACCGGGTGGCCGACGGGGCGATCTTCGCGGGCTTCGCGCTCTGGTACGCGGGCAGCGGCGACGACAACATCCTGTGCGCGGTCGCGATCTTCTGTCTCGCGAGCGGCCAGGTGGTCTCGTACACCAAGGCGCGCGGTGAGTCGATCGGTCTGCCGGTGGCGGTCAACGGGCTCGTGGAGCGTGCCGAACGCCTGGTGATCTCGCTGGTGGCCGCAGGTCTGGCGGGTCTCCACGCGTTCGGTGTGCCGGGGATCGACATCCTGCTGCCGATCGCGCTGTGGATCGTCGCCGTGGGCAGCCTGGTGACGCTGGTGCAGCGGGTCGTGACCGTGCGCCGCGAATCCGCCGAGGCCGATGCGGCCGCCGCGGTGTCCGCTGCGGCGGACCGGGGGAGCGAGGCCGCGCAGTGAGCGGCGTACCCGGGAACGCGAAGCCCGGACCGAAGGACCGGCTGAGCGACGGGCTGTACGGACTCGGCTGGGCCGCGGTCAAGAAGCTGCCCGAGCCGGCCGCGCGGGCGCTCTTCCGTACCCTGGCCGACCAGGTGTGGAAGCGGCGCGGCAAGAGCGTGCTGCGGCTGGAGTCCAACCTGGCGCGGGTCGTGCCGGACGCGAGCCCGGCCGCGCTCGCGGCTCTGTCCAAGGCGGGCATGCGCTCGTACATGCGCTACTGGATGGAGTCGTTCCGGCTGCCCACCTGGACCCCGGAGCGGATCAAGGCGTCCATCGACGTGACGGACGCGCACCGGCTGACCGAGGGCCTCGACGCCGGGCGCGGGGTCATTCTCGCCCTCCCGCACCTGGGGAACTGGGATCTGGCGGGGGCGTGGGTCACCACGGATCTCAAGGTCCCGTTCACCACGGTCGCCGAGCGGCTCAAGCCGGAATCGCTGTACGACCGCTTCGTGGCGTACCGCGAGGGCCTCGGCATGGAGGTGCTCGCGCACAACGGCGGGACCGCGTTCGGGACACTGGCGCGCCGGCTGCGCGAGGGCGGACTCGTCTGCCTGGTCGCCGACCGCGACCTGTCGGCCTCCGGCGTCGAGGTGACGTTCTTCGGCGACACGGCCCGGATGCCCGCGGGGCCGGCGCTCCTGGCTCAGCAGACCGGTGCGCTGCTGCTGCCGGTCACCCTCTCCTACGACGACACGCCGGTCATGAAGGCGCGGATCCATCCGGCCGTCGAGGTACCCGGCTCAGGCGACCGCGGCGAGAAGACGTCCTCCATGACACAGGCCCTGGCCGACGCGTTCGCCCTGGGCATCGCCGAACACCCGGAGGACTGGCACATGCTGCAACGGCTCTGGCTCGCCGACCTCGAACCCCGCGGAGAGTAGGCCGTGTCCGCGGCGTGCCGTCGTCCGGCTCCCCGGGGCGGTCGACGGCACGCCGCGGAGACACCCCAGGGCCTTCGGATCGGGGCATGCCGGGCTCACGAGGCCCGTCAGACGACCTCCCGAGGGCCCGGCCTCGCCCGGCCACAGGTCCCGCCGGCGCTCCCGCCGGTCGTCCGCGCTCCGCATTGACTCCCTCATCCGCCCCCGCCCCGCACGTACCGGACACCGCTCCCTGATCCGGCCTGACCCGACCGAAAGGCCCCAGCAGTGAAGATCGGCATCGTCTGCCCGTACTCCTGGGACGTCCCGGGCGGCGTGCAGTTCCACATCCGAGACCTGGCCGAGCATCTGATCCGGCTCGGCCACCAGGTCTCCGTGCTGGCCCCCGCCGACGACGAGACGCCGCTGCCGCCGTACGTGGTGTCCGCGGGCCGGGCCGTGCCCGTCCCGTACAACGGCTCCGTCGCCCGGCTCAACTTCGGCTTCCTGTCCGCGGCCCGGGTGCGGCGGTGGCTGCACGACGGCACGTTCGACGTGATCCACATCCATGAGCCGACCTCGCCGTCGCTGGGCCTCCTGACCTGCTGGGCGGCGCAGGGACCGATCGTCGCCACGTTCCACACGTCCAATCCGCGCTCGCGGGCGATGATCGCCGCCTACCCGATCCTCCAGCCCGCCCTGGAGAAGATCAGCGCGCGCATCGCGGTGAGCGAGTACGCGCGCCGGACCCTGGTCGAGCACCTGGGCGGCGACGCGGTGGTCATCCCCAACGGGGTGGACGTCGGGTTCTTCGCCGCGGCCGAACCCAGGCCCGAGTGGCAGGGCGGCACGATCGGCTTCATCGGGCGCATCGACGAGCCCCGCAAGGGCCTGCCCGTCCTGATGCGGGCGCTGCCCGCGATCCTGGCCGCGCGTCCGGACACCCGGCTGCTGGTGGCGGGCCGGGGCGACGAGGAGGAGGCCGTCGCCTCGCTGCCGAAGGAGATGCGGGCGCGCGTCGAGTTCCTCGGCATGGTGAGCGACGAGGACAAGGCACGGCTGCTGCGCAGCGTCGACGTGTACGTCGCGCCCAACACCGGCGGCGAGAGCTTCGGCATCATCCTCGTCGAGGCCATGTCGGCCGGAGCTCCGGTCCTGGCCAGCGATCTGGACGCGTTCGCTCAGGTCCTGGACCAGGGCGCGGCGGGGGAGCTGTTCGCCAACGAGGACGCGGAGGCACTGGCCGGGGCGGCGATCCGCCTGCTGGGCGACCCGGAGCGGCGCGCGGAGCTGCACGAGCGCGGCAGCGCACATGTGCGGCGCTTCGACTGGTCGACGGTCGGGGCGGACATCCTCGCGGTGTACGAGACGGTGGCGGACGGGGCCGCGTCGGTGGCGGCGGACGAACGCACGGGGCTGCGGGCCCGGTTCGGGCTGGCCCGGGACTGAGCGTCTCCTCCCCCGACGGCGCCCGCGCCGCCCGGGGAGGCCGTCCCGCACCCGCTCCCCGGTAGCCTTTCCGCCTGTGACCGAAACCCTCGTCTGGACCGCCGTCGTGCTCATCGCGATCGGCCTGTACCTCAGTTGGACCGCGGGCCGTCTCGACCGGCTGCACAGCCGGATCGACGCGGCCCGGGCCGCCCTCGACGCCCAACTACTGCGCCGCGCCTCGGTCACCCAGGAACTCGCCACGTCCGGTGTCCTCGACCCGGCCGCCTCGATCGTGCTGTACGAGGCCGCGCACGCCGCCCGCCAGTCGGAGGAGGAACACCGCGAGGTCGCCGAGAGCGAGCTGAGCACCGCCTTGCGCGCGGTGTTCGGTGAGCGGGCGCAGGTCGAGGCGGTCAAGGAGATCCCGGGCGGCGAGGAGGCCGCTACGGAGCTCGCCGCGGCGGTGCGCCGCGTCCCGATGGCGCGCAGGTTCCACAACGACGCGGTGCGGGCGGCCCGTGCGCTGCGCCGTCACCGCACGGTGCGCTGGTTCCGGCTGGCCGGGCACGCCCCGTTCCCGCTGGCGTTCGAGATGGACGACGAGCCGCCGGTCGCCCTCGCGGACCGTCCGGTCAGCTGACGGCGGCGGTGGGCGGGCCCGCGCCGGCCCGCCACCGCCGCCGCACCGTGCCAAAACGATCCACCGGCCTTCCATTGGCCCTTGCTGTGGACTGGTCCCGGAGAGTTTGCTCAGCAGTGCATCACCCCTGCACGTTCAGCACCCTTTTCTCCGAGTGAGGTCGATCCGTGTCCACGAACCCCGCCACCCCGCAGTCCGCCGACGCCCCCGCCACCGGCACCGCCCGCGTCAAGCGCGGCATGGCCGAGCAGCTCAAGGGCGGCGTGATCATGGACGTCGTCAACGCCGAGCAGGCGAAGATCGCCGAGGACGCGGGTGCCGTGGCCGTCATGGCCCTGGAGCGGGTGCCCGCCGACATCCGCAAGGACGGCGGCGTGGCCCGGATGTCCGACCCGAACATGATCGAGGAGATCATCGAGTCGGTCTCCATCCCGGTGATGGCGAAGTCCCGCATCGGCCACTTCGTCGAGGCCCAGGTGCTCCAGTCCCTCGGCGTCGACTACATCGACGAGTCCGAGGTCCTCACCCCGGCCGACGAGGTCAACCACAGCGACAAGTTCGCCTTCACCACCCCGTTCGTCTGCGGTGCCACCAACCTGGGCGAGGCCCTGCGCCGCATCGCCGAGGGCGCGGCCATGATCCGCTCGAAGGGCGAGGCCGGCACCGGCAACGTCGTCGAGGCCGTCCGCCACCTGCGCCAGATCAAGAACGAGATCGCCCGGCTCCGCGGCTACGACAACAACGAGCTGTACGCCGCCGCCAAGGACCTGCGCGCCCCGTACGAGCTGGTCAAGGAGGTCGCCGAGCTCGGCAAGCTGCCCGTCGTCCTCTTCTCCGCAGGTGGCGTCGCCACTCCGGCGGACGCCGCGCTGATGCGCCAGCTCGGCGCCGAGGGCGTCTTCGTCGGCTCCGGCATCTTCAAGTCCGGCGACCCGGCCAAGCGCGCCGCCGCCATCGTGAAGGCCACCACCTTCTACGACGACCCGAAGATCATCGCGGACGCCTCGCGCAACCTGGGCGAGGCCATGGTCGGCATCAACTGCGACACCCTGCCCGAGACCGAGCGCTACGCCAACCGTGGCTGGTAGTCACTGATGAGCGACACCCCTGTGATCGGTGTCCTGGCTCTCCAGGGCGACGTACGGGAACACCTGATCGCCCTGGCCTCGGCGGACGCCCTGGCCAGGCCGGTCCGGCGTCCCGAGGAACTCGCCGAGGTCGACGGCCTGGTCATCCCCGGCGGCGAGTCCACCACGATGTCCAAGCTGGCCGCCCTGTTCGGCATGCTGGAACCGCTCCGCGAGCGGGTACGGGCCGGGATGCCGGTCTACGGCACCTGCGCCGGGATGATCCTGCTGGCCGACAAGATCCTCGACCCGCGCTCGGGCCAGGAGACCGTCGGTGGCATCGACATGATCGTGCGCCGTAACGCTTTCGGGCGGCAGAACGAGTCCTTCGAGGCGGCCGTAGAGGTCGCCGGGATCGAGGGCGGCCCGGTCGAGGGCGTCTTCATCCGGGCCCCCTGGGTCGAGTCCGTGGGCGCGCAGGCCAAGGTGATAGCCGAGCACGGCGGTCACATCGTGGCCGTACGGCAGGAAAACGCCCTTGCCACGTCATTCCACCCGGAACTGACCGGCGACCACCGGCTTCACGCGTACTTCGTCGACATGGTGCGCGCAGTCAGCTGACTCGACCCCGGTAGGATCTCTCGGGTTCGTACGGAATTTGGTGACGCGAAGGAGAAGGCAGATGTCCGGCCACTCTAAATGGGCTACGACGAAGCACAAGAAGGCCGTGATTGACGCCAAGCGCGGCAAGCTCTTCGCGAAGATGATCAAGAACATCGAGGTCGCGGCCCGCACCGGCGGTGCCGACGTGTCCGGCAACCCGACTCTCTTCGACGCCATCCAGAAGGCCAAGAAGAGCTCGGTCCCGAACAAGAACATCGATTCGGCGGTCAAGCGTGGTGCCGGTCTCGAAGCCGGTGGCGCCGACTATGAGACGATCATGTACGAGGGCTACGGCCCGAACGGTGTCGCGGTGCTCATCGAGTGCCTCACCGACAACCGCAACCGCGCCGCATCCGACGTCCGTGTCGCCATGACCCGCAACGGCGGTTCGATGGCCGACCCGGGATCGGTCTCGTACCTGTTCAACCGCAAGGGCGTCGTGATCGTCCCCAAGGGCGACCGCTCCGAGGACGACGTGCTCGGCGCGGTGCTCGACGCCGGCGCCGAGGAGGTCAACGACCTCGGTGACACGTTCGAGGTCCTCAGCGAGGCCACCGACATGGTCGCGGTCCGCACGGCGCTGCAGGAGGCCGGCATCGACTACGACTCCGCCGAGGCCAACTTCGTCCCGACCATGCAGGTCGAGCTGGAGGAAGAGGGGGCGCGCAAGATCTTCAAGCTGATCGACGCGCTGGAGGACAGCGACGACGTGCAGAACGTCTTCGCCAACTTCGATGTCTCGGACGAGGTCATGGAGAAGATCGACGCCTGAGGAGCGCCCCGCGCAGCTTCTGTGGACGGGCCGACGGGGACACACCCCGTCGGCCCGTCGCATTGTCAGTGCGAGCCGATAGCCTGCGGGAACAGTTGACCGATCGGCAGGGAGGGGGCGAACCGTGCGGGTACTCGGCGTGGACCCCGGGCTCACCCGGTGCGGCGTCGGCGTCGTCGAGGGCGTCGCGGGCCGGCCCCTGACGATGCTCGGCGTCGGAGTCGTGCGCACCCCCGCCGACGCCGAGCTCGGCCACCGGCTGGTGGCCATCGAGCGCGGCATCGAGGAGTGGCTCGACGAACACCGGCCCGAATGCGTCGCCGTGGAGCGCGTGTTCGCCCAGCACAACGTCCGTACGGTGATGGGCACCGCCCAGGCCAGCGCCGTCGCCATGCTCTGCGCGTCCCGCCGGGGCATCCCGGTCGCCCTGCACACGCCCAGCGAGGTCAAGGCCGCCGTCACCGGCAGCGGGCGCGCGGACAAGGCACAGGTCGGCGCCATGGTCACCCGGCTGCTGCGGCTGGACGCCCCGCCGAAGCCCGCGGACGCCGCCGACGCCCTCGCCCTCGCCATCTGCCACATCTGGCGCGCCCCCGCGCTCAACCGCCTCCAGCAGGCGCACGCGGCGGCCGCAGCGGCTGCCCGCACCCCGCGCGTCCCGCGCACCGCAGCAGTCCCCGTCCGGAAGGTCCCCCGATGATCGCCTTCGTCAGCGGCCCCGTCGCCGCACTCGCCCCGACCACGGCCGTGATCGAGGTCGGCGGCATCGGCATGGCCGTCCAGTGCGCACCGAACACCCTCGCCGGCCTCCGTATCGGCAAGGAGGCCAAGCTCGCCACCTCCCTCGTCGTGCGGGAGGACTCGCTGACGCTCTACGGCTTCGCCGACGACGACGAACGGCAGGTCTTCGAGCTCCTCCAGACCGCCAGCGGGGTCGGCCCCCGGCTCGCCCAGGCCATGCTGGCCACGCACAGCCCGGACGCCCTGCGCATCGCCGTGGCCACCGGCGACGAGAAGGCGCTCACCGCCGTGTCCGGCATCGGCAAGAAGGGCGCCCAGAAGCTCCTGCTCGAACTGAAGGACAGGCTCGGCGAGCCCGTCGGCGCCCACATCGGCCAGCAGGGCATCGGCACCGCGGTCTCCTCCTCCTGGCGCGACCAGCTCCAGGCCGCCCTGATCGGTCTCGGCTACGCCACCCGCGAGGCGGACGAGGCGGTGTCCGCCGTGGCCCCGCAGGCGGAGGCGGCCCTCGCGGAAGGCGCCCAGCCGCCCGTGCCGCAGCTCCTGCGCGCCGCCCTGCAGACCCTCAACCGCGCCCGCTGAGCGGAATCCGGGCAACACCCCTGACACCCGGCCCGACACCCCACGGCACGGCACCGAAACACCCGAGGCGGGACTGACGAGATGAACTGGGACGAGACCGGACCCGACACCGACGAGCTCATCGACGAGCGGCTCGTCGACGCCGGCGCGGACGGCGAGGACACCGCGGTCGAGGCGGCGCTGCGCCCCAAGGACCTCGACGAGTTCGTCGGCCAGGAAAAGGTGCGCGAACAGCTCGACCTGGTCCTCAAGGCCGCCCGCGCCCGAGGCGCGACGGCCGACCACGTGCTGCTCTCCGGCGCCCCTGGACTGGGGAAGACCACCCTCTCCATGATCATCGCGGCCGAGATGAACGCCCCGATCAGGATCACCTCCGGCCCCGCCATCCAGCACGCGGGCGATCTGGCGGCGATCCTGTCCTCGCTCCAGGAGGGAGAGGTCCTCTTCCTCGACGAGATCCACCGCATGTCCCGGCCCGCCGAGGAGATGCTCTACATGGCCATGGAGGACTTCCGGGTCGACGTGATCGTCGGCAAGGGCCCCGGGGCCACCGCCATCCCGCTGGAGCTGCCTCCCTTCACGCTCGTCGGCGCGACCACCAGAGCGGGACTGCTGCCGCCCCCGCTGCGCGACCGCTTCGGCTTCACCGGGCACATGGAGTTCTACGCCCCGACCGAGCTGGAACGGGTGATTCACCGCTCGGCCGGACTCCTGGACGTCGAGATAGACGCCGAGGGCGCCGCGGAGATCGCCGGGCGCTCGCGCGGCACGCCCCGCATCGCCAACCGGCTGCTGCGCCGGGTCCGGGACTACGCCCAGGTCAAGGCCGACGGCAGGATCGACCGGGAGATCGCGGCCGCCGCCCTGCGGGTGTACGAGGTCGACGCCCGGGGCCTGGACCGGCTGGACCGGGCGGTGCTCGGCGCCCTGCTGAAACTTTTCGGCGGTGGCCCGGTCGGCCTGTCCACGCTCGCGGTCGCCGTGGGGGAGGAGCGCGAAACGGTCGAGGAGGTCGCGGAACCCTTCCTCGTACGGGAAGGACTGCTGGCCAGGACGCCGCGAGGGCGGGTCGCGACCCCGGCCGCCTGGGCCCATCTCGGGCTGGTGCCTCCCCAGCACGGCGGAAAGGGACAACAGGGCCTGTTCGGGGCGTGATGCATCACAGGTTGACCCACAGAGGAACCACGGTGCCATGCTGGGCGTTGTTCCATCGATGCGGACTCGCTTAGACTCCGCCGATGCCGCCCTTAAAGGTCGGTGTACCCACCCCCGTAGACCAGGCCGCCTTCCAGCGCGGTCGTGCGAAGGAAAATCGTCCCGTGAATCCCGTGACTCTCCTCCCCTTCATCGTGCTCATCGGGGCCATGTTCCTGATGACGCGGTCCGCCAAGAAGAAGCAGGCGGCGGCTGCGAACATGCGCAATGAAATGCAGCCCGGCACCGGCGTCCGGACGATCGGGGGCATGTACGCCACCGTCAAGGAGCTTCACGACGACTCGGTTCTCCTCGAGATCGCTCCCGGCGTCCACGCCGTCTACGCCAAGAACGCCATCGGTGCCGTCCTCGACGACGCGGAGTACAACCGCATCGTCCACGGCGACGAGGAAGAGGAGCTCGACGTCGACGGCGCGATCGTGCCGGACGACGCCTCCTCGCTCACCGAGGCCGACGAGGTCACCTCGGACGACGCGAAGACCGACCTGGTCAAGAAGACCGAGGCGGACGACGCGGAGCAGGCCGACGACACGGCCGGCAAGAAGTCCGAGGGCAAGGCCGACGGCGAGGCCGACGCGAAGTAGCACACGACCCGGGGATGCCGTGAGCCCACAGGCATCCGGCCATCCCCGGACCGTGCGGTCTTCTGCGGGGGCGGGTCCCCACTAAACTTCGTGGCCGCTCGGGCGCGTACCCGGCGCGGGGCGGTTGGACAGGGAGAAACGAGAAGGTGGCAGCACCGAAGAAGGGCCGAGGACCGGCCGGCGGTCAGGGCAGGCCGGGGCGTGCCCTGGCTCTGATCCTGATCGCCATGGTCGCTCTCACCGGCGGGATGTTCCTGGCCCACCAGCCGACGCCGCGACTCGGCATCGACCTGGCCGGCGGGACGTCCATCACGCTGGAGGCGAAGGCCGAGCCCGGCCAGGAGTCGGCGATCAACAAGACCAACATGGACACGGCGGTCCAGATCATGGAACGCCGCGTCAACGGTCTTGGTGTCTCCGAGGCCGAGGTCCAGACCCAGGGCGATCGCAACATCATCGTCAACATCCCCAAGGGGACGAACTCCGCACAGGCCCGTGAGCAGGTCGGTACGACCGCCAAGCTCTACTTCCGGCCCGTGCTGACCGTCGCCCAGGGAACGCCCACGCCTGCGCCGAGCGCCTCGTCCACCGACAAGGCCAGCCCGTCCGCCAAGCCGAGCGCCTCCGCGTCGGACAAGGCGAGCGGCTCGTCCGCGAAGCCCAGCGCGAGCGCCACCACTCAGGGACGCGCGGTCACCGGCGCCCTGAAGGCCGATTCCACACCCACGCCGAAGGCCAGCACCACGCCGGCGGCGAGCTCCACCCCGACGGCTTCCGCCGAGGAGCAGGCGGCCGCGGCCGATCTGCAGAAGAAGTTCGAGGCGCTGGACTGCTCCAGCAAGGCCTCGCGCTCCAAGGCGAGCCAGGGCACGAAGGCCACGGACACGGTCGTCGCGTGTGAGCAGGACGGCTCCGCCAAGTACGTCCTCGGCCCGGCCGAGGTCGACGGCACGGACGTCGACAGTGCCAAGGCGGCGATCAACCAGCAGACCGGTCAGTGGATCGTTCAGATGGAGTTCACCGGCGGCGGCGCCAAGAAGTTCCACACGACCACGGGCAAGCTCGCCGCACAGCAGTCGCCCCAGAACCAGTTCGCCATCGCGCTCGACGGCGAGGTCGTCTCGGCTCCCTCGGTCAGCACGGCGCTGAGCGCCAACGCCGAGATCTCCGGCAGCTTCAACCAGCAGTCCGCCGAGGAACTGGCCAACGTGCTCTCCTACGGTGCGCTGCCGCTCTCCTTCCAGGAGCAGAGCGTCACCACCGTCACCGCCGCCCTCGGTGGCGAGCAGCTCCGGGCGGGCCTCATCGCGGGTGCCATCGGTCTGGCCCTGGTCGTCATCTACCTGGTGGCCTACTACCGCGGGCTGGCGCTCATCGCGCTCCTCAGCCTCCTGGTCTCCGGCATCCTGACCTACACGATCATGTCGCTGCTCGGCCCGGCCATCGGCTTCGCGCTGAACCTGCCCGCGGTCTGTGGCGCCATCGTGGCGATCGGTATCACCGCGGACTCGTTCATCGTGTACTTCGAACGCATCCGGGACGAGATCCGTGAGGGCCGTACCCTCCGCCCGGCCGTCGAACGGGCCTGGCCGCGAGCCCGGCGCACCATCCTCGTCTCCGACTTCGTGTCGTTCCTGGCGGCGGCGGTGCTGTTCGTGGTCACCGTCGGCAAGGTCCAGGGCTTCGCGTTCACGCTGGGCCTCACCACCCTGCTCGACGTGGTCGTGGTCTTCCTCTTCACCAAGCCCGTCATGACGCTCATGGCCCGCACGAAGTTCTTCGCGAGCGGTCATCCGTGGTCCGGACTGGACCCGAAGCGGCTCGGCGCCAAGCCGCCGCTGCGCCGGTCGCGCCGTGTCAACGCCCCCACCGACCCGAAGGAGGCGTGAGATGTCGCGACTCGGCAATCTCGGCGCCCGTCTCTACCGCGGCGAGGTCGGCTACGACTTCATCGGCAAGCGCAAGATCTGGTACGGCGTCTCGATCCTGATCACGATCACGGCCATCGTCGGCCTGGCGGTCAGCGGCCTGAACATGGGCATCGAGTTCAAGGGCGGTGCCGTCTTCACCACCCCGAAGACGAGCGTCTCCGTCGACAAGGCGGAGGAGCTGGCGTCCCAGTCCTCGGGGCACCAGGCCATCGTCCAGAAGCTGGGCAACGGCGGTCTGCGCATCCAGATCACCGAGGTCGACACCGCGAAGTCCGACCAGATCAAGGGCGAGCTCTCCAAGGGCCTCGACGTCCCGACCGAGAAGATCGCCGCCGACCTGGTCGGCCCCAGCTGGGGTGAGCAGATCGCCAACAAGGCCTGGACCGGCCTCGGCGTCTTCATGGTCCTCGTCGTGATCTACCTGGCGATCGCCTTCGAGTGGCGGATGGCCATCGCCGCCCTCGTCGCGCTGATCCACGACATCACCATCACGGTCGGTGTCTACGCGCTCGTGGGCTTCGAGGTCACCCCCGGTACCGTGATCGGTCTGCTGACGATCCTCGGTTACTCCCTCTACGACACGGTCGTCGTCTTCGACAGCCTCAAGGAGGGCACGAAGGGGATCACCAAGCAGACCCGGTGGACGTACAGCGAGATCGCCAACCGCTCCATCAACGGCACGCTGGTCCGCTCGATCAACACCACCGTCGTCGCGCTGCTGCCGGTCGCCGGTCTGCTGTTCATCGGCGGCGGTGTCCTCGGCGCCGGAATGCTGAACGACATCTCGCTGGCCCTCTTCGTCGGCCTCGCCGCCGGTGCGTACTCCTCGATCTTCATCGCCACTCCGCTGGTCGCCGACCTCAAGGAACGCGAACCGCAGATGAAGGCGCTGAAGAAGCGGATCCTCGCCAAGCGCGCGGCCGCCGCAGCCAAGGGCGAGCCGAACGAGGCCGAGCTGGCGGACGAGCGGTCCCCCGAGGACGCCGCGCCCGCCGGTGCGGTCGTCGGCCAGCGCCAGGAGCCCCCCAGGGGCCACGGCCGGACCCCGGGGAAGCGTCGATGACCAGCACCACCGAGAGCACCAGGGACCTCCTGCTCAGCCGGATCCGTGATGTGGCGGACTACCCGAAGCCGGGAGTGATGTTCAAGGACATCACTCCGCTGCTCGCGGACCCGGTCGCGTTCACGGCCCTCACGGACGCCCTCGCGGACCTGTGCGTCCGGCACGGCGCCACGAAGATCGTCGGCCTGGAGGCCCGCGGCTTCATCCTGGCCGCGCCGGTCGCGGTACGGGCCGGCCTCGGCTTCATCCCCGTCCGCAAGGCCGGGAAGCTGCCGGGAGCCACGCTCGGCCAGGCGTACGAGCTGGAGTACGGCACCGCGGAGATCGAGGTCCACGCGGAGGACCTGTCGGCCGACGACCGCGTCATGGTCATCGACGACGTCCTGGCCACCGGCGGCACCGCCGGAGCCTCCCTGGAGCTGATCCGGCGGGCCGGAGCCCAGGTCGCCGGCGTCGCCGTCCTCATGGAGCTGGGATTCCTGGCCGGCCGTGAACGCCTGGCACCGCACCTGCAGGGTGCCCCGCTGGAGGCCCTGATCACGGTCTGAACGGCTGCCGGACGGCAGCAGGCGCCACCCAAGGCACCACGCGACGGGCACCCGGGAACAACCGGGTGCCCGTTCCGCGTTCTCAGGGCTCCCACGGTCCCCGGGGGAGCTCCGGCCACAGGGTGGATACGATGGCCTTTCCGGGTGTCCGGATCCGCACGAGGAGTGCTCTTGCCAGACGAGGCCCAGCCAGTCGCCGCCCCGCAGCCCGACAAGCCCGCGGCGGCCCCAGCCACGCCCGCGACGCAGCAGCCCGCGGAGAAGCCGAAGCCCCCGGCTCCGGATCCCGGCAAGGGCCCGGCACCGGCCGGGGCGAACGGGCCCGTGCCCGCTTCCCCCGCGCAGCCGGCCGTCCCCGCCTCCCCGGCGCCCACCGCGCCGAAGCCGCCCTCCAAGCCCGCAGCGGCACCGGCCGCCCCCGCGGTGGCCCGTACCGGCGGTTCGTCCAACCGGGTGCGGGCCAGGCTGGCCCGCCTCGGCGTGCAGCGCTCCAGCCCGTACAACCCGGTCCTGGAACCGCTGCTGCGTACCGTGCGCAGCAACGACCCCAAGATCGAGAGCGCCACGCTCCGGCAGATCGAGAACGCCTACCAGGTCGCCGAGCGCTGGCACCGCGGCCAGAAGCGCAAGAGCGGCGACCCGTACATCACGCATCCGCTCGCCGTGACGACGATCCTCGCCGAGCTGGGTATGGATCCGGCCACTCTGATGGCGGGGCTGCTGCACGACACGGTCGAGGACACCGAGTACGGCCTGGACACGCTGCGCCGCGACTTCGGCGACCAGGTCGCCCTGCTGGTCGACGGCGTCACCAAGCTGGACAAGGTCAAGTTCGGCGAGGCCGCGCAGGCCGAGACCGTACGCAAGATGGTCGTCGCCATGGCCAAGGACCCCCGGGTCCTCGTCATCAAGCTCGCCGACCGGCTGCACAACATGCGCACGATGCGGTATCTCAAGCGGGAGAAGCAGGAGAAGAAGGCCCGCGAGACGCTGGAGATCTACGCGCCCCTGGCCCACCGCCTGGGCATGAACACCATCAAGTGGGAGCTGGAGGACCTCGCCTTCGCGATCCTCTACCCCAAGATGTACGACGAGATCGTCCGCCTCGTCGCCGAGCGGGCGCCCAAGCGCGACGAGTACCTCGCCATAGTGACCGACGAGGTCCAGTCCGACCTGCGCGCCGCCCGCATCAAGGCCACCGTCACCGGACGGCCGAAGCACTACTACAGCGTCTACCAGAAGATGATCGTGCGAGGCCGCGACTTCGCCGAGATCTACGACCTGGTGGGCATCCGCGTGCTCGTCGACACGGTCCGCGACTGCTACGCGGCGCTCGGTACCGTCCACGCGCGATGGAATCCGGTCCCCGGCCGGTTCAAGGACTACATCGCGATGCCCAAGTTCAACATGTACCAGTCCCTGCACACCACGGTGATCGGCCCCAGCGGCAAGCCCGTCGAGCTGCAGATCCGCACGTTCGACATGCACCGCCGCGCCGAGTACGGCATCGCCGCGCACTGGAAGTACAAGCAGGAGGCCGTCGCGGGCGCCTCCAAGGTGCGCACCGACGTCCCCAAGAACACCGGCCGCGGCCAGGACACCGTCAACGACATGGCGTGGCTGCGCCAGCTCCTGGACTGGCAGAAGGAGACCGAGGACCCCAGCGAGTTCCTGGAGTCCCTGCGCTTCGACCTCTCCCGCAACGAGGTCTTCGTCTTCACGCCCAAGGGCGACGTCATAGCGCTACCCGCGGGGGCGACACCGGTCGACTTCGCGTACGCCGTCCACACGGAGGTCGGCCACCGGACCATAGGAGCACGGGTCAACGGGCGCCTCGTCCCGCTCGAGTCGACGCTCGACAACGGCGACCTGGTGGAGGTCTTCACCTCCAAGGCGGTCGGCGCCGGGCCCTCCCGCGACTGGCTCGGCTTCGTCAAGTCGCCGCGGGCCCGCAACAAGATCCGTGCCTGGTTCTCCAAGGAGCGCCGGGACGAGGCGATCGAGCAGGGCAAGGACTCCATCGCCCGGGCCATGCGCAAGCAGAACCTGCCGATCCAGCGCATCCTGACCGGCGACTCGCTCGTCACGCTCGCCCACGAGATGCGCTACCCCGACATCTCGTCCCTCTACGCCGCGATCGGTGAGGGCCATGTGGCGGCGGCCGGCGTCGTGCAGAAACTGGTCCAGGCACTCGGTGGCGAGGACGCGGCCAACGAGGACCTGGCGGAGAGCTCCCCGCCCTCGCACGGCCGCAACAAGCGCCGCGCCAAGGCGGACCCGGGCGTGGTCGTCAAAGGCGTCGAGGACGTCTGGGTCAAGCTGGCCCGCTGTTGCACGCCCGTACCCGGCGACCCCATCATCGGCTTCGTCACGCGGGGCAGCGGCGTCTCCGTGCACCGGGCGGACTGCGTCAACGTGGACTCGCTCTCGCAGCAGCCGGAGCGCATCCTCGAGGTCGAGTGGGCGCCCACACAGTCCTCGGTGTTCCTGGTCGCCATCCAGGTCGAGGCGCTGGACCGGTCCCGGCTCCTCTCGGACGTCACGCGGATCCTGTCCGACCAGCACGTCAACATCCTGTCCGCGGCCGTCCAGACGTCCCGCGACCGGGTGGCCACCTCGCGCTTCACCTTCGAGATGGGCGACCCCAAGCACCTCGGGCACGTCCTGAAGGCCGTACGGAGCGTGGAGGGCGTCTACGACGTCTACCGGGTGACCTCGGCCCGCAGGCCGTAACCAGGAGCGCGCAGGCCCGTCCCAGGGCCTTCGGTCATGGTCCGGTTCAGGGCCTGGGGCGACGCCCTCCGGACCCGGCCCGCGGGCGCGTCCCGGGGCACTGCGCGGTCGCGCCCCGGCTGACGGCCCGTGGCCACGTCCCCGGCCTGCGGCCGCGGGTGCGTCCCGGGGCCCGGCCCGTGGGCATGTCCCGGCACAGGGAGCGGGCCCGGTACGCGTCGCGTACCGGGCCCGCTCCCTGTCCTGCCGCAGCTCAGATCAGCCGCCGAACTCCTCCAGGCCCTTGAGCGCCTGGTCCAGGAGCGCCTGCCGGCCCTCCAGCTCACGGGCCAGCTTGTCGGCGCGGGCGTTGTTGCCCGAGGCGCGAGCCGTGTCGATCTGCGTACGCAGCTTGTCGACGGCCGCCTGGAGCTGCCCGGTCAGACCCGCGGCACGGGCCCGTGCCTCCGGGTTGGTCCGGCGCCACTCCGACTCCTCGGCCTCCTGGAGCGCCCGCTCCACCGCCTGCATCCGCCCCTCGACCTTGGGGCGGGCGTCACGCGGCACGTGGCCGATGGCCTCCCAGCGCTCGTTCAGGGCCCGGAAAGCGGCCCTTGACGCCTTGAGGTCCTTCACCGGCACGAGCTTCTCGGCCTCGGCGGCGAGCTCCTCCTTGAGCGTGAGGTTCTCGCCCTGCTCCGCGTCGCGCTCGGCGAAGACACCGTTGCGTGCGGCGAAGAAGACGTCCTGGGCACCGCGGAAGCGTTCCCACAGGGCGTCCTCCGCCTCGCGCTGGGCGCGGCCCGCCGCCTTCCAGTCGGTCATCAGGTCGCGGTAGCGGGCAGCCGTCGCGCCCCAGTCCGTGGACCCGGAGAGCGCCTCGGCCTCGACGACCAGCTTCTCCTTGACCTTGCGGGCCTCCTCGCGCTGGGCGTCCAGCGAGGCGAAGTGGGCCTTGCGGCGCTTGGAGAACGCCGAGCGCGCGTGCGAGAAGCGGTGCCACAGCTCGTCGTCCGACTTGCGGTCGAGCCGCGGCAGGCCCTTCCACGTGTCGACGAGCGCGCGCAGCCGCTCGCCCGCGGAGCGCCACTGCTCGCTCTGCGCCAGCTCCTCGGCCTCGACGACCAGCGCCTCCTTGGCGTGCTTCGCCTCGTCGGTCTGCTTGGCCTTCTGCGCCTTGCGCTCCTCGCGCCGCGAGTCGACCGTCGCGACCAGGGCGTCGAGCCGCTTGCGCAACGCGTCCAGGTCGCCGACGGCGTGATGCTCGTCGACCTGTCCCCGCAGATGCTCGATGGCGGTCGTCGCGTCCTTCGCCGACAGGTCGGTGGTCTTCACCCGCCGTTCGAGGAGGCCGATCTCGACCACAATGCCCTCGTACTTGCGCTCGAAGTAAGCCAGGGCCTCCTCCGGAGAACCGGCCTGCCACGATCCGACGACCTGCTCGCCATCGGCTGTACGCACGTACACGGTGCCTGTCTCGTCGACACGGCCCCACGGGTCGCTGCTCACAGCGCCTCCTCCACCTGATGCCCGTGAGGGGGTTCGCCCCCCTGGCATCGTCCACAGTTTCCTGGGGCGGGCCGCGCCCGCCCTGCACAACGCCAATCTAGGCGAAGGGCCGCCCGGCTGTCCGCACTCAGCGCGGCCGAAAATAATCCGGCCGCACCGAGCGACTGCTGGACGGGGATCCCGCCGGGTCCGCCGGGGCTCAGGCCTTGTCGACGACCGCCTTCGAGATGTTCACGGCCTTCTTCGGCGCACCGTCGGCTGCGCCGCCGGTGACTCCCGCCTTGCCGATGGCCTCGACGGCCTTCAGCGAGTCCGCGTCCATCGTGCCGAACGGCGTGTAGCTGGGCGGCAGTTTGCTGTCCTTGTAGACGAGGAAGAACTGGCTGCCGCCGGTGTGCGCCTGGCCGGTATTGGCCATCGCGACGGTGCCTGCCGGATACGTCACAGTGCCGTCGGCGCCCGCCTTGCCCAGCGCGGTCAGGTTCTCGTCGGGAATCGTGTAGCCGGGACCCCCGGTGCCGTCGCCCTTCGGGTCGCCGCACTGCAGGACGAAGATGCCCTGTGTGGTCAGGCGGTGACACTTCGTGCCGTCGAAGAACTTCTTGTCGGCAAGGGACTTGAACGAGTTCGCCGTGTGCGGGGTCTTCGCCGCGTCCATGCTGAACGCTATGTCGCCCTGGCTCGTCTTGAGCGACATCGTGTACGTCGACTTCTTGTCGATCTTCATCGCGGGCTCGGGAACCGTCTTCTCGGACGCCGAGGGCGAGGGGGAGGCCGACGGGCTCTGGCTCGCGGCCGCATCGACCTTAGTGTCCTTGTCGTCGTCACCGCTGGTGGCGAAGTACGTGGCACCGCCGATGACCGCCACCACGGCCACTGCGGAGGCGATGACGACGGTCAGGCGCCTCGTCCTTCGACGGGCGTCCTCCCGGCGCTGCTGCTGCCGCTCGAACTTCTCCCTGGCGAGCTGCCGCCGCCGCTGATCGCTGCTGACCACCGGGTGATCTCCTTGTACGTCGTGTGATCGGGCCTGGGTTGCCCCGTACCGTATATGGGTTAGCTGTGGAATGAGGAGCGCCGGTAGGCTCTGAACTGCTGCGACCTCGCAGCCGACCTCCCTCGTCGGACGACCATTAAGGACGATCGTGCTCATTGCCGGGTTCCCCGCCGGGGCCTGGGGGACCAACTGTTACCTGGTCGCCCCCGCCGCGGGTGAGGAGTGCGTGATCATCGACCCGGGCCACCAGGCCGCCTCCGGGGTCGAGGAAGCGCTGAAGAAGCATCGGCTGAAGCCCGTCGCCGTCGTCCTCACCCACGGCCACATCGACCACGTCGCCTCGGTCGTCCCGGTGTGCGGGGCGCACGACGTCCCCGCCTGGATCCACCCCGAGGACCGCTACATGATGAGTGACCCGGAGAAGGCCCTCGGCCGCTCCATCGGGATGCCGCTCATGGGTGAGCTGACGGTGGGGGAGCCGGACGACGTCAAGGAGCTGAGCGACGGCGCGCGGCTGCATCTGGCGGGCATGGAGTTCGGCGTCTCGCATGCGCCCGGCCATACCAAGGGGTCGGTGACGTTCAGGATGCCCGAGGCCGCGGAGGTACCGCAGGTCCTCTTCTCGGGCGACCTGCTCTTCGCCGGCTCCGTCGGACGCACCGACCTGCCCGGCGGCGACCACGCCGAGCTCCTCGAGTCGCTGGCCCGCGTGTGCCTGCCGCTCGACGACTCGACCGTGGTGCTGTCCGGCCACGGCCCCCAGACGACCATCGGCCGCGAGCGCGCCACCAATCCGTATCTGAGCGGTATGGACGCGCCCCGACGAGGAATGTGACGAGAGCGACATCGTGAGCACCTTCAAGGCCCCCAAGGGCACGTACGACCTGACCCCGCCCGACTCCGCGAAGTACCTCGCCGTGCGCGAGGCGATCTCCGCACCGCTGAAGAACTCCGGCTACGGCTACATCGAGACCCCCGGCTTCGAGGACGTGGCCCTCTTCTCGCGCGGCGTCGGTGAGTCCACCGACATCGTCAGCAAGGAGATGTACACCCTCACCACCAAGGGCGGCTCCGAGCTCGCCCTGCGCCCGGAGGGCACCGCGTCCGTGCTGCGGGCCGCGCTGGAGGCCAACCTCCACAAGCTCGGCAACCTGCCGGTCAAGCTCTGGTACTCCGGCTCGTACTACCGCTACGAGCGTCCGCAGAAGGGCCGTTACCGCCACTTCTCGCAGGTCGGTGCCGAGGCCATCGGCGCCGAGGACCCGGTCCTGGACGCCGAGCTGATCATCCTGGCCGACCAGGCGTACCGCTCCCTGGGCCTGCGCGAGTTCCGCATCCTGCTGAACTCGCTGGGCGACAAGGAGTGCCGGCCCGTCTACCGCGACGCGCTCCAGGGCTTCCTGCGCGAGCTCGACCTCGACGAGGAGACCCGCCGGCGCATCGAGATCAACCCGCTCCGGGTCCTCGACGACAAGCGCCCCGAGGTCCAGAAGCAGCTGACCGGCGCCCCGGTGCTGCGCGACTACCTGTGCGACGCGTGCAAGGCGTACCACGAGGAGGTCCGGGACCTGCTCAACGCGGCAGGTGTCGTGTACGAGGACGACGAGAAGCTCGTCCGCGGCCTCGACTACTACACCCGCACCACCTTCGAGTTCGTCCACGACGGCCTGGGCTCGCAGTCGGCCGTCGGCGGCGGTGGCCGGTACGACGGCCTGTCCGAGATGATCGGCGGACCGGCGCTCCCGTCGGTCGGCTGGGCGCTCGGCGTGGACCGCACCGTGCTCGCGCTGGAGGCGGAGGGCATCGCGCTCGAACTGCCCTCCACGACCAGTGTCTTCGCCGTGCCGCTCGGCGAGGAGGCGCGGCGCGTGCTGTTCGGCGTCGTCACTCAGCTGCGCCGCGAGGGCGTGGCCGCGGACTTCGCCTTCGGCGGCCGCGGTCTGAAGGGCGCCATGAAGAGCGCCAACCGCTCGGGCGCGCGCTTCACGATCGTGGCCGGCGAGCGTGATCTGGCCGAGGGCGTCGTCCAGCTCAAGGACATGGAGTCCGGCGAGCAGACGGCCGTGCCGCTGGCCGAGGTGGCCGGGGCGGTCCGCGCGCGCCTCGCCTGAACCCTCCGTCGTGGGCGGGCCCGTGCGGTCCGCCCACGAGCGGGAAGCGCCGGGAGGCCCCTTCAACAGCGGGCTGCGGGCGCCCCGTTCCTCCTGCCGTCAACCTGGCGGCTTCCCGTTCATACCGCCGGGCGATTCCGGTCCGGCGGCGGGCGTGACACCAACGGGTGGGCCGTTCCCCGCCCGAGACCGTGGGCAGAGCCCCGGGGCACGGCGGTGACGGCCCGGCGCCCCCTCGTGCCCGGCCAGGTACGCCCGCACCGGTGCGCGCATCTTTATGTTCATCGAACGGAAGACCGGTGCGGCCGTACGGCACAATGACCGTGCCCCAGCAGGCCACTCACTGACGGAACGGCGATATGACGACTGCAGCGGTTGACCATCCCTCCTCCGACCAGGACGAGGACGGGGGGAAGAGGACCATCGGCGGCGGTCGCGCGCTGGCACTGCTGCTGGTGATCACGGGCGCTGCCGGACTCCTCGCCGCCTGGGTCATCACGCTCGACAAGCTCAAGCTGATGGAGGACCCCACCTTCGTCCCGGGCTGCAGCCTCAACCCGGTGGTGTCCTGCGGCAACATCATGAAGAGCGAGCAGGCGACGGCCTTCGGGTTCCCCAACCCGTGGCTCGGGATGGCCACCTACCCGGTGATCATCGGAATCGGCCTGGCGCTGCTGGCGGGAGCGCGGTTCCGCGGCTGGTACTGGCTGGGCATGAACGCGGGCGCGCTGTTCGGCGTCGGCTTCTGCACCTGGCTCCAGTACCAGTCGCTGTACAACATCAACTCCCTGTGCCTGTGGTGCTGCCTGGCCTGGGTCGCCACGATCCTCATGTTCTGCTACATCACCACGCACAACATCAAGCACCGGATCATCCCCGCGCCCAGCTGGCTGCGCAACGGACTCACCGAGTTCCACTGGGTGCCCCCGGTGCTGTGGATCGGGATCATCGGCATGCTGATCCTGACCCGCTGGTGGGACTTCTGGACCAGCTGACCGGCCCGGCCCTGCCCACCGGGCCGCACCGGCCCGGCGGGGATGTCAGTGCGGTGACATAGGCTTCAAAACGTGGAGCCCGACCTCTTTACCGCAGCTGCCGAAGACCGCCAGGAGAAGGACCCGTCCAGCAGCCCCCTTGCTGTCCGGATGCGTCCCCGTACCCTCGACGAGGTCGTGGGCCAGCAGCATCTGCTCAAGCCGGGCTCGCCGCTGCGCCGTCTCGTCGGCGAGGGGAGCGGGGGACCGGCGGGTCCCTCCTCGGTGATTCTCTGGGGTCCCCCCGGCATCGGGAAGACCACCCTGGCGTACGTGGTCAGCAAGGCCACGAACAAACGATTCGTCGAGCTGTCCGCGATCACCGCGGGTGTCAAGGAAGTACGGGCCGTGATCGAGGGCGCCCGTCGCGCCACCGGCGGCTACGGCAAGGAGACCGTCCTCTTCCTGGACGAGATCCACCGCTTCTCCAAGGCGCAGCAGGACTCCCTGCTCCCGGCCGTGGAGAACCGCTGGGTCACGCTGATCGCCGCGACCACGGAGAATCCCTACTTCTCGATCATCTCGCCGCTGCTCTCGCGTTCGCTCCTGCTGACGCTGGAGTCGCTGACCGACGACGACCTGCGCGCCCTGCTGCGCCGGGCGCTGACCGACGAGCGCGGACTCGGTGGCGCGGTGAAGCTGCCCGAGGACGCGGAGGAGCATCTGCTGCGCATCGCCGGCGGCGACGCGCGCCGGGCGCTGACGGCGCTGGAGGCGGCGGCCGGCGCGGCGATGTCCAAGCAGGAGGAGGAGATCACCCTCCTCACCCTGGAGGAGACCGTCGACCGGGCGGCGGTGAAGTACGACCGGGACGGCGACCAGCACTACGACGTGGCGAGTGCCCTGATCAAGTCGATCCGCGGCTCCGACGTCGACGCGGCGCTGCACTACCTGGCCCGGATGATCGAGGCGGGGGAGGACCCGCGGTTCATCGCCCGGCGGCTGATGATCTCGGCCAGCGAGGACATCGGTCTCGCCGACCCCACGGCGCTGCCGACGGCGGTCGCGGCGGCCCAGGCCGTCGCGATGATCGGCTTCCCGGAGGCGGCCCTCACCCTCAGCCATGCCACCATCGCGCTGGCGCTCGCCCCGAAGTCCAACGCGGCGACGCTGGCGATCTCCGCGGCCCAGGAAGACGTACGCAAGGGCCTGGCGGGCGCGGTCCCGGCCCATCTGCGCGACGGCCACTACAAGGGTGCCGCCAAGCTGGGCCACGCCCAGGGCTACGTCTATCCGCACGACGTCCCCGGTGGCATCGCCGCCCAGCAGTACGCCCCGGACGCCGTCCGCGACAAGCGTTACTACCGGCCCACCCGCTATGGGGCCGAGGCGCGGTACGCGGACGTGGCGGACCGGGTCCGCGAGCGCCTGGGCCGTACGGACACCGACGGCGGCGCGAGTGTGCCGGACGGCTCGTAGGGGCCGGTCTCAGTGCGCGGCGGCATCGAAGAGGGTGCGCATGGCGTGACGCAGCTCCACCACGTCGCGCACCGGCTCGGGGAACTCGAAGCGCGCGTCGAAGCAGGGGCCGTTCCGTTCGAAGAAGCGGACCCGCAGCCCGTGGCGGTCCAGTGCGACCGGCACGACGGACGGCGGGTTCTCCGCGCCGGTCCGGGCCGCCCGCTCGCCGAGCAGCTCGCACAGCGTCCCCAGCCGGTCCCCGTGCGCGGCGTGCAGATGCTGGAGCAGCTCCGCCTCGTGGGCGGCGAGGGGGTCGGCGGCCGCGTTCCCCAGCTCCTCCGGCTCGACCGCCTGGGCGCCCCAGACATCCTCGACGTGGGCCTCGCCCGTCTCCAGCCGCAGCAGCATCCGGCCGGGGCCCGCCAGTCCGGGTACGGACGTGAGCCATCCGGCGACGCGGGCCCGGCCGCGGATGCGGTGCGGTACGGCGACCGGGGCGACGTCCGTGATCTCCAGCACAGCGGTCAGCTCGTCGTCCTGGGCGTGGGTCGCGGCCCGCACGGCCGGGGAATCGGCGGGGAATTCGAGGAAGAGATCGCCGTCCGGACCCACGCTCCGGGACAGCGGCATCAGCTGGTCCGAGCCCGCGGTCTCCAGCCCGGGGATGAGCAGTACCGCGGAGCAGGTACTCTGTACGAGAGTTCGTGTGCGCTCGGCTGCTGACGGCATCCGAGTGTTTTCAAGCCCGCTGGGACGCGGCTGACCACGATCAGATCGGCCTTCCGTCGTAGCAGCACCTTCATGTGTGCTGCCGCTGTCTGTGCTGTCCGTGACGTGTGTGGTGTTCCCAGGGCGAGACATGCGATCTCCTTGAGTAAGGTGAGCCTAACCTAACCTACAACGGAGGTCTGGAGAACGTGCCTAATCAGTCGCGTCCCAAGGTCAAGAAGAGCCGCGCGCTCGGCATTGCGCTGACGCCGAAGGCCGTCAAGTACTTCGAGGCCCGCCCCTACCCGCCGGGCGAGCACGGCCGTGGCCGCAAGCAGAACTCGGACTACAAGGTCCGTCTGCTCGAGAAGCAGCGTCTGCGCGCCCAGTACGACATCAGCGAGCGCCAGATGGCGCGTGCCTACGACCGCGCCAAGAAGGCCGAAGGCAAGACGGGCGAGGCGCTGGTCGTCGAGCTCGAGCGCCGCCTCGACGCGCTGGTCCTGCGTTCCGGTATCGCCAAGACGATCTACCAGGCCCGCCAGATGGTCGTTCACGGCCACATCGAGGTCAACGGTGGCAAGGTCGACAAGCCGTCGTTCCGTGTCCGTCCCGACGACATCGTGATGGTCCGCGAGCGCAGCCGCGAGAAGTACCCCTTCCAGGTTGCCCGCGAGGGTGGTTACGACACCGACGGTGAGACCCCGCGCTACCTGCAGGTGAACCTGAAGGCCCTGGCCTTCCGCCTTGACCGGGACCCGAACCGCAAGGAAATCCCCGTGATCTGCGACGAGCAGCTCGTCGTCGAGTACTACGCCCGCTGATTCAGGCGTAGCCGCTCCACACCGGCGCTCAGGCCCGCCCCTCCCCGACCGGGGAGGCGGCGGGCTTTCGCGTCTTCCCGGTCGGGGCCTGCGGCTCCTGTCCGCCGGGGCGTTCGCCGGGCCGGCCCGACAGCGCCCTGGCCACCACCGCGTCCGTGCCCAGCTTGCCGCCGGTGCGCAGCCGCGCCGCGTACAGCACCTCGCCCAGCTCATGGCGTACCAGCTCCGCACACCGGGCCCTGGGCCTGCCGTAGTAAGCCGAGCCGAACAGCGGCAACCCGACCGACGGCCAGATCCGGTCGGCCGCCCCTTGCAGCAGCGCCGCCTCGTCGGCGTCGCCCTCGACCACCGTGACGAGCGCCAGCAGCTCCAGGGCGAGCACGGTGCCCAGGCGGTCGTGGAAGGTGTGGCTGATGGCCAGCGACTTCCCGAGCAGCTCCCGGGCCCGGCCGGGACGGCCGCGCTGCAGCGAGGCGAAGGCCAGCACGTACAGCGCGTAACTGAGCGCCCACTGCTCCCCGTGGTCCTCGCAGATGTCCCGCACCTCTTCGCAGATCACCACCGCGCGGTCCAGATCGCCCTGGAACCCGACCGCCATGGCCAGTTCGACCTGGGCCATCAGCACGTTGCTGTTCAGCTCGCCGAGCTCCCGGTAGCGGACGAGGGCCTCCTGCAGCAGTTCGCCCGCGCGCGCCATGTCGTCCGTGACCAGGGCCAGGCACCCGGTCCGGTGCACGGCGTACGCCGACGCCACCGCGTCACCGGCCAGCTCCGCCTCCTCCCGGCACTCGGTGAGCGCCGAGATCGCGCCCACCGGATCGCCCTGGAGGACCGCGACGTACCCGAGCACCCACAGGGCCTTCAGCCGCGAGGTGTCGTAGGGCGTCTCCTCCTCCCGTACGTGCTCCAGCCAGTGCCGGCCCTCGGAGAGCCGCCCGCAGCCGACCCACAGGAACCAGAGCGTGCCCGCCAGGTACTGCGCGAGGTGCGCCTCCTCGGGGCTCTCCAGCGAACACTCCATGGCCCGCCGCAGATTCGGCAGTTCGCTCTCCACACGGGCGGCCACCTCGGCCTGCCGCGGGCTGAACCAGTCGAGCTCGCACCAGGTCGCGAGCCCCAGGAACCAGTCCCGGTGACGGCGCCGGAGCCGGTCCGTGTCGCCCGTCGCGGCCAGCCACTCGGCGCCGTACTCCCGGACCGTGTCCAGCATCCGGTAGCGGGCCCCGACCGCTGACTCCTCCCGCAGGACCACGGACTGCGCCAGCAGTCCGGACAGTACGTCCAGCACCGAGTCGGCCGGCAGATCGGGGCCGCTGCAGATGTACTCGGCCGCCTCCAGGTCGAACTGCCCGGCGAAGACGGAGAGCCGCGCCCACAGCAGCCGCTGTTCCGGGGCGCAGAGCTCATGGCTCCAGCCGATGGCCGTACGGAGCGTCTGGTGCCGGGCGAGCGCGCTGCGGCTGCTGCCGGTCAGCAGCCGGAACCGGTCGTCCAGGCGTTGCAGCACCTGCTCCGTCGACAGGGCGCGAAGCCGGCCGGCGGCCAGCTCCAGCGCGAGCGGAATGCCGTCGAGGCGACGGCACAGCTCCAGGGCGGTGCCCCGGGTGTGCTCGGTCAGCCGGAACTCTGGCTGCACCGAGGCGGCCCGCTCGGCGAACAGCAGCAAGGCGTCCTCGTCGCCCATGGTCACGAGCGGGTAGCCGGTCTCGCCGTCGAGGTCCAGCGGCAGCCGGCCGGCCGCCAGCACCCGCAGTCGCGGTGCCCGGCGCAGCAGATCCCGTACCAACTCCGCACAGGCGTCCACCAGATGCTCGAAGCCGTCGATCACGAGGAGGAGTCGGCGCTCGGCACAGTGTTCGAGGAGTGTCGTGCGGGGCGGCCTGCTCGTGTGATCAGTGAGGCCCAGTGCGTCGACCAGGGCGTGCTCCAGCAGGGCGGGATCGTGGACCGCGGACAGCTCCACCAGCCAGACCCCGTCGCAGTACCGTTTCTCCAGGAGCGCCGCCACCCTGGTGACCAGCCGGGTCTTGCCGACTCCGCCCACCCCGACGACGGTGACGAGCCGGGACTCCTCCAGCAGTCCGACGACATCGGCCAACTCGGCGTCGCGCCCCACGAATCTGTTCAGCTCCGCGGGGAGATTGCCCGGGCGGCAGGGCGCGGGAGCCTCGGAGGAGGCGGCCGGAGGGCCGGAATCGCCGGGCGAGGGGGAGGGGCGCTGAGGGTGTCGCATGAAACACGCAGAGTACTGGCCCGAAAGCGCTCCGTACAATCTCGTTGCGGGAACTCCCACGGGGCCGGGCCGCAATGCGGTACAAGGCGCGAGCCCCGGCGCGATAGGCTCGGGGACGGGTGACCGGCCGCCGCGACGGCCGTCGCCGAAGAGCAGGAAACAAGACAGGCAGACGACAAGCCAGAGAGCGGTGCACTGTGTCCGGTGGTGAGGTGGCCGGGATCCTGGTGGCCGTCTTCTGGGCGATCCTGGTTTCGTTCCTCGCCGTCGTGCTGGTGAGGCTCGCCCAGACGCTCAGGGCGACCACCAGACTCGTGGCGGACGTGACCGAACAGGCCGTCCCGCTGCTCGCCGACGCCTCCGCGACCGTACGCTCCGCGCAGACCCAGCTCGACAAGGTCGACGCGATCGCCACGGACGTCCAGGAAGTCACCTCCAACGCCTCGGCGCTCTCCACCACCGTCGCCTCCACCTTCGGCGGCCCGCTGGTCAAGGTCGCCGCGTTCGGTTACGGCGTCCGGCAGGCCATCGGCCGCAAGGCCGCTCCCGAACCGGAAGCGCGTTCCCGGCGCTCGGTGATCGTCGGCCGGACCGTGCCGTCCGCGCGTGCCAAGAAGCGCAACGGCAGAAACTCCCGCGGATCGAAGGACTGACGCAGCGATGTTCCGCCGTACGTTCTGGTTCACCGCCGGCGCAGCCGCCGGCGTCTGGGCCACCGCCAAGGTCAACCGCAAGATCAGGCAGCTGACCCCCGAGAGCCTCGCGGCGCAGGCCGCCGACAAGGCGCTCGTGGCAGGTCACAAGCTCAAGGACTTCGCCCTGGACGTCCGCGAGGGCATGGCCAGACGCGAGGCCGAACTGGGCGAGGCGCTCGGACTCGAAGCGCCCGTCGACCCCGATCTCCCCGTGCAGCGCCACTTCGCCGTCGAGGCGGCCGAGCCCGGGAAGCGCCGCACGCTTCCCCCCACCTCACGCACCTACAACTCGTACAACCGGAATGAGGACCACTGATGGAGTCGGCTGAAATTCGCCGCCGCTGGCTGAGCTTCTACGAGGAGCGCGGTCACACCGTTGTCCCTTCGGCGTCGCTCATCGCGGACGACCCGACTCTGCTGCTGGTCCCGGCGGGCATGGTGCCCTTCAAGCCGTACTTCCTCGGCGAGGTCAAGCCCCCCGCCCCGCGCGTCACCAGCGTCCAGAAGTGCGTCCGCACGCCGGACATCGAAGAGGTCGGCAAGACCACCCGCCACGGCACCTTCTTCCAGATGTGCGGGAACTTCTCGTTCGGCGACTACTTCAAGGAAGGCGCCATCGAGTACGCCTGGGAGCTGCTGACCAGCTCCGTGGCGGACGGCGGCTTCGGCCTCGACCCCGAGCGCCTGTGGATCACGGTCTACCTCGACGACGACGAGGCCGAGCAGATCTGGCGCGACAAGATCGGCGTTCCGGCCGAGCGCATCCAGCGGCTGGGCAAGAAGGACAACTTCTGGTCCATGGGCGTCCCCGGTCCCTGCGGCCCCTGTTCCGAGATCAACTACGACCGCGGCCCCGAGTTCGGCGTCGAGGGCGGTCCCGCCGTCAACGACGAGCGCTACGTGGAGATCTGGAACCTGGTCTTCATGCAGTACGAGCGCGGTGCCGGCGACGGCAAGGACGACTTCCCGATCCTCGGGGACCTGCCGTCCAAGAACATCGACACCGGCCTCGGCCTGGAACGCCTCGCGATGATCCTGCAGGGCGTGCAGAACATGTACGAGACCGACACCCTGCGCGTGGTCATGGACAGGGCCACCGAGCTCACCGGCGTGCGCTACGGCGCCGCCCAGGGCACCGACGTCTCGCTCCGCGTGGTCGCCGACCACATCCGTACCTCCGTCATGCTCATCGGCGACGGTGTCACCCCCGGCAACGAGGGCCGCGGCTACGTGCTGCGCCGCATCATGCGCCGGGCCATCCGCAACATGCGGCTGATGGGCGCCACCGGCTCGGTCGTCAGCGAGCTGGTCGACGTCGTGATCAACACGATGGGGCTGCAGTACCCCGAGCTGATCACCGACCGCAAGCGCATCGAGACCGTCGCGCTCGCCGAGGAAGCCGCCTTCCTCAAGGCCCTCAAGGGCGGCACCAACATCCTGGAGACCGCGGTCACCGAGACCAAGGCCGCCGGTGGCCGGGTCATCGCCGGTGACAAGGCGTTCCTGCTCCACGACACCTGGGGCTTCCCGATCGACCTCACCCTGGAGATGGCCGCCGAACAGGGGCTGTCCGTGGACGAGGACGGCTTCCGCCGCCTCATGCAGGAGCAGCGGGACAAGGCCAAGGCCGACGCCAGGGCCAAGAAGACCGGTCACGCCGACCTGTCCGCCTACCGCGAGGTCGCCGACCACTCCGGCGTCACCGAGTTCACCGGCTACACCTCCACGGAGGGCGAGTCGACCGTCGTCGGCCTCCTCGTGGACGGCGTCTCCTCGCCCGCGGCCTCCGAGGGCGACGAGGTCGAGGTCGTCCTGGACCGCACCCCGTTCTACGCCGAGGGCGGCGGCCAGCTCGCCGACCAGGGCCGGATCCGCCTCCACAACGGTGCCGTGATCCAGGTGCGCGACGTCCAGCAGCCGGTCCCCGGCGTCTCCGTCCACAAGGGCTCGGTCCAGGTCGGCGAGGTGACGGTCGGCGCCTCCGCGCTCGCGACCATCGACAACACCCGCCGCCGCGCGATCGCCCGCGCCCACAGCGCCACCCACCTCACGCACCAGGCGCTGCGCGACGCGCTCGGCCCGACGGCCGCCCAGGCCGGTTCGGAGAACTCCCCGGGCCGCTTCCGCTTCGACTTCGGTTCGCCCGCCGCCGTACCCGGCACGGTCCTCGTCGACGTCGAGCAGAAGATCAACGAGGTCCTCTCGCGGGAGCTCGACGTGCAGGCCGAGGTCATGTCGATCGACGAGGCCAAGAAGCAGGGCGCCATCGCCGAGTTCGGCGAGAAGTACGGCGAGCGGGTCCGCGTCGTCACCATCGGCGACTTCTCCAAGGAGCTGTGCGGCGGCACGCACGTCGGCAACACCGCCCAGCTGGGTCTGGTGAAGCTGCTCGGCGAATCGTCCATCGGTTCCGGAGTGCGCCGCATCGAGGCCCTCGTCGGCGTCGACGCGTACAACTTCCTCGCCAAGGAGCACACGGTCGTCGCCCAGCTCCAGGAGCTGGTCAAGGGCCGCTCCGAGGAGCTGCCGGAGAAGATCGCCTCCATGCTCGGCAAGCTGAAGGACGCCGAGAAGGAGATCGAGAAGTTCCGCGCGGAGAAGGTCCTGGCGGCCGCCGCAGGGCTCGTCGACTCCGCCAAGGACGTCCGGGGCGTCGCCCTGGTCACCGGCCAGGTGCCGGACGGCACCTCCGCCGACGACCTGCGCAAGCTCGTCCTCGACGTCCGCGGGCGCATCCAGGGCGGCCGGCCGGCCGTCGTGGCCCTGTTCACCACGGCCAACGGCCGCCCGCTGACCGTCATCGCCACCAACGAGGCCGCCCGTGAGCGCGGTCTCAAGGCCGGCGACCTGGTCCGCACCGCCGCCAAGACCCTCGGTGGCGGTGGCGGCGGCAAGCCGGACGTCGCCCAGGGCGGTGGTCAGAACCCGGACGCCATCGGTGACGCCGTCGCCGCTGTCGAACGCCTCGTCACCGAGACGGCGTGACGCCGGACATGACGATGCGTCGCGGTCGCCGCCTGGCGATCGACGTCGGGGACGCCCGGATCGGGGTCGCCTCGTGCGACCCCGACGGGATCCTCGCCACCCCGGTGGAGACCGTGCCGGGACGCGACGTCCCGGCCGCCCACCGGCGGCTCGGGCAGATCGTCGCGGAGTACGAGCCGATCGAGGTCATCGTCGGTCTGCCGCGGTCCCTGGGCGGCGGTGAGGGGCCGGCCGCGGCCAAGGTCCGTGCCTTCACCGACGTACTCGCCCGTGCGGTTGCACCCATTCCGGTGCGATTGGTGGACGAGAGGATGACCACAGTGACGGCGAGTCAGGGGCTGCGCGCCTCGGGCGTGAAGTCCAGAAAAGGCCGATCCGTCATCGATCAGGCTGCCGCTGTGGTGATCCTCCAGAACGCTCTGGAGTCCGAACGGGCTTCGGGCAAGCCACCCGGCGAGGGCGTCGAAGTGGTTGTCTGATCGCGATACGGTAACGTTCCGCGCGATGCGGCGGGGTTCGAACAAACACCGCACAGCAAAGAGACGGAACGTCGTCTCGCGGCTCAAGGGGATCGATGACTGAGTATGGCCGGGGCCCCGGCTCCGAACCATGGCATCCCGAGGATCCCCTGTACGGGGACCAGGGATGGGGCGGCGGGCAGCAGCCTGCCCACGGCCAGAGCCAGTACGGCGGCCAGCAGCAGGACCCGTACGCCCAGCAGCAGCCGCAGGACCCGTACATGCAGCAGCCGCAGGACCCTTACCAGCAGCAACAGCAGCCGCAGGACCCATACCAGCAGCACCCGCAGGACCCGTACGCCCAGCAGCCGCAGTACCAGCAGCAGCCCCCGTACGGCACGCAGCACGACCCGTACGCCCAGCAGCCTCCCTACAACGGCGGCTGGGACACCGGTCAGCAGCCCGCCTCGATGCCGTACGACGGCCAGCCCCCTGCCTCGTACGGCTACGGCGAGACGAACGACTACTACGGCACCCCCGAGGCCTACCCGCCGCCGCAGCCCCCGGGCCGCCGCGAGGCCGAACCCGCACCGGCCCCGGCGCAGAACCCGGACTGGGACCCCGAGGTCCAGCCGGAGGAGACGCACCCCTTCTTCACGGGCGCGGACGACGAAGGCGAAGCCAAGGACGACGACTACGACGACGACCCGCGCGAGTCCCGCCGCGGTGACGGCGGAGGCGAGCGGCGCGGCAAGGGCAAGAAGAAGAAGGGCCGCAGCGGCTGCGCCTGTCTGGTCGTCTCCCTCGTCCTGGCCGGCGGTCTCGGCGGAGTGGGCTACTTCGGCTACTCCTTCTACAAGGACAAGTTCGGTTCGGCCCCCGACTACGCGGGTAGCGGATCGGGCTCGGTCGAGATCGAGATCCCCAAGGGCGCGTACGGGTACGACATCGGCAACATCCTGAAGAAGGCGGGCGTCGTCAAGAGCGTCGACGCGTTCGTCTCCGCCCAGAACGAGAACCCCAAGGGCAAGTCGATCCAGGCCGGTGTCTACCTCCTCCATGAGGAGATGTCGGCGTCCGAGGCCGTGAAGATGATGGTCGACCCGAAGAGCCAGAACCTTCTGGTGATTCCCGAGGGTTCCCGCAACGCGGCCGTCTACGCGATGGTCGACAAGAAGCTGGATCTCAAGACGGGCACGACCGAGGGTGTGGCCAAGTCCAAGAAGTCCGATCTGGGCCTGCCCGGCTGGGCGGCCAAGAACAAGGACATCAAGGACCCGCTGGAAGGATTCCTCTACCCGGCCGCGTATCCGGTGACGAAGGAGACCAAGCCGGAGGCGATCCTCGAGAAGATGGTCGCGCGGTCCAACGAGGAGTACGAGAAGCTCGACCTCGAAGGAACGGCCAAGAAGTACAACCTGGACGGCCCGTGGCAGGTGCTCACCGTCGCCAGCCTCGTGCAGGCGGAGGGCCTGACGCACGACGACTTCCGGAAGATGGCCGAAGTCGTCTACAACCGCCTGAAGCCGGACAACACGGCCACGAATCGCAAGCTCGAATTCGACTCCGCGTTCAACTACCTCACCAAGCAGAGCAAGATCAAGATCAATCTGGACGAGATCCGGACCAACCCGGATCCCTACAACACCTACTATCACGCCGGTCTTCCGCCCGGGCCCATCAGCAACCCCGGGGACGAAGCGCTGCGTGCGACGCTCAGTCCCACGGCCAGCGGGTGGATGTTCTTCATCTCGCTCGACGGCAAGAAGACCGATTTCACCAAGACGGCCGCGGAGCATGCGAAACTCACAGCGAAGTTCAACGAGATCCATGGCATCGGCTGACCCGCGCCACCGGGCAGCCGTCCTCGGCTCGCCCATCGCCCACTCGCTCTCCCCGGTCCTGCACCGGGCCGCGTACGCCGAACTCGGCCTCGACGACTGGTCGTACGACCGGTTCGACGTGGACGAGGCGGCGCTCCCCGGCTTCTTCGAGAACCTGGATTCCTCCTGGGCCGGGCTCTCCCTCACGATGCCGCTGAAGCGGGCGGTCATCCCGCTGCTGGATTCCGTCAGCGAGACGGCGGCCTCCGTCGAGGCCGTGAACACGGTCGTCCTCACCGAGGACGGCCGCCGTACCGGCGACAACACGGATATCCCCGGCATGATCGCCGCCCTGCGTGAGCGCGGTGTGGAGAAGGCCGAGTCCGCCGCCGTCCTCGGCGCCGGGGCCACCGCCTCGTCCGCCCTGGCCGCGCTCTCGCAGGTCTGTACGGGGCCGGTCACCGCCTATGTACGGAGCCGCGAGCGCGGGGACGAGATGCGGGGCTGGGGTGAACGCCTGGGCGTCGACGTGCGGATCGCCGACTGGGCCGAGGCCGAGCGGGCGCTGCATGCCCCGCTGGTCATCGCGACGACGCCGGCCGGTGCCACGGACGGGCTGACGGACGCCGTCCCGGCGCGTCCCGGCACCCTCTTCGATGTGCTGTACGAGCCCTGGCCCACCGGACTCGCGTCCGCCTGGGAGAGTCGCGAGGGAGCAGTCATCGGAGGTCTTGATCTCCTGGTGCACCAGGCAGTCCTCCAGGTCGAGCAGATGACGGGCCGCGCGCCCGCGCCGCTGACGGCCATGCGCCGGGCCGGCGAGCAGGCGCTGGCCGCCCGCTGACCGCACATCCGCCCCGCCCGTCGCGTCCGTCTGCTGGACCGGCGGCGGGCCGGGGGGTCCGGTCGTGGGAGGATCGAGGGCGGCGGGCCAGGGCCGCGCACCCGGTCGCGCCGTTGCAGTTACAGGCGCGAGCATGAGGAGCACCGTTGAGCAGGTTGCGCTGGCTGACCGCCGGAGAGTCGCACGGCCCCGCACTGGTGGCGACGCTGGAGGGTCTTCCCGCCGGTATCCCCGTCACCACGGAGATGGTGGCGGACGCGCTCGCCAGGCGACGGCTCGGTTACGGGCGCGGCGCCCGGATGAAGTTCGAGAAGGACGAGGTCACCTTCCTCGGCGGGGTCCGGCACGGCCTGACCATGGGCTCGCCGGTCGCCGTGATGGTGGGCAATACCGAGTGGCCCAAGTGGGAGCAGGTCATGTCGGCCGACCCGGTCGACCCCGAGGTGCTGGCCGCCCAGGCCCGTAACGCCCCGCTGACCCGGCCCCGGCCCGGCCACGCCGACCTCGCCGGTATGCAGAAGTACGGCTTCGACGAGGCCCGGCCGATCCTGGAGCGCGCCAGCGCCCGGGAGACCGCGGCCCGCGTCGCCCTCGGCGCCGTCGCCCGGTCCTACCTCAAGGAGACGGCCGGCATCGAGATCGTCAGCCACGTCGTGGAACTGGCGGCGGCCAAGGCCCCGTACGGGGTCTACCCGGTCCCGGCCGACGTCGAGAAGCTCGACGCCGACCCGGTGCGCTGCCTCGACGCCACCGCGAGCAAGCAGATGGTCGCCGAGATCGACCAGGCCCACAAGGACGGCGACACGCTCGGCGGCGTGGTCGAGGTGCTGGCGTACGGAGTGCCGGTCGGCCTCGGTTCGCACGTGCACTGGGACCGGCGCCTCGACGCCCGCCTCGCCTCCGCGCTCATGGGCATCCAGGCCATCAAGGGCGTCGAGGTCGGCGACGGCTTCGATCTCGCCCGGGTGCCCGGATCGCAGGCGCACGACGAGATCCTGGTGACCGACGACGGCATCAAGCGCGCTTCCGGCCGCTCCGGCGGCACCGAGGGGGGCCTCACCACCGGTGAGCTGTTGCGTGTCCGCGCCGCGATGAAACCGATCGCGACGGTGCCGCGCGCGCTGGCCACCGTCGACGTCGTGACCGGCGAACCGGCCAAGGCGCACCACCAGCGCTCCGATGTCTGTGCCGTTCCGGCCGCCGGCATCGTCGCCGAGGCGATGGTCGCGCTGGTGCTCGCCGACGCGGTCGCGGAGAAGTTCGGCGGCGACAGCGTCACGGAGACCCACCGCAACGTCCAGTCGTACCTCGACCACCTCCAGATCCGATGAGCGGTCCGACGAGCGGTCCCCTGATCGTCCTGGTCGGGCCGATGGGCGTCGGCAAGTCCACCGTCGGCGAGCTGCTCGCCGCCCGGCTGGGCACCGGCTACCGGGACACCGACGCCGATGTCGTCGCCACGGCGGGCAAGCCCATCGCGGAGATCTTCTACGACGAGGGCGAGGAGCACTTCCGCGCCCTGGAGCGGGACGCCGTGCGGACCGCGGTCGCCGAGCACGGGGGAGTCCTCTCGCTCGGCGGCGGCGCCGTCCTCGACGAGGCGACGCGCGCCCTGCTCGCGGACCACGCCGTCGTCTACCTCTCGATGGACGTCGACGAGGCGGTCAAGCGGGTCGGGCTGAACACCGCGCGCCCCCTGCTCGCCGTGAATCCGCGCCGGCAGTGGCGCGAACTCATGGAGGCCCGCCGCCACCTGTACACGGAGGTGGCCCGCGCGGTCGTCGCGACCGACGAGCGCACACCGGAAGAGGTCGCCCAGGCGGTCCTCGACGCACTGGAGCTGCCGGACGCACCGTCCGGCGTGGAGAAGCGAACGATGACCGAGCAGGAACCCACCCGTATCCAGATCGCCGGCAGTGCGGGCACCGACCCGTACGAGGTGCTGATCGGCCGGCAACTCCTCGGCGAGCTGCCCACGCTCATCGGCGACCGGGCCCAGCGCGTCGCGGTCCTGCACCCCGAGGCGCTCGCCGAGACGGGCGAGACGGTCCGCCAGGACCTCGCGGACCACGGCTACGAGGCCATCGCGATCCAGCTGCCCAACGCCGAGGAGGCCAAGACCGTCGAGGTCGCCGCTTACTGCTGGAAGGCGCTCGGCCAGACCGGCTTCACCCGCACCGACGTCATCGTCGGCATCGGCGGCGGTGCCACCACGGACGTCGCCGGCTTCGTCGCCGCCTCCTGGCTGCGCGGGGTGCGCTGGATCGCCGTACCCACGACCGTGCTCGGCATGGTCGACGCGGCCGTCGGCGGCAAGACCGGCATCAACACCGCCGAGGGTAAGAACCTGGTCGGCGCGTTCCACCCGCCGGCCGGGGTGCTCTGCGACCTGGCCGCGCTGGACTCGCTGCCGGTCAACGACTACGTCTCCGGCATGGCGGAGATCATCAAGGCCGGCTTCATCGCCGACCCGGTGATCCTCGACCTCGTCGAGGCGGACCCGCAGGGCGCGCGCACCCCGGCCGGGCCGCACACCTCCGAGCTCATCGAGCGGGCCATCCGGGTCAAGGCCGAGGTCGTCTCCAGCGACCTCAAGGAGTCCGGGCTCCGCGAGATCCTCAACTACGGACACACGCTGGCCCACGCGATCGAGAAGAACGAACGCTACAAGTGGCGCCACGGAGCGGCCGTCTCGGTCGGCATGGTCTTCGCCGCCGAGCTGGGCCGTCTCGCCGGACGCCTGGACGACGCCACCGCCGACCGGCACCGCGCCGTCCTGGAGTCCGTCGGACTGCCGCTCACCTACCGCGGCGACCAGTGGCCCAAGCTGCTGGAGAACATGAAGGTCGACAAGAAGTCCCGCGGCAACCTGCTGCGCTTCATCGTCCTGGACGGCCTCGGCAAGCCCGCCGTCCTGGAGGGCCCCGACCCGGCCGTGCTGCTCGCCGCCTACGGCGAGGTGTCGGCGTGACCCGCCGGGTGTTCGTCCTCAACGGACCCAACCTCGGCCGGCTGGGCTCCCGCGAGCCCGACGTCTACGGGGCCACCTCGTACGCCGGACTCGTCGAAACCTGCCGCACCCTCGGCAAGGAGCTCGGCTTCGACGTCGACGTCCGGGAGACCAACGACGAGGGGGAGCTGATCCGCTGGCTCCACGAAGCCGCGGACGGTTCAATTCCGGTCGTTCTCAACCCGGGTGCCTTCACGCACTATTCGTACGGGATGCGCGACGCGGCCGCCCAGCGCACCGCTCCGCTGATCGAGGTGCACATCTCGAACCCGTACGCGCGGGAGGAATTCCGTCACCACTCCGTGGTCGCACCGGTCGCCACCGGGACCGTGGCCGGATTCGGTATCGGCTCGTACCGGCTCGCCCTGAGGGCGCTCGCGGACGAACTGACGGACTGACGCACACCCGCACCGGAAGGCCGACTTGGCCGACGGGGCACTGTGGACCCTCCCCGGCCGTTCCCTCCGTGGCGGCCGGGGAAGGTACGGTTGCCGTTCCACCAGCGCCAGTTGCCTGTACGAGACGGAGTGCCACCGGATGCAGCACGCAGTGGGGGCCCCGCTGCCGCCGCCCCAGGGACCCGGAAACGGACCCGTCGGCTGGTCGCACCAGGCCCAGCACCCCGGCCATCAGGGCCCGCCCGCCCAGCCCCCGGCCGGTCACCCGGGTCCGCCGCCCCCGGTGCCGCCGGCTCCGCAGGGGCAGGGCTGGACCGGGCCCGCGCCGCGCCAGGCCCCCGTCCCGGTCTCCAGGGAGACCACCGGGCACATCCAGCTGCCGCCCGGCGGGCCCGTACCGCTGCCCGCACCGCCCACCGGGCCCGGTACCGGCACCGCGACCCTCGCCGTCCTGCTGATCGGCCCGGCAGGCGCCGGGAAGACCACCGTGGCGAAGCTCTGGGCCGCCCGCCGCCGGGTCCCCACCGCCCACGTCAGCCTCGACGACGTCCGCGAATGGGTCTGCTCCGGTTTCGCCGACCCGCAGGCGGGGTGGAACGACCAGTCGGAGGCCCAGTACCGCCTGGCCCGCCGCACCTGCGGCTTCGCCGCCCGCAATTTCCTGGCCAACGGCATCTCCTGCATCCTCGACGACGCGGTCTTCCCGGACCGGCCCGTCGTCGGCCTCGGCGGCTGGAAGCGCCACGTCGGCCCCGGGCTGCTCCCCGTCGTCCTGCTGCCGGGCCTGGAGATCGTCCTGGAGCGCAACGCCGCCCGCAGCGGCAACCGCCGCCTCTCCGACGAGGAGGTCGCCCGGATCCACGGCCGGATGGCCGGCTGGTACGGCTCCGGGCTGCCGATCATCGACAACTCCACGTACGACGTGGAGACCACCGCCCGCGTCCTGGACGACATACTCGCCCGCTCGCTCGCCAGCCCTCCGGCCTGGTGAGCCGGAGCCCGGCGGGGCCGTCCGCCCGCTGAGGCCGCTGCGCCCCCCGGTCGGGTGCGCTGACCGCGCGGGCCCGCGCTCACGCTCGTACGCTCGATGCATGTCAGAGGTGTACGCCGTCCGCCGCGGGCTGCTCCGCGACCGGTGCGCCGCAGTCGGATCCGCGGCCGCCCTGGTCTCCCGCCCCGCCAATGTCCGCTACCTGGCGGGCGGAGCGCCCCCGGGTGCCGTGCTGCTGCTCGGCCCCGACGAGGACGTCCTGCTCTGCCCGCGTCCTCCGACCGGTGATCCGGCCGACGGGCGCACCGACGATCAGCTGCGCGTCGACCTCCTGCCGGTGACCGGCGGTGATCCCGTGGTCGCCGCCGCGGACCTGGCCACCGCGGGCGGGGCGGAGTCCCTGGCCGTGGAGGAGCACGACCTGACCGTCGCCCGTCACCGGGCCATGGCCTCGGTCGCCCCGAAGCTCCGGCTGGCCGACCTCGGCGCCAACGTCGAGCAGCTGCGCATCGTGAAGGACGAGGAGGAGATCGGCTGTCTGCGGATCGCCGCCGAGATCACGGACCAGGCGCTGGGCGAACTCCTCGAATCGATCCTGGTCGGCCGCACGGAGCGGCATCTCGCCCTCGAACTGGAACGCCGGCTGGTCGACCACGGCGCCGACGGCCCGGCCTTCGCCACCTCCGTCGCCACCGGTCCCAACTCCGGCAGGGGCCGCCACCGGCCCTCGGACCGACGGGTGGAAGAAGGAGATTTTCTCTCCGTCTGCCTCGGGGCCAACTACCGCGGATACCGGTGCGAGATCGGCCGCACCTTCGTCATCGGCACGGCGCCGGCCGACTGGCAGATCGAGCTCTACGACCTGGTTTTCGCCGCTCAGCGGGCCGGACGCGAGGCTCTCGTGCCCGGCGCCGCCTACCGCGATGTGGACCGTGCGGCCCGCCATGTACTGGACTCCGCGGGCCACGGTGAGGGCCTCGCACCCTGGACCGGGCACGGGGTGGGGCTCGAAATCGACGAGGACCCGCAGCTGGCACCTGCAGCCATGGGTAAACTGGACGCTTGTGTGCCGGTCACCGTCGAACCGGGGGTCCACCTCCCGGGCCGGGGCGGAGTCCGGATCGATGACACGCTCGTCGTGCGCCCCGAGGCGGACGGCGGACCCGAGCTACTCACCATTACGACCAAGGAGCTGCTCGCGCTCTAGCGCGGATCCTTGGCCGTTCCACCAGCTTCAGTCCAGGAGATTCCGCAACCGTGGCTTCCACGAACGACCTCAAGAACGGCCTGGTGCTCAAGCTCGACGGAGGCCAGCTCTGGTCCGTCGTCGAGTTCCAGCACGTCAAGCCCGGCAAGGGCCCGGCCTTCGTGCGCACCAAGCTCAAGAACGTGCTGTCCGGCAAGGTCGTCGACAAGACGTTCAACGCCGGCGTGAAGGTCGAAACGGCCACCATTGACCGGCGCGACATGCAGTTCTCGTACATGGACGGCGAGTACTTCGTCTTCATGGACATGGACACCTACGACCAGCTGATGGTCGACCGCAAGGCTGTCGGCGACGCCGCCAACTTCCTGATCGAGGGCTTCACCGCCTCCGTCGCCCAGCACGAGGGCGAGGTGCTCTACGTCGAGCTGCCGGCCGCCGTCGAGCTCGTCATCCAGCACACGGACCCGGGCGTCCAGGGCGACCGGTCCACCGGTGGCACCAAGCCCGCCACGCTGGAGACCGGCTACGAGATCGGCGTCCCGCTCTTCATCACCACGGGTGAGAAGATCAAGGTCGACACCCGCTCGGGCGATTACCTCGGCCGGGTGAACAGCTAACCGTGGCTGCCCGGAACACGGCCCGCAAGCGAGCCTTCCAGATCCTCTTCGAGGCCGACCAGCGCGGTGAGTCCGTGCAGACGGTCCTCGCGGACTGGGTCCGGCACTCGCGGTCCGACACCCGCCAGCCGCCGGTCACCGAGTACACGATGGAGCTCGTCGAGGGGTACGCGCAGTACGCGGACCGCATCGACGACCTCATCGTCACCTACGCCGTGGACTGGGAGATCGACCGCATGCCGGTCGTCGACCGGAACATCCTGCGGCTCGGTGCGTACGAGCTGATCTGGGTGGACGCGACACCCGACGCGGTGGTGATCGACGAGGCGGTGCAGATCGCCAAGGAGTTCTCCACCGATGACTCCCCGTCCTTCGTGAACGGCCTGCTGGCCCGTTTCAAGGACCTCAAGCCGAACCTTCGCCGGGAGCAGTAGCCCCCCGGCGTCGTTCTGCCGACGAAGGGCCCACGGTCGCGAGACCGTGGGCCCTTCGGCATGTCCGGGGGCCGCCCGTGCGGACGGCCCGGAAAACGGAAACGCCGGGTCCGGCGGGGCGCCCGGAAAGGGCCCCGCCGACCCGGCGGTACGTTTCTTCTGGGGTGGTCAGCCCTCGTCGTGAGCGACCGCGCGGCGCGCGTCCGCGTCGAGGACGCCCCAGCTGATCAGCTGCTCCGTGAGCACGGACGGCGACTGGTCGTAGATCACGGCCAGGGTGCGCAGGTCGTCCTGGCGGATCGAGAGCACCTTGCCGTTGTAGTCGCCGCGCTGGCTCTGGATCGTCGCCGCGTAGCGCTGCAGGGGTCCGGCCTTCTCCGGCGGGACGTGGGCGAGGCGCTCGAGCTGGAGCACGAGCTTCGGCGGCGGCTCGGCGGCTCCGCCGGGCGTCGTGCCGGGCAGGAGCTCCTGCACCGGAACGCCGTAGAAGTCCGCCAGCTCGGCAAGGCGCTGGACGGTGACGGCGCGGTCGCCGCGCTCGTACGAGCCGACCACGACGGCCTTCCAGCGGCCCTGCGACTTCTCCTCCACGCCGTGGAGGGAGAGGCCCTGCTGGGTGCGGATGGCGCGGAGCTTGGCCCCGAGCTGTTTTGCGTATTCGCTGGACATAAGGCTCCCCGGACGCTGGAACATTGTGCGGCTCCGCCGCGTGGCTGGTAACTCACTGTGAGGTTACGCAGCGTTACTTGGGTGCGTCAAGCTGAATGGTCCGGACCGGCACCTCCCGGGGGTGGGGCAAGGGCCCTGCTCAGGCCCTGGTAACGTGAATGACGCAATTTCGACGTCCTTTAAGATCCGTCCAGTGAGGCGGAGAAGGAGGTCCGTTTCTTATGGACGCACAGCACGACGCCACCGGCAATGCGGCACGCCCCGTTCTCGAGGCTCCCGACATCGCCCGAGTACTGACCCGCATCGCCCACGAGATCGTCGAACGCGCCAAGGGCGCCGACGACGTGGTGCTCCTCGGCATCCCGACCCGGGGCGTCTTCCTCGCCCGCCGGCTCGCCGACAAGCTCGAAGAGATCACCGGCCGGAAAATGCCGGTCGGATCGCTCGACATCACCATGTACCGCGACGACCTGCGGATGCGCCCGGCGCGCGCCCTGGCCCGCACCGAGATCCCCGGCGAAGGCATCGAGGGCCGTCTGGTCGTCCTCGTCGACGACGTGCTCTTCTCCGGCCGCACGATCCGCGCCGCTCTCGACGCGCTCGGCGACATCGGCCGGCCCCGCGCGGTGCAGCTCGCGGTCCTCGTCGACCGCGGCCACCGCGAACTGCCGATCCGTGCCGACTACGTCGGCAAGAACCTCCCCACGTCGCTGCGGGAGACGGTCAAGGTCCAGCTCGCCGAGGAGGACGGCCGCGACGCCGTGCTGCTCGGGGTCGAGCAGGCCGCCCCGGCGGTCGAGCAGTAGCTGCCCTCTCCGTACGGCCCGCTGCCGTACGGCGGCTTCCGCACGCCCGCATGCCTGAATCCTCCAGCCACCCGGAGAACACCCAGATGAAGCGCCACCTCATCTCGGCCGCCGACCTCACCCGCGACGACGCCGTCCTGATCCTCGACACCGCCGAGGAGATGGCCAGGGTCGCGGACCGGCCGATCAAGAAGCTCCCGACCCTGCGCGGCCGTACCGTCGTCAACCTCTTCTTCGAGGACTCGACGCGTACCCGCATCTCCTTCGAGGCAGCCGCCAAGCGCCTGTCCGCCGACGTCATCAACTTCTCCGCCAAGGGCTCCTCCGTCTCCAAGGGCGAGTCGCTCAAGGACACGGCCCTGACCCTGGAGGCGATGGGCGCCGACGCCGTCGTCATCCGGCACGGCGCCTCCGGCGCCCCGTACCGCCTCGCCACCTCCGGCTGGATCGACGGCGCGGTCGTGAACGCCGGCGACGGCACCCACGAGCACCCCACCCAGGCACTCCTGGACGCCTTCACGATGCGCCGCAGACTGGTCGGGGCCGATGCCGGACTCGGCAAGGACCTCGACGGCCGCCGGATCACGATCGTCGGCGACATCCTGCACAGCCGCGTCGCCCGCTCCAACGTCCACCTGCTGACCACCCTCGGCGCCCACGTCACCCTGGTGGCCCCGCCCACCCTGGTGCCCGTCGGCGTGGAGCAGTGGCCCTGCGACATCAGCTACAGCCTCGACGAGGTGCTGCCGGAGTCGGACGCTGTGATGATGCTTCGTGTGCAGCGTGAGCGGATGAACGCCGCCTACTTCCCGACCGAGCGCGAGTACTCCCGCCGCTACGGCCTGGACGGCGAGCGGATGGCGAAGATGCCCGAGCACGCCATCGTCATGCACCCCGGCCCGATGGTCCGCGGCATGGAGATCACCGCCGAGGTGGCCGACTCCGACCGGTGCACGGTCGTCGAACAGGTCGCCAACGGCGTCTCGATCCGCATGGCCGTGCTCTACCTGCTGCTCGGCGGCTCCGAGCCCGCCGCCCCCGCCCGTACCGAGGAGAACAAGTAACCATGAGCAAGATCCTTATCCGCGGCGCGAAGGTCCTCGGCGGCGACCCCCAGGACGTCCTCATCGACGGCGAGACCATCGCCGCGGTCGGCACCGGGCTCGAAGCCGGCGACGCCACCGTGATCGAGGCGGCGGGCCAGATCCTGCTGCCCGGCCTCGTCGACCTCCACACCCACCTGCGCGAGCCCGGCCGCGAGGACTCCGAGACCGTCCTGACCGGCACCAAGGCCGCGGCGGTCGGCGGCTTCACCGCCGTGCACGCCATGGCCAACACCTTCCCGGTCGCCGACACCGCCGGTGTCGTCGAGCAGGTCTGGCGGCTCGGCAAGGAGTCCGGCTACTGCGACGTGCAGCCCATCGGCGCCGTCACCGTCGGCCTGGAGGGCAAGCAGCTCGCCGAGCTCGGCGCCATGCACGATTCGGCCGCCGGAGTGAAGGTCTTCTCCGACGACGGCAAGTGCGTCGACGACGCGGTGATCATGCGCCGCGCCCTGGAGTACGTGAAGGCGTTCGACGGCGTCGTCGCCCAGCACGCCCAGGAGCCCCGCCTCACCGAGGGCGCCCAGATGAACGAGGGCATCGTCTCGGCCGAGCTCGGCCTCGGCGGCTGGCCCGCCGTCGCCGAGGAGTCGATCATCGCCCGCGACGTCCTGCTCGCCGCCCACGTCGACTCCCGGGTGCACATCTGCCACCTGTCGACCGCCGGCTCCGTCGAGATCGTCCGCTGGGCCAAGTCCAAGGGCTGGAACGTCACCGCCGAGGTCACCCCGCACCACCTGCTGCTCACCGACGAGCTCGTCCGGTCCTACAACCCGGTCTACAAGGTGAACCCTCCGCTGCGCACCGAGGCCGACGTCCTGGCCCTGCGCGAGGCCCTCGCCGACGGCACCATCGACTGCGTCGCCACCGACCACGCCCCGCACCCGCACGAGGACAAGGACTGCGAGTGGGCCGCGGCCGCCATGGGAATGGTGGGCCTGGAGACCGCCCTCTCCGTCGTCCAGCAGACGATGGTGGACACCGGTCTGATCGACTGGGCCGGCGTCGCCGACCGCATGTCGTTCCGCCCCGCCGCCATCGGCCGCCTCGACGGACACGGCCGGCCCGTCTCGGAGGGCGAGCCCGCCAACCTCACCCTGGTCGATCCGGCATACCGTGGAGTCGTGGACCCCGCGGGATTCGCCTCCCGCAGCCGCAACACCCCCTACGAGGGGCGCGAGCTGCCGGGCCGAGTGACCCACACCTTCCTGCGGGGCCGTGCCACGGTCGTCGACGGGAAACTCGCGTGACAACACTCAGCCCCACCCACCAGCTGTACCGACTGGCCGCCGAGCAGAAGTCGGCGGAGGTCACCGACTGGTCCGCCCGCATCAGCTGGGTGATCGGACTGATCGTCCTCATCGCCTTCGTCTACTGGCTCATGCGCCAGGGATGGAAGTGGCGCGGCAGCCTCCAGTCCGGTCTCTCCGACCTCGCGACCACCCCGGACGGCTTCGCGGACGGCGAGAAACTGCTCACCCTGACCGGGCGGTACCACGCCTCGACGACGGCCGGACAGTGGCTCGACCGCATCGTCGCCCACGGCCTCGGGACCCGCAGCCGCGTCGAGCTCACCCTCACCGAGCAGGGCCTCGACGTCGTCCGGCCCGGCGCGACGGACTTCTTCGTCCCCGCCGCCGACCTGCGCGAAGCCCGGACCGACAAGGCCCTCGCGGGCAAGGTCCTGCCGGAGGGCGGCCTGCTCGTCATCACCTGGGCGCTCGGCGACCAGCTGATCGACTCCGGATTCCGCTCGGACCACTCGGCCGAGCACGCCGCCTGGGTCGAAGCCGTCAACGGTCTTCACCGCACTCAACTCACCAGCACTACGGAAGGCACCGCACGATGACGATCTCCACCCGGGGAGCCGCCAAAGCTCCCGCCGTACTCGTCCTGGAGGACGGCCGCGCCTTCCGCGGCCGCGCCTACGGGGCTGTGGGGGAGACCTTCGGCGAGGCGGTGTTCTCCACCGGCATGACCGGCTACCAGGAGACGCTGACCGACCCCTCGTACCACCGCCAGGTCGTCGTGATGACCGCCCCGCACGTCGGCAACACCGGTGTGAACGACGAGGACCCCGAGTCGAAGCAGATCTGGGTCTCCGGCTACGTCGTGCGCGACCCCGCCCGGGTGCCCTCCAACTGGCGCTCGCGGCGCTCGCTCGACGAGGAGCTCGCGAGCCAGGGCGTCGTCGGCATCAGCGGCATCGACACCCGCGCCCTCACCCGCCACCTGCGCGAGCGCGGCGCGATGCGCGTCGGCATCTTCTCCGGCAACGCCATCGCCGACGAGGGCACGCTCCTCGCCCGGGTGCGCCAGGCCCCCGAGATGAACGGCGCCGACCTGTCCGCCGAGGTCGCCACCAAGGAGACGTACGTCGTCCCCGCGATCGGCACCAGGAAGTTCACCGTCGCCGCGATCGACCTCGGCATCAAGGGCATGACCCCGCACCGGATGGCCGAACGCGGCATCGAGGTGCACGTCCTGCCCGCCACCGCCACCCTGGAGGAGGTGTACGCGGTACAGCCCGACGGCGTCTTCTTCTCCAACGGCCCCGGCGACCCGTCCACCGCCGACCACCCGGTCTCCGTCATGCAGGGCGTCCTGGAGCGCAAGACCCCGCTCTTCGGCATCTGCTTCGGCAACCAGATCCTGGGCCGCGCGCTCGGCTTCGGCACGTACAAGCTGAAGTACGGCCACCGCGGCATCAACCAGCCCGTGCAGGACCGCTCGACCGGCAAGGTCGAGGTCACCGCGCACAACCACGGCTTCGCCGTGGACGCCCCGCTCGACAAGGTCTCGGACACCGCCTACGGGCGCGCCGAGGTCTCCCACGTCTGCCTGAACGACCAGGTCGTCGAGGGCCTCCAGCTCCTCGACCGGCCGGCCTTCAGCGTCCAGTACCACCCCGAAGCAGCCGCCGGCCCGCACGACGCCGCGTACCTCTTCGACCGCTTCGTATCCCTGATGGAGGACCAGCGTGCCTAAGCGCTCCGATATCCAGTCCGTCCTGGTCATCGGCTCCGGTCCGATCGTCATCGGCCAGGCCGCCGAGTTCGACTACTCCGGCACCCAGGCCTGCCGCGTCCTCAAGGCCGAGGGCCTGCGCGTCATCCTGGTGAACTCCAACCCGGCGACGATCATGACCGACCCGGAGATCGCCGACGCCACGTACGTCGAGCCGATCACCCCCGAGTTCGTCGAGAAGATCATCGCCAAGGAGCGCCCCGACGCGCTGCTCCCCACCCTGGGCGGCCAGACCGCGCTCAACACCGCGATCTCCATGCACGAGAACGGTGTCCTGGAGAAGTACGGCGTCGAGCTCATCGGCGCCAACGTCGAGGCCATCAACAAGGGCGAGGACCGCGAGCTCTTCAAGGGTGTCGTCGAGGCCGTCAAGGCGAAGATCGGCTACGGCGAGTCCGCCCGCTCCGTCATCTGCCACTCCATGGACGACATCATGAAGGGCGTCGACACCCTCGGCGGCTACCCCGTCGTCGTCCGCCCCTCCTTCACCATGGGCGGCGCCGGCTCCGGCTTCGCCCACGACGAGGAGGAGCTGCGCCGCATCGCCGGACAGGGCCTCACGCTCTCCCCGACCACCGAGGTGCTCCTGGAGGAGTCCATCCTCGGCTGGAAGGAGTACGAACTGGAGCTGATGCGCGACAAGAACGACAACGTCGTGGTCGTCTGCTCCATCGAGAACTTCGACCCGATGGGCGTCCACACGGGTGACTCGATCACCGTCGCCCCGGCGATGACGCTCACCGACCGCGAGTACCAGCGGCTGCGCGACATCGGCATCGCGATCATCCGCGAGGTCGGCGTCGACACCGGCGGCTGCAACATCCAGTTCGCCATCGACCCGGCCGACGGCCGGGTCATCGTGATCGAGATGAACCCCCGCGTCTCCCGCTCCTCGGCGCTGGCCTCCAAGGCCACCGGCTTCCCGATCGCCAAGATCGCCGCCAAGCTGGCCGTCGGCTACACGCTCGACGAGATCCCGAACGACATCACCGAGAAGACGCCGGCCTCCTTCGAGCCGACCCTCGACTACGTCGTGGTCAAGGCCCCGCGCTTCGCCTTCGAGAAGTTCCCCTCCGCCGACTCCACCCTCACCACCACCATGAAGTCGGTGGGCGAGGCCATGGCGATCGGCCGGAACTTCACCGAGGCACTGCAGAAGGCGCTGCGCTCCCTGGAGAAGAAGGGCTCGCAGTTCGCCTTCACCGGCGAACCCGGCGACAAGGCCGAGCTGCTGGCCGAGGCGGTCCGCCCGACCGACGGCCGGATCAACACCGTCATGCAGGCGATCCGGGCCGGCGCCACCCAGGAAGAGGTCTTCGACGCGACGAAGATCGACCCCTGGTTCGTCGACCAGCTCTTCCTGATCAAGGAGATCGCCGACGAGCTGGCCGCCGCCGACAAGCTCGTCCCCGAGCTGCTGGCCGACGCCAAGCGGCACGGCTTCTCGGACGTCCAGATCGCCGAGATCCGCGGCCTGCGCGAGGACGTCGTCCGCGAGGTGCGGCACGCGCTCGGCATCCGCCCGGTCTACAAGACGGTCGACACCTGCGCCGCCGAGTTCGCCGCGAAGACGCCCTACTTCTACTCCTCCTACGACGAGGAGAGCGAGGTCGCGTCCCGCACCAAGCCCGCGGTGATCATCCTCGGCTCCGGCCCGAACCGCATCGGTCAGGGCATCGAGTTCGACTACTCCTGCGTCCACGCCTCCTTCGCGCTGAGCGACGCGGGCTACGAGACCGTGATGGTCAACTGCAACCCGGAGACCGTCTCCACGGACTACGACACCTCCGACCGCCTGTACTTCGAGCCGCTGACGCTGGAAGACGTGCTGGAGATCGTGCACGCCGAGTCCCTCGCGGGCCCGATCGCGGGTGTCATCGTCCAGCTCGGCGGCCAGACCCCGCTGGGCCTGGCGCAGGCGCTCAAGGACAACGGCGTGCCCGTCGTCGGCACCTCCCCGGAGGCGATCCACGCCGCCGAGGACCGCGGCGCCTTCGGCCGCGTCCTGGCCGAGGCCGGACTGCCCGCCCCCAAGCACGGCACCGCCACCACGTTCGCCGAGGCCAAGGCCATCGCCGACGAGATCGGCTACCCCGTCCTCGTCCGCCCCTCGTACGTGCTCGGCGGCCGCGGCATGGAGATCGTGTACGACGAGACCCGGCTCTCCTCGTACATCTCCGAGTCCACCGAGATCAGCCCCACCCGGCCGGTCCTGGTCGACCGCTTCCTCGACGACGCGATCGAGATCGACGTCGACGCCCTCTACGACGGCACCGAGCTCTACCTCGGCGGCGTCATGGAGCACATCGAGGAGGCCGGTATCCACTCCGGCGACTCCGCCTGCGCCCTGCCCCCGATCACGCTCGGCGGCTACGACATCAAGCGGCTGCGCGCCTCCACCGAGGGCATCGCCAAGGGCGTCGGCGTCCGCGGGCTGATCAACATCCAGTTCGCGCTCTCCGGCGACATCCTCTACGTCCTCGAAGCCAACCCGCGCGCCTCCCGCACCGTCCCCTTCACCTCGAAGGCGACCGCGGTACCGCTCGCGAAGGCCGCCGCCCGCATCTCGCTGGGCGCGACCGTCGCCGAGCTGCGCGCGGAGGGCCTGCTGCCGAAGACCGGCGACGGCGGCACGCTGCCGCTCGACGCGCCGATCTCCGTCAAGGAGGCCGTCATGCCGTGGTCGCGCTTCCGCGACGTCCACGGGCGCGGCGTCGACACGGTCCTGGGCCCGGAGATGCGCTCCACCGGCGAGGTCATGGGCATCGACTCCGTCTTCGGCACGGCGTACGCCAAGTCGCAGGCGGGCGCCTACGGTCCGCTGCCCACCAAGGGCCGCGCCTTCATCTCGGTCGCCAACCGCGACAAGCGCACGATGATCTTCCCGGCCCGCGAGCTGGTCGCCCACGGCTTCGAGCTGATGGCCACCTCCGGCACCGCCGAGGTCCTCAAGCGCAACGGCATCAACGCCACCGTCGTGCGCAAGCTGTCCGAGGGCGAGGGCCCGAACGGCGAGAAGACGATCGTCCAGCTCATCCACGACGGCGAGGTCGACCTCATCGTCAACACCCCGTACGGAACCGGCGGGCGGCTCGACGGCTACGAGATCCGCACCGCGGCCGTGGCCCGGTCCGTGCCCTGCCTGACCACGGTCCAGGCGCTCGCCGCGGCCGTCCAGGGCATCGACGCCCTCAACCACGGAGACGTCGGCGTACGTTCCCTCCAGGAACACGCGGAGCATCTGACGGCAGCGCGCGCATAGCGGCCCAGGAGGGGGACACCGGAAACGGTGTCCCCCTCTTCGCGAGGACCGCGGCTCACGAGCTTCGCGCACGGCGACGCGCAAGATCCGCGACGCGCGAGAACACCCCTTCGTCAGAACACCGACGCGCCGAGACACCACCGAGGACACACCCCGATGTACAAGCTCTTCTTCCAGCTCGTCTTCAAGCGGATGGACCCCGAGCAGGCCCACTACCTGGCCTTCCGCTGGATCCGCCTCGCCGCCCGCACCCCCGTCCTGCGCACCTTCGCCGCCGCCGCGCTCGCCCCGCGCTACGAGGAGCTGCGCACCGAGGCCCTCGGCCTGCGGATGCACGGCCCCTTCGGCCTCGCCGCCGGCTTCGACAAGAACGCGATCGCGATCGACGGCATGGCCATGCTCGGCTTCGACCACGTCGAGATCGGCACCGTCACCGGCGAACCGCAGCCCGGAAACCCCAAGAAGCGCCTCTTCCGCCTCGTCGCGGACCGCGCGCTGATCAACCGCATGGGCTTCAACAACGAGGGTTCGGCCGCCGTGGCCGAGCGCCTGGCCGCCCGCAACCCGGTCTTCCGGACGACCGTCGGCGTCAACATCGGCAAGACGAAGGTCGTCCCCGAGGCCGAAGCCGCCGCCGACTACGTGAAGTCCACCGAGCGCCTCGCCGCACACGCCGACTACCTGGTCGTCAACGTCTCCTCGCCCAACACGCCGGGACTGCGCAACCTCCAGGCCACCGAGTCGCTGCGCCCGCTGCTGACCGCCGTGCGCGAGGCGGCCGACCGGACCGTCACCGCCCGCCGGGTCCCGCTGCTCGTCAAGATCGCCCCCGACCTCGCGGACGAGGACGTCGACGCCGTCGCCGACCTCGCCGTCGAACTGGGCCTGGACGGCATCATCGCCACCAACACCACCATCGCCCGCGAGAGCCTGGGCCTGAAGTCCCCGGCCTCCCTGGTCAAGGAGACCGGCGGACTGTCCGGAGCGCCCCTCAAGGAGCGCTCCCTGGAGGTCCTGGGCCGCCTGTACGCGCGCGTGGGCGACCGGATCACCCTGGTGGGCGTCGGCGGCATCGAGAACGCCGAGGACGCCTGGCAGCGCATCCTCGCCGGTGCCACGCTCGTCCAGGGCTACAGCGCCTTCATCTACGAGGGCCCGTTCTACGCACGCGCGATCCACAAGGGCCTGGCCGCGCGCCTGGCCGCCTCCCCGTACGCCACCCTCGCCGACGCCGTCGGCGCGGAAACCAGGAAGGCCGCGAAATGACCCAGGAGCCCTTCGGCGCACGTCTGCGCCACGCCATGGACACCCGTGGACCGCTCTGCGTGGGCATCGATCCGCACGCGTCCCTGCTGAGCTCCTGGGGGCTCGGCGACGATGTCGCGGGCCTGGAGCGCTTCACCCGTACGGTCGTCGAGGCGCTGGCCGACCGGGTCGCCGTGCTCAAACCGCAGTCCGCGTTCTTCGAGAGGTTCGGCTCGCGCGGCGTCGCCGTGCTGGAGAAGGCCGTCGAGGAGGCCAGGGCGGCCGGCGCGCTGGTCCTGATGGACGCCAAGCGCGGCGACATCGGCTCCACCATGGGCGCCTATGCCGCGACCTACCTGGACAAGGACTCGCCGCTGTTCTCGGACGCGGTCACGGTCTCGCCGTACCTCGGCTTCGGATCGCTGCGGCCCGCGCTCGACGCCGCGGCGGTCTCCGGCTCGGGCGTCTTCGTGCTGGCCCTCACCTCCAACCCGGAGGGCGCCGAGGTGCAGCGCGCCACCGCGGCCGACGGCCGTTCGCTGGCCCAGGTGATGCTCGACCACATGGCGGCCGAGAACGCGGGGGTCACCCCGCTGGGCTCGGTCGGCGCGGTGGTCGGGGCGACGCTCGGGGACGCGGGTGCGAACCTCGCGATCAACGGGCCGCTGCTCGCTCCCGGCATCGGCGCCCAGGGCGCCACACCCGCGGATCTTCCGGGCGTCTTCGGCGACGCGGTCGGCAACGTCGTGCCCAGCGTCAGCCGGGGCGTGCTGCGCCACGGTCCGGACGCGTCAGGGCTGCGCGAAGCCGCCGAACGGTTCGCGGACGAGGTCCGTGCGGCCGTCTCGGACGGCTGACACTGTCACGTAACAGGCTGTTGACGGAATCCTGACCAAAAAACTCAGGTGTTATGCCGGGAATGTCCCGGTCGGCTAAGGCTGACCAGGACTTTTAGTCCGTTCTCGCTGACTCCGGCGGCCTTGGCCGCTAGTCTCCGTCGAGAGCCAACGAGCACAGGTTGTTCGCGGCTCACCAGGTGAGGGGCGATCCCGCTGCCTCACCGGTCCGTATCCGACAGATCGACATCCGAGGTGACGTAGGCGTGGCTCTTCCGCCCCTTACCCCTGAACAGCGCGCAGCCGCGCTCGAAAAGGCCGCCGCGGCTCGCCGGGAGCGGGCCGAGGTCAAGAATCGACTCAAGCACTCCGGCGCCTCCCTCCATGAGGTCATCAAGTCGGGCCAGGAGAACGACGTCATCGGCAAGATGAAGGTCTCCGCCCTGCTGGAGTCCCTGCCCGGCGTGGGCAAGGTCCGCGCCAAGCAGATCATGGAGCGGCTCGGCATCTCCGAGAGCCGCCGGGTCCGGGGTCTCGGCTCCAACCAGATCGCATCCCTGGAGCGTGAGTTCGGCGGCAGCGCCGCCTGACGTTCTCAGGCACTCCTGAGAACCTGGATAATCGCTCCATGGTTGCAACATCCCGGGGGACGTCCCCCGTACCCCCGGACGTACGTCCGCGGCTGACCGTGCTCTCCGGCCCCTCGGGGGTCGGCAAGAGCACGGTCGTCGCGCATATGCGCAAGGTCCACCCCGAGGTGTGGCTCTCGGTGTCGGCGACGACCCGCAAGCCCCGCCCCGGCGAACGCAACGGCGTCCACTACTTCTTCGTGGACAACGAGGAGTTCGACAAGCTGATCGCCAACGGTGAACTGCTGGAGTGGGCCGAGTTCGCCGGCAACCGCTACGGCACGCCCCGGCGCGCCGTGCAGGAGCGCCTGGAGGCCGGTGAGCCGGTGCTGCTGGAGATCGACCTCCAGGGCGCCCGGCTGGTCCGCCAGTCCATGGCGGACGCCCAGCTGGTCTTCCTCGCGCCGCCGAGCTGGGACGAGCTGGTGCGCCGGCTCACCGGCCGGGGCACCGAGGCGCCCGAGGTGATCGAACGCCGTCTCGGCGCCGCGAAGGTCGAACTGGCCGCCGAATCCGAGTTCGATACGACGCTCGTCAACACCTCCGTCGAGGACGTGGCACGTGAGCTGCTAGAATTGATGCTGGAGGCTTCCGGCCACCGTGCCGGAGGCGAATGAACGCACCGACGCGGGGGCACCGGCCACAAAGCCCCTGATCGTCAAAGATTTCTTTGATCTTCACCCCCTTCGGAAGGCAGAGAGTGTCCTCTTCCATCACCACGCCCGAGGGCATCATCAACCCGCCGATTGATGAGCTCCTCGAAGCAACCGACTCGAAGTACAGCCTCGTGATCTACGCCGCCAAGCGCGCGCGCCAGATCAACGCGTACTACTCGCAGCTCGGTGAGGGACTCCTCGAGTACGTCGGTCCGCTCGTCGACACCCACGTCCACGAGAAGCCGCTCTCGATCGCGCTCCGCGAGATCAACGCGGGCCTGCTCACCTCCGAGGCCATCGAGGGCCCCGCGCAGTAAGCAGGAAACGCACCTTCACCACAGGCCCGGCGGTCGTGACCGCCGGGCCTGTGGTGTGCCCCGGGGCGACGGACCCGCGCCCGCGGCCGTGAGGCAGCATGGTGGATGTACGGAGCGCGTACGTATCCGAGTGCGGGGAGACGCAGTGGACAAGCCGAAGGTCGTTCTGGGGGTCAGCGGCGGCATCGCCGCGTACAAGGCGTGCGAGCTGCTGCGCAGGCTGACCGAGTCCGGACATGACGTACGGGTCGTCCCGACCGAGTCGTCGCTCCACTTCGTCGGCGCCGCCACCTGGTCGGCGCTCTCGGGCCATCCGGTCTCCACCGAGGTCTGGAACGACGTCCACGAGGTCCCGCACGTGCGGATCGGACAGCACGCCGACCTCGTCGTCGTCGCCCCCGCGACCGCCGACATGCTCGCCAAGGCGGCCCACGGCCTGGCCGACGACCTGCTCACCAACACCCTGCTCACCGCCCGCTGTCCGGTCGTCTTCGCGCCCGCGATGCACACCGAGATGTGGGAGCACCCGGCCACCCAGGAGAACGTCGCCACCCTGCGCCGCCGGGGCGCCGTCGTCATCGAGCCCGCCGTCGGGCGTCTCACCGGTGTCGACACCGGCAAGGGCCGGCTGCCCGATCCGGCGGAGATCTTCGAGGTCTGCCGCCGCGTGCTGGCCCGCGGCCCCGTCGCCCCCGACCTCGTCGGACGGCACGTGGTGATCAGCGCGGGCGGCACCCGTGAGCCGCTCGACCCCGTCCGCTACCTCGGCAACCGCTCCTCCGGCAAGCAGGGGTACGCACTCGCCCGCACCGCCGTCGCCCGGGGCGCCCGGGTCACGCTCGTCGAAGCCAACACCGGTCTGCCCGATCCGTCCGGCGCCGACCTCGTCCGCGTCGGCACCGCGGTGCAGCTGCGCGAGGCCGTGCTGAAGGCGGCGGCGGACGCCGACGTCGTGGTGATGGCGGCGGCGGTCGCCGACTTCCGCCCCACCGAGTACGCCCAGGGGAAGATCAAGAAGAAGGACGGCCAGGAGCCCGCGCCCATCGCCCTCGTACGCAATCCCGACATCCTCGCCGAGGTGTCCGCCGAGCGCGCCACGCCCGGGCAGATCGTCGTCGGATTCGCCGCCGAGACCGACGACGTCCTCGCCAACGGCCGGGAGAAGCTGCGCCGCAAGGGCTGTGACCTGCTGGTGGTCAACGAGGTGGGGGAGCGCAAGACCTTCGGCTCGGAGGAGAACGAGGCGGTGGTGCTCGCGGCCGACGGCAGCGAGACCCCGGTGCCCTACGGGCCCAAGGAAGCGCTCGCCGACACGGTCTGGGACCTCGTGTCGGCGCGTCTCGGGTGAATTTCTCGTGTCGCGGGCCCGCGGCCCGATCCCTTGCAATACGGGCGTGAACGGCTCCGGGGCGGCCTTCGGGGCTCCTCCGGGGGGCGGTGCCGCATGTCACAGATCTACCAAAGGGCGAGACACGTTGTCCGACAGCCGGAGCCGACCGATAAACTGGTCCAGGTTCGTACCGGGCGCAGCTCCCGGGCCGACCGCCAAATGATCAGCCAGCAGCCGCTGCAACCCCAGGGAGCGATGTGTCCCGCCGTCTCTTCACCTCGGAGTCCGTTACCGAGGGTCACCCCGACAAGATCGCTGACCAGATCAGCGACACCATTCTCGATGCACTCCTGCGCGAGGACCCGACGTCGCGCGTCGCCGTCGAGACCTTGATCACCACCGGTCTGGTGCATGTTGCGGGTGAGGTCACGACCAAGGCCTACGCCGACATCCCGACACTGGTCCGCAACCGGATCCTGGAGATCGGCTACGACTCCTCGAAGAAGGGCTTCGACGGCGCCTCCTGCGGCGTGTCGGTGTCCATCGGCGCACAGTCGGCCGATATCGCACAGGGCGTCGACACCGCGTACGAGAAGCGGGTCGAAGGCGACGAGGACGAGCTCGACAAGCAGGGCGCCGGCGACCAGGGCCTCATGTTCGGCTACGCCTGCGACGAGACGCCCGAGCTGATGCCGCTGCCGATCCACCTCGCCCACCGGCTCTCGCGCCGGCTGTCCGAGGTCCGTAAGAACGGGACGATCCCGTACCTGCGTCCCGACGGCAAGACGCAGGTCACCATCGAGTACGACGGCGACAAGGCCGTCCGTCTCGACACGGTCGTCGTCTCCTCGCAGCACGCGAGCGACATCGACCTCGACTCGCTGCTCGCTCCCGACATCCGCGAGTTCGTCGTCGAGCACGTCCTGAACCAGCTCATCGAGGACGGCATCAAGCTCGACACCGACGGCTACCGCCTGCTGGTCAACCCCACCGGTCGTTTCGAGATCGGCGGCCCGATGGGCGACGCCGGTCTGACCGGTCGCAAGATCATCATCGACACCTACGGCGGCATGGCCCGTCACGGCGGCGGTGCCTTCTCGGGCAAGGACCCGTCGAAGGTGGACCGCTCGGCCGCGTACGCGATGCGCTGGGTCGCCAAGAACGTCGTCGCGGCGGGCCTCGCCGCCCGGTGCGAGGTGCAGGTCGCGTACGCGATCGGCAAGGCCGAGCCGGTCGGCCTCTTCGTCGAGACCTTCGGCACCGCCTCGATCGAGACCGAGAAGATCGAGCACGCCATCGGCGAGGTCTTCGACCTCCGCCCGGCCGCGATCATCCGCGACCTCGACCTGCTGCGCCCGATCTACGCCCAGACCGCCGCGTACGGCCACTTCGGCCGCGAGCTCCCCGACTTCACCTGGGAGCGCACCGACCGCGTGGACGCGCTGCGCAAGGCCGCGGGCCTGTAAGCCTGCCGGCCGCCTCTTCGGGGGCGTCGTACGTACGCCGGAGCCCGGATGCCGTCACGGTGTCCGGGCTCCGGCGCGTCCGTGTCCGGTCAGGGCCGCCCGGCCGGTGCGCGTGGCGCCGGGGGTGATCGGCGGCCCCGGCTGTCAGTGACGTCTGGTAGGAATTTGGCTGTGAGCAGCGACGACAAGCGGTCCGACGAGCCCGACGCAGGGGCACCGGAGCAGCTTGCGCTGATCCGGGAGACCGTGCGCCGGGCCAAGGTGCCGCGCGCCAAACCGCGGACCTGGCGCGGTGCCGCGCTCGCCAAGGAGCTTCCCGTCGCCCGCGTCCTGGTCAACAAGGGCGCGCTCCACCTCGACCAGTACTTCGACTACGCCGTGCCCGAGGAGCTCGACGCCGAGGCCCAGCCCGGCGTGCGGGTGCGGGTGCGGTTCGGGGCCGGAGGACGCAACGTCCGGGGCGGGCGCCGCGAGGGCGGCGGGCTCATCGACGGATTCCTGGTCGAGCGGCTGGCCGAGTCCGACTACAGCGGGGCGCTGGCCGCGCTCGCCTCCGTCGTCTCGCCCGAACCCGTCCTCGGGCCCGGGCTGCTCTCGCTCGCCCGGTCCGTCGCCGACCGCTACGCGGGCAGCCTCGCCGACGTGCTTCAGCTCGCCGTGCCGCCGCGGAACGCCCGGGCCGAGGGCAAGCCGTCGCCCGAGCCGCTGCCGCCGCCCCCGCCCCCTTCGCCCGGTACCTGGCAGCGGTACGCACAGGGCCCCGCCTTCCTGTCCGCGCTGGCCGACGGGGGAGCGCCCCGGGCGGTGTGGACCGCGCTGCCGGGACCGCACTGGCCCCAGGAGATCGCCGCCGCCGTCGCCGCGACCCTCGCGTCGGGACGCGGCGCACTGGTCGTCGTCCCCGACGGGCGGACGGCGGGCCGCGTCGACGCGGCCCTGACCGGACTGCTCGGGGAGGGCCGCCACGCGACGCTGACAGCCGGATCGGGGCCCGAGAAACGCTACCGGGAGTGGCTCGCCGTGAGCCGGGGATCCGTCCGGGCGGTCGTCGGGACCCGGGCCGCGATGTTCGCCCCCGTCACCGACCTCGGCCTGGTCGCCATCTGGGACGACGGGGACTCCAGCCACAGCGATGACAACGCCCCCTTCCCGCACGTCCGCGAGGTCCTGGAACTGCGGGCCGCACACGGCCGGTGCGCCTTCCTGCTCGGCGGGACGAGCTGCACCGTGGAGGCCGCGCAACTGGTCGAGAGCGGCTGGGCGCTGCCGTTGCGCGCGGACCGGGAACAGCTGAGGAGCGCGGCGCCCCTGGTCCGCACCGTCGGTGACGGCGAACTCGCGCGGGACGGCGCCGCCCGGGCGGCCCGGCTGCCGAGCCTGGCCTGGCAGACCGTGCGCGACGGGCTGCGCTCCGGCCCGGTGCTGGTGCAGGTGCCGCGCCGGGGCTACGCACCCCGACTGGCCTGCGAGCGCTGCCGGGAACCGGCGCGGTGCCGGCACTGCGCCGGGCCGCTGGAGGCGCCCGACCAGCAGGATCTGAACTGCGCCTGGTGCGGGCGGGCCGAGACGTCCTGGCACTGCGCAGCCTGCGGAGCCCGCAGGCTGCGGGCGCAGATCGTCGGCGCCCGCCGGACGGCGGAGGAGCTCGGCCGGGCCTTTCCCGCCGTGCCCGTACGCACCTCCGGCCGCGATCACATCCTGGACTCGGTGCCCGGCCAGCCCGCGCTGGTGGTCAGCACCCCGGGCGCCGAGCCGGTCGCCGAGGGCGGCTACGCGGCGGCGCTGCTGCTGGACGGCTGGGCGATGGTCGGCCGCCCCGACCTGCGGGCCGGCGAGGAGGCGCTGCGCCGCTGGACCGCCGCCGCCGCGCTGGTGCGGGGGCAGCCGGAGGGCGGCACGGTGGTGATCGTCGCCGAGCCGACGCTGCGGCCCGTGCAGGCCCTGGTGCGCTGGGACCCGGTCGGACACGCCCGGCGTGAACTCGCGGAACGGGCCGAGCTGGGCTTTCCGCCGGTGTCCCGGATGGCGTCGGCGACGGGGGCGCCGGAAGCACTCGCGGCGTTCCTGGCCGCGGCGCAGCTGCCTGCGGACGCCCAGGTGCTCGGCCCGGTGCCGGTCCCGGGCGCCGAGCCCGGTCGACCCCGCAGACCCTCCGACGCGCCCATGGGCGAGACCTGGGAGCGGGCCCTGATCCGGGTGCCGCCGGGCAGCGGGGCGGCGCTGGCGGCCGCGCTGAAGGAAGCACAGGCTGCGCGGATGTCCCGGGGCGGCGGTGCGTCGGGCGCGGTACGGATCCGGGTGGACCCGCCGGACATCGGGTGAGGGCCGCGGTCCCCCCGCGGGGTGCGGTGCGAACCTTGCCCCGGTCCGGGGTACAGACCCTCGCCCTTAACCGCCGGACGGGCGGGGGCCCTGCGGGGCCGGGTCCTGTGCCTTGCCCCTGCCCTTGGCGGGGGGTTCCGTCCTCAATCGCCGGACGGGCTTGGTGGTGCGGGTGTTCCCGTGGGGTGCGGGTGCTCCGCGGTGCGGGGTGCGCCCTGCCGGGTGGGTGGGGGGCCGGGGCCCCTCCGGGGCGTCTCCTCAAACGACGAACGTTCCGCCGGTACGCGATGATCCCGGGTCGGTGTTCGTCGTTCTGCGGGGACTCCCCTGCACGGCCCCGGCCCCGGCCGTCCTGCGTCTGCGGCGGTCGATTCGACGGTGTGCAGACGCGGTGGTGCGGGTGTTCCCGTGGGGTGCGGGGTGCGCCCTGCCGGGTGGGTGGGGGGCCGGGGCCCCTCCGGGGCGTCTCCTCAAACGACGAACGTTCCGCCGGTACGCAGCCGACCCGGGTCGATGTTCGTCGTCCTGCGGGGACTCCCCTGCACGGCCCCGGCCCCGGCCGTTCTGCGTCTGCGGCAGTCGATTCGACGGCGTGCACACGCTACTGATGCAGGGTGGGGGCGTGCAGGGGAGTCCCCGCAGGAAATGGCGTACGACCCGGGTCCTGCGCGTTTCCGGGTGAACACGCCATTTCTGAGGAGACGCCCCGGAGGGACCCCACCCCCACCCACCGGACGGTGGCGCCCCGCACTCGGCGGAGCACCCGCACCTCTCAAGCCCGTCCGGCGATTGAGGACGGAACCCTCCGCCCGGGGACCGGGCAAGGGCACGGGGCCCCGCCCTCCGGGCAGACGCGCACCCCCGCGGGGGACCCGCACAGAAGCCTGTCCGGCGATTGAGGACGGGAACCCCGCACCAAGGGCCCGCGGCGGTCAGCCGTTGCGCGGGCCCGGGAAGGCGCCCGGGCGCAGGTCCTCCAGCAGCGGCGGGCGGTCCGCCGACGGCTGCGGCGGCATCGAGCGCGCGGCGGGGACCGTGGGCAGCGTGGGAGCGGGGGACCCGGGCGCCACCGGTACCGGGCGCTGCGTCACGCCCTCGGCCGTACCCTCGGCCGGCAGCGGCTGGGGCGCGGTGCGCCGTGCGCCGTAGCGGCGGTGGACCGCCTGCTTGGTGACTCCGAGCGCGGAGCCCACCGCGTCCCAGGAGAAGCCCAGTGAACGATCGAAGTCCACTGCCGCCGTGACCAGGGTCTCGACGCTGTCCCGCAGTTCCTGGGCCAGCCGGACGGTGGGGGCCGGGGCCCTGCCGTAGACGACGAAGCCCGCGGAGGGGCCGGAGCGGCGCGGGCGGTAGACGTTGCCCAGCTGGGCGGTGAGTGTGCGCAGCGCGTCCACCTGCCGCCGGACCCGCTCGATGTCCCGCACCAGAAGATGCAGGCTGGCCCGCGCTTGGGCGTCGTGGGTTGCGTGGTCGGCCATGAAGAAGCCTCTCGAACCGGCGTTGAAAGGGATCGGGCCGCACCAGGGCGGCTCGCTTCGGTCAATCTCTCTTGACCAACGCCTCACCGGGGGATCTGGTCACGCTCCGGGGGCGTATACGCATATGAAAGGGGCGCGCGTCCGCGCGTACGCCCCCCAGCGCTCTCCCGGCTCCCGGGACCATAGACTGGTGCGTTGCTCGTCACCGTAACGTTTCGGCCTGAGAGGCAGTCAGCCACCCATGAAGCTCGTCTTCGCAGGCACCCCCGAGGTAGCCGTACCCGCACTGGACGCCCTGATCGCCTCCGGTCGCCATGAGGTGGCCGCCGTCGTGACCAGGCCCGACGCGCCCGCGGGGCGAGGTCGCCGGCTGGTGGCCAGTCCCGTCGCCGAGCGGGCGGAGGAGGCCGGTATCGAGGTGCTCAAGCCGGCCAGGCCACGGGACGAGGACTTCCTGGCGCGGCTGAGGGAGATCGCGCCGGACTGCTGTCCCGTCGTCGCCTACGGGGCGCTGCTGCCCAGGACCGCGCTCGACATCCCGGCCCGCGGCTGGGTCAACCTCCACTTTTCCCTGCTGCCCTCCTGGCGCGGCGCCGCACCCGTCCAGCACGCCGTCATGGCGGGCGACGAGGTCACGGGGGCCTCCACCTTCCTCATCGAGGAGGGGCTCGACTCCGGGCCGGTCTACGGCGTCCTCACCGAAGAGGTGCGGCCCACCGACACGAGCGGCGACCTGCTGACCCGGCTGGCCTTCGCCGGCGCCGGACTGCTCGCCGCGACGATGGACGGCATCGAGGACGGCACCCTGCACGCGGTGCCGCAGCCCGCCGAGGGGGTCACCCTCGCACCGAAGATCACCGTCGAGGACGCCCGGATCCAGTGGTCGGCACCCGCCCTGCGCGTCGACCGGGTGGTCCGCGGTTGCACCCCGGCGCCCGGCGCATGGACCCTCTTCCGCGGGGAGCGTCTCAAGCTGATCCAGGCCGTGCCCGTCGTGGACCGGGGCGATCTGGCACCCGGTGAGCTGTCCGTGGCCAAGAACAACGTGTACGTGGGCACCGGGTCGCACGCAGTCGAGCTGCTCTGGGTCCAGCCGCAGGGCAAGAAGCCGATGCGCGCCGCCGACTGGGCGCGCGGGGTGCGCATCGTCCCCGGGGAGCTGGTCGGCAGCTGACGGCGGACGGGCGGACCGGGCCGGGGACGTAGGCTGGGAGGGTTCGCCCTCTCACCATCAGCGGAGCACCTTTCACGTGAACGACCAGCCGCGTCGCCGTCCCGCCAAGCCGCACCGCCGCCCGCAGAAGGATCCGGTCCGGTTCCTCGCCTTCGAAGCCCTCAGGGCGGTCGACGAGCGCGACGCGTACGCCAACCTCGTGCTTCCCCCGCTGCTGAAGAAGGCCCGGGCCAAGGGCGACTTCGACAACCGGGACGCCGCGCTGGCGACCGAGCTGGTCTACGGGACGCTGCGCCGCCAGGGCACGTACGACGCCATCGTCGCCGCCTGCATCGACCGGCCGCTGGTCGAGGTCGACCCGCCGGTGCTGGACGTGCTGAACATGGGTGTGCACCAGCTGCTCGGCACCCGCATCCCCACCCACGCGGCGGTCTCCGCGAGCGTGGAGCTGGCGCGGGTGGTGCTCGGCGAGGGGCGCGCCAAATTCGTCAACGCCGTGCTCCGCAAGGTGTCCGCGGACGACCTCGACGGCTGGGTGGCGAAGGTCGCCCCCTCGTACGAGGACGACGCCGAGGACCACCTGGCGGTCGTGCACTCTCATCCCCGCTGGGTCGTCTCGGCCCTCTGGGACGCGCTCGGCGGCGGTCGCGCGGGGATCGAGGACCTCCTCGAAGCCGACAACGAGCGGCCCGAGGTCACTCTGGTCGCCCGCCCCGGCCGCTCCACCACCGACGAACTGCTCGACGCCCTCGGTGAGGAGAACGGCCTGCCGGGCCGCTGGTCCCCCTACGCCGTGCGGATGGCGGAAGGCGGCGAACCCGGTGCCCTGAGCGCCGTGCAGGACGGCACGGCAGGCGTCCAGGACGAGGGCAGTCAGCTCGTCGCCGCCGCCCTCGCCAACGCCCCCCTGGAGGGCAGGGACACCCGGTGGCTCGACGGCTGCGCCGGGCCGGGCGGCAAGGCCGCCCTGCTGGCCGCACTCGCCGCCGGACGCGGCGCCGCGCTGCTGGCCGCAGAGAAGCAGCCCCACCGGGCCCGTCTCGTCGAGCGCTCACTGGCCGGCAACCCCGGCCCGTACCAGGTCATCACCGCCGACGGCACCCGTCCGCCGTGGCAGCCCGACACCTTCGACCGGATCCTGATGGACGTCCCGTGCTCGGGCCTCGGTGCGCTGCGCCGTCGGCCGGAGTCACGCTGGCGCCGCCGCAAGGAGGACCTGGAGAGCTTCGCGCCCCTGCAGCGCGGACTGCTGCGCGAAGCGCTGAAGGCCGTACGGATCGGTGGCGTCGTCGGATACGCGACGTGCTCGCCGCATCTGGCGGAGACCCGGGTGGTCGTCGAGGACGTGCTCAAGGGACGCGGCGGCGCACCCGTGGAGGCCGAGTGGGTGGACGCCCGCCCGCTGATGCCCGGAGTGCCCGCACTGGGCGACGGACCGGACGTCCAGCTCTGGCCCCATCTGCACGGCACGGACGCGATGTACCTGGCCCTGCTGCGGCGGACCGCCTGATCGCCCCGGACCACCCGGCCGGGGCGAAAAGGGCCGGAATGTGCGAACTGTAATGATCCCGTGAGGCTTTGGAGCGCACCGAAGCGGGGAAGTGACCCAGGACATGGCAGGCTTGGCCCCATGGCCCAGATCAACCCGAGTATTCTCTCCGCCGACTTCGCACGTCTCGCCGAGGAGGCGCAGGCCGTCGAAGGTGCCGACTGGCTCCATGTCGATGTCATGGACAATCACTTCGTGCCCAATCTGACGCTCGGCGTCCCGATCGTGGAATCGCTCAGCAGGGCCACCAGCACGCCGCTGGACTGCCATCTGATGATCGAGGACGCCGACCGCTGGGCTCCGCAGTACGTCGAAGCGGGGGCGGGCTCCGTCACCTTCCACGCGGAGGCCGCGGCGGCCCCGGTCCGGCTCGCGCGGGAGATCCGGGCCAAGGGTGCGCGCGCCTCCATGGCGCTGAAGCCCGCGACGCCCATCGAGCCGTACGAGGACCTGCTCCCCGAGCTCGACATGCTGCTCATCATGACCGTGGAGCCGGGCTTCGGGGGCCAGTCCTTCCTGGACATCATGCTGCCGAAGATCCGCCGCACCCGTGAGCTGATTTCCCGGCACGGACTCGAACTGTGGCTCCAGGTCGACGGCGGCGTCTCGGAGTCCACGATCGAGCGATGCGCGGAGGCGGGCGCGGACGTCTTCGTCGCCGGTTCCGCCGTGTACGGCGCCAAGGACCCGGCCGAAGCCGTCCGGGCCCTGCGCGCCAAAGCCGACGGCGCCATCGCCTCGGCGGGGTGGGCGTGCGGCCACTGACGCCGGTCACGGCGGGGGCACCCGCTCCGGCCCCCGATTGCGCGACGGCCGGGCCAAACGCAGATGAACGCGGTCCGACGGGACCGATCAAGGATCGCCGCATCTGACAGGATGAACGGCGTATCGAGAGCGTGAACAGCAGTGAGGAGAACGCGGTGTCTGCAATGTCGGCGGGCCGGTCCGCCCTGCGGATGGGGCCCGCGGAGCTGGTGCAGGCGGCGGCCATGGCCCGCCGCTTCTACCTCGAGGGCAAATCCAAGATCCAGATCGCCGAGGAGTTCGGCGTCAGCCGCTTCAAGGTGGCCCGGGTCCTGGAGACTGCCCTGGAGCGTGACCTCGTACGCATCGAGATCCGGGTCCCCGCGGAACTGGACGCCGAGCGCTCCGACGCGCTCCGCGCCCGCTACGGGCTGCGCCACGCGGTCGTGGTCGAATCCCCGGCGGAGGAGCAGGACGACGCAGCCGACCCGGAGAACCTGGGCGAGGTGGCGGCCGACCTGCTCGGCGAACTGGTGAACGAGGGCGATGTCCTCGGGCTCGCCTGGGGGCGCTCCACGATCCACATGGCGGCGGCGCTCGACCGGCTCCCGCCCTGCACGGTCGTGCAGCTCACCGGGGTCTACGACGCGGGAACGGCTGAGCGCGGCTCGGTCGAGGCGGTCCGGCGGGCCGCCCAGGTGTCCGGCGGCGAGGCCCACCCGATCTACGCGCCGATGCTGCTGCCCGACCCGGCGACGGCCGCCGCGCTGCGCCACCAGACGGGCATCGCGCGCGCCTTCGAGTACTTCGACAAGGTGACGGTCGCGGCCGTCTCCATCGGCTCCTGGGAGCCCGGGATCTCCACGGTCCACGACATGCTCTCGGACTCGGAGCGCGAGCACTACGCCTCGCTGGGCGTGGCCGCCGAGATGTCGGCGCACCTCTTCGACGCGGACGGCCGGCGGGTGGGGCGCGACCTCGGCGAGCGCTGCATCACGGTCGAGGCGGACCGGCTGCGCCGGATCCCCGAGGTGGTGGCGATCGCAGGCGGCCAGCGCAAGGCGGCGGCGATCGGAGCGGTGCTGCGGTCCGGGCTCGTCACCAGCCTGGTGACGGACACCGCGGCGGCGGACTACCTGCTGACCGAGTCGGCCGCGCCGCGCCGGCCGGCACTGGAGCGGGCCGACCCGGACGGGGAGTGAGCCTGAACGGCGGACGGAAGGGGGCGGGCGGTGAGCACACCGCCCGCCCCCTTCCGTCCGCTCCGCGTTCCGGTCAGTCCGGCCGGACGCCCAGGACCGTCGCCTCCAGATACTGCTCCGGTTCCTTGTACTGGCTGACGTCGGCCGGGTTGTAGCGCGGAGTCTGCCGGGACCAGTCGAGGTTCCCGCGCATCCAGCTCCGCATCCCGTCCAGGTACGGCTCCAGCATCGGGGCGAGCTGCGGATAGGCCGCCAGCAGCTCGGCCTCCGCGGCCAGGAAGCGCCCGGTCTCCGTGGCGATCTCCGCGCAGACGTGTTCCAGCGCCTGCTGCTTGCCGAAACCGCGGTGGTGGCGGACGAGGTGGACGAGGTTGTGGATCTCGCCGAGCACCTGTTCCTTCTCGTACGAGTAGACGTCGTTGGCCCAGCACACGACGTTGCACGAGGCTTCGAGGGCGGTGATGAAGCGCGCGTCGTTGTGGATGGATTCGGGCGCCTCGATGCCGGCCACGATCTCTATCAGGTCCATGCACACGTGTATCGCGCCCGTGTGGCGGCGTTTCCTGATGTACGTCGCCTCGGACGGGACCACGCCGTCCGCGCGGTTCCCGGCCTCCCAGGTGGTGGTCGTCGTGAGATAGGCGATCAGGTGCCAGGCGAAGCGCCGCCGCCAGTGCGCGGCGGCGGCCGGTGTGGTGCGTTCCCACAGGTCCGTGAGGGCGACGACCGCGGCCGGCAGCCGCTCGTTCGCCAGGGTGCCGGTGCCGGCGCCCTCGACCACGGACTGCATCAGCGCGACGACGTCCCGTACGCGGTCCGGGCTGCGGCCCAGATGCCCGTCGTCCAGCTGGTCGTCGACGAGAAACAGCCAGACGAACCAGTCGGCGACGAGCTCCAGGTTCCCGCTGTCGGCGGTCGGGTAGACCATGCCGACGAAGGCCCCGAAGTCTGCCTGCTCGAAGCGATCCCTGGCTGAATCCCGGTGCACCAGACCCGTGTTGCGGGTCCAGCTGTCGAGGTGCCCCCTCACGTGCGCGACGTGCGGATTCGTTCGCTGGGGGAACGGGCAGTAGATGTCCGGCAGTTCGCTCTCCACGGGTGGGTAGTGATCCTCTCCGCTCGTGTGCGTGGCGGGAGTTGTGACCGCTCCGCCTGATACTCCGGGGCGTTGGGTCACCCGCGGGACCTGCGCGTTTGAAGCTACCTGACCCCCAGTCACCAGGTCCAGGGAAGATGATCACGAATGACTCGCCGGTCCCTCGGGTAGGGTCTGTGGGCAAGGCAGGTTCCACTTGCCCGGGACTCCCGATCCTGTTCCTTGGAGGAACATACGAAGGCGGGAGTCGTTTGCTGTGTCTTCGTGGAAGCGACCTGCGTCATTTCGTATGAAAAAATGAGTGTTATGCGTTTTCTTGAGCCCGGCACCGGTCGATACACAGAGTCCCCCTCCGTCCCGTACGACCTCACGTACGACGACGTCTTCATGGTTCCGGGCAGGTCAGCGGTCGGATCCCGTCAGGGCGTCGACCTGTCCTCGCCCGATGGCACCGGCACCACCATCCCGCTCGTCGTCGCGAACATGACGGCAATCGCGGGCCGCCGGATGGCCGAAACCATCGCCCGTCGCGGTGGGCTCGTCGTCATCCCGCAGGACATTCCGATCGAGGTCGTCACCGAGGTCATCAGCTGGGTGAAAACGCGCCACCTGGTGCTTGACACCCCCATCGTGCTGGCCCCCGGCCAGACCGTCGCCGACGCGCTGTCGCTGCTGCCCAAGCGCGCCCACGGGGCCGGAGTCGTCGTCGACGGCGAGGGGCGCCCCGTCGGCGTGGTCACCGATCACGACCTGACCGGTGTCGACCGCTTCACCCAGCTGTCCGAGGTCATGTCGAAGGACCTGGTGCTGCTCGACGCGGACATCGACCCTCGCGACGCCTTCAACAAGCTCGACGGCGCCAACCGCAAGCTCGCCCCCGCGGTGGACGCGGACGGCCGGCTCGTCGGCATCCTCACCCGTAAGGCCGCACTGCGCGCCACTCTCTACACGCCCGCCACCGACGGGGCGGGCCGGCTGCGGATCGCGGCCGCTGTCGGGATCAACGGCGACGTGGCGGGCAAGGCCAAGCAGCTCCTCGACGCCGGCGCCGACACCCTCGTCGTCGACACCGCGCACGGCCACCAGGAGTCCATGATCAACGCGGTGCGCGCCGTCCGGGCGCTGGACCCGCAGGTGCCGATCGTGGCCGGCAACATCGTCGCCGCCGAGGGCGTGCGCGACCTCATCGAGGCCGGCGCCGACATCATCAAGGTCGGTGTCGGACCCGGCGCCATGTGCACCACCCGGATGATGACCGGTGTGGGCCGGCCGCAGTTCTCCGCCGTGCTGGAGTGCGCAGCCGAGGCGAAGAAGTACGGCAAGCACGTCTGGGCCGACGGCGGCGTCCGTCACCCGCGCGACGTGGCCATGGCACTCGCCGCCGGGGCCTCCAACGTGATGATCGGTTCCTGGTTCGCCGGGACGCACGAGTCCCCCGGTGACCTCCAGCAGTCCGCCGACGGACGCTTCTACAAGGAGTCCTTCGGTATGGCGTCGGCGCGCGCGGTGAAGAACCGTACGTCCGACGAGTCGGCGTACGACCGGGCCCGCAAGGCGCTCTTCGAGGAGGGCATCTCCACCTCGCGGATGTTCCTGGACCCGTCCCGCCCGGGCGTCGAGGACCTGGTCGACTCGATCATCGCGGGCGTCCGTTCCTCCTGCACCTACGCGGGTGCCGGCTCCCTCGCGGAGTTCGCCGAGAAGGCGGTCGTCGGTGTGCAGAGCGCCGCCGGCTACGCGGAGGGCAAGCCGCTGCACGCCAGCTGGGGCTGAGCCCGCCCGCTCGCATCGACCGTGCCCCTTCCGGCTGTTCACGCCGGGAGGGGCACCGGTGTTTTCCGGGCATCCGGGGCCCGGTGCATGGCCGGAAACGGTGCTTGGGGCGGGCCGGGCTCCATACCAACTCTGTTGGAAAATAAGTAATATGAATCCCACTCAGCTGCCCGCCACTCTGCGGTAAGGGATCTCATGTCCTTCTTCACTGACCTGGCCCATCAGTACATCGACGGAGAGTGGAGGCCGGGCAAGGGGGCCTGGGACATCATCGACTTCAACCCGTTCGACGGGGAGCAGCTGGCCTCCATCACGGTCGCCACGGCCGACGAGGTGGACCAGGCCTACCGCGCCGCCGAGACCGCTCAGCAGGCGTGGGCGGACACCAACCCGTACGCCCGGCGCGCGGTGCTGGAGAAGGCCCTGCGCGTCGTCGAGGAGCGCGAGGCGGAGATCGGTGACGCGATCGTCGCCGAGCTGGGAGGCACCCGGCTGAAGGCGGCCTTCGAACTGCACCTGGCCAAGGAGTTCCTGCGCGAGGCGATCCAGCTCGCGCTGCGTTCCACCGGGCAGATCCTGCCCTCGCCGACCCCGGGCAAGGAGAACCGGGTCTACCGGGTGCCGGTCGGTGTGGTCGGGGTCATCAGCCCCTTCAACTTCCCCTTCCTGCTGTCCCTGAAGTCCGTGGCTCCGGCCCTGGCGCTGGGCAACGCCGTGGTTCTCAAGCCGCACCAGAACACCCCGGTCTGCGGCGGCACCCTGGTGGCCAAGGTGTTCGAGGACGCCGGACTGCCGGCCGGTCTGCTCAACGTCGTCGTCACCGACATCGCGGAGATCGGGGACGCGCTGCTGGAGCACCCCATACCGCAGGTCATCTCCTTCACCGGCTCCGACAAGGTCGGCCGGCACGTCGCGACGGTGTGCGCGGCGAACCTCAAGCGCTCCGTGCTCGAACTCGGCGGCAACAGCGCGCTGATCGTGCTCGACGACGCCGACGTGGACTACGCCGTCGACGCGGCGGTGTTCAGCCGGTACGTGCACCAGGGGCAGGTCTGCATGGCCGCCAACCGGATCCTCGTCGACCGGGCGGTGGAGCAGGAGTTCACCGAGAAGTTCGTCGCGAAGGTCGCCTCGCTGCGGGTCGGCGACCCGGCCGACCCGGCGACCCAGATCGGCCCGCTGATCAACTCGACGCAGGCCGAGGCCGTCGCCGCGCTCGTCGACCAGACCGTCGCGGACGGCGCCACGGCGCTGCTGCACGGACGGGCCGACGGGAACGTGGTCAGCCCCTCCGTGCTCACCGGGCTGCCGGCCGGATCCCCGGTGCTGCACCAGGAGATCTTCGGCCCGGTCGCCCTCCTCGTGCCGTTCGACGGCGAGGACGAGGCGGTCCGGATCGCCAACGACACCCCGTACGGGCTGAGCGGGGCCGTGCACACCGGCAACATCGAGCGCGGCGTGCGGGTCGGGCAGCGCATCCGCACCGGCATGATCCACATCAACGACGGCACGGTCCACGACGAGCCCATCGTGCCCTTCGGCGGCGAGAAGAACTCCGGGCTGGGACGGCTGAACGGCGACTCGATGCTGGAGGCCTTCACCACCCAGAAGTGGATCTCCGTGCAGCACGGACGTTCGCAGTTCCCCTTCTGACACCTCACCGATCCTCGTCCGACCCGGCGCCACCTGCGCTGAGCGCGCCCTGCGGGGCGGGCCCATGGTCTACTTCCGGGGGCGGCACGGCCGCTCCCGGCAGCAGCCGTGCCCCGCCCCGACCAGGGCCCTCGCCATCGCAGAGAAGTGACCCGTACGACGTGCGACTGAACGACCTCGACGAACGCATCGTCCACGCCCTCGCCGAAGATGCCCGCCGCTCCTACGCCGATATCGGCTCGATCATCGGGCTGTCCGCACCCGCGGTGAAACGCCGGGTGGACCGGCTGCGCGCCGAGGGGGCGATCACGGGGTTCACCGTCCGGGTGGATCCGGCGGCGCTCGGCTGGGAGACCGAGGGGTACATCGAGATCTACTGCAGCCGCAACACCTCACCCGAGTCCATCAAGCAGGGGCTCGCCCGGTATCCGGAGGTCGCCTCGGCGTCCACGGTGACGGGGGACGCGGACGCGCTCGTCCAGGTGTTCGCGGCGGACATGCGCCACTTCGAGCAGGTGCTGGAGCGGATCGCGGGGGAGCCGTACGTCGAACGGACGAAGTCCGTGCTGGTGCTCTCGCCGCTGTTGCGGCGGTACTCGTCGGGATCGCCGGGCTGAGGGCTGCCCCGTCGCCCCCCGAGGGCCTCTCGTTCCGATCATGACGCGCCCGCGGGGTCCGGCCTGATCCGAACGGCAGACCCCGGCGGTGCGGCCGTCCGAGCAGCGGGGCAGGTTCGCCGGGCGGTGGTGGCGCGCCGGCCAGGTGTTCCGCCGGCTCGTCCGTCCTCGGACGCCGTACGGGCGGGACAGCCCTTACGCGGCCTCGCGCAATGAATCGCCGCACCCCGTCGATCCCGCGCAACGGATCGACGGTCGGTGCGCAACGCTCGCGCCTTGTCCGGGGCGAATCGCGGAACGTACCGTCTATACGTCCCCGCCCACCCCATCGTCCGAGGTCAGCCATGCCGCCGTTGCGCACCGCCCTGCTCCAGAGCTCCGGAACCCCGGGCTCGGTGGCAGGCAACCTCGGCCTGCTCGACGACACCGCGCGGCGGGCCGCCGCCGACGGCGCCCGGCTGCTGGTCTGCCCCGAGATGTTCCTCACCGGGTACGCGATCGGCGACGACGTGCCCCGGCTGGCCGAAGCAGCCGACGGGCCGTCGGCCCGGGCCGTCGCCGAGATCGCCGCACGCCACGGGATCGCCGTCCACTACGGCTACCCGGAGCGTGACGGCGAGACCCTGTACAACGCCGCGCAGCTCATCGGCCCCGAGGGGGCCGCGCTCGCCAACTACCGCAAGACCCACCTCTTCGGCGACTTCGAGGAGCGGTGGTTCACCCCCGGCGAGCGACCGGTCGTCCAGGCCGAGCTCGAAGGCGTCCGCGTCGGCCTCCTGATCTGCTACGACGTCGAGTTCCCGGAGAACGTGCGGGCGCACGCCCTGGCCGGAACCGATCTGCTGCTGGTGCCGACCGCACTCATGCACCCCTTCCCGTTCGTCGCGGAGTCCGTCGTCCCGGTCCGCGCCTTCGAGAACCAGCTGTACGTCGCCTACGCCAACCGGACCGGCACCGAAGGCCCCTTCGAATTCGTCGGGCTGAGCGCTCTCGCCGGACCCGACGGCACGGTCCGCACCCGCGCCGGACGCGGCGAGGAACTCGTCATCGGCGACGTCGACCCCGGACTGCTGACCGCGTCCCGGGCGGGCAACCCGTATCTGCGCGACCGCCGCCCCGCTCTGTACGGCTCCCTCGTCTGAGACCGCCGCCCCGCCCTCACCCCGCCCGTTTCCCGCAAGGAGTCCGTACCCCATGACGTCCACGGTGCCCCCGGCCGTCCCGCACACCGACGCCGCCCCGCCGATCACCATGTTCGGGCCGGACTTCCCCTACGCGTACGACGACTTCCTCGCGCACCCCGCCGGACTCGGACAGATACCGGCGACCGAGCACGGCAGCGAGGTGGCCGTCATCGGCGGCGGGCTCTCCGGCATCGTCACCGCCTACGAGCTGATGAAGATGGGGCTCAAGCCCGTCGTCTACGAGGCGGACCGCATCGGCGGCCGGCTGCGCACCGTCGAGTTCGACGGCTGCACGACGGACGGCGGACCCCTCACCGCCGAGATGGGCGCGATGCGCTTCCCGCCGTCCTCGACGGCCCTCCAGCACTACATCGACCTGGTGGGACTGGAGACGAAGCCGTTCCCCAACCCGCTCTCCCCGGTCACCCCGTCGACCGTCGTCGACCTGAAGGGCGAGTCGCACTACGCCAGGACCATCGACGACCTCCCGCAGGTCTACCGCGATGTGATGGACGCCTGGAACGCCTGCCTGGAGGAGGGCGCGGACTTCTCGGACATGAACCGGGCGATGCGCGAGCGCGACGTACCGCGGATCCGGGAGATCTGGGCCCGGCTCGTCGAGAAGCTCGACAACCAGACCTTCTACGGATTCCTCTGCGACTCCGACGCCTTCAAGTCCTTCCGCCACCGCGAGATCTTCGGCCAGGTCGGGTTCGGTACCGGCGGCTGGGACACCGACTTCCCCAACTCCATCCTGGAGATCCTCCGCGTCGTCTACACCGAGGCGGACGACCATCACCGCTCCATCGTCGGCGGCAGTCAGCAGCTCCCGCTGCGCCTGTGGGAACGCGAGCCGCAGAAGATCGTCCACTGGCCGCTCGGAACCTCGCTGGCCTCGCTGCACGACGGCGAGCCGCGCCCCGCGGTGACGCGGCTCAACCGCACCGCCGGCAACCGGATCACGGTCACCGACGCCACGGGCGACATCCGCACCTTCCGGGCGGCCGTCTTCACGGGACAGTCCTGGCTGCTGCTCTCCAAGATCGCCTGCGACGACGCGCTCTTCCCGATCGACCACTGGACGGCGATGGAGCGCACCCACTACATGGAGTCGTCCAAGCTGTTCGTCCCTGTCGACCGGCCGTTCTGGCTGGACAAGGACGAGGTCACCGGGCACGACACCATGTCGATGACGCTCACCGACCGGATGACGCGCGGCACGTATCTCCTCGACGACGGCCCGGACAAGCCGGCCAGCATCTGCCTCTCCTACACCTGGTGCGACGACAGTCTGAAGTGGCTGCCGCTCTCCGCCACCGAGCGCATGGACGTCATGCTGAAGTCGCTCGGCGAGATCTATCCGAACGTGGACATCCGCAAGCACATCACCGGCAACCCGGTGACCGTCTCCTGGGAGAACGAGCCCTGGTTCATGGGCGCGTTCAAGGCCAACCTGCCCGGCCACTACCGCTACCAGCGGCGGCTGTTCACCCACTTCATGCAGGACCGGCTGCCCGCCGACAAGCGGGGACTGTTCCTCGCCGGTGACGACATCTCCTGGACGGCCGGCTGGGCCGAGGGGGCCGTGCAGACCGCACTGAACGCCGTCTGGGGTGTGATGACCCAGTTCGGCGGTGCGACCGACGGCACCAACCCCGGCCCCGGCGACGTCTTCGACGAGATCGCCCCGGTCGAACTCCCGGAGGACTGAGGCCCCTCAGGCTCCGGCTACGCGGGCCGGCAGACGCTGCGCTGCCGGCCCAGGCCCGAGATCTCGACCTCCATCACGTCGCCCTCGGCCAGGTACGGGAAGCGTCCGGACAGGGCCACGCCCTGCGGCGTACCGGTGTTGACGATGTCTCCGGGCTCCAGCACGAGGTACTGCGAGAGGTGGTGCACCAGGTGCGCCACGCTGAAGATCATGTCCGCGGTGGAGGAGTCCTGCCGGGGTTCGCCGTTGACGAAGCTGCGCAGTCGCAGCTGCTGCGGATCGCCCACCTCGTCGGCCGTCACCAGCACCGGGCCCAGCGGGTTGAAGGTGGCGCAGCTCTTGCCCTTGGACCACTGGCCGCCCGACTCCTCCAACTGGAAGGCGCGCTCGGAGACGTCGTTGCTGACCGCGTAGCCCGCGATGTGGGCCGCGGCGTCGGCGGGGGAGTCCAGGTAGGAGGCGCGGCGGCCGATCACGACGGCGAGCTCCACCTCCCAGTCGGTCTTCTTGGAGCCGCGCGGGATGAGGACGTCGTCGTAGGGACCGACCACCGTGTTCGGTGACTTGTAGAAGAGGATCGGCTGCTCCGGCGGTTCGGAGCCGGACTCGGCGGCGTGGGCCGCGTAGTTCTGCCCGATGCACAGCAGCGCGGACGGCCGGGCCACGGGGGCGCCGATGCGCTGTCCGGTGATGTCGGTCTCCGGGAGCTTCGGTTCGGCGGGGATCAGGTGCGGCTTGTCGGCCAGCGCGGCGAGGAAGGTGCCGTCGATGTCGTCCGTGACGCCGGACAGGTCGTAGTGGCGGCCCTCGGGGCAGACGGCGACCGGGCGCTCATGGCCCGGCTCGCCGATGCGCATCAGTCGCATGGTGGTGGATCTCCTGACGTGACGGGGGAGTGGGGAAAGGGATCAGCGCAGCCGGACGAGCGCGGCGGCGGTGACCGCGTGGACCGGCGGGCGTCCGGCGATCAGCCGCAGCACCTCGTTCACGGCGCTCGTGCCCAGCCGCTGCCTGCACTCGACCGTGCCCGCCGCCTGATGCGGGGTGAGCAGCACGTTCGGCAGCGCCCGGAAGGGGTGGTCCACGGGCAGCGGCTCCGCGTCGAAGACGTCGATCGCCGCGTCCAGACGGCCCGCGGTCAGTTCGGCGAGGAGCGCCTCCTCGTCGACGAGCCACGACCGGGCGGTGTTCACCAGGCCGGCGCCGTCCGGCATCAGCGCCAGTTGATCTGCGCCGATCATGTGGTGGGTCTCCTCGGTGACCGGGGCGTGCACGGCCACGATCCGGCTGCGCGAGAGCAGCGTCTCCAGGGGTACGGACGTCACGCCCAGCTCCTGGGCCTGCTCCGCGGACAGGAACGGGTCGGTGACGCTCACCCGCGCCCCCATCGCCTGCACCAGCTTGATGTAGGCACGCCCGGTGCGGGAGGCACCGATCACGCCGATCTCGCTGCCGTGGATCTCGTGGCGCGGCGGGGCCCCGCTCGCCGCCGCCCACTCCAGCCCGCCGCGCAGGGCGTGGTCGAAGCGGTGGATGCGGTGGAGCAGCGAGAGCGTGAAGGCGAGTGCCACCTCGGCGACCGGGCGGGCCATCTCGTCGCCGGCCTGGGTCACCAGGATGGAGCGCCGGAACACTTCCTCGGTGACATAGGGCGCGACCGCCGAACCGGTGTGCGCCACCAGCTCCAGCCGGTCCGCGTGCGCCAGCAGTTCCGCGTCCACCTTGGGGGCCCGCCACGAGGTGATCAGCGCGCGGGCGCCGGGCAGTGCGGCCGCGACCGCCGCCCGGTCGGAGTGGTCGTCGATCACGATGAGTTCGGCCGCCCGCTCCAGTTCCTGCCACACCTCGGCGGTGAAGAACTGGGCCCGCAGGCCCGGCGGTACGGCGACGACGACCCGTGAGAGGCGGTCGGCGGGTTCAGGCGAGCCAGGCATCGAGGTGCTCCGCAACGAAGGCGTCATCGGTCAGCCAAGGGTAGGCCGCGGCCACCCGGGTGATCTCCTCGGCCTGTCCGGGGGAGAGCGTCTCGGCCGGGTCCAGGCAGCGGATGTTCGCCAGCAGGCCCTGGCGGCGCAGCACTTCGTGCACTCCGGCGATGCAGCCGCGGAAGGCGCCCCGTACGTCGAAGACCGCGCTGTTGGCGTCGGTGAGTTCGGAGCGGCGGCCCAGGCAGCGGACCATCGCCTCCTGGTCCCCGGCGCGGGCCCGGCGGACGTCGTCGAGCAGGGTCACCGCCGAGCTCGTCCACACCGCCCACTGGCCGAGCAGTCCGCCCGCGAACCAGCGCGGGGTGCCGGCGGCCGTCTCGTAGGGGGTGAGCAGATCGCCGATGATGTCGTCGTCGTTGCCGGTGTACAGCGCCACCTCGTCGGCCCGGTCCGCGGCGGCCACCGCCCGTACGACATCGGCGGTGCGGTAGCGGTCGAAGGGGGCGATCTTCACCGCGACCGTGTGCGGGAGATCGGTGAAGGCCGACCAGAACGCGGGCGACAAGTAGCGTCCGCCGACGGCCTCCTGAAGGTAGAAGCCGATCACCGGCAGCACCTCGCCGACCGCCCGCGCCCGCTCCAGCAGCCCCTTCTCGTCCGCTCCGGGAACGGCCGGGCTGAGCAGCACCGCGTCGTAGCCGAGCTCGGCGGCGGTCTCGGCCTCGGCGACGGCCTGGGCCGTGTAGCCGCAGGCGCCGGCGACCTTCACGAACGGGCGGCCGGCCTCGGCGTCGATCGTCTCGGCGGCGAGCTCCAGCACGGGGCGGAACAGGCCCACCTCCCGATCACGGATCTCGAACTGCGTGGTGTGCACGGCGACCGCGGCGCCGCCCGCGCCCGAGGCCAGGTAGTACCGGGTCAGCGCCCGCTGCCGGCGCTCATCGAACGTGCCGTCCGCGTGCAGCGCGAGCGGATGGGCGGGGATCGCCGCGCCGCGGGCGAGCAGCTCAAGCGCGGGCGTGGACAGGAGGGAGGGAGTGGACATGGGGTGGATCAGAACCTTCCGTCGCGTACCTGGAACTTGGTGGGCTTGCCGGACAGCGGCAGCCCGCGGCGCAGCCAGTCGGCCTGCCACTCGACGAGGGTGCGCAGAGCGACGTCCGGGTAGCCGAAGAGAGCATGGCAGCGGCTCGCGTCGGAGAGCAGCGCGGTGGGCGCCTCCTGGCCGGCGAGGACCGGCTCCGTGCCGAACTCCTCGCCGAACCACTGCGCGAGGCGGCGCACCGAAGCGGTCTCCGGGCCGGTGAGGTTGAGGGTGAACCCCTCGCCGTCGGTGGCGTGCGGCAGCGAGCGCAGCGCTACCTCGTTGGCGTACCCCTGCCACACCACGTTGGCATGACCGGTCGTCACATCGACCGGCTCCCCGGCCTGCACGCGGTACGCGATGTCCGCGAGGACGCCGTAGCGCAGGTCGACCGCGTAGTTGAGGCGGATGTTGGCGACCCTGGTGCCCCGGGTCAGCGCCGCGTGGCCGAAGATCCGCTCGCGGCCGAGGCATGACATGGCGTACTCGCCGACCGGGCCGACCGGGTCGGTCTCGGTGCAGCCGCCGGAGGAGACCGGCACCAGCGGGTAGACGTTCCCGGTGGAGAACGCGGCGATGCGCGCACCGGACCAGCGCCGGGCCACCCGGTCCGGCATGGCGGCGTTCACCGCCCAGGCGTGCGAAGGCGCCCCGGCGGAACCGAACTTGGCGCCGACCATGAAGACGACGTTCCCGGCGTCGGGGAGTCCGGCCAGATCGGCGGCCGGGTCCATCAGGTCGAAGGCGACGGTACGGACCCCGGCGGCCTCCAGCTCCTCGGCCGCTGCCTTGTCGGACCAGCGGGAGACCGCGTACACGGTCACGTCCGTACGCCCGGCGGCGTCCAGTGCGCGGCGTGCCAGCCGGCACAGGCTGGGGCCCATCTTGCCGCCGGCGCCGAGGACCAGCAGATCGCCTTCGAGTGCGGCGAGGTCGGCGACGAGCGCGGGAGAGGGGGTGGCGAGCCGCTCTTCGAGTGCGGCCTCATCGGTGAACATGTGTGGCTATCCCTTGATTCCGGACGCGGTGACGCCCTCGGTGAAGTAGCGCTGGCCCACCATGTACGCGGCGAAGATGGGCACGAACGCGATGACGGAGCCGGAGAGCACCACATTGAGCGGCACGTTCTGCTGCTGGAGCGAGGCGATGCCGACGGTGAGGGTGCGCATGTCGGTGGACTGGCCGATGACCAGCGGCCACAGGAAGTCGTTCCAGTGCCACAGGAAGACGAAGACGCCGAGTGTGGCGAGGATCGGCTTCAGCAGCGGCAGCACGATCCGGTAGAAGATCTGCCACTCGTTGCAGCCGTCGAGCCGGGCCGCCTCGAAGAGCTCGTCCGGCAGCCCCTGGATGAACTGCCGCATCAGGAACACCGCCTGGGCGTTGGCCAGGGTCGGCACGATGAGTCCCCAGTACGTGTCGACGCCGCCCAGCTTCGCGATCATCGCGAACGTCGGGATCATCGTGACGTGGTACGGGACCATCACCATCGACAGGAACGACCAGAACATCGTCTCCCGGCCCGGGAAACGCTTCTTGGCGAAGGCGTACCCGGCGAGCGAGGCGAGCAGCAGCACGCCGACGACGGAGACCACCGAGTAGACCAGGGTGTTCAGCAGCCAGCGCGGCACGTCCTGGGCGCCCATGACGGTGTCGTACGCCTCGCCGGTCAGCGGCCACGGCAGCAGGCTGCCGGGGAAGTCGACCGCCGCGGACGGCTTCAGGGAGAGCACGACCATCGCGTAGAACGGGAAGACCGTCACGAGCGCGGCCACCGTCAGCAGCACACCGCGCGCGATGCGGCCGGTCCGGGTGGGGCGCATGCCGTACGGGACGGTGTCCTGCTCGGAGAGCTTGCGCAGCCTGCGCTCGGCCCGGCGTGCGGCCCGGTCCGGGGGCGCGGGGGCCGGGGCGGCGGGCGGGGCCTTCGTCTCTGCGGGTGCTGCGGTCATGGTCACTGGTCCTTCCCGATCACGAGCCGCTGGATCACCGCGACCACCACGGTCAGCACGAAGAGCGCGACGCCGATGGCGGAGGCGTAACCCAGGTCGAAGTACTTGAAGCCCGCGTCGTAGAGCTGGAAGACGAGCGTGTAGCTGGCGTTGGCGGGACCGCCGCCCGTCATCGTGTAGACGGCGTCGAAGACCTGAAACGAGGCCGTCGTCTCGATCACCGCGAGGAAGAAGAGAGCGGGCTTGAGCTGCGGCAGCACGATGTACCGGAACCGCTGCCAGGGGCCGGCCCCGTCGGTGAGGGCGGCCTCCTCCAGCTCGCGCGGGATGTCCTGCATCCGGGCGAGCAGGATCAGCATCCCGTACCCGAAGCGGGACCAGACGCCGACGATCGCGAGCGCGGGCAGCACCAGCACGTCGTCGGAGAGCCAGGAGCCCTCGGACATCCCGAACCAGCCCATCAGGGTGGACCACGGGCCGCCGGTCGAGAAGATCCACACGAAGACGGTCGCGGCCAGCACCAGCGAGGTGACGACCGGCAGGAAGAACACCGAACGGAAGAACTTCGCGCCGCGGAACGCGCGCCGGGTGATCAGTGCCAGGGACACCGACGCGATGAGCGTGCCGGGCACGGCGAGGACGGTGTAGAGGACGGTGACCTTCAGCGCCTGCCAGAACAGCGGGTCGTCCCACAGGCGGGTGAAGTTGTCGAGCCCGATGAAGCTGCCGCCGCCGGTGAGGGAGTAGTCGGTGAAGCTCATCAGCACACCGGCGACGCCCGGACCGAACCGGAAGGCGAGGAACAGCAGGAAACACGGGAGGACGAAGAGCAGGCCGATCCGGGCCTCGCGGCGCGCCTGCGGCCCGCTGCGACGGCCCCGGCGGGTGGGTTCCGCGACGACTGCCACGGGGATCTCCTTGCGGTACGGGGGAATTGCGGGGGGTCGGGGGGTGTAGGCCCCCGTGGGGTCGCGGGGCCGGAGGCCGGCCCCGCGACCGTGGATCAGCGGCCGAGCATCGCCTGCGAGGCCTTCTGCGCGGCGTCCAGCGCGTCCTGCGGGCTCTTCTTGCCGAGCAGCGCGGCCTGGATCTCCGGCGCGAGCATGCCCTGGACCTCACGCGCCTTGTCCTGGAGCGGGCCCACGTCCATGCTCGGCAGCGTGGCGCCGACGGCGGTCTGGAGCGCGTCGTCCGGGTACAGATCGCCGCCGGACTTGCGGGCGGGGAAGAAGCCCGCGGCCTTCTGCAGACCGGCCGTGTTCTTCGACTCGGCGACGAAGTTCAGCCAGTCGCCGGTGTTCTTCTTGTCGGCGCCCTTGAGCATCGACAGCGCGCCCACGGTGCCGTAGCCGACCGACGCGGTCTCCTTCAGCGGGGGCTGGACGACGATGTTCTCCTTGCCCCAGAAGGGTTCGACGTCCGCCGGGGTGTTCTGCCAGGTGCAGGCCACCTTGCCCTTGGCGGTCGGCGTCTGCTCCAGCTTGGGCGTGGTCGTGACCAGGTCCTTGTCGGTGTAGCCGCCGTCGACCAGCTTCTTCAGGTACGTCAGCGCCTTGACGCCGGCCGCGTCGTTGAAGGTGACGTTCTTGCCGTCCTCGGAGAAGACGTCCCCGCCGGCCTGCCACAGCAGCGGGTAGAACGTCATGTTCAGCGTCTGCTGGGTGTCGCCGCTGTAGCTGGTGGCGTAGTAGCCCTTCTTCTTCAGCTTCGGGGCCAGCGCCTCCAGGTCCGCCCAGCTCGCCGGGTAGTTCTTCTCCCCGATGGCGGCGAACACGCGCTTGTCGCAGATCAGCGGGTTGGCGCTGGTCAGGACCGGGGTGGCGAGCGCCTTCCCGTCGACGGTGACGGACTTCAGCGCGAAGTCCGTGTAGTCGGACTTGGCGTCGGCCGGCATGTAGTCGTCGGCCGGGACGATGTTCTTGGCGTACTTCGGCAGCTGGTCGGGGATCAGGTAGACCGCGTCCGGGCCCTTGCCGGAGGCGATCGCGGTGGCCAGCGCGGTGTCGCGGTTGGCCCACGGGAAGGTCTCGACCTTCACCGTGACGCCGGAGTGCTCCTTCTCGAAGGCCTTGATCAGGCCGTCCCAGTACGCCTTGTTCTTGGCCTCGTCGAAGATGACCGGGTAGGTCCACATGGTGACGGTGTTGCCGTCGTCGCCGCTGCCGGAACAGCCGGCCAGCACACCGGCGGCGAGCGCGGTCGCCACGACGGGGGCGGCCAGCGCGCGGACTCTGGAACGGCGGGTGAGAAGACGGGACATGAGGGGGTCCTCCGAGGACGTGAGGGTGGGAAGAGGGGGAGTCACTGCGCCGGGACCGTCTGGACGGTGCCGGTGTGCCGGGCGCGCTCGGCGGCGAAGGCCGCGAGATGGCTGCCGAGCGAGGTGGCGGGACCGGAGCGGACCGCCCCGGCGTCACCGGTGGCGACGGCGGTGACGAACGCCTCGACGAGGGCGGCGTCCCCGCCGCCGTGCCCGTCGGCCGCGTTCGATCCGGAGGCGCCGAGTTCGTGGACGGCCGACTCACCGGTCCGGAAGTCCTGCACGGTGACGCGTTCGCCGTCACCGACGAGCCAGCCGTGCGATCCGAAGATCCGCGTCTGCCGGTGCGTCTGTTCGGTGAACGCCACCATCTGGAAGGTCGCGGTCACGCCGTCCGACAACTGCATCGCGAGGACCTGGTGGTCGACCACGTCGTTGTCGCTCCGGTACGCGCAGACCCCGTACGGGCCCTCGCGCAGCGCCTGCACGAGACCGGCCTCGTCGGTCGCCTCCGTGACATGGGTGACCGGCCAGACGGCGCCCTTCTCGCGCAGCGTCGGCATGTACAGCTTCAGCGCGCTGTACGGGCAGTCGTGCTCGACCGCACAGTCGAGGCACCGGTCGGCCGAGCCGGCCGGTGCGTTCTCGGGCCGGAAGTGCTTCAGCCCGCCGAAGCCGGTGACCTGCTCGATCCGGCCGCCCATGATGTACGTGATCCAGTCCAGGTCGTGACAGGACTTGGCGAGCAGCATCGGGGAGGAGTCCTTCTCGCTGCGCCACGGACCGCGTACGTAGCTGTGGGCGTAGTGCCACCAGCCGACCGGTTCCAGATGGTCGATCGAGACCAGCTGCCCGAGCACACCGGAGTCGACGACCTCCTTCACCAGGTCGGTGTACGGGGTGTACCGCATGACGTGGCACACCGCGAACAGCACCCCGGCCCGCTCCACCCCTTCGACGATCCGGCGGGTCTCCTCCTCGGTCGGGGCGAGGGGCTTCTCGGCGAGGATCGCGTAGCCGGCCTCGGCCAGAGCCAGCACCGGCTCCACGTGGAAGCGGTCCTGGGTGGCGACGATCACGGCGTCCGCGATCCGGTTCTCGACGAGCGGCCGCCAGTCGTCGAACCCGACGGGCGCCCCGGCCGCGGCCCGCGCCGCGGGACGCGGATCGGCGACGGCGACGAGTTCGGCGCGTTCGGGGTGCGCCTTGATCCACTCGGCGTACGTCAGACCGCGGTTGCCGGCGCCGACGAGGGCGACCCGGACGGGCCGGCCGGTGATCGGGGTATGCGTGGACACGGGGAATCCCTGGTGCTTGAGGGGAGGGTGGTCAGAAGCGGAGCGTGGCCGCGGTGTGGGCGACGCGGCCGCCCTCGTCCGGCAGCGCGGTGCGCTCGGTGCCGTCCTCGACGCAGCCGGTGTGCAGCAGGTGGCTGCCGCCGCCGAACGCCGCCGGCCGCAGTTCGAGCCGGCCGCCGGTGAAGGTGGAGCCGGTGGCGCGGTAGCGGTTGGTGCCCTCGGTGACCAGCACATGGGCGGTGCCCTGGGGTGCGGTCGAGTCGAGGCCGCTGAGCTGCCAGTCGACGGTCCGGCCCGAGCCGGTACGGGCGAGCAGGGCGCCGTCCTTGTTGGTGCCGGACAGCCGCGTGCCGTCGACGCGCAGCCGCTGGTCCTTGGCCGAGGTCAGTTTGAGTCCGGTGTCGCGCAGTTCGCCGCCGAGGACGCCGATGTCGGCGTGGGCGAGCGAGACGGGGGCGGTGTCCTTGGAGCCGGTCAGCGTGCACTGGTCGAGGACGAGCGGCCCGGTCCCGTTGAACACCGCGCCGTCGACGCCCTTCAGCGTGGTGCGCTGGAGGGTGAGCGGGGCGGTGACGTTGGCCTGGGTGACCTCGGCGCCCGCCGCGAAGGCGAACGAGGAGTCGGCGATGACGTTGGGACGGGCGGAGAGGTCCGAGGCCCGGGAGACGATCAGCGGACCGCTGGCCGTGCAGCCCCGCATCTGCACCCCGTCGGCGTTGACCCAGAGCATTCCGGAACCGGCCAGGGACGGCTTCCCGATGACCAGGACGTCCTCCAGCGTCAGATCGGTGATCTTGACGCGGGCGACGAACCACGAACAGGCGTGCCGCCGTACGGTGATCCGCTTGGCCCTGCCGCCCCAGGCCGCTCCTGAGTTGGCGAACGTCATCAGGCCGGAGTTGCCGGTGTAGACGAGGTCGTGCTCGAACTGGCCGTGGGTCACGAACGGGCCCTCGTCGTCACCGTCGCCGTGGCAGTTGGTGACGTAGCAGTAGGCCGAGGCCGTGAAGTCGTTGAGGTGACGGGCGTTGGAGGTGTGACAGTCCTCCACGTGCCCGTACAGGCAGTAGATCTGCTGGGTGAGGTAGCCCGCGCCGCCGTAGGTGACGGACTTCGGGTTGGTGAGCGAGCACTGCTCGGTGCGGTAGTACGTGCACCAGCGGCGCATCACCACCGGCCAGAAGGTGCCGACCGCCTCGATGCCCGAGACGTCGCAGCGCACGGCGTACTCGTAGGCGACCGGGTGCGAGCCGGTCATCTCGTCCTCGCCCCAGCCCTCGAAGACCATGTTGCGCACATGGGCTCGGTCGACGGGCTCGACCCGGGTCCAGGTCAGCGTGCGCCCGGCCGCGAGGTCCCAGCCGATCTGGTAGTTGACCCGGATGTGCGTCGCGTCGACGACGCCGGTGACCTGGACGAGGCGCTGGATCTCCTTCTCGTACGTCCCCGCCAGGGCGTTGATCTCCACGGCCCACCACTGGCCGACGGCGAACTTCGAGGAGTCACCGACCTCGAAGAGGTCCGACAGGTCCGGCATCGCCGCACTCAGGCTGTGCTTGACGGTGGTGTCGGTGACGGTGCCGCGGAAGGAGAGGACGGCGCCGAAGGGGTTGTCGTGGGTGTTCTTCTCGATGTCGGTGGTGTGGATGTGGTGGCCGCCGAAGTCGAGTT